>CAJXYE010000038.1 GCA_913063325.1 uncultured Colwellia sp. | reverse complement strand
CATGATCAATAAGCCAATAGTGGTGAACTATTTTTAATAGTCCATTGATTTAAAAACTAAGGCTCACTTTTACCACTTTGAAGACATTGATATTTTAAAAAGGTATGTTCTGGTTTTGGTCGCTTTTGATCTGAAGCTAACATTAACTATAGATAGGAGTCGCCTGATATAAGGCGAAAAAATAGTACAAGTGTCAATTCGAAGTACTACTTTCTATTAAATTATTTTGTGATATTGCGGTTATAACATTATTAGTATTTCAATAAAACGATAACAAACCAAAATACTCATAATCAGTAGGTCCAGTGTTCAAGTCACAGAGGGGTCACAACTTTTTACGTGTAAATCATCATATTACCTAAGACCGCCCAACTTATAGATTTTGGGTCTTTTTCTTGTGCGTTGAATTCTGGTTTTTTACAAAAAAAGATCCGTAGGTGACACAGAGATACGCTCACTTGAATACTGAAACTTTACACGATGCCGAAGACGCCACAACTAATCGGCTCACCGCGGCTGCGAATCCAGAAACTACTTCACCCTAACCACTCAGAATTCCAGTCAAACTTGCCGTTTCTTGCGAAAATGGCGGTCGATTGACTGAGGCCATACAGTATTTGTAAGGATGTTAACGAATCAGCTGAGTTGCTAAGCAACGTGAAATATGTGTGTAGTGGTAGTCTATTTATATCCACGTTTCTATGCATGAATATATGACTCAACACTGATAACTATATTTCGGGGAAGTCGCTTTTATCGGCTCTATATACTAAAAAAGTGTCAACAAATTTTACAACTTAGTTCTTGTTGTAATTAAGGTTAGCAATCCTTCCAGTTAACTAACTGAACTTAAATGATATCCATTTCAAGGCTTATTTTATGCATAATTCTTATCTTGTTATTTATAATGTAAGTTCACTAAGGAGAAGAAAATGAAGCTCATAAGTACGTTAATTAAGTTGATTTCCTTATGTTTAACCACGTTTTTTTTGCTCGGCCCAACTTTTGCCGCTGACACTACCAAATTGATCAATGTCAATGATGCCGGTATTCAAAGCAATCAAGGGGTAAGTGCTGGGGCTAATATCACCGCCGATGGCAAAGAAATAGTGTTCCGCTCAATTGCCGATAACTTGGTATTGGGAGAATCACACGGAATTTTTGTCCGTAATCTGGAAACAAAAGAAACCAGTGTTTTATTTCCAGGTACCAAAGGGACGTCTCCTATAATAAATGCCAGCGGCCAATATGTCGTTTTTTCAACACAAGAGCCATTAGCTGCTCCCGATAGCGGGTCAAATGATAGAACGATCTATCGGTATGACAGATGGAACCAAGTGGCTGAAGTTGTCAACCAAAGTAGTGATGGCACAACAACAGGCAATTCCACTTGTTGTATTGGTACGTCCAAAATTAGCCCTAATGGCCGCTTTATCCTATTCGATACTTGGGCAACAAACTTAGTTGATGGGGTGGATTTAGGTTCGGCAAATCTACCCCTTGCCGATCACCAGCAACTTTATTTAAGGGATATGTTAAATGGCACTACGACACTAGTCTCAATGAATTCTGCAGAAGAACCCGGTAATGCTTTAACCCGCATGGCCTATGGAGCAGATGTTAATGACAATGGCGATGTTGTTTTTGTGACGGCGTCTACCAATATGGTTGCTGGAAATACTGATGGCTCCTGGGATGTTTTTTTGCGGAAGCAAACAGCTCCCCTAACTACTAATCCGTTAGTTTGGGATGCTCCAATTTTAGTTAATATTAACCGTCTCGGTGTGAAGGGTAATCACCACAGCAGTGTTATACTATTAGGATCATTAAACCCACTCCTAACATCTGATGGCAAAGTATTGTTTTTAACCTATGCCGACAACCTTATTCTAGATGAAAATGATTTACCCGATGATGCCAATGGTCATGCCGGGGATTTGATATTACGTGATATTGATGCCAATACCAATGTTCGGACAAATCTGGATAACTCAGGCAATCAGGGAGGCGTTTTAGGTGGAGCTCACAGTGCTGCCATAAGTCCTGATGGAAATACTATATTGTTTATCGCTAGCAATCAGAGTTTTTTTGATAATCCCCTACCTTCTAGTATTAATGGCTGGAATGTCTTCAGACGAAATATGTTAACTGGTATAACGGATATAGTCAGTCTTCGCTCCGATGGAACACGATCTACGGCAACCTTTGAACAAACAAACGGCTCAACATATCTATATTTTATTAACTATATATCCATGAGTAGTGATGGGAATAAAGTTGTATTTAGCAGCAGGGCACCCGATCTTATTGTTAGTGGTGGTGTTATTCAAAATGATGCTAACCACAATTACACTGATCAGAATCACGTAGGTATCTATGACCACTTCGTACGTACCAAACTTGAGGACCCCATGGAGGCAGCCGATGACTTAGTCGAAGACATTGAGACTTTGATAGATACCGGTGCCACAGAACTTAACAATGGCGGCAGTAATAAGTTACTTAGCGATCTAGCCGATATCAACAAGCAAGTAAGCTTAGGTCATACAACTTCCGCCCTAGGGATGCTTGACGACTTTATCACAGATGTTGGAAAATTTATGAGAAAAGGCGACTTAACTCAGGCACAAGGAGATGCATTAATAGATTCTGCCAATGTGATCATTGAGTTACTGGCTCCTTAACGTATATAGTAATACCTGTTTAAATGACAAGAAAGGTATCAGTAGGTAATTATTGCATACTGGTACCTATCTATTTTATCTTTATAGTCATAATGTAATTGCACCATTGCTGCGAAAATATTGACATTGCTTCTGTTCAATATATACCGAACATCAAAAATTACGTGTATTATTAAGAACCGAGTTATCAATGCTTTTGTGAATCTACATTTTCGGTTTGACCTTCGATACATCACCTGAAATAAGACAATCGCAATAAAGCATTTCCTTGCTTATTTATTGATCCAAATAATACCAATAACCTGAAAAAGAAAAACACAATATTCCAAAGCCCCCGCCCGTAATTTTCAGGGTTAACTTAACAAATACCCTCGCCACTCCCCTCCCAAATATATTTGCTGCTGAGTCAGTATCTTATATGGATATAACTTAACTTTTAAAGGAACACTCTATGAAAACCACTATCCAGAACAAAGCCCAATGCGGCAAAGCATCAGCACCCGACAACCCACTCTCACCTACAGTGACAGCAATACATGCTACTTCCACATTACTGACAACGATAACTAACGTTTAACATAGTCTGCTATCGGTTCTAACAACAGACTATGACGTATTCTAGATCTTTCGATTGATAGCTTCCGCTTTGCGCACTTTGAAGTCGTATTCTGCGTTGTAACTATTAGCCCGTTACGACTTTGGAAAAATGCGTTGGGCAAGTTGATAAGGGACTCTATTTTTACCACATTGCGGTCTAAATTTTCAGGTCAATTAACTTCAACATTATGCTAACTATTTTCAGATATAGTGGACATAAGCATTTTCCCTTAATAAGTATTGAGATTTGGAATGAACGTAACCCAATCATATACGTCAGCTAACACACCACTTTATACACTTGATCAAAAAGGAATTTACATTGGCACTAACAACCCTGTGAAAACAATTGATTGTTGTACTAATATTAAAGGATTGCTTACGAACTATTAAAATTTTCAAATAACGGATCTTCTCTGTGAATTCGTACCTTGGCACAACCAGAATTCAATTCCTATGCGTTGCAGTGCTGCTGTTGATGCTATTTTCTGATTTTTGTCAGGGACAACAAGTCAATCCCATTGGTTTAAGGGCAGATACCAGTCGCGAAAGTATGGATGGAAGTAGAAAGCAAGGCTCACATGTCAAAATATTTTTACCCTACCTGCCTTATCTTGCCATATCCCATTCAGTCAATGCAGGCTTGGTAAGACCCGCCGATAATGAACGTGGCTGGGAATATGATATGGCAGTTTCGCATGCCCGAATCAGTGACAAGGTCTATGAATTCGAGCTTCGCCAAGGGGTAAAGTTTCAAGATGGCAGCCCTTTTAATGCCGATGCGGTACTGCTTAACATGGCGTATTTCAAGAAGCAGCCATACACCTATACCGCGATTGACCAAGTCTACGATTATGCTGAAAAAATATCTGAATACAAAGTTCGCTTTTATTTAAAAGAAAAATACGGCTTATTTTTATACGATGCCATGTGGATACACTTTTACACCAAAAACTACCTTGAAAAATATGGCTGGAATGGAAAACCTACCGCACCAAACTTGGCGGCCCCAGGCCCTTATTCTTTAGGCCCGTATGTCCTGACCAAAGGTTATGTAGAAGGAAACAGGAACTCTTCTGTCGTCGAGTTAGAGGTAAATGAACATTATTGGGATCCGCGTTATCCAAAGGTTGAGAGAATCACCCTTTTTCTGGACCTCAAGACTGACGCAGCTGTGTCAGATGTACTTGAACGCGAAGGGAAAGTTGATATCATGCCGATCCCCTTCTCTTATGAGTTGCCCACGGTATTATCGGAGTATGCAAAGTTAGTTCGCTCCCCATCCACCAATAATTATTCCGTTCATATCAATATGATCAACGGTAATGTCCTGTTAAAGGAGAGAGAGGTTAGAGAAGCCATCAATAAAGCGATTGACCAAGAGTCACTATTGATGTTGTCGATGAATGGCGAGGGAGAATTCTCACCTACCATGGTGTCACCTAATTTTTATGGCGTCAGACAAGCGAGTAGCCATTTGCAACCTTATTCACTTATTGAAAGCCCTTTGTCGTCAAACCTAAGGGAAGATCTCATCAATACCATCAAAAAATATCAGGTTAAATATGGTATGGATCCTGATTTAAAACTGCAACTTAAATTTCTGGTGCAGGAGAGTTTTTTGTTCTTAATTAAAGATATCAAATATTTTCTCGAGCAAATCCATATTGAACTAGAGCTTGAAATTGTGGCGGCAGAAAAAGATATATTCAATCAACTGTTCAGCACCAAAGGTAGCTTAAACGAACCCAACTACGACTTCTTGATTTGGGGGAATTATGATTGGATCCGTCATCCCTGGGCGGCATTATTTGTTTATAGACCGAGCAGTGTCTGGTCCACCATAGGAAGTGATGACCTGCTGGAAAACTATATATCTTTGCTGTTCAAAACAGCGATAGACGAACCTGAGTATATTCCATTATTAAGGTCAATGATTGAGCATGTATATTATCAGTCGTATATGCTGTTTTTACCCAGCCCTAATAAAGTATTGGCTCTTAACAAAGAGGTTTACTATAAACCCAGGCCATCGGCCTTTATTCCTTTATGGGAAATTGAAGTAAGTGATAATCATTGGTCAGTCAGAAAAGGCGACTACCCTGTAGAGCTAAAAAAGCCTGTTGAGATCATTCACAGTAATCAGGAGGAATAAATGATTACCTTATCAGATAAAGTTATTTCAAAACGTATTTTAGCTCTGTTTATCTTAACTAGCTTAATCTTGATATTACAGGGGATTTACAATATTTACAGCTTAGATGGGGTGAATAAGTCTATTACCCAAGTATATGACTCAGTTGATCAAGTTAGCACGACATCAACGGGGATCTCCTTACCCATTTCTGAAATACGCCAGCTTTCCATGAGTCTGGTAATGGCTCCCAATAAAACGCTAAGAGAAGAATTGAAATCACAGGTCATTGAACTGAAAAATAAAACAGCGCAAACCATAAATGAAAATCATATAACGTTTTCTGATCCTCAATCTAGGGAGCTATTTAATGATATCAAAACGGCATGGACTAATTATGCTAACGCCGTCAATGTCACCCTTGCTTATGTAAAAAAAGAGGTGCGTATCGCTGAATTCATCAGCGTGACGGTTTATGAAAAAAAAGCTTATGATAGTGTGACTGTTGCGATCGTTGCCTACAATGCCTACCAATTAAAAACAAGTGCAAAAATTTTACAAAATGCGCAGGAGAACGCCCTTATTGCTTTTTGGGCTGTGTTGATCACCACCGTAATAGAGGTTTTGACACTTAAGTTTATATTAACGTACGTGCTCAACCTAGTTCGCCAGTATGTGGCTCAGAGAAAACAGCACGCTGAAGAATTAATGGCCCAAGATGCAGCCCTTATTAAATCCGAGAAAATGGCATCTTTAGGGCGATTAGTCGCTGGCATTGCCCATGAACTTAATACCCCTATTGGTGTTAGTGTGACTGCTGTTTCATGTTTACAAGAAAAAGTTAATATGCTTGTTGAAGCTTTTTCAACAGGGAAAATAAAGAAGCGGGATATGGATAAAATTATCTGCTCTATAACCCAATCAAGCGATATGATCTTATATAATCTTGAACGTGCCTCTGAGCAGATCAGTAACTTCAAACTAGTAGCAGTGGATGTATCAAGTGAAATAATGCGTTCGTTCAACCTTCATGACTATATAACAGCAATTACACAAAGCCTTTATGCCGAAACAAATCGAGGTGATCATGAAATATGTATTGAGGGGGATAGTGAGCTTGTTATAGAAACAAACCCAGGTAGCATTTCTCAAGTCATTACGAATTTAGTCATTAACTCTGTCATTCATGCCTATGAACACACACAAAGGGGCACTATCGTGATCCGATTTTTTCGGGAAGCAGATGACGTTAGGCTAATTTATAGCGATAATGGCAAGGGCATGGATGAGAACACAGTCAATATGATATTTGAGCCATTTTATACCACCAAACGAGGCGATGGAGGTAGCGGCCTAGGTATGCATATAGTGCATAATATTGTCACCCAGTCGCTTAAAGGTAAGATCACTTGCATAAGTAGCCCTGACAAGGGTATGACAATTGACATCTCGTTTCCAACGAAAGGTGATAATGCCGGTGACGAGATTGATAACTTGTCCACTTATCAATAGTAGACTAAACCTGAGTTTTACTGCGACTGGACAGGCGGTTTCAATATTTAGAGTTTAAGTAATTTAAACACCGTCGCTCAATCCACTCACAAACGATTAGATTTACTTTCTATTATTTAACTGTGTAAATATCTATTAACTATAACCTACTAATAAAAGCACTTTAACAAACGCTCTTCAAAGCTTCTATCCATCGATAGTATAAGTAAACCTATTAGTCAATTATCAGCGAACTTCAGAATTGATATAATGTTGGTATTATGGACTTCCCTGAGTTCCTCTCTCACTATACTCCCCAAATCGCCATGGAATGATTAAATTTATGTCCGCTGTATGGTCGGAAAGTTGACGTTTGATATTTTGACGGTTCTTCTTCCGATTTGCGCACTAAGTGATCTAAAATCCTATTGCACTTTGTGCCTATTATTGAGATAGAAAGAATCAATTAGTGTCCCAATTACCCCTCACAATAAATAGCTATATGACAATAAGGTATCAATTCACTTATTGTCATACAGCTAACGGTGTTTACTTTTAAGCTCCAAGCATTGAATTCACAATTGCTAATCCCAATGTCATTACCTAGCCATGTTACTGTAAAACAAAAAGATAGCACTATAGATGCTACCTTTTTGAATTTTAAGTAATCTATGTTTGGACTACTTTGTAATTACCGTAATTTCTGATGTACTGACTTGATTTAAACCAATATAAGCAGGTTGACGGCTATCAATGGTAAATAATTGTGGTGCTGGATTACCAGTAAAAGCACTGTGCCATTCAATAACGGCAAAGTCATCAATGTTTAATTGAGTTGTAGTGCCATCAGCAAGTTCAGCCTCTACCAGGATGCGATAACTTTTGTAGCCAATTCTTGGTGAGTTATAGTCCACTTCTACATTTTGCCATTGCTTCTTCCCTGCTAGCTCAACCGTTTTAATTAAGTTTTTAGGACTGTTTTTAAAGGCATCGAATAATCTTTGACGTTTTTTTCTTCCCTGCCAGTAATAGTGCAACTTAACCGCATTATTACTTTGATAATTAGCTTTTACCGTTAATGGTCTACTGGCCGAATAAACACGCCAAAAACTCTTCACACCAAAGGAGGTTGTTTTATCTTTATTCAGCGTTAAAGCAATACTTTTATTACCACTAACACCATAATTATTTAAGCTCATGATACTTCTATCGAAGAATAGGCCACGCTCAGGACTATCAAAAGTTGCAAAACTTTCAAAGTTACTGCCATTAACTAAGTTCTTACCTAAGCGATATTTTATCTGTTCGTCGTCTATCAATATTTCACTAAGCTGCTTTTCCCATGACAAGTGGTATAAATTTGCGACCTTACTGCCTTGAGCAAAAATTAGTTTGTGTTTAACAGAGGTATCAACCGTTGCTATCACACTGTCCGGTGAATTATTAGCAGACTTTACCCTTACTACCGCTGTTTTAGCTGTGATAACACCATGACCACCTGATTGGCTAATATGGGTATTTCTTATTTTAGAAAGTTCAGTTAAACGTTTCAGTACCGTATAACGATTAGAGCCCGTTGCCGGTGTAGGTTTATAACCTTTAACATATAGCGGTACTATTTCTGCACGATGGAATTTACCCTCATCAAGCCAAATATATAAGATAAAACTATGTTGCGTTGCAGTGAAGTTTTGGTCAAAGATAAAGTTACCCATAGAGTAAGCAATTAGCTTATTGTCATATAACTCTAATCCTTGTGTAACATGAGGATGATGGGCTATGGCAAGTGCAGCGCCATTATCAAGCGCCGATTTTAATCTTTGCTCAGTTACACCCGTTGGACTATTCGCATACTCCTGACTACCATGATATTGCACTATGGTGACTCTATCTTGACTGACTTCTTGTTGAACTGAGTTAAGGATATTAGTCATGGAGCCATAAGCAGCACCGCCATGTTTATGGTTGGCAGTTTGTGTTGGATCAGAGTTTCCTTCCCAACCGACGTAACCAAGCATAGAGAACTCGGTATTTTTTATCGTATCGTGATGTGCTTTAAGTGCTTGTTTTTCATTCATACCTGCGCCTGAAAAACCTAACGGGCTTTTCTGCAAAAAGTCGATGGTCGAGGCCATGCCTGGCTCTAGGTAATCATAAGTATGATTATTTCCCAAACTTACATAATCAACACCCGCCCATACTAATGCGTCGAGTATTTCTGGTCGAGAGTAAAAAGTAACTGACTTAGGTGCGCGATCACCCGGCTTGTTATCGGCGATTTGCGTTTCTAAATTAACTGCTGCGTAATCAGCAATACTCATATAGGGTTTGATATTTTCAACAATCGCTTTACTATCACTGAGCTTAGTTTCTGGGTGAATCAAAATTGTGTCACCAAAGTAAGGTTTATAATAACGACGGTCCATCATGACATCACCACCAAAAGCTAACATCACCCGTTTTTCGGTTTTCGCCACTAAGGTAATATCAGCAATCGATGCTTGCTTAACACTACCTGTTTTATCGAATAATTCGAAGTAACTAAAGGTCTGAATACCTTGAAAATAGCCCTTATTAACGAAATTAAGCTGATAAATATCATGATGCTCTACAGGAATAACAAACCGCCCCAGCTTGTCACTGGTAACTGACTTATTATTTATCGTGACAGCTATATTACTCAGCGGCTGTTGTGCTTCATTAAGGAGACGTCCTTTAATGCTAAGTGCCTCATTGGCATCAACATTTTGTAAGCCTCCAAAAAAAGTTACCAAAAAAAGGAGTGAAATAAACTGTCGCATATAGGTTCCAAAAATAGGGGGTAGTAAGGCTCTGTGTATTCGAGTATATACAATCAGCATAGAAAAGATTCATTCCTTTGTATAAGTGAGGTATAACCCAAGGTAATGTTCCCAATTCGAATCATTGTTCGAATCGCAAAAGTTCAACTAAGCCTATTGAAACTCAAATAAAACTCGGGTTAAATACAAACATTGTAGCTTTAGTTTTAATCTCATCAAACTAAATAAGAAATACTAGGAAAAAATGAATAAAACATCGATCATTCCCAAACCCACGACTGAGTACGACTTACGTTTATTGCGTATTTTTACCTCTGTTGTTGAACATGGTGGTTTTTCCGCCGCTGAATTGGCATTAGGCATTACCCGTTCAACCATTAGCGTGCATATGTCTAATTTAGAAGCTCGTATGAAGTTAAAGCTTTGCCTTAGAGGTCGAGGCGGCTTTTCATTAACTGAAGATGGCCAAGCGGTTTATCGGGCAGTGATAGAATTATTCGATTCACTTAACGATTTTTCTCTTTTAGTTGGTACGCTTGGCAAAGAGTTAAGTGGTGAATTAGTGATCTTATGTGCTGATCAACTCGATAAAAACAAACAGAAAAAACTCGCTAAAGTTATCCAACAGCTTCACGACAGCTCACCTAATTTACATATTGTTTTAGATGGGGATTCAATCTCAAACATTGAAAAACAACTGCTAAAAGATAAAGCACATATTGGCTTATTTCCTAGCTATCAGCAGGTAGAGGGCTTAACTTATACCGCTCTTTCTACTGAGCCTATTTTTTTATGTTGTGCTAAAGAGCATCCATTTTATAATAAAACAGATACTGACATATCAGTACAAGATTTAGCTGACGTTGCGGCAATTCATCCTGGTATAGATATAGATATGTTAGGTAAAGAGCAACTTCATAAGCTAAACCTTAGTGCCAAGTCATATCAGTTTGATACCCGAAAAACCATGATCTTATCAGGACGATACATTGGGTATATGCCGCAAAGCTTTATACAACAAGAATTAAATCAAGGTGAAATACGAATTATTAAACCTAGTAGCTGCACTTACGAATTCAATTTGTCATTAGTGAGTAAAAAGTCCCCCAGAGAAGTAAATAAGATTAAATTATTAAGCGATACTTTTAATAAAGTCTTTATGCTCAATGGTTAATGTAGAGTAGTAGAACCTGGGTATATACCCGTTGCCATTCAAGATGCCTGTTTCAGAGCACTTGAGCTATTTCAATTCAAGGCGCTTTGATGAAGTAATGGTTATTCCATTATAAATCAAAGCAACGATGAAGTGATGTTGCTCAAGCGCTTCTTCGATGGGATTAAAAGAGATTTATGCTGCGTTATTCATTTTACCAAGGGAGTAACCATTGTTTAAAATGGATGCCTTGCCTAAAGCACTTTTCACACCCACTGAAATCCTGCACTTTGAATGGTAACGGGTATAACCCTTATTTATAGGTAAGCAAAGCTTTAGTCATTTTATTATTTAATAAAAGGTTAGATGATGAGTTGTCACCTCATTATAACTCGATTAGATAAGGCACATAAAATGAACATTACTGATAATACTCAAGAAGCAGAGCAAACCATAGAAGCATTTGAAGCATCAACAAGCGTTACTGAAATAGTACAAGAAGATAAACAAGCACCATTAATGCGTTACTTTACTATCCTTGATGAAACCACAGAAAGCTATGTTCTTGGCTACAACTAAGCCGCTGGAGTATTACAATAAAGGGTTGTTTAATGTTTACTCTGCTGGTAATGCTTAAGTCTTTGCTTAATAAAGACTTGTTGGCTGATCCCTCGTTCAACAATGTCCTCAAGCTGCTTTGTTTTAGCTGCTAACGGTGAGTTTTTTGAAATAGCGAGGTAATGCTCAAGGCTGTGCTTTGGTTGATGATTTGTTTTTGCTATTAGATGATCAGCCTTCATCGTTTTCAGCATGAGTGCCGTACTTTCTTCATAATGAACAAAGATATCAATACGTCCCAGTAATAACATGTCAATATTAGTTTTCAAATTGTTGAATGGGTACTTTTGAAGTTCGGTGTTTTGTTCAAAAATCGGGAAATATTTTGCCCCTCGTATCACGCCTATCGTTTTCCCCACCAAATCATCATTACTCTTAATCTTCTCAGTGTTTTGAGTTAATGAAAAATACCTAAAAGAAAGTTTTTCATAGGCAGGAAAAATAAATATTAATTGTTCAGCCCTTAACGTCGAGTACTGTACACCGACAATAATATCTAAATTTCCCTTTTTAACTTCCATCATACGACGAGCAAAAGGCATCGTTGTTATTTGTATTTCCATACCTAACTGACTTGCAATATAGATTAAATATTGGTGGTGTAAACCGTCTTTAAATTCTTGTGACAAAGCAGCTTTAATCACATAAGGTTCATTGGCTATAGCCGCATAAGAAAGGAAAGTTGTGGTACAAAGAATAAGACGCGCAACGACTTTAAGGAAAAACATAGACCCTCTAAAATGTTTTTTAATTATCCCTAATAGTAGAATTTAACTTTCATTGAAGCTAATTTAAACGGTGTTTATTTAGCAAGGTGCCTCACTAGGTGCAGTGTCGATAATATGTCACCTAGTGAGAGTTTAGAACAAAATATCTAGCCTAGCGAACAAATTGTCCCGCTAAAGTATTCAGATACTTTTCGTTTTCAATCACGAGTTCGCCGTTAACAATAACCTGCTCAACGCCAACAGAGTATTTATTCCATTGATTAAAGTCAGCTTGTGGGGCATAGCCTTGCTCATCAAAAACGATGATATCTGCCTTATAGCCCTGTTTTATAATACCACGGTCGTTAAGACCAAGGATCTTAGCTGTTTGAGATGAGCTTCTGTTAATAAAAGTCGCTAAATCAAGCAATTTTTTCTCAACAACATAACTTTGATATTTTCTTGGAAAACTAGCATATTTACGAGGATGACCATTAGTTCCATCAGATGAAGTCACTACCCAAGGTTGTACCATGAAGTTCTCTACATCTTTAGGAGACATGTTAAAAGAAGCAACTCTTACATCACCTTGTAATACGAGGGAAGTAGCGGTATCGACAACGGATAAGCCTTTTAACTCAGCAACCTGAAGTAAATTGAGACCAACTAGGTTTTTCTCCATAAACTCAGTAATATAAAGAGAATCTGGCCCACCTCTTCTGCGGATATTTTCGGTAATTTCTGCTTGCAACCTTACCGCTAATTCTTTTTCAACTAATCGCTGATGAAAAGCTTTAGTGGAGTCAGCCATGACCCATTTAGGCATAACCGCACTTCGCAGTTTTGTACCTGATGCTAACCAAGGATATTGGTCAGCTGAAATGGAAACACCACTTTTTTGGGCTTGTTCAATTTTATCAATCGCTTGTGTACTTTGTCCCCAAACATCAACACCTAGCGCTTTTATATGAGCCAAGTGTAAATGGATATCTGCTTTTTGTGCAATGTTAATCGCTTCATCTAACGCGGCAGTAAAGCCGATATTAAAAGTACTCTCATCACGTAAATGGGTGTCATAAATACCATTATATTGACTGGCAATTTTAGCTAAAGTAATCACTTCTTTTGTGTCAGCATAGCTACCTGGTACATAATACAAGCCTGTTGATAAACCTATAGCTCCAGACTTCATTGCGGCTGTCATCAATAACGACATCTCTTTGAGTTCTTCAGGAGTAGCAAAACGCTCTGCTCTCCCCATGACTTGTTCACGAATACTTCCGTGGCCTACTAATAGTGCCACATTGGTACCAATCCCATTAACGATAAGTTTTCCTGCTATCGCTTGAATATCGACAGGACCGCCACCGTCATTACCATTAACAACGGTAGTGACGCCTTGGGTTAAATAATTTAGATTGCTATTTTTATCTTGGCTTAATAATTCAGATAAAGAGTGAGTGTGTGGGTCAATAAAGCCAGGGCTTACAATCTTGCCTTTTACATTAAGCGTTCTTTTAGCCTTAATATTATGTTCACCACTAGGATATAAGCCACAAATCTCTTGCTGACAAATAGCCACGTCTAACTGCTGGGCTTGAGCATTGTCACCGGTATAAACACTGCCATTAGTAATTAATAAATCAACTTCTTGGCCCTCGCCCATCTGTTCTTCCGTTGAGCAGGCTGAAAGTAGTACCAAACTCATCGCTATTACCGATAATTTTTTATTAAATATAGTCATATTTATCTTACTCTTTGTCATGATCAATTTCTGATAACATATTAATCATCAAAATATTAGCTGATTTAAATGCAATGCGTTTTATTTTAGTTCTATCGGTATTATCACCCGCTTCATAGGTAATGGCATGAACACCAAATTTATCAGAAAAATATTGTTTTGATACACCCTGACCAGGATTGTTACCTGGTTTTACTACCACATTAAAATTAGGCATTTGTCTATCAAGCTCACCTAACCAATGCCTAACAAAATACGATTTTTCAACGCCATAATCTACTGGCATAGTATAAAAAACATCATTTTTAGTCGAATGAAAGTCAACGGCAAACTTAATTTTTTGCCCTTGTGATACTAGTCCCTGTAAATAGTCATTGATTAACTTAGTTTCAATCTGAGTAAAGTCAATCCAATCACGATTTAAATCTTGACCGTTAGCATTACTACGCCAGTTACCCGCATTAACACCATCTGGGTTTATATTAGGAATAACAAGTACATTATATTTATTTAGGAAGTACTTGCTGAGCTCACTGCTTGATAACAAGGTCTCTACAAATGGAAACAAAGCAAGAGCACCGGTAATCTCAGGGGGATGTTGTCGACCTAAAATAACTACCCATTCATTAGTGTTTTCATTTCGACTTTCTATTTTGTAGATAGGACGACCTTGAGTCGATGCTCCTAAAATAGTTTGAGTAAAGGAATTGTTAGCCGTGAGCTCTTCTGCCCAATCAACATAATACTGATTATTAATAATCTCTTGTGCGGCAATGGTGATCGGCTCAGGAGTCGCTTTCACTTTCATGATTAAGCGTTCACCTTTTAGCTTGTATTCTTGTAACTGCCAATTTTTTCCGTCATGACTAATTTTTGGCGGATAACGATGTTTATCACCACGAACTTTCATGGTGATCCTTATATCCGTTGTTTGCTCTGCTTGTATTTTAAAAGCATACCAAGGACTTGAATTAATTGGTGTATTTTCAGGAACTAGGGTAATGAAATATTCATTTTTACTGGTTTCTTTACATTCATCCATTCGACCCGCAGCAAAATCACTGCTTAGTGTTACCGTACCGTTATTACAGGACTGAGGATAAGTAACTGATGCTGTAGGTTTAATAGGCTGAGATTGTACGTTGATAAAAGCTGCTGATTCTGCAGGGGTATTTTGTGTCGCTGTATTTGAAACTGGTGCTTTTATTTCTTCCACTGACGTTTGTGGTGTCGAACAAGCAACTAAAAATAATACCGAGAGTGGTACTGAATATAATAAGGATGATTTGTTAAATATATTTTTCATAATGGGTTCTTAATAAACGTGCGTGGGAAAGGAAATATGGCTCGACTAAAGTTAACTAGCCGAGCCATGGGTTTATACCAAACCTTCTGGAGTGCTTTCTAAAAACTTAAAAAGTTTTGCTCAGGTTCATGTACATGTAACGACCACGGTTTGAATGGTAATCACCGAAGTAACCGTGCCAAAACTCATCCGCTAATGGTGGCTCTTCATCACCTACATTTCTAACACCAAGTCTTATATAAGTACCATCTAAAAAGTTATCTTCGGTAAACTTATAAGAAGCATAGATATTCACCGTAGTGAAGCTATCTATCGGCAAATAGACTTTTTCTCCATCTTCATCAGTATAATTAGTAGAAGTATCTATAAACTCACTAACATAATCTAGGCTAACACCAGCGCCCCAGTTATTAAGTTTCCAGTTAAGTGACGTTTTAGCTCGCCACTCTGGACTACCATTTTGTAATATTTGATCGCCAACCCCTTCAACGTCTACCTCAGCAAGATTTGGATACGTATCAAGATCTTGTTGTGCTGCTAGTACTTTTGCCGAAGTATCGTCAACAGATACATCATATTTAGATAGGTATGCTGCATTAACATTAAACTGAAAATCACCAATGGCGGTATCAAAGTCATATACTATGCCAAAATCTAGGCCTGCTAATTCTTGTTTTGAAGCATTTTGATATTTATTTCGAACTTCACTAACCGCACCATCTGCACCACGTATTACAGAAGGCTCACTTGAACCTTGCTGTTGTAATACATAATCATAGGCAATAACAGTCTCGTAAGGCGTTAAGAATACTAAATTTTCTTGCTCAATATTCCATGCATCAATAGTAAAGGTTAAGTTATCTAAAGGTTCAAAAATAATACCAAAAGAAGTATTAACACTGTCTTCTGGCTTCAAGTCTGAGTTACCTAAACGGTTGTCGATAATTGGGTATTCTTCATCAAGTACAGGGTCATATTTAGTAGTACGACGTGGCATACTACTATTATCAGCACTTTGCTGTAAGCCTGGTACTTTAAAGCCACCAGCATAAGATGCACGTAGACTAATCCAGTTGGTAGGTTTGTAGAATAGTGCAACTTTAGGTTTTAAAGCATCACCCGCATCGGAGAAGTTTTCATAACGTGCCGCAAGTTGCACCTCTGCATACTGATCACCACTATCAATAAGCGGTAATATCATCTCAGCAAAGGCTGATCCGATGTTACGGCTAGCAGTTGCATCAGAAGTTGAGCTACTACCATATAAAGAGCTGTCATTTACCACACCATAGGCATCGGTAAATGGTCTACTACCATCAACATACTGATCACGATCACTTAGATAGGTTTCACGACGAAATTCAATACCCACTGCTATCCCAGCATCACCTGCAGGCATTTCAAACAACTCACTATTGCTCGCCTTAAAGTCGATAGAAGCTAAACTAGTTTTTGAGTCAACATGAGAGTTAACTACAAATTGGTCGCTAATTGATGATGAAACTAAGGGTACGTTACCAATTGTATTGGGGTTATTAACATCTGCACCACCAAATACGTTATAAGCGGTACTTTCATTGGTACTGTTAGCGGCGGCTGCAAAGGCATTTACGTCAACACGTCTACTGGTATCGTTAGTTTCAGCTTCACTATAAAAAGCAGCACTTTCCCACTCCCAGTCACCCATGTAACCGCGAAGGCCTGCAAGAGCTCGATAACTGGTATCGTCAACAACAACGTTTCTTGGACCAATATCAACTGGACGATACTTACGAACAGTCACTTCTTCGCCAAATGGATTATAAAACGCATCTGCGGCAACGTTAAATTGGTGTTTACTACCACCATGGTTTTGCTCTGAATAATTTGATAATTCAGCCTGATAATAAATACCTTCAGCAAAAAATTCTAAATCTTCATTGATTTCATGAGTAAAGCTGGTGTAAAAATTAAATCGTTTAACATCTGAAGACAGTGGACGGGTTGTACCACGGTCAAAGCGAAGATCTCGACCTGTACTACCTTTATCAACACAAACACCTTCAACATCAAGTGGCGAATCTACACAGCCAGACATGGTATCAGGTTGTAGGTGGAATTTACCTAGAGTCTCACTATTAAATTCGCCCCACGGTGTTTCTGTACTACGGTTATCTAATTGAGTATCGCCAACAAACTCCTCAGGTAAACCTGGATATTCACGTCTATCATGGCTTCCCGAATAAGGACGTTCTGTCGCTCTCATGCCTTCTTTGTTATATACAGTTACAGAGCCAACCAAATTTGAAAGTCCATCATTTAGCTCTAAACCGCCTAAATAACTGAACGTTGTTTCATTAAGTGGCGTACCTTGAGACTGACCATATCTAAGACTTAGTTTGTTGCCTACATAGTTACTATCAATAGCGTAATTAACAACACCTGCAATAGCATCTGAGCCATAAATAGCGGCTGCGCCATCACGTAATACGTCTAATGAACGTAACCCTGAAACAGGTAAGGTATTTGAGTTAACCGTATTGACAGGAACTTTGTTAGCACCCTTTTTAGATTGGGTACCAGGATGGTTTACCATACGGCGACCATTAAGTAATACCAAGGTATTACCAGCGCCAAGACCACGAAGGTTAAATGAACCAACATCTCCACGGGCATCATTTACGTTAGAAGACCCCGTAGTTTCGCCAAAATTAACTGAGCCCATTTGCGGGATTGAACGAAGTAATTCATCGCCAGACATTGCTGCCGTATTTTCAATGTCCTTTGCGGTCATAGCTGTTACGGGTAACGTGCTTACATCCGTGGCACGCTTGATATTACTACCCGTAATTGAGATACGTTCTATTTTTTCCTCTTTTTCATTTGCTTCTTCGGCTGCAAAGGCTGCTTGAGAGGTTAGCGCTGTTAAGACACAAAAGCTCAAGTGTGATAATTTTGACGTAAACATTGCTCTATCTTTCATGATATTCACCATTGTAATTTCGCTTGCTTTATAATTAGTCGGGCTTAATAGTTGCCCGATCATTTAGTTTCATTTGATTCACATTTACCTTGAACTTAAATTACACTTTTAACAATTGACGCTTTATCGCTCCCCCATAACCTGAGGTTATAGTTAAATTATATATCGGCGTAATTTATTATTGCTTTTATTCAACAATGATTTCTTAAACGCACAGTTTTACCGTAGTAGCGGGCCTAACAGTGTCACTAGCCATGAATATTCACGAAGAGTATGTTTTCAAATGATAAAAATAAAGTCGATTAAACTCGTGTGAATTCAAGCAAAAAAATGAATAAATAGCCATACTTTGCTTATGACTGTTTACCAAAAATGACATGTTCATGATAAATATTTACAGAAATACACTCATTCTTTCCTATAACTTGCTTATAAAAGTGTTTAAGTGAAATAATCATGAAACAAAAAATGAAAATTAACCACTACTTAATATGCTATTTATTAGCACTTATTTCCTTTCCAAGTTTGCAAGCTAAAGAGTTCATCATTGGCGTAGAAGATGTGTCTTATTACCCCTTATATGAATTCAAATCCAGCAGGAGTACCCATTCAAAAGAGCTATTAAATGCCTTTGCTGCCGCTAAAGGTTATACATTTACTTACCTGCCCTTGCCCGTTAAACGATTTGAGAGATGGTTACTCGAAGAAAAAATTGATTTTAAATATCCTGATAATTCTCGTTGGTATTCAAAGACTAAGACAACAGCACAATTTACCTTTAGTGAATCTACTATAAAGCTAGTTGCTGGAACCTCGGTTTTAAAATCATCACTTACAAAAAACAAATCAGAATTTAACTCTATTGGAACACTGCTAGGTTTTTATCCAACACATTGGATCGAGCAGATAAAAAGTGGACAAGTAAAATTATATGAGGATGTTTCGACAAAAATTTTGGTGCAACAACTTGTTGCCGGACATATTGATGGTATAGACATAGAGCCAAGTGTTATTCGTTATTACCTCGAAGAGCTTGATAAACCATCAGACACAAGCATTATCGATCGAAGATATAGTTATGATGTTTATGACTTTCACCTTTCAACAATCAAACATCCTGAAATCATTAAAGAATTTAATAAGTTTTTAAGCAACAATAAAGCGTTACTTGAACAGTTAAATAAAAAATACAAAATCATAGACTATAGACCTTACCTAAAATAGCCCCACACTCGCTTTAACAAGGAAATGCAAGGCTATCATTAAGGATAAAACCCTCTTTGCAGCTTTAACTAGACCAGTAATGCCCGTATTTGTCGATTAGCAAAGTACAGTTTATCAATATGCACCCTACCCGCAGATTTTAAATCTTCAATCACTCTAGCGACTCGATTTAACTCTGAAGCTTTATTGGCTGCCCAAAACTCAATGGCGCTATCAGGCGAGACGGATGGATTACTGTTAACAATAGTAACAACAAGTTTCTCACGAAACTCAAGCAGGTCAAGCAACAAACTAAAGCGTGCTAACCTAGACCAGTGATCTTTAGTTTGTACTTTTTCTGTTTGTTCTATTAACCATGATAGACCTAACAACTTACTGACTTGGCAATAACATGGCAATATTTCATTTACCGACAAGCCTAACTCAAAAGCGGTTTTAACAATGTCACAAAACACCACACTTGATACTTTCAACTGGTGAATTTTATCAACAATCGCCAAGCCAGCGGCCTCACTTTCTAATTGATAAAGAGATTTATCTACGGGTGAAAAAGGTAAGGTGATTTCATCATCATCAAGCTGCTGCAAGGTTTTTATTCCTGGTGAATACCTTTGTACTATCGTTGCAATACTGTCATCCTCATTGCCGTGGTTAATAAACCAAATTGCCATCAGTCGATAAAAACGCTGCACTTCCACCAACAATTTTATTTGAATTTGTGCTGACACCGTATCATGCAGTGACTCTATTTCGCGCCAGATATCATCAAGAGCAAAAACTTCTTTGGCGATAACAAATGCCTTAACTATTTCGGCTATAGTGGCCCCCGTTTGCTCCCGTACCGCATGAATACCACCACGATTGAATATTTCATTGGCAACACTGGTGGCAATAATTTGTTTAGCCAAGGGGTGACAAATAATAGCTTGAGTATGCTCTTCCACTAAAGCACTAGGAAAAGCTGACAATAAATATTTTTCAAAGTAATGATCAGTAATTAACGATTTTTCTTGTAATAAGGCATTGTGAACATCCATTTTTGAATAAGCCATTAATACGGCTAATTCAGGTCTTGTTAGTCCTTGTTGTGCGTTATGTCTTGCTTGCAGCTCTTCATCATCAGGCAAATACTCTAACTCACGATTTAACTCAGCATTATTCACTAGGTATTGAGTTAAACGGGTAAAACTATCAAAGTGAAATTGGCTATTGGCCTCATCAATACTCAGAGCCTGTGCTTGATAATAATTATTACGCAAGACCATAACACCAACTTCGCTGGTCATTGTTTCTAATAGGGCATCACGCTGGGTTTTAGTCATCGTTTCCTTATCAACTAAACCATTCAGTAAAATTTTAATATTTACTTCATTATCAGAGCAATTAACGCCAGCAGAGTTATCAACTGCATCGGTATTTATTTTACCGCCACCTTTAGAAAATTCTATTCTTGCTAACTGAGTACAACCTAAATTTCCGCCTTCGCCAATAACTTTACATTGCAAATCATTACCGTTGACTCGTAAAGCATCATTACTTTTATCACCAACGTCGGTATTAATTTCATTACTGGCTTTAACATATGTGCCAATACCACCAAACCAAAGTAAGTCAGCTGTAGATTTCAATATACAACGTATTAATTCATCCGGAGATAGCTTGGTTATTTTGTCATCGATATTAAGCACCTGTTTAATCTCAGGCGTTAATTGAATATGTTTAACTGCTCGGCTAAAGACACCACCACCGCTAGAAATTAATGCTTTGTTATAATCCTGCCATGACGAACGTTCAAGGTAATAAAGTCTGTTTCGCTCATCATAACTTAATCGCGCATTAGGATTAGGATCAATAAAGATATCACGGTGATCAAAAGCAGCAACCAACTTAATTGTTTTGGACGATAACATGCCATTTCCAAAGACATCGCCCGACATATCACCAATACCAATGGCGCTGATCTCATCTTTTTGTACATCAATGCCCATTTCTCTAAAGTGGCGTTGTACCGAAACCCAAGCACCTTTAGCCGTTATGCCCATTTTTTTATGATCGTAACCGACACTGCCACCAGAGGCGAAAGCATCGCCGAGCCAGAAACCATACTCATCCGCTAAAGCATTAGCAATATCAGAGAAGGTCGCAGTGCCTTTATCCGCGGCAACCACTAAGTAACTATCATCACCGTCAAAGCAAATAATCTCTTTTGGTTTAACAATGCCCTCGGGAGTATTATTATCGGTGAGGTCTAATAACGCAGAGATGAAAATTTTATAACAAGCTATCGCTTCTGCCGTTATAACGTCACGTGAGCCATTAGTAGGTAATTGTTTGGGTACAAAACCACCTTTTGCGCCTTGTGGTACAATAACCACATTTTTAACTTGTTGCGCTTTCACCAAGCCCAACACTTCAGTCCTAAAATCTTCTCGTCTATCAGACCAACGTAAACCACCGCGAGAAACCAAACCAAAACGTAAATGTACACCTTCAACACGAGGGGAATATACAAACGTTTCTACATAAGGTCTCGGCTGAGGTGCATCATCAATTTCACCACTTCTAATTTTAAAAGAGCAGTACGTTTTTGGCTCACCAGTCACTGATAATTGATAAAAGTTTGTTCTAACGGTTGCAGAAATTGCGGAAATAAAATTGCGAAGGATCCTGTCATGATCTATTTTCTCGACCATAGCTAACGCTTGTAACAGCTCGGCCTTTATCTCATCGGTGATTACTTTACGTTCGCTAATACCTTTAGCTGTTAAAGCAAAACGTGATTCGAATAAGTCGATGAGCCCATGAACAATTTCAGGGTAGCTGATCAGCGCCTGTTGAAAATACTCTTCTGAGTAACCCAAGCCAAGTTGACGTAAATACTTACCGTAGGCACGAATAATCACTATTTGCCTGATATTAATATTAGCTGACATTAACAACTTGTTATAACCATCATTTTCAATATTACCTTGCCAAACTTGTGACAATGCTTGCTCCAGATTAGTTTTTATTGCTTCTATATCTAATTCACTATCAGGATATTCTAGGGTGTAGCTGTACAGGTTATTTACCGAGCTGACTTGGTCTGCCATCGTCACTTTAAAGCTAAATTCATCTAAAGGCCTAAAATCAAAATTTTCTAAAATAGGGATAGAATCACTTAACGCAATACCTTGCGCTAGCGTATAAATATTTAGTACTAAGGTATTTTTCAACGCTTGTGAAGAACGGTTTATTTGAAATTGAAATGGACTATTTTCATCTAGTTTTTCTAAATTTGTAATAGCGCTGATAGCTTGTTTAGCTGAAAATTGTTCTTTATAGCTCTTGGAGAAACCATTTTCATATTTATTACTTAACTGACTCGCTTGTTCGCCTTCCCATAACTGAGTTATCAATTTATGCAAACTTTCAGTCCAGCTATGCGTTTTAGTTTCAATACTGGCAATTAACGCATCAACATTTAATGCACTAGGCAATTGCTCCGACTTTTCAACAATAAAATGCCACTGGGCTAAATAGTTATCATTGAGCATAGAGCGGCGAGATAATATCTGCCCTTGATAAGTTTTCGATAACTCCTGCTCTATTTCATCACGTAGGTCGGTACAAAAAGCATCTTTTGAGACAAATACCAACACAGAGACCTGCTTGTTAAAATCACTCTCTCTAATAAAGGTGCCGGGTTTACTCCTAACATTAAGATGATGAATACCTTTAGCAAGGGTAAGTAATTGTTCAACGCTACTTTCGTATAATTCTCTTTTCGGTAGTGACGCAAGAATATGAACAAAATTTCGATAATCATGACTATCTTTTAGTACCGCAAGACTTTGTAGCACTAACTCAAGTTTATGGCTTAAAAAAGGTATTTTTTTAGGATTCAGGTTATTCGCTACTTGAGTAAACAAACCAATAAACTGATGAATAGCAACAACCTCACCGTCTGCTGAAAACTCTTTCACGTTGACTAAATCTAAATAATCACTGCGGTGGATTGTCGATTTTACATTTGATTTACTCACCATCAACGAAGTATCTGATGCAATGAAAGTGCTGAACTCTGAATTACTCGGTTTAAGTTCTTCATTACCTACTGTGACTGAACTCTTACCTTCAATAGCAGAGTTACGAAAGATGCCATAGTTATATTGACCCAAGTGATAATCGTTTTGTGCCGTTACCCCAAAAGAGCAATAACCCAAAAAAACAAAATTATCATGACAGAGCCAAGATAAAAAAGATTTAGTCTCTTCAATATTGGCTAAAGGGTTATGACTCTTATTATGGCTATGGTTAACATTTTGACTTTTAGCCGTCATCAAGGGCCAATCAGTGTTCACCTTGGTAATTTGACAGAGCAGCGCTTGGATTTGTTCAACCAGTGTACCAATAGCAACAGAGTCAAGTTGACTAGCGAGCTCAATATATAATACCGACTCATCACCTAACGAAGCCGACTCTGTTTGAAAATCATTGATTTGTGCACGGTTAATTTTTTCACGGTTAATAACGGGGTGTAAAAACAACTTAATCTTATAACCTTGTGCGATTAACAAGGCTGATATTGAATCAACGAGAAAAGCTTTATCATCAGAAATGATATGCAGGACAGAAGCATTATCTAAAATACCTTGTTGCGATCTATTTTCTATAACAACTCTGTTTTCATTAACTGAGCGAGATGCAAATGATTGCCATAATGACAGTGCCATTTGGTAACGCTGCTCAATGGATAATACTTGCATATCTTCACGATGTAAGCGGAGAAATAATTGTGAAGAAAAACGTTCAAAAGCCGTCAGGTCTTTTTTTGCGTAGTTTTCATTTATATAACAGCATAACTCTACATTGGTCGCAATATTCACAATAATTTACCTTTATCTTATTTTAATAAGCTTCTCTGAAATACCATTATTACTAAAGAAGCATAGCTATATACAAAAGCCTAGCTAGTAGGCTTTATACAGGCAAATTCAATTAATTGACAAAGGTATAACCTAATGTTGTAGCTTGTAATCAGCTATATAAAATTTGTATTTATTAGCCCTCTGGTCAATGAAACAACAACATATAACCCTAAGTTATTACCCTCTTAACATTAGCTATTATCCATTTTAACCTAGCTGCACTATCTTAAAGTTATCTAATAAGCACTGCCCTATGTCATCAGTGACATAACAGCAGTCATCAAACAAAGAAATATACCAATATGAGCAGAAAACAAAATATTATTGCCAGTGCCATTAAAGCAAAAATCATTGATCAAGATTTAACTGCTGTCGGCGTAATGGACTTAGATGCATTAAAGAAAACAGTTGATGATGTCTATCAAGCCTTTCCAGCCAATTTCTTTCATACCTTTGCAGTAAAAGCGAATGCCTTAGTTCAGGTTTTATCATCATTACGCGAGTCTGGTATGGGTGCAGAAGTTGCCAGTCCGGGGGAATTAATGATTGCCCGTGCTGCAGGTTATAACACTGCAGATATTATTTTTGATTCGCCAGCTAAAACAGTACAAGATTTACGTACTTGCATAGAAAACGATATTTCAATAAACATTGATAATTTACAAGAATTAGCACGTGTTGATAGATTGATACGTGATTTTCCTGATACTAAATCTGTTATTGGTTTTCGTGTAAACCCACAAATTGGTGCGGGAAAAATAGGCTCCACAAGTACTGCGACTGCTACTTCAAAATTTGGTTATGCTTTAGTTGATGGCGACAATCGCCAGAGACTTATTGAAATATATCAAGCACGCCCGTGGCTAAAAAGCATTCACACTCATACTGGCTCACAAGGTTGTGAGTTAACTTTAATGGCAAATGGTGTTAAAATCATTACTGAACTTGCCGAAGAAATTAATGAGTTTATCGGCAGCCAACAAGTCACTCGATTAGATATAGGTGGTGGTTTGCCGGTTAACTTTAGCTCAGATGAAATTAAGCCAAGTTTTAAAGATTATGCTGAGGTATTAAAAGCTGAAGTACCTTTACTCTTTACCGATAAGTATCAAGTAAAAACAGAATTTGGTCGCGCTATAGTGGCTAAAAATGGCGTAATCATTACGCGAGTTGAATACACTAAAAACTCTGGTGGCCGTCATATCGCCACGACTCATGCAGGTGCACAAATCCTTACTCGCACTGCTTTTTTACCTAAATCATGGCCAATTCGCGTTACTGGTTATACAGCCCGTGGCGAAGAAAAGACCGAAAAAAATTCTGAAGTAGTAACAACTGATGTTGCGGGTCCTTGTTGTTTTGCTGGCGATTTGATTTGCGTGGAACAATCACTACCAAAACTCGAAGCTAATGACTATGTTATGGTGCATGATACTGGTGGTTATTACTTTACCAATCATTTTGACTACAATAGCTTGCCAAGAGTTGCTATTTACACAATTAGCGGTGCTGATGATGATTTAACAATTGACTGCATACGTGCAGCACAATCCCTCGAAAGTGTATTAAATAATATGTAATTGTACTTATTAGCAATAATAGCTATGAGATGCAGAACAAATAAGATATAAACGCCCAACTAAAAAAATTAGCCAAATAATCCTTACTATCAATTGCAATAGTATAGGGTCTATTTGGTTGAAATAATAACAATAGAGTGAGCTTATCCATGGAAATAAATGTCGGCGTATTAGAAACGCTTGTATTCGCGTTAATTATTCTCTTCTCGGGGTACTTCTGTAATAGCAGAGTTAATTTTTTACGTGATAATAATATTCCAGAGCCCGTTGTTGGTGGCATTCTTTTCTCCATCTTAGCGGCCATTGCGCATAGTTTTTTTGATATTCATTTTCAATTTGATATGAGCTTTAAAAATCCACTAATGACAGTGTTTTTTACCACGGTAGGCCTAGGTGCTAGCTATTCATTGCTGCTTAAGGGGGGCCCTAAAGTCGTATTATTTCTCGGTCTCGCTACTGTGTATTTATTAGTACAAAATGCCATTGGCGTTTCTTTAGCGATTGGCACAGGTATGGACCCATTAATGGGCTTAATTGGTGGCTCTGTTACTTTATCTGGTGGTCATGGCAATGGCGCAACTTACGCTGATTTATTTATAGCTGAATATGGAATGTCTTCTAGTGTCTTTGAACTAGCAATGGCTGCCGCAACTATGGGCTTGGTTTTAGGCGGTTTAGTCGGCGGCCCAGTCAGTAAAAGACTGATCAAGCGTTACGATCTTAAAGCGGATGAATACCACGAAGAGCTTGATGATACGATAACCTTTAATCCAGAAGACCATGACTTAGTAACACCGAAGAAAATGATGGAAACCTTATTTATCATTTTAATGTGTATGACTGTAGGTCAAGTTGTTTACCTGAATTTAAAAGCTGCCGATATTGTTTTACCTGCCTTTTTAATGCCGTTATTATTTGGTGTATTAGCAACCAACTTATGCGAATTTTCTAAACGTTATACCATAAGTCGTGCATGTATCGATTTATGGGGCACCATGGCGCTATCTATTTTCTTAGCCTTAGCACTGATGTCATTAAAAGTGTGGGAATTAGCAAATTTAGCCGGCCCTATGGTTGTCATTATTTTGGTTCAAACGGTTATGTTAATGATGTTTGCCTATTTCATAACGTTTAGAGTCATGGGTAAGAACTATAACGCTGCCATTATTGCTGGTGGTCATTGTGGCTTTGGTTTAGGGGCAACACCAACAGCTGTTGCCAATATGGAGGCATTAGTTGCCCGTCATGGTCCGTCACCACAAGCCTTCTTGGTGGTACCTTTAGTGGGTGCTTTCTTTATTGATATTACTAATGCTCTCGTTATCCAACTGTATTTAAGCCTGCCTTTTGTTTCTAGCTAGTATCTATCACTGGGTATATTCTTCTAGAGAATATACCCAGGTTTCTCTGTACCTCAATTATTTACAAACCCATTACAATATAAAAGCTTAGCGCCTGTATTTATTGGCATCTATCCTATAACCTTAGGTTATGGCTTTAATAAAAAAGTGCAGTAGCCTAACAACCTAGTAGCCGTTATTTTATTTAACTACCGAATTATCTAAGAGATTAGATTGCTATTACTGAGGATCAAATATGCGCTTAAGACATATCGAAATTTTTCATGCTATATATACTACCGGCTCAATAACCAATGCTGCAAAAATACTGCATGTATCACAACCTTCAGTCAGTAAAGTCTTATCTCATGCTGAAATGCAGCTTGGCTTTGACTTATTTAAACGAGTCAAAGGCCGCTTAATCCCTACCGATGAAGCTGAGATGCTGTTCGATGAAGTTGATAAAATTTATCAACAAATGCGCTCGATAAAAAATACCGCTGATAATATTAAGAAGTCAGAATACGGACAGATAAGTATTGGTGGCACCCCTGCTTTAGGATTTAACGTTATCCCCAGTGCAATAGCTAAATATCATAACGTACACAAGCAAGTTAATTTTAATGTGCACACTGTGCATAACGAAGCGGTAATGCAAAGCTTATTAGAGCATAAATGTGATTTAGCAATATTATTTGAACCCAATAATATGCCAGGTGTTTCTTCCATAGAACTTGCACAATCAGAATTAGTGATCGTTTACCCTAAGGCAAGTTTTCCCGATTGTCCTGAAAAGCTAACACTTAGCCAGCTTAAGGATTTTGAATACATAGATATCAGCCAAAGTGGACCACTAGGTGATCTGCTGTGGACTAGGATGATGAAAGAGAACATCAAGTTACAATCATTAATTAAAGTACAAACCTACTTTATTGCCGCAAGATTGGTTGCCCAAGGTGCTGGGATCTGCGTGGTTGATCGCTTCACTGCCCAAGGAAACCTCGCAGAGAATATTGCCATCGCTTCTTTTGATCCGCCATTAAACTTTGCCGTAAATGCACTTTTTCTTGAAAACAAAAGCCTGTCTAAAGTGACGGAAGAATTTTTACCCTACTTAAAAGCTGAGTTTTAGAATACTATTACAATAATATCAATTCATTAGCGGGGGCATAAGCCAGTTTAATCGAACAATGACAACAGTTAATTGCTCTGCAGTTTCGTACTTCACTTTTTACACAAACAACTTCCTCTTAAGCCCATTGATAACTCCTAATTGACACTAGACTATATTTCTAGATGGTGAATTGTTGCTATAACATTGGCTAATTCATTAAACATCTCAATATCATGATGTGAGTTATGTTTCTTTCCCGTTCTTGACGCTAAAAAATCTACCATTGAATAGTTATTGATATCTAACGATTTAACTGCTTTGATTAAGCTATCATCTAGCTTTAGCATTGCTAAAGCGATAACAGTGTTAGCCTGTTGGTTATATAAACCATAGTGTTTAATCGTATTGATTACTGCTTGATTTACCTTAAATTGCTTAAGTCTCAGTATTTCATTTTTGTTAATTTCTGTTAAACATAAGATTTTCATTTCATCAACAAATGCTTGATTAATATCAAGTATGCTAAAAGCGAGCATTTCACATGCATTTATATCGCTGTAGCCGAGTTGTTGAACCTCATTCACTTTAGCCGTATCAATATTATGTTCATCGAAAGCAATCATTTCTCCTAAAGAAATTGAATCAAACCCTAAGGCATGAATTTCTTTAATGTATTTCGAGTCAAGCCCCTGGGCTTTAAAAGCGATAACTTCACCAGCATTTATATTTGAAAACCCGAGTTGTCTGATGTCATCAACATAGTTCGCATCAATATCATGAGCAGAAAATCCGATTAATTCTCCGGCTCCCATGTTACTCAATCCAATCTTTTGAATTTTCTCAATATAAGCGACATTAATATCATGCTCCTTAAATGCGATAAGTTCTCCGTGGCTTAAATGATCAAAACCAAGCTTAGCAATGGACTCAATGTATTGGGATGTCACGCCATGATTACCGGTCACTTGATTGTTGCTCACTTGTTTACTGTTCATTTGGCTACTGGTCATTAGAGCATGCTCGTACTCATTTGCATTTATAGCCGACACTTGCCCGATAAATAGCATACTGCCCATAACTGCACTTTGTATTAACGAGGGTGTTATCGCTTTTATTTTTGTCCAGTAGTGAATATTCATAGTAAAACCTTATATTTGTTTATTTCTAAAAAACTTATTTAAACTGTTATCTCAACTGCTAATGATTACTACGTAGAAAAAATGAAAAGGTTGTACAAATAAAGAAATTATTTTTAGTAAAGTCAATTATTTTCAAGGGAGTTTACCGTGTGAAGTATAAAATCAAAAAGGCAGCTAAAAAGCTGCCTAATAATAAAAGTTCGTTGATTAATCTAGACCGTTTGCCACAACAACAACATCACGCTTTGACGCTAGTTATTTGTCGGAGTAAGTCATTTTAGTGAATCAACACTATTTTCCTTTTCGGATATACAAATTACCGCTGTAACTGGTTAGTGATAATGCTTGTCCTCCACCATTAACTTTCGCCTGCATTATGCCTCCAAGCACTATTTTTTGTTTTTTACCTTTTTTGTTTTTCTTGATTTCATCAATCACAACAAAGTCTTTATCTAGGCCAGAAAATATTTCACCTTGGTAGGTTTGTACATTAACGTTAGCAGCAACTTTTTTTGCTAAGGTAATATCAACATTACCCATATGGCTTGTTAATGAAGAAGGGCTGGTCTTGTCAAAATTAGAAAAGCTAACCACAATGTCGGTTCGCCCCGTTTCAGCAACAATTGGGCCTGAAATATTTTTTGCCTCTATCATTCCGCCATACGCTTCAAGCTCTAAACTACCACTAATACCATCAATATTAATATCGCCGCCTTTATGTAACTCCACTTCTATGGATGAGCGTTGCGGCACTTTAATCACTAAGTCAACGTGTTGGTTTGAAAATTCACTGCTAATTTCTACGTCATTATTGTCCTCTTCAATCTCTAATCGCATTGACTGGCTTTTAATACTCTTCAGGCCTTTATTCGATCTTGCTGGATTATTGTTATTATTTTTGGGTGCCTTAACTTTTTTGAGATCTTTATCGTTACCTGAAAAGACTGATGTTTTTGCATTTATTTCAATGGTGTCCCCTTTATAACCAACCAAGGTAACACTACCTCGATACACTTCAATTTCAATTGACACCGGCTCTCCCGGCCTAGATAACGCTAAGCTATAGTTCTTTTCTGCTGCGTTAACTATTTGAAAACTGCCCGCTAACATCGCAACTAAGACTAAAGATAAGGTTGTTGATAATTTTTTCATGGGTTACTCCTAAATATGAAACTAAAGATAAAACTAAATATATGAAGCCACTGCTTGCGCTTTAATGAATGCTTGTACTTCGGGTTTTAATTGTTGTTGATTAGCTTGTTCGGTTAATAAATCTTTAACCTCTACTGAGCCATAGTTAAGCAACAAACGGCATAACTCTATTTGCACTAATAAATTTTCTTCCTTCGTAGCCAACGTGAGAAGCTGTTGTTCAAATGAGCCAAAAGACTGTAATTCGCCTAGACTATTGATTATTGCTAGTCGTACTGAGGTTGATTTATCTCGCGCCAATAATTCAATAAGTTGCTCTACCAGTACTGGATTTGATAAACCAGCTTGCCGACTATAGGCAACACCTGAAAGGCGCTCACTGGCCGAGCTTTTTTGCAACATAGACATCGCAAGTACTGTCGTTAACGATGATATGTCTTGTTGTAATACACTGTAGGCTTCACTGCTTTTTTCATTATTCGGTGCTTGGTTTACATTATATCCAAGCACAAAAAACAAGGTTAACGTTGCAAACTGAGCAATAGGTGTTGGCGTAAGCCAGTTTTTAATTTTATCCATCAAAGAGTACGATGGCTCTTTTAATGCAGAACGGTAGTCGTTTGCAGACTGGGCTGTTTCTTGTTGTTCGCTGCCTTGTTGAGCACCATGTTGTTGGGCACTCTGCGCTCTAGATAACATTTGATAGAAATTAGCGTCTAACTTATCTGACGGCATAACCAACGGTTTAACATCATTTGTCCAAAACTGCTCTATAAAAAGCAACTCATCTTGAAGCTGACGGTTCTGCTCAAGATAGCTTTGCAGTTCTTCGCTTAACTCACTGTTATCATTATTGGCCAATGAAGCTATTTTCCAGTCGATTATTTTTTGATTTGTCATTAGCTATTCTCTCCCACTAATTGTTGATAACTCAGCTGTAATTTACTTATCGCATTTCGCATACGAGACTTTAAAGTATTTAAATTACAATCTAACAAGGTCGATATCTCTTGATAATTCAATTGCTGAAATCGACTGAGCAGTATAATTTCTCTATCTTCGGGAGAGATACTTGCCAAAGACTTATTAAAAATTTCACTTTGCTGCTCTGCTTCAAATTCTTCACCTAAGGTTTGTGCATTGGTTAACTCTTCATCCTCCATGTCACAGTTCAGCGCCTGGCTTTTATTCTTACGGTAATGCTCAGCTACCGTGTTTCTAGCAATACCATACATCCAAGATTTAAAGGTACTGCTACCGATAAAGTTGCTGCGATAGGCAAGTATTCTCATAAAAGTTTCTTGCACCAAGTCTTCACTTAACACACGGCTATTACCTCTGCGTAAAAAATAATTAAAAAGTTGTACCTTATTATTTTCAAAAAGTGTGGCAAGTTTATCTAACTGCCCTGCCTTAACTTGAAACATAAGTTCTTTTTCATCTAGCATTGAGTTGTTAATCCTATAACCCGGCTTTAACTCAGCTTAAACGTTGAGTTTTACTGCTCATTATTGTGTTGATAGTTATTAATACGTGATTTATTGCAAAAGGTTGATCAATAATTTAATTATTTTAAAATTATTGATCATTTGATGGGGATTGTGAGGGTAAAGCTAAAGAAATGTATGTTTTTCAAATATTAGCTATGAGATAAATATTTGAAAATTCGGAAAAGCAAAAAGCCCCTTTCCCATAGGTCAATAACACAGTTATAACCAAAATGTTTATATTTATCTTGTTCAATTCTGATTGGCAATTTATTATATTCGTTCAAATAGTCAGTAACTTGTGATAATTTTTGATGTATAAACCGCAAATACTCGTTGTCGATGACAGCCCAGAAATTCGTTTAAGTGCCGCATTCATTCTAGAGGATCAAGGATTTACAGTACTTGAGGCCGAGAATCATCATTATGCTCAAACCGCGCTGGGCGACAACAACGTCGATTTAATTTTACTCGATATGAATTTTTCGCTTGATACTACGTCGGGCGAAGAAGGCTTACGTTTTTTAACTTGGCTTAGTAAATCTAATTTTGTTATTCCTGTTATCGCGATGACAGGCTGGTCTAATGTCGATCTAGCCGTCAATGCTATGCGTTTAGGTGCTTGTGACTTTGTAGAGAAGCCTTGGAACAACCAACGGTTAATTCAAATTATCCGCCAGCAGCTTAAGTTAGCCGGTCTGCAAGTACAAAATAAAAAACTGAAACAACAACTAGAGTCGGTTGACGAGCAAGACTTTACTTGGCGCTCAGGTGTCATGAAAAAATTATTACAACAAATAGATTCAGTCGCTGCAACTGACGCCAGCATTCTCTTAACGGGTGATAACGGCACCGGAAAAAGTCATTTAGCGCAACGTATTCATCAAAAATCTGCACGCGCATCAGATACTTTCATCTCAGTTAATATGGGAGCTATTTCAGAATCCTTATTTGAAAGTGAAATGTTTGGTCATAAAAAAGGCGCATTCACTGACGCAAAAGACAACCGTATTGGTCGTTTTGAATTAGCCAAACACGGCACCTTATTTTTAGATGAAATTGCAAATATTCCCCAGTCACAACAGGCTAAACTACTGCGTGTTTTGGAGTCTGGCGAATATGAAGTGTTAGGCTCAAGTCTTACGCAACATGCTGACAGTCGAATTATCAGCGCAACCAATGGCGATATTGCTCAATTAATAAGTGATGGTACCTTTAGAGAAGATCTTTATTTTCGTTTAAATACTATCGAGCTTAGGGTGCCATCATTGAAAGAGAGGCAAGAAGATATTGCGCCTTTAGCAAAACATTTTCTTGCCCTGCATGGTAAAAAATACAAACGTGAAGAGTATACACTGACAGCCAGTGCGCTAAAAACATTGGAAGCATACCATTGGCCCGGTAATGTCAGGGAGATGAGCCATTTGATGGAACGCGCCGTTTTGTTAGCCCAAACCAGTAGCCTAGGACCTGAAGATTTACATTTATCGAATCTAAAGCACAACAACTTACCTATGATGACCTTGGATGAAGCTGAACAAAAACTGATAGAGCAAGCATTGGTGCTTCATCATAATAATGTACCTAAAGCAGCAATAACATTGGGACTGACTAAATCGTCTATGTATCGACGATTAGAGAAATATGGTATCAAAGAATAGTGTCGTTAAACTTGGACTCAAAACTAGCTGTCAACCTCAAAGTAAATCACCTAAAAATAACTAAAAAGAACTGCAAATTATGAAGCTATTTGTCTTTAAGTCGTTAGAGCAACTGTTAAAAGTATGTTTCATTACCACCAGTGTTTTAGTTGTTAGTTTGTGGACCACAATCGGGTTATTGCAAGAGTGGTCTTTAGCGAATATTGTCATAACAAACTCAGGGCTAGCGATAACATGCTCGTTGTTGTTTTCTTATGTATATAAGCGGACCCTTATTGCCTTTAAACGCGCCAGCATGCACCTTGAAGCGGTAAATAATGATGATTATTGCCAGTATGCCAAGCCTGCTTTTAGTGAAGGTAACGTTATTAGTTTTCATCAAGATCTTGAAAATTTAAGTGCTCACTTACAGCTATCAAAATCTCGCTATGATCAAAATATTTTTCTCGTCTATCAACTTATAGACCAACTCGACAGTCCCATTTTAGTCTTTGATCAACATCCCCAGCTAACTTATGCCAATGGCGCTTTTAATGAGTTATTTCCCCAACCATGGCAAATATTCAGAAACTCCTCTCCTAGCCTGTTAGGACTTGAATTGGTAGATAATAAGTGGCGCTTTAAAGCTGAACAACGTGATAGTAAATGGCAAATTAGGCACAGCGAGTTCATCGAGCAGGGACAGTCGCACCAGCTAATGGTTTTTGTAAATATTGAGTCTGCATTGAGACAAAGCCAGCTTAGTGCATGGCAACAGCTTATTCGCGTGTTAGGGCATGAAATCCACAATTCATTAACGCCTGTATCAGCATTAGCTCAAGGGTTGAGTTTAAAAGCACAAGGCGAGAGAGAAAAACAAGCATTAACGGTGATCACAGAACGATGCCAGCACTTGCAAGATTTTGTCAGTCGATATGCGTCCATTACCAAACCATTTCACTTAAATTACCAGAAACTTGTCGTCGCTAGTATAGCTAAGCGTATTAAGGGACTACTCAAAGATGTTCACTTAGAAGTAACCTTAGAAACAGAACATATATGGGCTGATCCTGCATTTATTGAGCAAGTGTTGATAAATTTAATCAAAAATGCCGACGAAGCCTCCGAGCCCAACTCAACAGTAAAACTGATCTTTAGTGAAAATTCTCATAGTTCTCTCATACAAATTGTTGATAGCGGACACGGTTTTGCTAATTTGAATAATCTGTTTGTGCCTTTATATTCAACCAAACAAAATGGTCAGGGTATAGGACTGAGTTTTTGCCGTAATATAATAGAACATCACAAAGGCACTATTGAGCTAACTAACAATATCAAGCCCGCGACTGCAGGTGTTACCGTATCAATATCCCTGCCCTTAATGCCCTCTACCACCCCTTAATCTCTTCAAAGCGCTTTATTAAATATTAGCTCAACCCTAGATTTGTTCTTTGATTGGTAACGGGTATAAATATTCTCTTATCTAGTTCACTTCAGTTTAGTTCAGTTATGGGTCTCAATAGTTCGCTAGCGGACCAATTGGATACACACACACCTTAACAAAACCCTAACACATTGTATTTACTACACATTACAATTTGGCACAAAATTAGCTCTATGGTTAGTAAGTATATAATTAAGGTGTCTTCTAAATGGATGTAAAAAAAAGCAAAGTCAAACAACGCAAAGTAAATTCAAAGCCGATTATCGGTGGTTTGGCCATTTGTTTACTTGCCGTTGTGACCTGGTATGTCAGCGCTAACGCTGGCGGTAAATCAGTTAAGCGTAACAACATGCTTTTTGGAACTGTCAAACAAGGCGACTTACAAGTTGAGATAGAAGGTTATGGTGCTTTACGATCAGACAAACAAGTATTAATAACCTCATTAACCCGAGCTACAGTGCAAGAAATAGTGCTAAAGCCCGGAGCTTTGGTAACGGCTGACAGTATCATTGTTCAACTTGCTAACCCTGAACTACAGCAACAAGTTGATAATGAAATTCAGGAACTTTCACAACGTAATGCCAATTTACGTCAGCTAAAGTTAAACCAACAACGTGAGATCCTAAATGAAAGTGCTAGTTATGCCGAAATGGAAGCAAGCTATGAAACTGCTAAAGTAAGACTAGAAGCACAAACTGGCTTAGTTAAATCTGGCATAGTGTCCGCACTTGACTATAAAGAAAGCTTTGTTCATGAAGCGCAGCTTAAAAAACGTCTTCATATTCATAAACAACGCACCGCTGCACTTAAGTTAGTCAATCAAGAAGCGATAAATATTCAGCTTGAGCAAATTAAGCAGCAACAAGGACAGTTGGATATCGCTCAAAATCGACATAATCGCCTTACCGTAAAAGCAGGCTTTGATGGCGTATTACAGCGTCTCTCGATTGAATTAGGTCAAAGTCTTGCTGCAGGACAGGAAGTTGCACTGATAGGCAGTGTACAAGAGCTGATTGCTTTGGTTAAAGTGCCGCAGAGCAAGGCCCAACAAATATTTATTGGCCAACAAGCAATCGTTGATACACGCAGAGACAAAATTGTAGGAATCGTTTCACGTATTGATCCTGTCGTAGTAGATAATACCGTTGAGATTGAAATCGCCTTACCTGCTCAACTCCCCGCTAGCGCACGACCACAACTGAGTGTTGATGCCACTATTATTACCGATACCTTAACTAACATTACTTATATGGAGCGCCCAGTTAACGCTAGGGAAAATTCAAGTACAAGCTTATTTCTACTAGATGATTCAAACGATTATGCCATGAGAACGCCGATTAAATTTGGTAAAGAGGCTGGACGTTATATTGAGATTATTGAAGGTGGAAAAGTCAATGACACTTTCATCGTTTCTGACCTATCACTGATTAAAAACATAGAACTGACAATAGAAAACTTTTAGACGTTAGCTAACTACTAACATCGATTACAAACAGTAATTACAAGCCGTTATTACAAGATACTGATACTTACAATTATAAAAATGATCCCTCGTTTAAGGAACTGAACATGACAGATATAAAAATTGAAATGAATAATATTGCGAAAATATTTGAAACTGATGATGTGGAAACCCATGCGTTAAAAGACGTAGATATTGTTATTCGTGCTGGTGAATATGTTTCTATCGCTGGCCCTTCTGGCTGCGGTAAGTCTACCCTACTCTCTTTATTGGGTTTATTAGATATGCCTAGTTCAGGCTCTTATATCATCGAAGGGGTTGATGTTAGTAACCTTTCACTTGATGAAGCTGCAGGTATTCGTAATGAAAAAATCGGTTTTGTCTTCCAGTCATTTAACTTAATTGATGAGCTATCAGTTTTTGATAACGTAGCGCTACCCTTACAATATAAAAAAGAGTTGCCTACCGATGACTTTATTAAAACAAGAGTCGAAGCTTGTTTGAAAATGGTGGAAATGAGCCATAGAGCCGGTCATAAACCGAATCAATTGTCAGGTGGACAGCAACAGCGTATTGCTATTGCTCGTGCCTTAGTTGCCGACCCTGCCATATTATTAGTAGATGAGCCAACGGGTAACCTCGATTCAAAAAGTGGTGACACCGTTATGGCGGTTTTAGCTGAACTCAATAAAAATGGTACCACTATTTGTATGGTAACCCATGATACGCGCTATGCCGATATGGCGAATATTCAACTTAAACTACTTGATGGCCAAATCGTTAAAGATGAATTGTTAAAGGTGGCAGTATGAGGAAATTAATCCTTCAATATAAACAGGCCTGGGCCAGTCTGAAAAAGAAACCTGGTTTCGTATTAACCGTATTAATGACTATGGGCATCACCTTAGGTGCCTTGCTATGTGTAGTAACGTTAAACTACTTATTACTTGTTGAGCCACTACCTTACCCAGAGCAAGAGCGACTTTTTGTTGCTGAACATGGACTTATCGGCGCAAAAAAGGAAACTAAAGCAGTTGCTTACACTTATCCCGGATTAGTGCATTTATACAAGAGTAAACAAGCATTTGAGCAAGCTTCGATGATGATGTATGGCCAGGATGTGATCGTTTCTCATAGTAGCCAACCTTTGGTTAATATTGCCTATGTGACGCCTGATTTACATCAGATTTTAGCATCACCAATGGCTCTAGGTAGGATGTTTGAGGCCAGCGAAGCCTTAGATACCAACAATCCTGTGGCAATGCTGAGTTATAATACTTGGATGCAGGAGTATAATGGCAGTGCGGATATTCTTGAGAAAAAAATCAGCCTAAGTGGTGTAAGTTATCACATCGTTGGTGTTCTGGCTGAGCATTTTGTTGAACCTGAACTAGAAATAATAGGACGAAAAACACAAGTTTGGTTACCATGGGACTACAATCAGGCAGGAAAATGGCAAAGACAGGCTTTTGATAACATAAATGGCAGCCTTAAGTTTATTGGACTATTGAAGCAAGAGGTCAGTCAAAGTCAGGCACAACAACTATTAACCCCCTTAGTGAACGATCGTTGGCAAGCAGGTCTTCCTGGTGATGATGATTTTTTCAAAGGCTGGACAATCAATATGCATGTTCGTTCAGTTAAGGATCGTATTCTCGGTGAGAGTGAGTCTATAGCAGTTATGTTATTAGCTGGTGTGGTTGGTTTGGTATTAATTGCTTGTGCAAATATTTCTAACCTGTTTATGGCACGTACCGCAGAGAAACAGCGTCAAATGGCTATTCAAGCGGCAATAGGAGCAACTAAAAAACATTTATTCAAAGCGATGTTTGCTGAAACCAGTTTGCTAATGTTTATGTCGATAATACTAGCCTTGGTACTTGCCCAGTTCGGATTTTATATTATGCAGCAATATTTGGGTGCTATATTACCTAGAGTTAATGAGTTATCCCTTACCCCGATAACCTTTGCCAGTGCGGTTCTGGTTACCATTATTTTTGCCTTGTTTTTCGCTAAATTAAGTACTCGCATGATAAATTATCGCGCACTAAATACTACGTTGCAAAGCAGTGGTAAAGGTAGTGGTTTACAAGTATCTAAAAAGACTCGTCAAGTATTAATTGCCAGCCAAGTAGCTCTAGCAACAGTTTTAGTATTTGCCAACTTTAGCTTGCTTAAAGATGCGGTAAAAACAATTAATGCCCCAATAGGTTTTGCCACAGATAATATCTCTACCTTAATCCTGAACTTTTCATCAAGCGATATTCCTAGCCAAGAAGAAGCTAAGCCAATCATGGCTGAAATAATGGAAAAATTAGAAGCTTTACCACAAGTGGAGTCGCTTGCTCAGGGGAACTCACCGTTAGATGGCTTTTGGGTAAGAGCGTTAACCAGTGTTGCTAACAATGAAAAATATACACCTTTTTTCAAGTCTGTTGATCATCATTATTTCAATATGATTGAGCAGCCAATTTTGCAAGGAGATAATTTTACTATGGCACAGCGTCAAGATGGCGCTAATGTGATGATTGTTAATCAAGCATTCGCTAAACAGCTAAAAGCTGACGGTGATGTGCTGGGTATGCAAATTTCTACGGGCCGTCCAGATTCATTTAAGATAATAGGTATAGTCAAAGATATTACTATTCCAGGTGATAGTCCGACGGACCGAGACAGTTCCGCTTTAGGCTCCGGTGTACCAAGAGTGTATGTACCCAATGGACTTGGTGGACAATCTTTCATGCTTAAACTCAAATCTGGTCAAACTGTTAGTCGCAAGCAATTGGGTACTCTATTAGCTGAGGTTGACTCAAGATATTCAGTCTTTAGTTTCAATGCTGCATCGGCCATTTTGACTCAAACCCTGTTTGCAGAAATAACCACTGCGGTTACTACGACGGTATTAGCTAGTTTGGTATTTTTATTGGCTGGCATAGGTTTATACGGCATTTTAAGTTACGGAACCCAGCTGAGACGCTTTGAAATTGGCGCTCGTATGGCAATAGGCGCGACACGTAAACACCTAATCACTATGATTATTGGTGATAATACTAAAGCGGTATTAGCAGGCTTTATTGGTAGTATTGTATTGTTTGCACTTGCTTATATAAGCTTGAGTGAATACATTCAACCATTCCTTACGTGGCAAGTTTTACCTATGGTAGTCGCTACGCTGGTATTAATTATTTTAGTGACATTGTTTGCTTGTTATTGGCCGTTAAGACAATACATCAACAAAGCCGCTATATATAGCCTTCGTGGTAGTGATTAGTCTGTGATTGAACAGTTATTGTGTTGTTTAAAGCAATAACTGAATCACTATGATAAGTAATTTCAGTATAAGGTGGGCATAGCCCACCTTTTTTATTTACCTTTTATAGTAAACTAGGGTTCAGAGTAGCTGAAATTTATGCTGATTTTGTTCAATATTAAAGAAAAACGGGGCCTCAATGACAATTCCTATCATTAAAGTACAGCAATTGGACAAGGTATTCAGCACAGATGACATGCTTACCCATGCCCTGCAAGGCATAGACCTTGAGATTCAACCCGGCGAATACCTTTCGATTTCAGGTCCTTCCGGATGTGGAAAGTCTACCTTGTTATCTATTATGGGTTTGTTGGACTTCCCGACCACGGGTAAGCTCTTTTTTGAAGGTGAAGATATTAGTCAACTCAGTTTGGAGCAGGCTGCTGCGATCAGAAATAAGAAAATTGGCTTCATCTTTCAACAGTTTAACTTGATAGATGAGTTGAGTATTTTTGAAAATGTTGCCCTTCCCTTACGCTATGCCATGGAGCCAGTTAGCGATAAGAAAATTAAGGAAAGAGTAGACTATTGTTTGGATATTGTAGGTATGACATCAAAAGCCAAACGTAGGCCAACACAACTTTCCGGTGGTCAGCAACAATGTATTGCCATAGCACGAGCTTTAGTCGCTGAGCCTTCAATATTATTAGTTGATGAACCGACCGGCAACTTGGACTCAAAAAGTAGCGATCAGATAATGGCAACTCTTCAAACATTAAATGATCAGGGGACTACCCTTTGTATCGTTACTCACGACATACGCTACGCTGAAATGGCAAAACGTAAGGTCTATCTGCTTGATGGTCAAGTATTAGGTCAAACTCAATTTTAATTTATGCAAAGACAAAGAACTTAAAGCCTATCTTTACTATTGCAGAACGCATCAAGTCTCCATGTACAACTAACGCCTACTTAAACAGAAAAATATCATTGGCTAAAATGCGAAACCGAAACCTAGCCAACTCCACAGTCCCACATGGATTGCGGGTTAGGTGTTCTTTTCATGCATAGAAATAGTTGTAACTGATTTTACAGATTTTTTAAAATATTTAACCTTTACGGCAAGGTATTCAGGGTCAGTAAAAAAATTATCCATTACTTCTTTACTTGGAAAATCGATAGTAAATACACGATTTATTGGTTCATCAGTTTTTGATTTTAAGACTTCACTAACTTTAAAGTCAAAACCAAAACTTCCACCAAATGAATGAAGGATAGGTATCAAACTCTCACGGTATTTTTGATAATCGCTATCATTAGTAACTTCTAAACCCATAATTCGTTCATACGACATATTGACTCCAAACCGGTGAATACCTAACGCCCTAATAATGACTTACCACTCAGTAAATTAATAAATTAAATACAATGACTAAGCATCATAAAAATCAGACTTGATGATTTATTTGTAGTACATGTATAGCGTTTTGATTTGCAAATTTATTACTTAAATAATATCACTAAAATATCGGTAAGTACCACATTTCTGACCTAAATAATCGATTTAAATCACCCTGTTTTATGTTCACTTTGATACGAAAGAAGACCTTAGCCTTGGCTTATCTAGCGACATTTGAACCGATGAAAATCAGCTCTGCGTTAGATAATAGAATTATTCTAAATTTCATCAGGAACTTATAAAGTCAAAAATTCTAATTTGATTAGAAAATACCAAAGCGGACATTAGATTAATATGATTTTAGGTATTAAATTCTATGGCGCAAAGGGCGCGATTGCGCCATAGAGTATATGTTTTAAAAATTATTTTCTATGGCGGTTTGGGGTAAACCGAGGTAGATTTATACTCGGACATAAGTCTAAATTTGGTCTGTTGTATTTATGTAATGATACAAGGTATAAGAATGGTAAAATCGTATAATTTAGAGAATATGGAAATTAATAGATCCAAAGGTGTGTTAAACTCGTTATTTAAAAAAATGTTCAGTTTAGTAGTTGGTAGAGCAAAAGTTTTGCCTATATTGGAAATTTTAGGAGGAGTTGCAGCAGCTGGTGTAATTGGTTTTGCAAGCTACCGGGTATCAATAGGTGAATTATCACCCGGAAGTGTCGCGTCATGCCCCGCGTTATAATCACCGCTAATCGTACCCGTTCCCGTATTTCCAAACGCGACAACGTTAGTTGCAAAGACAACCGTTTGATTAATAGAAAGGGGACGATCAGAGGATGTGTGAACCGTTCCAAATGCCCCGTTTGCTACACCGCTTTCGTTAATGATCGTACAGCTTAATAGCGATGCAGAAACAGAACCCTGTAGATAGATAGCTTGAGCAACAGTACTGTCTTCGGTGTTTGTACTCTCGATAATAATATGGCAATTTTCATAATTTGCCCCACCCAAACAAGGGTTTGCCAAAAACTGCTGTGCATCGAGAGCGCAATTTTTAAAAACCACATTAGAGTAATCATCTGACGTTACTTTGTGGTCGTAATGCTTTACATAAACATTCTCAAACGTGATATTGGGTTTACGAAAATATAATTCTCCCCCCTGGAAATCAATGGTTGCTATCGTTGACGGGTCGGTAAGAATCCCCTGATACTCTGCACCTGCCGCCGCCCTGATCAAATACTTTTCAGCAAAACCACTTCTAATTTGAGTAGTACCGACAATAGAGTGAACACCCGCAGACACCTCAAGAATCGGCCCCTCATCTGTCGTGTCATCATTTGCATAAGACCATGCGTGAAAATCATTCGCTAATTGAGTGACTGACATTTAA
>CAJXYE010000037.1 GCA_913063325.1 uncultured Colwellia sp. | reverse complement strand
TGCAGGAGCATATTCTCCTGAATAACTATTCTCTTCAATCAATGCCTTGCCTAAAGGCGTTTATAATTCCAGCTGAAACCTGCATACTCAAGAGGAACGGGTATAGTCTAATAAATTACCGGTGGTAACTCTGGGCTTTCTTCAGTGTAGCTAAGGGCATTAGTAAATTGCTCAATCGCTCTATTCGCATCGTCCTCATTTTTAGCATGAACACGGGCAACCACTTCACCTCGATTAACTTGTACACCTAACGGTAATATTCGATCAAAGCCAACGGTGTGATCTACTTGTTGTGCTGGTGCCGTTCTACCGCCGCCTAAACCAACAACCGACATGCCAATAGCACGAGTATCCATTTGCGCAATATAACCATGTTGTGCGGCTTTCACTTCCACGATAACATTTGCTTTTGTCATACAGTCCCATGGTTTTTCAATAAAGTTCTTCGGGCCACCTAATGCAGCCACCATGCGACCAAATACTTCAGCCGCTAAACCTGATCTTAATACTTTGTCTATTTTTTCATGGGCTTCTTTTTCACCGCTAGCCAAATTGGTATTAATCAACATTGCGCTAGCCAGTGCTTGAACAATTTTATGTAAACGTGGCTCTCGTTGTTTACCCGTTAAGTATTTAGCCGTTTCATACATTTCAATAGCATTACCAGCACTAGTGCCTAATACTTGATTCATGTCGGTAATAATAGCCTGCGTTTTAACACCTGCACCATTTGCAACGTTAACAATACTTTCAGCAAGGGCTTTAGCATCATCTAAATTATTCATCATAGCGCCATTACCTACTTTAACATCCATGACTAAAGCATCTAAGCCAGCAGCAAGCTTTTTAGACAAAATTGAAGCGGTAATTAAAGGAATAGACTCAACGGTAGCAGTAACGTCACGAATCGAATACAAACGCTTATCTGCAGGTGCTAAATTATCGGTTTGAGAAATAATTGCAACACCAACATCCTTAACAATCTTTTTAAATTCACTGATACTCGGCTGTACATTAAACCCTGCAATACTTTCAAGCTTATCTGCGGTGCCGCCTGTATGCCCCAAGCCACGCCCTGAAATCATCGGAACATAACCGCCACAAGCAGCAACGATGGCCGCTAACATGAAGCTCACTTTATCACCAACACCGCCCGTTGAATGCTTATCAACGATAGGGCCATCAAAGCCTTCCCAGCTGAGTACATCACCTGAATTCATCATAGCTTTGGTAAAATAAACTCTTTCATCAATCGTCATGCCATTTTGAAAAATAGCCATCGCCATAGCGCCAACTTGGCTGTCTGAAAAGTTGCCATCAACTAGACCTGAAACAAAGCCATTTATTGCTTGCTCGTTTAAAACTTGGCCATTACGTTTAAGTCGGATAATTTCTTGTGGGATAATTTTACTGATTACTGACATTAATTAAATCCTTATAATTCTAATAAATCTTTTGGGGTAAATGCGTTTGGTAATAACTGCTCTACAGTCCAAACTTTTCGTTCATTTTTATGATTAACAGAAAGCACGGGGGCTGATTGCTCAAAAAATTCAGCGATAACTTGTCTGCAAGCACCACACGGTGGTGTTAATTTATCTTGCTCGGTATAAACAACAATGACTTCAAATTGCTGCTCGCCATTAATTACCGAGTTGCTAATACAGTTACGCTCTGCACAGACAGTCAAGCCGTATGACGCGTTTTCGACATTACAGCCTTTCACTATGTTTCCATTGCTTGTTAACGCGGCAGCACCAACATGAAAATTACTGTAAGGGGCATAAGCCAAATGGTAAGCGGCTTTAGCTGCGGCGATTACTTCATCAAGTACTTCATCGAGTAATTCTATTTTTATTTCTTTCATGATGTTCCAAAGTAGCGTGCGTTATTTATACCTTGAGCATATCATTGCTGACCATATGGTCAAGTTATTTAAAGACTGTTAAGTGAATAATCGTGCTTACTACCATTTAATAAAAAATAGCCAATAAAAAAGGCTGCAAAAATGCAGCCTTTATTACTTGAATATCCTATTTAAGAATTGTATCTCAAGTTATTTAAAAGTCGTAACTTACACCTACGCGCATTTCCCAAACAGAGGCATCTTTGTAGAATTTTTGTTCTTCATTACCAGCGTTGAAAGCCTCATATAAGTATTTTCCATCTTCTTGAATCGACATCTCAACCATGCGGTTACCGACGAACTGACCTTGCTTCATCACCCCCCAATCGTCATTTATCATGTTGCCAACATTTTTAATGATAAAGAATGCATTACCGCGATGACCTTCCATAAAGCCAGGGATTTCTTGGTTAATCTTGATGTCAAAACTTACATGCCAATCTGCATTTTGGGCATTTCGGCCTGTCGTTTGGCCACGAGCTAGCCCTTCTGCAGCAACAAAATCATCAAACGCTGCCTTATCAAAATCAGGGCCGTAAACGACATTAGCATCGTCATTTGTTGGTATATAGACTAATTGACGGCTACCATTCCAGTTATTATCACCAAAAGCACGGTCAGAACTATCATAAGTATATGAGTAAGCTTGGCCTTCACTTGCTTGGCCAAATAAACTAACACGCGTTTCTAAACCGGCAATAAGCTCAACACCGTAACTCAAATTCATTGTAAAACGATGTGGGATTTCATAGTTAGAAGTTGTCATTGGTGGGTTAATAGCATCAGTAGTGGCTAAATTACTATAGTTAGAGCCTGCAACAGCACTTGTCATCGGGTTAGCGTCTTCAGACTTGGTATAAGAATAACCAAATGAAGTATCTAAGCCAAAGTCAAAGCTTTTGCTTAACGCGAGTGAAACAATAGTAGAGCTACCATCGCTGCTAGTATTAGTTAAAACAAATTCACTTGAGACGTTGTCTACGCCGTCAGGATGAGTAACTGATTGATACGTAGAACGACCATCAAACGTTTTTTCACCATATTCAAGGTTATAATCAAGAATTGTTGCTGAATTTTGCTTACGGTTATGCAAAATATCTGCCGAGATAATATAATCGTTGTCGGTGGTAAACGTTGCACCTAAAGCATATTTCCACTCTGATGGAATTTCAAAGTTTGGATCCGTTGCATTCACCGAGCCATTACCACTAAGTTCATCTAGATCGCCAATGGCATCAACCATTACTTGTGGTACACCATATCCTGGCCCTTGAGAGCTTGAAGACGGTGTATTGAATAAATCAAATCTGCCATCATCCATAGCAATGGTATCTTTATGATATTTAGCACGTTCGCCAATATTCACTAAACCATCGTTTGAGTAAGAGTTAGACAACCAAACATTTGGGTTACCGCCTGAGTAAAGGCCAAAACCAGCGCGAACTTCTAAATTGTCTTGCACCGCCCAATTAAAGCCAACACGTGGCTGTATTAAGTCGATACCATCCATGTTTTTATCATTGCGAACACCATAACGTTCCTCAAATTGAGCATTGTAACGAGGATTATCATTGCTGCTATAACGGTCATAACGCAAACCTACAGTTAACGTTGCATCAATATCAGTGAAAGTGTATTCATCTTGAATATAGAAAGTATGTGTACCGTAAGTGAACTCTTGGCTAGCATCACTTGGTATATTGGTACCTGCTGAATTGTTATAATAAACACGATCTGCTAAACCCGCTTCATATTCATCAATAGAGCCAAAGCGATATTCACCAACAGTATGTTGCATAAATAAGTTAAATGCCGTTAAGGTTTCATATTCATAACCACCGGTAATAGTATGTTGATCTAAGTAATAACTACCTGACATTTTAAACGTAGTGGTTTCCCAGTTCATCTCATTTGATTGACGAGAATCATCGGGACCTAAGAATACCGTAGTACCGTTATGACGAATCTGAACTTCACCGAAACCACTAGCAGCATCTAAAGATTGTTGTCTATTTTCTAACTCCGTATGACCCACTCGTACTTCTGTCGAAAAGTTATCTGACCAATCAGAGTTAACCGCTACAGCAAATGAATTCATTTCTGCGCCTGACTCATAGAAATGGTTATCTAAGGTCATGCCCCATTCATCAGACTGGTCTAATTTAAAACCATCATTGTAGTTATAAACTAAACTAGCACGATGGTCTTCGTTAATGTTCCAATCTAACTTAATAAGAATTTTCTCATCATCAACAGGCATACTTGCAGGAGTGCCACCGGCATTATAACCATACTTATCCATTGATATTTGGTTTATACGATCAATATCGCCTTGGGTAACTTGTGGGTTGCTTCCACCCATAGGTGAATATTCAAAGAGTTGTGCACCATCAAGTTTTTCATAAGAAGCGAATAAAAACAGCGTGTCTTCTACTAATGGTAAACCAACATTAAAGCCATAACGTTTATCATCGTAATCACCATTATCTTGGTGCTCACCTTCAATGCTATCGCCTTTCATCGAATCATTGCTGTAGTCTAAAAATACGCTACCGTGTACTTCATTGGTACCGGATTTGGTGACCGCATTGATGTTACAAGAGGTAAAACCGCCATATTTAACATCAAATGGTGCTAGCTCAACCGATACTTGGTCAATGGAGTCATAAGAAAAAGGAATACGCGTTGTTGGATATCCATTTTCATTCAAACCAAAGCTGTCGTTCATACGAACGCCATCAACAGTTAAACTATTAAACCTTGGGTTACCACCACCACACTGGATTGCATCACTGCGACTTTCATCAATATAGATACGAGGATCTATTCGAACAATATCTTTAATATCACGATTGATTGATGGAGCACTTTTTAAATCATCAGCAGTGAAGTGTGCCGCAGGCCCAGTACCGCCAGAATTCATACTAACTGAACGACCTGTTACAACAATAGTTTCTACATCACTTTGAGAGTTTAACGCTACATTCAATGGGAATGTCTCACCCAAAGTTAAATAAATATCTTTAACTGTTGTATCTTCAAATTTATTTGAATCGACAACTACTCGGTAAGGCCCACCAACTCTTAAACCTTTTGCAGTGAAAAGACCTGACTCGTTCACTATTGCGGTTTTAGTTGTTCCGGATGGTACATGCACAATTGTAATTTTCGTACCCACAGCAGCATTGCCGTTAGGACCGCTAATATTACCTTTAATGGCTGATGTTGTAGTATTTGCCAAAGCAGATGTTGATAGTCCAAGTGCAAGAATTAGCGCGCTTGATATATGTGATAGACGATGAGTTTTCATCTGTTATTCCTATGTATGGTTGTAATATCAATTGCACTCACTAAGTGATCATTTTAAATGGCCTAAATATCCAATAACATCGTTGCTCTCAATCCCAATAGCCAGCTATTGTTTAATCAAGCGCCTTGTTCTTGAAAATTTAATCTCATTAAATTCTGTAACCTTAATTAATGCAAATGATATAAAATGGTTTTTATTGTTATTTTATTTCAACTTGTTATAAGCAACATAAAACTTAACCAATTGCTCAGCTTTTTATTTCGAATGAAATTAGACCAGACTTTTATGTCAGTTTCATTACATATTTTCACATATTCCTACACACACCAAAAACACAGACATCAGACCAGTTACTAGGAACGGATAACTCGTGAATAAAACTCATTATTTTCAGAGACATAAGAAGAACCTAAACATAATGACTGCTAATATATTTATTCAGTATCTTTTCATATGAAATATTGTTATTAATACAGCCCCTTTAATTCCGTTTTAACATAAGAGATTACCTAGCCATCCGCCCAAAAGATATTTAATGATTAACTATCAATAACTTACGGGCAGGCCACTAAAAAGACAAAGCTCTATTGCACTACAGGTGCGAGTAAGATTTAATATCGCGCCCATGAAAAGTCTATAGCAGAATATTTACGACAAAGATGAAATCAAACAAGGATATTATGTACTTTTCCTTTTCGATAAATTACATTTATAACAACCATGAATAGTCAATATAAAGTAGCTAGGTTTAACATCCTGACTAATTGGTTAATATTAATTTTAGAAAAGGTGTGACTTCTGCCGGTACGACTGCTAAAAAGTCGCATAAGAATAGTCATAACAGTATCATGATGAAAAACCATGAAACAATTACGCAGACAGAGTACTGAACATGAGCAGCGATAACCAAACAAAAAAGACAGGTAATATTCGAGTAAAGAGCCAAGTTAAAATTCTAAGCGCTGCTAGAACCGAGTTTGTACTGCAAGGCTATAGAGGAGCAACAGTGCAATCTATTGCTGACAGGGCTGAGCTGCCAAAAGCAAATATCCTCTATTATTTCAAAAACAAAGAGAATATTTATCATGCTGTACTTGAAAACACTCTTGAAATGTGGGACCAAGGTATAGGGGACATAGTGCCAGATGAAGGACCTAAAATAGCGATAGAAAAGTTTATTGCTGCCAAGGTAAGAATGTCATTCAATCACCCCGAAGCATCAAAGATATATGCGATGGAAATTATTCAAGGCGCGCAGCACTTAAAAGATTATGCCCGCACCTACCAACGCCAGTGGGTAAGAGAAAAAGCTAAGTTATTTCAACACTGGATAGACAATGGCGAAATGGTCAATGTAGATCCCGTGCACCTCATTTTTCTTATCTGGTCTGCTACCCAACATTATGCTGATTTTGACACGCAAATATTAACCATAATGAATCAAGCCGATTTCGAAGAGCATGATGTTGAACAAGTTATTGCCTTCTTATCTGACATAATATTACGAGGCTGCGGCTTAATTTAATTTATTAGCGTAAAAACATTATGAAAAAATATTCAATCATAGCCTTACTTATCTGGGTGTTCCCTCATATGACTATTGCACAAGACACCACATTAAAAATTGCTACCTTTAATGTCAGTATGGAAGCCCTCAACTACGTTGCACATAAACGTGGCGAATCACCCAATGTTTCAGAAAAAACGCTAAAAGCAGCTTTGAAAAGTGATCATCAACAGATAAAAAATATTGCTGAGATCATCCAAAGGATTAACCCTGACATCATTCTACTCAATGAATTTGATTATCTAGATGATAATAATGAAGCCTTAAAAATCTTTATAAATAGCTACTTAAATAAAAGCCAACACGGTCAAAAGGCAGTTAATTTCCCTTACTTTTACCAAGGTCCTGTTAACACAGGGATAAATTCTGGTCTGGATATCGACGGAAACGGCAAAAAAGGGGAGTTACCCGGCGATGGTTATGGCTATGGCCACTTCCCAGGTCATTTTGGTATGGCACTATTATCAAAATATCCCATAGATGTTGCTAACATTCGAACTTTCCAACACTTTAAATGGCATGATATGCCTAATGCATTAATGCCAATAGATCCTGCAACAAACAAACCTTGGTACAGCCAAGCAGTATGGCAAAAACTGAGACTTTCATCCAAGTCACATTGGGATGTGCCTGTAGAGGTCAAGGGTAAAACAATTCACATACTCGCTAGTCACCCGACACCACCTGTATTTGATGGCCCGGAAGACAGGAATGGTAAACGTAATCATGACGAAATTCGTTTTTGGCATGATTATATTAGTCCTGAGTTAGCCGGTTATATTTATGATGACAATGGTCACAAAGGCGGAATTAAAGCAGAGCAAGCATTTGTTATGTTAGGTGACTTTAATGCGACTACTGTTGATGGTAATGCCATTAAATCAGGCATAGCCTCATTATTAAACAATGCTAAAATCCAAGATGCTATGCCACAGAGCCAAGCGGGTAAGCTTCATAAACCTGAGAATATAAATGCTAAACACCATACCTCAAATTGGGGTATGAGAGTTGATTATGTATTAGCGTCAGTTTTAAGCTTAACCATCAATAACTCAGGTGTATTTTGGCCATTAGAAACACAAGAAAGCTATCGCTTAATAAAAGATAGAAAAGCATCATCAGACCATCGTTTGGTTTGGCTTGAACTGACAACAAAAGATTAACCACGCTTATATTTCACTATTTATTACAATGAATTAACTACAAGAACCCACATAATGAAAAAATTACTTTCTGCCGTTTTTGTCACTCTCGCACTGAGTGCTTGTACTACTACCGAACATTCTGGTGGTACTTCAGTAGATAACTCTGTCGCCTTAAGCTCACTTAGCGGCCCTAAAAATATCATCATGATAGTCGGTGATGGTATGGGACCCGCTTATACCACTGCTTATCGTTACTTTGATGATAATCCAGAAACAAAAATTATTGAAGAAACTGTTTTTGACCGCCTGCTTGTTGGTATGGCAAGTACCTACCCTGCTCGTATATCAGGTTATGTTACCGATTCAGCCGCCGCCGCAACTGCATTAGCCACTGGCGTTAAAAGTTATAACGGCGCTATCGGCGTAGATGTTGATAAGAAGTCTGTTGAAACAGTGCTTGAGTGGGCAAAGAAGCAAGGCAAGAAAACAGGTATTGTTGTAACGTCTCAAGTTAACCACGCAACCCCTGCGTCTTACCTTGCGCATAATGAAAGTAGAAGAAACTATAATGCAATTGCCGATAGCTATATCGATGAAGGCATAAAAGCCGATATTATCTTAGGCGGTGGCTGGGAATACTTTATTCGTGACGATCGCAACTTGGTCGAAGAGTTTCAGTCCGCAGGCTTTCATTACCTTGATAACGCTGAAGGTTTAAGTAAACTGCCACAACACAAGCCTGTGTTAGGGCTTTTTGCTGATGTAGGTTTACCTTGGGCACTTGATGACAGCAATCAGCTTCGTTTATCGACAATGACAAAAGCAGCAACCAAACAGTTAGAGAATGATAAAGGTTATTTTCTTCTTGTTGAGGGTAGTCAAATTGACTGGGCTGGCCACAGCAATGATATAGCATCAGCAATGGCTGAAATGACCGACCTTGCCAAAACAGTAGAATACTTAGAGCAATACGTAGCAAAAAATCCAGATACGCTTGTGGTGCTAACAGCTGATCACAGCACGGGTGGATTTACTATTGCTGCCAACGGTAAATATGAGTGGGATCCTACAGTGCTCCGTACCATGAAAAATTCGCCACACAAAATAGCTAAAAAATTAGCGATTACAGACATCACAATAAAAGCCACTAGTGAGCTACTTAACTTTGCAGTAACTCAAGAAGAAGTACTTTTATTGCAACAAGCAAAAGAGCAAACCTCTAAAAACCTTGTCGATTTTTATGGTTTAAATGAGAGTGCACAGAAAGAGCAGATTAAACCGAGCATTGAAACAACCATTTATATTGCGATAAAGAAACTAATCGATAAGCGCACTAACAGTGGTTGGACATCAAGTGGCCACACAGCTATTGACGTACCTGTTTTTGCCTTTGGAAAAAACAGTGAAATGTTTAAAGGCAAGATCGATAATACCGATATCGCCAATAAAATATTTACGTTATTAGGTAAAAAATAAAGTAAAAATTAGCAATAAAAAAGCCGACAAGTGGCCACACGAGTCGGCTGAGCTCACACAAACAATAGTGAGCAAAACTGGTTATATTTAATAGGTATCAGTTACCAGTTATTTTAACACCTCTGCTTTAATTGGTAACTGGCAGCTAAATTAATTAACCTGAGCAATGACAACATCCTTTTTATCATTAATAAATCGAACTTTCTCACCACTTTGTAAACGCTCACCACCACGAACAACAACACTATCACTGACCGATAAAGCGCCCGTTACTGATACCCAACGATTGACACCTTGACCAATAAGTACAGACACCTTTTGAGCTTGTTTATCATCATCTATGGTTAATACATACGTTTCATTTTCTCGTAATATCAATGCATCACGTGGTACTAAAATCGCTTCTCTTGGCGATTGCTTAGGTAAAGAAACCGTCACAGGTGTACCCGCTAACATCTCGATACCATCGGCAGCAAGTCTTACATCAAAAGTGCGTGAAGCTTGATCGCCCGCCTGACTCCAGGTACGCACAGGTAGTTCAAGCAAGGTTTGATTCCACTTAACCATCACTTTGCTGCCTTTTTTCAGAAAAGGTGCGATTGAAATTGGCGCTGCAATTTTAATATCAAGATTCTTAGTATCTATGAGTTGCACCAATGGACGGCCAACGGCAATTAACTCACCAACATGTACAAATCGTTTACTGATATTTCCAGCAAAAGGTGCTTTTATAGATGTTTTTTCTAAGGCAAGTAAGGTTTGTTCCATCGAAATATTCAAAGCGACAACTTCGTTCGTGGCTATGATAAGATCTTTATTAACACGCTCATATTCACTTAATGCTGAATTGTTTTTTTCTCGCAATTTTAAGAATCGTGCTTTTTGTCCGGTGAGATAATCGACATTCGCTTGATGCTGCTTACCTTGTGCTTGTTGACCCGCCAATTGCAATTTCAAATGTCTATCATCAATTTGAGCTAACAGCTGGCCTTTTTCAACTTGACTACCTACCTCTTCAATCCACAGTAACTGTCCCGTTTGCTCGGCAGAGATAGGGGAGTTTTTTCGACTGATAACATTAGCTGGTAACCAAATACTCGGTTTTACTTGCTCTTTTTTAACCGACTCAACACTGACTAAGTGTGCTGGCTTTTCCGGTGTCTCAGCAGTGGCTTTACCACTAAAGCTCAATAAGACAAGCGCTGATATAAATGAAAACGTTACCAGTACAGAGCTGTGCAGCTCAATTTTTCCAGGTTTTTTCTTTAAAGACACAAACTTTGAATGTGTCATCTTCGGTGGTACAACATTGGTTAGCATTAAATTATTCATGATTTATTCCTTAATCTCTGATTTGTTATTACGCTTTAACTCGAGCGCTTGGTAACTGTTGTACTGTGTCTTTTTTACTGCGGCTTAAGAAGAAATCGTGTTTAGATAGTCTTAATAAACATGGCAATAACACTATGGTAAATATTGTACTAAACGCTAAACCGCCGACAATAACTGCCGCTAGACCGCGATAAATAACACTGCCCGCCCCTGGCATAAGTAATAACGGTAACATGCCAAAAAAGCTCGTTGCTGTACTCATAAATATAGGTCGTAAGCGCAAGCTTAATGCCTGCTCAATAGCCTCTGAACGCTCAAGTCCATCTTGCTGACCTAATCGAGTTTGATGCACCAACAAAATAGCGTTGTTCACCACTAAGCCCAGCAAAATGATAAAACCAATCATGGTTAGTAAATCAAGAGGTTGAAAGACACTCAAGTTAAGTAGTTGCAGTGCTAAAATACCGCCAACAGTCGCTAAAGGAATGGTAATAACTACCAACAAGCTGTCTTTGATTGATTTGAACAATGCAGCCATCAGTAAGAATAAAATCACCAAAGCAAAAGCAAAGTTTTCAGCCATTACTGTAATCGCTTTTTCGAGTTGATCGGCACTGCCGCCATATTGAATATTGCCGCCTGCTGGCATGATACTGCGTAATTTGGGCTCTACTTCAGCTTTTAAAGCTGAGATGGTTTCTTCTAACGACCAGCCTTTCGGAGGATTAACATTTAGGCTAATAGTACGCTGTCCGTCAATACGCGTTAATCGGCTTGGACCTACAGTACGTTGTATATCGACTAAATGAGATAACTGCGTGACGCTGCCGTTTCCAGTAACAACTGGCACATCACCTAAGTTATCAGGATCATCCCAACCATCGGCACGTAAAATCATATTCAAACGTTTACTACCATTAAAATACTCACCTACATACAGTCCGTCGCCTAACGTTCGCACCACACGACCAACATCGCGGCGATTCCAGCCTTGCTCTAATATATTACGGTCATTAGGGCTTAAATTAATTTCTGGTTCTGACATCGAAAGGCCAGGGTTTGCGTTTACGTTAGCCCCTTCAATGGCTTCTTTTATCCAATCCATGCCTTGGCGCGCTACTTCTTGCAAGGCTTTGGTATCTTTAGATTGCAAATGTACTTGTACGCTTCTACCGCCGCCAAAACCGCCAAATAAATTACCTTGTCTGGCAAATACACGCGTATCCGGTAGGTCGATTAATATTTCATTTTTAACAATCTCAAGTAGCTCATCCACTCGGTCTTGGTCTTTTACTCGAACCCCTAAGCTACCACCCCACGAGCCACCAAAAATATAATAGTTCTTTAATGCCGGCTCTTTGGTGCCGTCCATATAAGGCTGTAAACGCTCAACAATAGGTTGAATAACTTCTTTTTCGATAGTTTTAACATTTGAGCCCGGCGGGAATTGTAAGTTAGCGTCTATGGCATCGCGCTTTACTGGTGGTAAATAATCCAGTTTAGGCATGGCAATTATGGTTATGACAACGGGTAATATTAAAAGGGTCGCCGAGAGAGATAGACGTTTAGTACGATTACCTGTGATGCTCATAACAAAGCGAGTAATTCTCTGCCACAGTTTTTTGTTGGGATCGTTTACTTCTTGTTGTTTTAAAAAGTATTTTGATAGAACAGGTAGCAGTACCACGGCAACGATAAGTGAAACAGAGACTGCAATAGCGATTGTTAGGGCTAAATCACCAAAGAGTTGCCCTTCTATATCTTTTAAGAAAAATACCGGTAAAAATATCGCTACGGTTGTCGCTGTAGAGGCAAGTAGAGCTCCCCAAACCTGTTCTGCGCCTTGCTCAGCACTATCATGTTCATTCAAACCTTTATCACGCATGCGTAATATATTTTCTAATACCACAATAGCGGCATCTAGCACCATGCCCACCGCAAAAGCTAAACCCGCTAATGAAATAACATTCAGTGAACGACCAGTGATCTCTAAAACGATAAAAGTGCTTAACAAACTCACCGGAATAGCGGTAGCAATAATTAACGTTGCGCGCATTCGGCGAATGAAAAACCACAATACTGATAGCGATAGAATAATACCGGCGAATAAATTACTCGTCACCAGGTTAATAGCGCGGTAAATAAATACTGAGGCATCAAAAGACTGTACCATCACTAATTTTTTATCCGCCAATAATTCATTATTAAGTAAGTTGACCTCTGTCTTTACTCTATTTAACGTTTCTAAAACATTGGCACCATTGGCTCTATTAATGCGCATTGAAAAGGCTGGATTACCATTTTGTACCGCCATACCTTGTCTGTCGGTATTGCTAACCTTCACCGTAGCAATATCACTCAAGCGGATATTACGGCCACCACGAGACTCAAGCATTAACTCGGATAACTCATCAACACTGTATTTACCACTGTAACGTAAAGTGTATTGACGTCTACCAACATCGATAAAGCCACCTGAAACATCGTCACTAGCGGAAACTAAGGAAATTAGACGTGGTATTTCAATACCATACTCCGCGGCTTTAATAGGGTCATAGCGAATTTGTAATTCTTCTCGGTTTCGCTCCGAAAACGTTTCTACACTAGCAACGCCTTCAACCGCTTCAAGCCGCGGCCTGATGACATCATTGGTAAAATCCATATATTGACTAATATCTTGGCCATTACCCGGTAACGCCTGTAAAAAGAAAAATGTCAGCGCTGGGGTATTACCTCGACCACCACCAAGCATAACTCGTGGTGGTCTGGCATCTTGTGGCAAATTAGCAACACGTGTCATTCGGCTGATCACTTCAATTAACGTTTGCTCCATATTAGTGCCAACACCAAAAGATAAATTAATGTAAGCGCCACCTCTATTAGCAAAAGCCCTCATTGATTCTAACCCAGGGATACCACGTAACACTTGCTCTTGGGGTTCAACAATCTCAGATTCAATTTCTTTAGGTGATGCCGCACGCCAAGAGGTTTGTATGCCTATTTGTGGGCGTTCAATATCAGGAAATAACTGAACGGGTAATTTAAATAAACTGAGCATGCCGACAAGTAAAGTTAGGGCAACAACGACAGCTACGGCTGCTGGACTAGTTAAAGCGCTCTTGGTGAGTTTCATTGCAATTCCAATGGTGAGTTACATTATTTAACAATCAAGATACAAGTACTCAGGAATAAAGAAAGAGCGCTTGCGGTTAATCGAGATAAAAACACGACCAATCACCACGGTGAAATGCTTTGAAATTATCTGACATAATTAGACATACTTAGTGATAATTTTGAAACAACTTAGCCGATGAAATAGGTCGACGTTTACCGTGCAGCAATAATTTCCGGATATTGGAGTGGATATTAGTTATTTATTATGGCGATCTCTGACTACAGATTGAAGGCTCGATAGGCTATAATCGCCAGCAATTTCAGCTACAACCATCAACTATTATGATATCAATACACTGCCGTTTATTTTGTCTACTGTTACTTGTTTTATCAATTATCACGCAAGCCAATTCAGCTGATAGTAAAATGGATGAATTAGAACTGCCCTCCCATAAAGCCATGTTCGAAATGTGTTTATTTAAAGCCATTAAAAGTGCCGATAAAGCAGCCACGTTAGCGGAAATTGAACACTACTGTGAACAAAAAGTTGCTGAAAGAGTCATGAGTAAAACAACCGGTAAAAGTGTTGAGTTAGGGGTTTTAGCTAACCGAGTTATCCGAGAAAAAAGAACCGCTGCCGATCCTTATGTACTCACGCCACATAAAATGAATTACATTTTACCTTTATCTATGGTCGACGAAATTAATCGAGAAGCTTACCAAGGTTTTTCTGATTGGGCTGATGAGCTAAAAGACATCGAAGCAAAGTTTCAACTCAGTTTAAAAGTACCACTGCTTACTGACAGTTTATTTCGCGAAGGTGATCAGCTATTTTTTGGCTTCACCTTACAGTCATGGTGGCAAATTTACTCGGCAGAAATATCTAAACCTTTTAGAGAAACCAATTACCAGCCAGAGTTTTTCTATTTCACCCCCATTAGCTTTCACCCTTTTGGTGGTAATTCAGCATTAGTGGTTGGCGGTGAACATCAATCAAACGGTCGTTCACAAGTATTATCAAGAAGCTGGAATCGTGTCTATGTTAACTACCTTTATGAAAAGCGAAATTTTGCCCTATCATTGCGCCCATGGTATCGAATTCCAGAAAGTGAGAAAGAATCACCTGCCGATGGTCAAGGAGATGATAATCCGGATATTCTCGATTATATGGGCCACTTTGAGCTTGGCCTGCTCTATAAATACGACACTGACTATGAGTTTTCTTTCAAAGGTCGTAATAATTTTGCTACCCATAACGGATTTATTGAGTTTGGCGTGACCTTCCCATTATGGGGTAAACTGAAAGGTTATGCGCAAATGAGTAGCGGTTATGGCGAAAGTTTAATTGACTACAACGTCAACCAAAAGCGCTTTGGTATAGGTATTGCCCTAACCAATTTACTTTAATTCGTTTGATACAAAGTAGGTTGTCATAATTTGTGCTTGTATATAAAACTTAGTCAAATTGAGCCAATGGGGATTAATTCATCTCTTGCTTAAAGCGTTTGGTAAGTAATAAACCATCATTCATCGCCAGTTTATCTAGTTGGTTAGCTAAGGCTTCGAGTCTTTGCGAAGGCGTAGGATGAGTTTTATATAATAATGCTAAAGCACTATCATCAGCAGCAATGGATGCAATGATTTGTAAGTTATCTATATAAGCAAAAGCATCATAGCCAGATTTAGCCAATAAACGTATACCATATTGATCGGCTTGAAACTCATCATCTCGGTCAAGCCCTTTGCTATATAGATCTTGTGCCATGCCTGTCACTTTTTTTGCCCAAATTCGATAACCTTTATCTTCATTGCTTGACTCGGTATTGTCTTGATATGCCTGTGCTGAAATAAATAAGCTCTCTGTAACTGCACTTCTGTTAGCATCATCTTTAATGGCGTTTAAATGATGCTTTTGTGTTATATGGGCAATTTCATGGGCTAACACGGCCGCTAATTGGCTTTCATTTTCCAGTTGCATCAACATACCCGAGGTGATGAAGACAAAACCACCGGGTGCGGCAAAAGCATTAATTGCCGTACTATTAATAACACCAAATTGCCAAGGTAGATGGGGTCTTGAACTATTAGCGGCTAGCCACATGCCGACCTTATTAACGTAAAGATTAATATCCTTATTCTCATACAGTGGCCTAGTCCCTAATAATACCGCTGACATATTTTCGCCAAATTGAATTTCTTGCTCTTCGTCAATGTTATTGGCATTAAAAACGTTCACGCCTTGCTCTACAAGTTTACCGACATCAAGGTTTCCAATTTTAAAACCGGTACTTTTACAAGCAAGCAGTGAACAGCTTAAAACAACGGCTAGAAAGATTGCATAACTTGCAGTGTGATTTGTCGTATTTGAATAAGTTAAACGATTAAAATATTTCATTTTTTAGTCCTCCTTCACTTTGATATGACTTACTTTAAGCTTGCCCTGCTTGGCAAACCTTGCTGCTGCACCTGCTGAGACGGCATAAGTATTAAGTAAAGCAACTTGCTTTAAATTAGCTTTTGCTTTTTTTAAATCATCGACATCAAAACCGCGTACACCGGTAGATACTGTCGGTAAGCTATCATTAGTAACACTCGAGAAAAGTGACTCAACACCCAGTTCTCCTTCTCGTTTAGCCGCAGCGACAAATCTGACATTTAACATATTTACCCAACCAGAGAGATCACTTGTCTGGGGGGAAGTTGCTGTTGAAATAAAGTACCAAGCACTTTTTCTTGTTTGAATCTTAACCTTTTCTTTCGCAGCAATAGAACCAGTAATATCACTTTGATAATTAGGTTGTTTTAACAAGTTAACTTTTTTTATCACTTGCCCAAGACGTACACTCTTTGATTGTTGTGGGGTTAGGTTTGCGGTAAAAGCAAAACTAACATTGACACTGACTAAGGTAAAAAGCAGCACTGTCGTAATAAATAACGGAGTAACAATTATTGAAAGGCAATAATTAACATATCTAGGCATTATTATTTTCTCCTTCGAGGTTGATACAATTGAACTTTACCCTGTCTACCTTTGACTTGGTGCTCTCCTTGATAACTAAAGTCAAAAACATCACTAGTTAGTTTTTTAGTTTGCTCGGAAACTAATATTCGCGCGTTGTTTTTAGTCAGCCCTTCAATTCGGCTTGCCAAGTTTACGGTGTCGCCAATAACAGTATAGTCGAGCCGTAAGTCCGCGCCGATCATACCGACAATACATTCACCTGTATGAATACCTATTCCAATATCAAAGTTTTGTAACGCTATGGGGAGGCTTTGGCGGAATAGCAATAATTGTTGCTCCATTGCCAGCGCAGTATTAATTGCAGCAACGGCATCTTGTTTAGGCTCATTTTGAATAGGTGCCCCCCAAAAGGCCATCACGCAATCACCAATAAACTTATCCAGCGTGCCATGATGTTTAAATATAATCGCAACCTGTTGATTGAAATATTGATTGAGTAGCTTTACCACGGCTTCAGCATCACTGTTTTCGGCTAGTTGAGTGAAGTTTCGAATATCAGAAAATAATACCGTCAGTGTTTGTTTTTTATTTAGCTGCTCAGGGGATAAAGCGTCTTCTTCAAGTAGTTTATAAACGACTTGAGGATCTAAAAACCGACCAAACATAGCTAACGCTTGTTGGCGATGTCTATATTCTAAGTAACCGTAAATAAAAGAAAAAATAAGAAAGCTAAATAACATAACAACGAGTATTGAGCCAATAAACAATACAACTTGATGCGTTAATAATGAAGTACTGATGATTATTAAAAGCAAGCTAGCAGTTAACATAACTAAGCTGGCATAACTTACTTGTCTGACAAAACCATTAATGCAAATAAAACAGGCGCAAGTTAGTGCAATAATAACTATGCCAATAAGATTTTGGCTAACATCATCTATCGCCGTTAAAAAAGTTTCATTCTTAAGGTTATCAACCGCGGTTGCCAGCATATAAACACCTGGTAAATTGTCGTTTAATGGTGTTGAACGTGCATCAAATAAACCCGATGCGGTAGCACCAATTAACACTATTTTTCCCGATAATTGCTCTAGGTAAGTGACATCGTTATTTATTACCGCCTGGTAAACATCTGCATAGCTTAACGTTTGGTAAGGTTGCAGAGCAGAGCCCTGCCATTGCAATAGTATTTGCTGCTGTTTAGGTATTGGCAGTTTCATAGAGCTAACCAACCTTGCAGGTAGCGATAAAATTTGCCAACCAGAAAGCTCTCTATAAACATCGTAATAACGGCCAACACCATCAAAACCGGCATTAAAGTTGATACTACCTAGTTGCCAATGACGCCTATCTAATGCCAACGGCAAAATGAAACTGCCCTTAGCCTTGTTATCCGCCAATGGTGTTTTTATTAAACCTAGCTCCTTGGGAAGTTGTTTCAGCAATACGCCACCACCGGCAACCAATTTTTGTTCTAAGGTTGCGAAGTAAACGCCCTTTGATTGAGTAAGCACCTCATTAAAATAGAGGTCGGCATCTGGTCGGTAAATATCTTGCTCTGCAAATAAGATATCAAACCCTACCGCTGAAATGTCCATAGACTGTAACGCTTGTATTACTTGGGCATGAACGGTTCTAGGCCATACCCAGCGACCTGCGACAGGATTCATTTTTTGTAAACTATAATCATCAATCGCAATGACGACAATGTCGTTATCAGCTGTTAATTGAGAGGCTAAGTATCGTGATTGACCATCAAAAACGGCGTAATCTGCCATTTGTAAAAGTTGCCCTTGCTGCGCAACAAGATAAGCAAGCATGAAGAGAGTCGTGATAAAAACTGATATGACTTTGATTCTAGGTAATACCATAAAGTGAATACCCGAGTGTAGAAACATGAATGTCATCACGACAAAATGAAGACTCTTAGTTATTAATATTAAGGTTAACCGCTAAAGCGAAATTGTCGAATTTACTTTTCAAAATGCGTAAATATTCCATCCCAATGTTTATCAAACTCTTCACCTTGTTTTGCTTGTAATCGATCCAAGTAAATTTGGTAATAACGAGTCGATACATATTGCTCTTTTAAGGGTGACAACAAGGCCAAAGCTGATTGCCAATTTTGCTCTTTATAAAAAAGTAATACCTTGTCAAATACTGCAACTTGTTCAAGTTCCTGAACACTGCAGTCATCTATGGCCCCCAAAGGTTTGTATATGGTTAACCCCTCTTTTTTCCCTTTGACTCTCACTGTGTCTATTTCTTGAAATAGAATATCTTTACATTGCTCTTTAGTGGCCTGTGTCACTAAAATTGATACGCCATAATATTTTGTCAACCCTTCTAAACGCGATGACACATTTACGCCATCACCAATCACAGTATAATTTAACCTTGTTGCAGAGCCCATATTACCCGCGATGACTTGAGCAGTATTAATGCCAATGCCCAAACCTATTTCCACCAAGTTATTCGCTGTAAGCTCTTGGTTGATTGTCACTAACTTTTGTTGCATGGCCAAAGCAGCAAGTACAGAGTTTTGCGCTTGTAAGTCATCTTTTATTGGTACGCCAAATAATGCCATCACCGCATCACCAATATATTTATCGATAACGCCGTGGTGACCATCTATTATTTTACTTAGCCGCGTTAATAGTTGATTTAATAATGTGATCATTTCTTTAGCATTATGAGTTTCACACAAGCAGGTAAAATTTCGGATATCACTAAATAAAATCGTCACTTCTCGCTCTTCTCCGCCAAGTTCAACCCCTTTATTGAGTAACTGTTCTGCAATAGCGGGAGAAACTACTTTACCTAATAAGCTACGGACCTTGGCTCGCTCTGCCAAGCCTTTTGCCATGGCATTAAAGCGCTGAGCGAGCTGACCTAGTTCATCTTTTTGATTTACTTCAATTGTTAAGTCATAGTGACCTTGTTCAATTTTTTCAGCGCCTTGGGCTAACACTGTCACGGGCTCAGTTATTTTTCTAGCAATGAAATTTCCGCCAATAATGAGCAGAATTAAGGCGACTAAAAAACCAAAGGCAACGATAAAGTGTAAGTTCTCATAGGGTACTAAAGCTTGCGCCAGAGAACGCTGTAGCAAGGCAATAAAGTATTCTTCATTTTCACTTTTTATAGGTACAACGACTGAAACATAGCTTTGTCCTGCCAGTGATAAATCAAAATTTTTGTTAAAGTGTTGATTTACGTTGTGGTCCTGATGAAATGAGGCTTGTGAAGTTAAGGCTTGTTCGGATAACTGACGAATCCCCCCAGGCAATGTTGAAGCTAATTGTTGCCATTGATAGTTCCCGGATGAAGCCAATTTGCTGCCAAACAGAATTGAAACATCTGATTTAGTCGTTTTTTGTAAATTTAATGCGAAATCATCGGTAAGCAAAAAACCCATAACAATCCAATGGCTTGGCTCAGGTGAAAATAATGGGACTGCAACGAGAAGATACGGTTTATTGTCAATAAAAGCAATTGAGTCGGCTTCACCGTATTCACTGTTACTGGCTTGTTCAATCAGATGAGGTAAATAAAAAGGCTCAGTGGTTAACTGCGGATGACTGGTATCAGCGATAATATTGCCTTGCATAGAAAGCAATAACATTACATCGGCATCGACGCGCTGTTGATAGCTAATAAGTGTTGATAATACTGTTTTATGCTCATTAGTATTGGCAACGGGTTTGAAGGCATAATCAGACGATAAGGCTCTTACCTTTGACAGTAAACTATCGCGATGCTGCGCCAAAGATTTAAAAAAAACATCCGCGGTTACTTGCAAAGCCTCATCAATATTTGCTCTTGCCGTTGCTATATTAGCATCACGAATAACAACAAATAATGATAATTGGACAGGGATAAAAATTACCATAACAAAGGCAATAATTCTGGTACGAAAATGACTGAACCTAAAAAGCTTCTTAATGTTAATCCCTCACATCATCACTGTCATTTGTTTCAATCTTTGAAACATTAACTAGCGTAACTTAATAACCTCGGCGCTTAGTACTTTTGGGGGATCGCCATGCTTTAAATTGTGTTTTTTGTGCAACGGTAAAGAAAAGTTCGTGCTCACCATCACTAATGTTTATTTTCTGGGCATTGAGTAGCTCGCTCTCTTTCGCTTTTGGGTGCCAAACAACCACTTCATATTGTCCTTTTGCTAGATTAGTTAATACCGCTTGACCTGACTTATTGGAGAGTGTGAATTTATTAGTGTCGACCACATAGACATAAGCCTTCATCCAGTCATGAATATTACAAGCCATAGCAACAACACCATTGTGATCAAAAACTACGGGAGATGCTGGATTACCACTATATAGCGGTAATTCAAATTGTTTAGATTTTGAAAAAGAGTAAACCTGATGACGTATCTCATCATTGTTAGGGAAGTTAATAGCACTACCACGTTGTACCACGGTGACATAAGGAATGAATTCTTTATCAACTTGATCAATAACAACCGAATTATCACTTACTTTTGGCAAGGTTTCTTTAATATAAATAACCGCAAACTCCACTGGCTGTTTCTTATCATCAACCACACTTACCTTAATAGAGTTGGCATGACTTAACCAAGAAATCACAAGGGAAATAGATATAAAACACCAAGCAGTGAACTGAAATACCTTCATCTTATACCCCTTAATAACGGTAGTTGAAACTGAGTGAGTAGGAGGTGCTGTGATAATCTAAAACATCAGCTTTCCCTTGATAATGCTCCATAACAAAATTAAGTCCTGAATGACTGGTTAGGCTATAACTCAGTGAAGCAGAATAAATATTACTACTACCATCGAGCTTATAAACACAACCACCAAAAATCCTATCGGAAGTGATTGCTTTAACCTGTTCAACCTCAAGAACAGTAGCAACATTCTCCTTACTACAAGCTGATTGAAAATCTCCTTGACGACGGGCGTAACTCCCCGAAAGTAGCCAATTTTCACTAAGGATATAATCAACAAAAAACGATAGGTGAATAAAGCTTTGATCGAAAACCTCACTTGATAGCTCAGGCACAATTACGGTCCTGTCTTCTCCATCTGTTGAAGTAAAATCGACACTTGCCGCTAAAGATAATTGGTTAGTTATGTGCTGACCAATCTCTAGCGTGCTAAAAAGTATGTCTATTGAATCAGCATCCCACTCTACTTCTTTATGTCGATAATTAGCATTAAACTGCAAGTAGGGTTGATAAAAACCTAAACCAAACTTATGCCTAATACCAAAGTTTGCACCGACTTGTTGGTTATCCATAGAGTCAAAGTCCTGATACTTTTCAACATCAAGTTCAAGTATAAAGCTCATTCGAGTAAAACCATTAAATTGATAAAAACGACCAATAATACCGTTAAGGGCGATACGCTCATCACTATGAGTGTCATCACTAAAAGCTGACAAATTTAGGTTATCAATAGCAGCATATGACAATTGTGCGTCTGCTATCCACTCGACCCATTCACCTTCATCTACTACTTGCTGGGCTGCTATAGGGTTAGATAAAATTAGTACTATGGTAATGGTGGCATAAAACGTTTTCATAAGTGCACCTATTAAAGCTATTAACTTGCAAACAAGTGAAATCAGTTATTAAAAAAGTATAGTTCACAAGCGTAGTAATTATTATTTATGTAGAAACATATGATTACTGTGACCGGATGGATGAGACTTTAACCAACAATTGCGCTTTTTAATGGTTAACTTTTACAATTTACTCCGCACGAGCCTATACTTTTGATTAACTCATAGCAGTTAACTTAGTACAGGGGATAAAATGAACAACATTGAACATTTTATTGAGATAGGCATCGCGTTATCTTCAGAGAAAGATCACGGGGTATTATTAGAAAAAATAATCAAAAGTGCTATGGAGTTAGCTAATGCTGACGGCGGCACTATCTATTCTATGTCTGAACAAGGTGAGCTGGTTTTTGAAACTATCATCAATACAACGCTATCACTGCATTTAGGTGGCACTACAAATAATGAAATTAACTTTCCGCCGATCCCTATCCTAAAGTATGGCGTGGTTAATGACAGTGCTCTTGTCGCAATTGCCGCTCATACAGGTAAAATAATAAATATTGCCGATGTTTATCAATGCCCGGATTATGATTTAAGTGCAGCCAAAGTAATGGACAAGAGAACCGGCTATAAAACCCAGTCAGTGTTAACGCTACCAATGAAAAATCATCAGGGTGATCTTAACGGCGTTATCCAACTTATCAATGCCGTCAATTATCAGGGCGAAATTATTCCTTTTAATGAAGAAACCGAAAAACTAACCCATGCACTTAGCTCACTAGCAGGCGTCATCCTCACCAATAAACAACTTATAGATGAAATGGAAAATTTATTTTCTGCTTTTTCTCAACTTATTGCTTCTGCCATCGATAAAAAATCGCCATATACTGGAGGCCATTGTCGACGCGTACCTTTAATTACCATGATGTTGGCTGAAGCTTGTCATGGAATAAATTATGGCCCGCTTGATAAATTTTCTATGAGTAAAGAAGACTTTCATGAATTAGGCGTTGCGGCTTGGTTACATGACTGTGGCAAGGTAGCCACCCCAGAATATGTCATGGATAAGGCTAAAAAATTAGAAACCGTGTTCGATCGGATAGAGTTAGTCAGTGCCCGTTTTGAAATAGCGGCTAGAGATCTTTATTACAGTAATAAGTATGACGAAAATGAAAAAGCTTTATTATTAAAAGAGCTTGAGTCTGACCGAGACTTTATTTGTCATGCCAATAAAGGTGGTGAATTTTTTGATGATGATAAAATTAAGCGCGTTCACAAAATTGCTAAAAATTACCAAGTAACGATTAAGGGAGTAAAACAAGATATATTAACTAGCGATGAGGTATACAACTTAATTACCAAACGCGGCACCTTAAATGCAAAAGAACGGCAAGTCATCAATGGTCATATGGACGTGACTGTCGAAATGCTTGAGTCGATGCCTTTTCCAAAACACTTAAAACGTGTCCCTGAATACGCTTGTGGCCACCATGAGAAAATGGATGGCACCGGTTACCCTAAAGGGTTAAAGCGCGATGAAATGTCTATTCCTGCAAGAATAATGGGCATTGCAGATGTTTTTGAAGCGTTAACAGCAAATGACCGCCCATATAAAGATCCAAAAACCTTATCCGAAACGCTTACTATTATGGGAAGAATGAAGTTAACTGATCATCTTGATCCTGACTTATTTGATGTTTTTATTTCACAAAAGGTATACTTAAAATTTGCCAAGGAATATTTAGAGCCTTCACAAATTGATCTTTTTGATATTACCGAAATACCCGGCTGTGGGGCCAGTATTATTTAATCAGTACCTAAAGTAAAAACAGAAAGTAACTGGGTATAAACGCGTAACGTTAACTTGAATTGAGTGAAACAAACTGACGATATAGAGTACTTTAAGGTTGTATAATTCAACAGCTTAACTATTTTTTAAACAGTGTTTAGGCCGACTATAATGGTAAAGCTAACATTTTTGCACAAAGATGATAATTTCTATTGCTCAATTCACTGTTATTTCTTAGTATGTCACTGACAACAACAAACAGGGCATAAAAATAATGAATAAAAGTGAATTAGTAGCGAAAATTTCTGAAGGCGCAGACATTTCAAAAGCATCTGCTGGTCGTGCGTTAGACAGCTTAATTGAATCAGTAACAGCTGAACTAGCTAGTGGTGGTGATGTTGCATTAGTCGGTTTTGGTACTTACAAAGTAAATGACCGTGCTGCTCGCATAGGCCGTAACCCTCAAACAGGTGCAGAGATCCAAATTTCTGCAGCTAAAGTTCCTGCTTTTAAAGCGGGTAAAGCATTAAAAGATGCTGTAAACGTTTAATCTTACCAGAGAAAAAATACGCCATTAATACCGGAGTATTATCTGTGATTAATATAGTTAAATGGTGAGTGTTTACATTATTTGGACACTCACCATTGTTCTAAGCGAACCCGTCAAGAATATTAAGTTTTACTATCCCCTCAGAAATTTATACTAACTAGATCATCACTAGTATTGTTCGTTAATGCCCTTCCAAAAGCTAATAGCTAAAAATAGCCTCATGCGAATTGGTATAACTTAGATTATTACTCGCAATGCAATGAATCTACAGGTTTAGCCGTTGCTGCTCTGTAAGCAATAACCATCACTGTAACGTAAGCTATCACTAAGCTAAAAGCAGCACTCAACATAAAGGCACTATAGGGCATATTAATGCGGTAAATAAAGTTATCTAACCAGTCTCGCATTAACAAATAAGCTAAAGGTAGTGCAATCACATTGGCGATAATCACTAAGCTTGAAAACTGGTTTACCAACATAAAACATAACTGCCCCGTGCTCGCGCCTAATATTTTACGTACTGCTATTTCTTTCACTCTGCGTTGGGTATTAAATGCTGCTAAGCCAAATAAACCAATGGCGGTAACCACAGTAGCTAATAAGGTAAAGACATTTAACAGGTCTGTTTGCTGGTTTTCATTACGATAGCTTGAATCAAATAGGTCTGTTATCCAATCATATTTGAAGGCTAAATCAGGCGCTAAACCTAACCATATTTGTTCAACATCTTTTAAGCCTTGCAAACTTGCGCCCGCTTTAAAACGAATTGACGTCCAACGTAATGATAAGTCTTTTGGCTCTGCCGATAGTACATAGGTCATTGGTGGTACTGTATTCTTTACATTGACATAGTGACTGTCTTCAACCACACCAATAATTTGATGATTATGCATACCGTCTTGACCGCCACCTAAAGTGAGCAGTTGACCAACGGCCTCTTCTGGACTCCAACCTAGCGTAAGCGCCAACGTTTGGTTAATAACCAACTTACCTGTTGATGACTGCCAATCTTCCTTATTTTCTTTATAAGCATCATTAACATAGGCCTTAGAGAATACACGACCACTTAACAGTTTTATGCCATAGGTATTGAAGAAATCTAAGCTTATGGGGTTATTACCTACCCAAATTTCATTGCTGATATCATCTAATCGTCTTACGGTATTTGAAGTTCTGGTCGCCTTAGTTGGCACAGTATGTGACATAGTGACTGAAATAACATCGGGGTGACGTAATGTTTGGCTTTTAAAAGCATTGTAAGTACTATCTCCTCGTGAGACCACAATAACGCCTTCACGGTCAAAGCCTTGTTCCATATTATTTATGTATTGCATCTGCCAATTCACCACTAAACTAGCAACCAATAAAAAGGCTGCAATCGCAAACTGAAAAATAATAAGAGATTGCCTTAAAAACATGCCTGATTTAGAGGTACTCACTAAACCTTTTAGTACATGGGCAGGTGACAAGTTACTCAAATAAAACGCTGGATAGCTGCCTGCTAATGTTCCCACTAAGAAGGTCAGACCAAATAACTGTATATATTGTGTCATTGAAATATTAAAGACCATTTCCGCATTCATTAATTGGTTAAATGCCGGCAGACATAGATAAACCAATAGCAATGAAAAAATACAAGCTATAGCTGATAACATAACGGCCTCAGATAAGTACTGAGTGATCAATTGTACTTTACTTGCACCTAAGGCTTTACGAACACCGACATCTTTGCCCCTGCGCATCGCAGCAGCCGTTGAAAGGTTAGTAAAATTAACGCAAGCCAATAGCAATATCATTAAAGAGATAATGCTAAACACAGTAACCATCACATCACTACTTGGTGGTGTTAAGCTTTTTGTTGTGGTGTTATCAAGATAGATATCTAATAACGGCTGAATGATGACACGATTGGTATTAAATGAGGACAACCCTTTCGCGCGGCTATCATAATAGTCACTTACCGTTTGTGTTAAGGTATTAATATTTGCTGGTTGTCTAATTTTGGCATAGGTTCTGGTGGCATTGAAATTCCATGCATCAATCCACTCTGGTCGAGAAAATTCTCTATAAAAATTCACCATAGGTAATATCATGGTTAAAGGCATAGTGGTGGGTGTTATTGGCTTTTTAATCACGCCTGTTACTTGATGATCTTTACCGTTAATGGTTAAACGCTTGCCTATAACCCCAATGGCGGTGGAAAAGTATTTAACCGCTACGTCTTGATGCAGTATTAAACTATCTGGTGCGTCCAATGCGGTATTGATATCTCCTTCAATTAATTCAAAATCAAAAAAGTCTAAGTAGTTCGCATCGGCGTAAAGTGCGCGCTCAGAATAAACGCCTTGCAAATGTTTCACTGACACACTTGACGGTGAGATACGGGTAGCATCTTCTACTTCGTTAAAATTTTGTGTTAGCTCCGTTGCAAGTCTCAATGGTGTTTGTGCTTGTGGTTTATTCTCACCACGAATTAAATTAATGCGATATATATCCTTCGCATCCGTAAATGCTGTGTTGTAACTCTTTTGATGGTCGACATAAAACTGAATGATGATAAAGCTGGCAATGCCAATAATTAAGCCTGCGAGCTGAATAAAGCTGGTGAGCTTATCTCGACAAAAGTTTCTCCAAGCAACAATAAATAATAACTTAACCACAAGTCACCTCCCCTGCTGCTTGCTCTGCTATGCTATCCTTTCCTTTCAAATAGACATCACTAACGTCTTTATTCATCTGATTGTTAAGCTTTTCTTTTACCCGTTGATCATTAACTACTTTACCATCAAGTAACTCAATAACCCGAGTGCCATATATTACATGCTCAGGGGCATGGGTAACCATCACTATGGTTGCTCCCTCTTGATTAAGCTGCTGTAATAACTCCATCACTTGCGTTGAATTTTTTGAGTCTAGGTTACCAGTAGGCTCATCCGCGAGAATTAAGTCAGGGTTGGTAACAATAGCTCGTGCGATAGCTACGCGTTGCTGCTGGCCACCTGATAATTTTGCCGGTAAGTGCTTACGACGATGACTGATATCAACTCGCTTTAACACAGCATCGACTAATCGCTTTCTCTCTGCTTTTGCTACATTGTGATAATAAAGTGGTAACTCGATGTTTTGCTCAACAGTTAATTCATCAATTAAATTAAAGTTTTGAAAAATAAAGCCAATATGCTGCTTTCTTAAACGAGCACGTTGTTGCTCGCTAAATTTATCAACGGGGTTGTCTAAAAAGCTAAACTCCCCAGTATCTATGTTATCTAGCATACCTAGTACGTTCAGTAAGGTTGATTTACCACAGCCTGACGGCCCAAGGATTGATAAAAATTCCCCTTTGCTAATGGTTAGGTTCATTTCATCTATAGCAACAGTTTCTACTTCATCGCCAATAAAAGAGCGGCTTATTTTATTAAATTTGATCATCATAATTCCTTATATTTATTTTATAAATGTTAATTTCTGCGTTATTAAATTAATTATTTACTGAGTTATTCAGGGCTAATCGCTCTCAGACAGACTTAATTGTTCAGCGTCAGCAAAGCTGGCATAAGAAGAAGTGATGACGCGCTCTCCCAGTGTTAATCCGGAGAGTACTTCAATGCTTTGAGGGTTTTTTCTGCCCAAACGAATGGCTCGTTTACTTGCTTGTGCACCGTTTTTGTCAACAACAAATACCCAGCTACCTGCGGTGTTTTGCATAAAACCACCATTCGCTATTTGCAGCTTAGATTCGCTTGACGAAAGGTTGAACTTTAGTTGCACGCTTTGACCTAAGCGTAATTGCTTGGCAATGCTTTTCTCAGAAAGACTAAAATCAACCTTGAAGGTACCGTTGTCGATTCCGGGATAGACTTTAGCGACGTCAATTTGATAGGTTTGTTGGTTAAGTTCAAAACTGGCTGTTTGTCCCTTTTCCACACGGCTAACATAAAATTCATCCACTTGTGCCGTGACTTTATATTGCTCGATTAAATCTACTTGACCTAAACGCTGACCATTACTTTTAGATTCTCCAACTTGGGCATCAAGAAAGGTTAATTGCCCGCTGCTCGGGGCACGAATAATCAACTTGTCTAAGCTGCCACGAGAAATAGCTAGGTTAGACTCTAGGGTTTTAATGCTTTGAGCTAACTGCTCAAGCTGCTGGCTTTGTAATAACGCCTCTTTTTGTTGGCTTTGCTGGACGATTTCACGGTATTTACGTTGAAAATCCAACTCATCTTTTACCGCTTCAAAGGCCTGCTGTGAGATTAGCTTTTTCTTCATCAATGCTTGGTTACGGGTAAACTGTTTTTGCAAACGTAATACTGAAAAATCAAGTTCAATAACATCACGCTTTAATGAAAGTTGGTTTTGTTCTAACGCCAAACGAGTATTGCGCATATTGTTAATTTGCTCTGATACTTCGGCTTCTCTTGCTAGAACATTTAATTGCAAGTTGGTATTACTCAGCTTTAAAATTGCTTGTCCCTGCTTAACTAAAGCTCCTTCTTGTATAAATACTTCTTCAACACGCCCACCATCAATAGCATCAATAAAAATAGTTTTTTCAGGTTCAACAACACCACGTAGTGGTAGATACTCAGCAAATTCTGCTTGTTTAATGGTACTAATAACTAAATTGTCAGTAGCTAGATTGTAGTTTTTTCCTGAGGTGGTTAAGGTGGCGTTACTTTGAGTAACAGCAAAAACACCTATAAATAAGCACGTGCTAAGGGCGGCAAATAAATACTTACCTTGATATTTTTTATTCGTGGTTTTGACTAGTGGCTTGTCCATAATTATTCCTACTCATTGATTTGATAAGCAGTGTTAACCAGAACTGTAGGGAAATAAGGAATAAAGAGGGATTAAAGCGTGATTAATGTGGAATAAGTTGTGACCATCAGCGCGGTCACAACTTTACTTTAAGGTATAATATAATAAAAACAATAAATTACATTTGCAATTCAAAAGTAATCAACTGGTTTTAATTGATTTAAAAACTAGTTGTTTGCATGATATCCGCCACTGAACGCTTCATTTTTGCGTAAATCATGCCCTTTTTATTGTCGTCAAAATCATTACCCGCAGCTGGCTTTTGCCATGTTTGGCTACGTTGCCCAATAAAGGAGTAATGGCTATATTCTTTATTTTCAGCATTTGATTGGCATACTAAGCCGTCAGTTGTTGCTTTTAAATTGAGTTTTCTATTTATAATACTTGGCTGACAGGTTAAGTCAGTTGCTTGTGGCTCTGCTGATATTTCAGAGAACTTCATCACTTGCGAACTATCATCAGCGATAAAATAAAAACTACTATCGACTGCAGAATAAAGCCCACCTTGATAGCCTACCGGCATAGAGGAGAGCTTCTGTTCACTAATGTTATAAGCCATTAGCGTCCAGTCAGCATTTTTAATGGTAGAAAGCAGCAAATTATTTTCATCTTGCCAACTCACTGCCACAATCGCGATATTATCAAGTGGCAACTTTTTCATCGACATCTCGTCAATCTTTGCTACATAGATTTGATTATCAGCCAGCACCATAAGTTGACTATCATTTGGTGAAAAAGCCAAGTCGTATAACTTCACGGGGTTATTGAAATGACTTAACTGTTTAGCATTTTCAGTGCTGTTATCTGTAGCTGCTTTTATGGTACTAAGGTAAACTTCTGCTGAAGTAGAGCGTTTAGAAACAAAGGCATATTGATTGCTGGTATTAGCTAAAGCGGGTAAATAATCCATCACCGTTGAATTAGCCAATTCAATACTCTTTAGATTGTTATTTTTATCAATGGCTTGGAAGTGAATATCTTTATTTAATAAATAAGAAACAAAGCTAAAGTCTTTACCATTATTGATTCGTGATAAATGCTTTACTCTTGAAGTATTACTGGCAACTACCGCTAACTTATTACCCGCTAAATCACTTTGCCAAAGCTCATACGCTGGGTGTGGTGATGGATGAATAATAGTTTCATTGTCATGATGCCAAAGTACCGAACGCAGTAAATAATCTAACTGAGCGGTTTGCTCAAGGGTTGAGTTTTCTATTTCTAACGTGTAAATACGGGTTGTCGGCGAAAACTCACTGTTAATCATCAGCAATCTTTTACCATCGGGCGAGATATCAAAACTGTAGTTACCTAAGCCATTAGTGATGGGTTGGTTAACAATATCTTTTTCTTTATTCGCTAAGTTTACCCTAAAAACTTGATAGCCATGACTTGCCGATTGTCTGTCGTTAAAATACAGGTATTGACCATCTGGCGAAAAAACAAAGTGCGGACTAGCTTGAGCGCCACATTCAGTAATGTCTTGCCAGGTGTCTTTATTTTTAATATCTGAAAGCTCTGCCCAAAAGATCATACAGACACTATTATGCTTATATAAAAAAGCTAACTTATCTTGTGTTGGCGACCAGACAGGTTTGCTTAATGCGCCTCTTGCATGAGTAATAGACTGCTTTGCATGGCTAGTAAGGTTTTCAATATTAATATATGACGGTTTACCTGAAATATCTTTACGATAAGCTAACTGAGTTAACTCGGGTGATACTGCCGGATATTGCTCTACTCCAACTTCACGAGTTAGTGGCTTTATTTGCTTGGTTTGTAATACGGTATTTTTTTTTATTGATAGACCATAAGTAATAGCAATGAGAATAATGACGCCAACCGCTATCAATATAGTATATTTCGTTGTTCTACTTTGATTAAATACTGATGGCTGAGCAGTTAACCTAGTTTGCTGATTTTTTTTATTAAGTGCCGTTTGTTGCTCATCGTCATTAAAATCATCCGTTTGATTAAGAGAAACGCTCCCTTCAGGTTGATTGCTAATAGTGTCCGAGGCAACAAAGTCTGCCACCATACGATAACCTTTACGTGGGACAGTGATAATAAATTGTGGTTTTTTAGGATCGTCAGCCAGCGCTTTTCTTACTTTAACTAAAGTACGACTGATAGCATTTTCAGTGACTAAAGTACCAGTCCATACTTGTTCCATCAGTTCATCTTTACTGATCACCCTATGGCTATTTTGACAAAGGAATACCAATAAATCATATACCTTAGGCGCCAAGTTAATGGTTTCACCTTGACGATAAAGCAGTTGGTTATGGGTATCGATGCAAATATCAGCAAAGTATAAGTAGCGCAAAGTAGCTCCTTGTTTTTATTTTTATAAGCAATTCATTCAGTAAACAATTAAGAACTGCGTTAACGCAGCTATGGTACTGCACTTTAATCGAGTTATTAAGGTTTTTAAATAGTACTTTGCCATACAAAAGTGGCTTATAGAGTAAAACATGCTGCAAAGCCTTTAAATACATACTTAGTCACAGTTTGGTCACGAATAATTCAAACATTGTTCCTAACTAGTCACCCGCTATTCATTCTTTTTCTTGATGCTTTATTTAGAATTACAAACATCAAACTGCAATGTACTTAAAAACTCACCCGAAATATGGAGTAATATATGAAGGATATTTTCGCATTCAATACACACAAACAACCAAAGGTAACATTACGAATTTTTTCAATGATCTGCTTTAGCATTTTATTTGTTACTTTTTTTAGCCTAAGCAGTTCAGCTGCTAACAGCAATGTTCAAACCTTAAAAAACAAAACGCTAGATAAAGCAAAGGCAAAAGTTCTGATAATAATATCCAGTGATAAACACGGCTATTGGCTACCTGAAGTATTAGAGCCTTATCAACTTTTACAACAAGCAGGTTTTGAAATTACTATTGCTAGCCCTTTAGGTGGCAAAGGCAAAGCAAGTGGCAGTTCAAGATTATCATCAGCGCAAGAAGAGTGGCTGAAGCAATCAAGTTTACCAACAAAGCTATCCAATTCTTTAACGATTAACCAAATACAAGCCAGTAACTATCAAGCAATATATTTTGCTGGTGGATCAGGTCCCATGTTTGATTTTATTAACAATGATGCACTACATAAACTCACTACAGAAATTTATGAAAGTGGCGGTTTTGTTGCTGCAGATTGTCACGGCATTGCCGGCTTACTCAATGTAAAACTTTCAAATGGCACTCGGTTAATTTCCGGAAAAAAATTAACCGCAAAAGCCAATCACGAAGAGGGTTACTGGGCGCGTAACAACTATCCGTTTTTACTGGAAGATAAAATTATCGAACTTGGTGGACGCTATTCCTCAAAAGCAAAGGGCAAACCACATGTAGTGGTGGATGGCCGCTTAATCACAGGGCAAAACCCCGCTTCTGCTATTCCAATGGCAAAGCAGTTAGTGCAAAAGTTATTAACCCTAGAGAGCATTATTACTACAGGTTTTTGATAATATTCGGGGCCCTTTTCCACAGCGCGGGCCAACTAACAAATATCGAGTTAAGTATGAGTTTTAAGATCACTTTATAACTTACTTTCGAGACATTAAGAGAGAAAAAACTAGCAAACTCGCTTTATAATTCCCCAATAAAAAAGGCACTTCAAAAATGAAATGCCTTAAAGAACTTAAAAATAAAGACTATTTTCTAAATAATCGAACTCCAGCTATCAACATTAATAACCAACCGAATGAGCCACCACCTGAACTTGATTCTTTCTTCGGTTCAACAGTAGGAGCTACAACTGTATCTGTTTTGTTTTTTACCACAACCGTTACTATTTTACTCACTTCAACAATATTATCAGAAGCATAAGCAGTAAATGTTAAGGTTTCATCACTAATTACATTTGGCGCATTAAAACTCAAAACATCGGTATCCCCGCCCGATAATGATACTGGTGTGCCACTAGTTTGTGCCCAACGATAAACTAAGGCATCACCATCTAGATCTGTACCCTTGGTTGTTAGAGTAACAGTCTCACCTTCAAATACGTCTAGATCATTCGAAACAGTTATTTCAGGAGATGTATTTGTTTGTTGCTCTATTTTCTGAGCTAAAACAAGTAGACCAAAATCCATGGTACTAACAGCATCCTTTTCATCTATTTCTTTCCATAAATAAACACACTCACTGCCTTTGTTAAGCCCTGATTCAAAACCAGTATCATCATTTTTTGAAGGACATTGCCCATCACTTTTTTTAGCTGACATGGTAATAAGATTATTTACTTCTTTACGACTTTCTATCCAGCCATTTTCTGTAGAAAATTCAAGTAAAACTGCATCTTCAGGAATTAACTGCCCTTCAGGAAGTTCAAAACTCACCCTAACATCATTCATTAGGCTTGCACTTTGCACGGTAACATCAAGCACATCGGTAAAAGGGGTGTAACTCTCTTTAGGAAAAGTTGAAGTCGGATGGTAAGTTAATAACTCAATCAGAGTCATAGTAAGATTGTTAACTAAGCCCTGTTTTACATTTTTTAAACGTTCTGAAACGAGAAACTCTGTATTATCAATGCCAATATTTCCATATATAGCAGTTCGAATATCAATCACTTGTCCATTCGATATAAGTGCCTGTTGGTTACTTAGCGTTGAAGGATCTAAATAATCGACAAAACCATCATTATCACTATCACTAAAACCCTCAACAATATCGAGTAAACCATCATTATCAGTATCGGCTTCAGCAGACAACACCGGTACTTCATCTACTATGGTAAAGGTAATACTTTTAGATGCGACAATATTTTGCTCGGTACTTTTTTCCGAGCCTTGTTGAGTACTGCTACGGATATTATTATTTTTAGATGAGGATTTAGCGGTGATTGATATCTTGGCGGTATACACTCCACTTTCAACATCACTAATTTGTGCAACAAAGACACCTTCAGATACAAGAGTAAACTCAAGCGAGCTTTCTATTGCTATATCAAAGGCAGACAAGCTTAGCCCTGATAGGGATAAATCAAGTAAAACTTCCTGATTTGATTTAGACAATACAACTGACTCTTTTTCTTTTTGCAACAATTTTACCTGCAGGTTTGGTAAAGCCGTTGCAATCACTGGTGAGTTATCAAAAACAGACGATAAATCAATCATCAAATCCGCGCTGCCAAATATACGCCTGCCGTCTTCATTAGCGGTACTAAACGTATCACCGATGCGAATAAGACTTAATGGTAGCCGTTGTTGTTGTATAAAAATATCTCTACGCTCATTTTGCCCTGTACCGTATTCATCTAAAATAAATTGCAAATAATCACGCCATTCAGCAACATCCATTCTTGAGGTAAACCTTAATGTTCTAATGCTCCCATAGCCAGAAATACTGATATCAAAAAACCGCTGTAGCCAGTCAGGCTGAGTATCGCCATAAATAGGATCTAATCCGGCAGAGTTACTACTTACCACAAATGAAGTACTTACATTTACGCAATTATTGTATTCGGTAAGTTTTTCCTTAATACACTCCGCGTGTTCAGACAACAATATTAAATCTGAATTTTCAGTATTTTCATCCATTAATGAAATTTTAATATCAACGGACTCTCCTTTAGCGGGTAAAGATACCAGTGTTCTATCAAAACCCAACTGACCATCTCGTACTGTGATTTGGTCTTCTGGTGGACGATCATGTCCTTGTTCATAAAAAGGTGCATCCTCAAAACGCGCCCTTAATTCAAATTCACCAATAGGGATTAATCGTTCTACATCCTTATTCAGGTATACCGCATAGACAGTGCCTGATTCTTTATAGCCCTGCCAACCATAATTACCAAGCACGAACAAAGGGCGGTCTAAACTAATTTTTGGTTCAGTAACGGAATACTCTTGAGGGTTATCACCGGTCCTATTGTTTATTTTAATAACATAAGATGATGCTATATCAGGCCAACTCAAGGTAACTTGAGATGCTGTATTCTCAATTGACATTGTGGTGGGTAAATAGTCATATTTAACAAGGTCAACCGCCCCATAGCCTAACAGTTTGGCAACATTCGCGGCATCATCGCTTTGTTCAGATTTTCCTATCGGAACACCTTTATGCAAAATATCAGGATTTGAAAATAATGGGATTTTTTCACAGCTAACGTTAGCTTCATTGCATTCACCCGTATAGCTCATCATAGTGATAAAGCTATGTTCAACTGATACATAACCATAAGGAATAGCGTTAGAAAACGTTTGTTGATTATCGTAATTTTCTAATTGATAGCGGTTATGTTTAGCGCCTAAGTAATGAGCAATTTCATGGGCGAGTACAACACCATTCTCAATATTGTATGCCGAAACCCAACAAGTTCTATTCGGGTTTTTCCATTTGAAATTTGCATAGTCATCTTCATCATAGCCAACTCCAATAATACAGCTACCGCCATACTGTGGAATAACATCAGGGCTAAAAACTGCGATATGAAAATCTGACAAATTATGCAGTACTGAATCTTTGTACCATTGCTGCTCAGAAATAACGTTATAAATTCCCGCTTTATAATTATCTTCATCGTAAGGAAAGTTACTAGAAGATGGGATTAACTGCCAGTCAAACTCTACGCCTGTCCCCGATGCTAAAAAAATACTATTAACCTTTTCCATGACTTTGTTTAATTTGGCAACAGAAGTTGAGTTTTCTTTTTCAAAGTACTCATCAACACCAGTATCATAAGTTAAAAATATTTTAACTTTGTCTCGCTTTACTGGAATTGAATATTCTTGCTTAGCAACTGAAGAAGAAGTTAATAGTAAATCTGAACCAATTTTTGATGCATTCGCAAAGACTGAAGTTACGCTAAGTGATAAAAACAATGCAGAAAATCTGGAGATTTTTGACATTAAAATTCCTTTTAATAAAATGATGTAAACAAGCTAAATGTAAGATGTTTTCAAAGTAATGAGCCAATCATATCTATTGACCCAAAATAGTTATTTTCTAAATAATCTTAAACCTGAAATTAACAAAATAAGATAAGCAAAAGAACCACCACTACTTTTTTCTTCTGTCTGTTTTGCCTCTGTAGTTGAGCTTTCAACATTAATAACTGTTATTGTGCTTGTTTTTGAAACTTCATCGATTGAATCTGAAACAAAAACCTCAACAGTTAACTCAGTATCACTTGATACTTCTGGTGCAATAAAAGTAACGGTATCGGTTGTTTCCCCCATAAGTGTTACTGGAATAGCACCATTAACCACCCAACGGTAAGTAAGCGGATCATTATCTCTATCTCCAGTAGCAACCGATAACGATACCTCTGTGCCTTCATTAACTGTATTATTGGTTAAATGAGTTGTCACAATCTCATAAACGGTGGGGATATTGTTTGCAAGAATGGTCACCTCAACAGTGCTCTTTACACTATTAATACCATCTGAAACTTCAAGCTGTAGATTAATCGTTTCTTGAACATCAACAGCAGGAGCGACAAAGTTTAAATTTAATGCATCTTCATTTTCTAATATTGCTTCTGTACCATCAAGTTGTGTCCACTTATAAGTATGCACATCATCATCAGGTTGTGTCACAGTAATGGCAATATTCACATTTTCCCCTTCTCGCACCGTAATGGTTTCTGGCAGGGTTATTACAGGAGCTTCATTGCCTTTAACAACTTCAATAGTTTCGTCAGCAAACTGAATAAATTCAAAATCAACCAAGGTATCTATGTCTTCACCATTTGCAATAGAAGTAACTTCGACCGTGAAAGCATTGATGCTTTCAATCATATAATCTGCTTTATCACCTTCAAACATGGCTGTGTCAATACCGTCACTACCATTAAGCATGTTGGCCACAGAGTTTGCGACCAAAATGTCATCACCTTTACCACCAATTGCATTTTCAATAACTACATCATAGGCGACAGATAAATTGTTATGACTACGATTTAGGTGTTCTCCACCAATGTTTTTATCGTAATAACCTGTAGGGTTTGGTGCTATAGAGCTAAAAGTTCCTGCACGTAGATCTATCACGTTATTGCGGCTACTTTCACTTACACTGATAGTATCAATACCATCTGTATCATAAATAACTTGATGAAAGTCGTAAGTATCATCATAAGTATACAAGGTATCGCCTGTATTGGAATTTTCAGCTTTACCGTATAGGTGTTGTAATACCGCTACATCATATTTTTTTAAATCTGTAGGGTAAAAGACTTCAGATGAAGGATTTCCAATATTTGGAGACATCGCAGTATAAAACTTATTATCATATTCACTGGTTAGCTTTACATTTACCCCTCCATGATCTGAAGGGTAAACACCTATCGACTGCAATATATGGTAAAGCAATTCAGACTTGGCTTTTGATAAATCATGCTTATAATCTACTACCCAATTTGCCTCATCGAATTCAAGTTGTGGATTAAGGTAATCAAGTAGTCCATTAACACTGAGATCTATAAGTCTTGCACCTATTTCACAGTCAGCTCCTCCGTTATCACAATCATCACTATTTATTGGTGAACGATGATCACTTGGTAGCCCTGAGGAAGATATATCACCCGCGATATTTTCGAACAATAGGTCATATCGTTCCGTCCTATCTATAGGATCATCTTCAACAAAGCTGATCCCTGAAACACGGCTAATACTAGTTAAAACACCTATAATTAATTCTTTTTCACGCGGATAGAAGTCACGAACATCACGTCCCCCTATTGTTTTTCCTGAAAAAGCATACTTGATAGTTATAGGTGTACCCAATGGAGATTTTTCATTCCAGCGAATATCAGTCCAATAATCATAAGGTGCATGACGTAAGCCTTCAACAGCGCGTTGTAAGTCAAAATTATCAGTTGGAAAAACGTGTGCTGTATTAAAGTCAACGGGGTCTGTGGCATTTGCCAAAGTTGCAGTAGTTAGTGTTGCCGTGAAAAATGAAATTGAAAGCGCAGAACGCACAAATTTTTTGAGCATTTTAAATCCTTTAAGTTGAAAGTCCCTATCTATATTAGAGAGTAATATTCTAATATAGACAGCAATGGTAAACGGGCAACTATGAATAATCAAACATAATTTCAAATAGTTACCATTAGAGGAGGAAAAGCTAATCTAGTTTAATAATACTGTTCTCCAACAATTTTTAAATCACCATCTACTTTTTTAATTTCATAACTATTATGTTTTTTGAAGTTAACGACATAACTACCATCATCTAATACTTCCGTACTTTTCAAATCACAATTCAGCATTTTTAATATATTTTTCATTAGGGGATCCGCGTTTTCATGCATGGCCTTGTTCGTTTCGAACATTTCATCATTCATCAGCCCACTTAAAGCATCTATATCGCTATTTTTATCAGCTATACACGCTTGTTGTGCAATTTCACTGGCTTCATCTTTTGGATCGCCACAAGCGCTTAATACTAAGACTGCTACAACCGATAATATTATTGTTTTTTTCATCATGTGTTTATCCTTCTAAGGCTATTTGATATTTACCATCAACTTTAAATACTTTAATTGCGCTAAATTTCTCAAATGTAACTCTTGTTGCATCAAGTCGTTTATAAGAAACGTTTTCGGCTTTTATTACGCCACAATCAGCGTCTTCAACAAATTATCTAAACCTATCAGGGTTCTTACTACTTTTACGAATAAGCTTTTTATACGATTTTTCAGGAAATAAATATTGAAGCTGCTCTAATTCAATATTTTTATAGGCACTACAACCAAGCTGAGCAACCTCTGTTGGCGTCAGTTGTGCGATTTCTTCTTGGCTTTTAATACCGCCACATGCAGCTAGAGATAACGTTAGGCCAACTAAAGCAAGTGAGTTTATACATTTCATATATCAGTCCTTCTCTTATTTTTTTTATTCGTTATAGGTTATTTAAAAATCAAAAAATGATGAGATAAATTAGAACAATCATGACCCCAAGCAATACCATTTTTACTTGTTCGCGTTTTAAGTTAGGTTGTTGTTTGCAAATAATATCTGCGCCTTTATCTAGCAAGGCATTAACTAACGGTTTGACTATTTGATAAACATATTTAATGAACGCTATAGCTTTGGTAATAACTAAGCTCACAGTGCTTTTTAGTTTGGTTACAAGTGAAGATTCTTTAGCGGTATTAACCTCTGTGTTATCTACTGTTGAAGTTGATTCAGTTACTTCAACTGGCTGACCTAGAATTGCCGCTTTAAATTGTTTATTTTCTTTATATCGAGGAGAATATATACACGCTGTAATACCAACAAAAGATAATGCTAATAAACAACTGGCAGCAGAAACAAGGTCTTTGCCTCTAATTGGCAATGCCCCAGCCATTTCTTTAAAGGAGCGTGCAAAGTGTCTCCATTCAAAATCACGGCCTCGTATTTCTCTAGCACTTTTTGCTAAATCGTATATGTCGTAGAGTTGCGATAAAAACCAACCCAAAACAAGTACTGTAAATAGTAAAGATATTGCTCTACCAGTAAAACGACTTATGCCTGTTAAATAAACCACAAAACCACTTACCGCGAGTGCGAGCAGAAAAATTGGCTCCGCAAGTGTATATAGGTTCAAAGTTTCTTTAGACCAGCCACCTAAATTAGCCAGAGGTAAAAAAGCACCGACGATAAAGAGTATAAAAAATGTAGCTCCAAGTTTATTCATCACTTTAAGGTGGTTTACAGCATTGCTCTTGTTGTAACTAACGACCTGTTGATTTTCCATATTTATAAATGACCTTCTTTTTAAAATTCTGACGCTAGCTTAATCATTTATTTCAAAAGGTAATAGATACGTTGTAACTAACTAAAAACGCAAAAGGAAATAGATAAAATCCAAAAAATATATTTTGATTTATTTGGGAGGCATCACCTAGAATCATCAAATAACACGTGTTAGCATAAATATAACAATTCAAATAAAAACAGACATATGGATATGGAAAATCTCACAGAGTTGCCAATTACTGAATTACTTATTCAATGGAAGAAAGGAAATACAACAGCCTATAACACGCTATTTGAATTGTGTTATCAGCAGTTTAAACATGAAGTACGTAAACAAAAGCTAAAGCGACAAGAAAAGACTGAGCATAAGTCTCATCTACAGTTATGTATAGACTCAACCACAAATTTAGTAAATAAAACCTACCTTAAGCTTATTAACCCAAAAGACAGTAAGTTAGACAATAGAGAAGATGTTTTAAAACTCATTTCCACTGTGGTTTATAACATTCTAAATGACGAATATAGAAATGTTAAAGCGCTAAAAAATACTTTACCAAGTGAAACTAAAGAGGCAGAGTTTGATCATAACTCTGGTGTACTTTTACATGAATTACAGTTAATTAATAAACTATTAGAAAAAGAACACCCTCGATGTGCAGAGGCTATAAACTTGCATTTATTCTCAGGCTTAAACACCAAACAACTTGCCGACCTATTCAACGTATCACAGCGAACTATGCAAAATGATTTAAACTTTGCTAACGCTTGGTATCAAAAGAACCTTGTAGCCTAACTATGTCAGAACTTTATCAATTATTTAGTGAGTTTAACCCTTTGCCTTTAGAGAAGCAGAAGAAAAAAATTGAACTTCTCGCGACGAAAAATCAACAACTTGCCGATGAGCTAGCAAACTTATTAACTTATAGTAACACTAAGATTTCAGCGCTGATTGAGCCTTTGTACCAAAGCTTAGCAGAGCACGAAGACGGCCAAACTCGCATTGGTCGCCTTATTAACAACAAATATAAGATTACAAAGCTGCTCGGACAAGGTGGTATGAGTGATGTTTACCTAGCTCAACGTATTGATGGCTTAATTAACCACACCGTAGCCATAAAATATTTTGCTCTGGCTGATTCAAACAACACTGCACTAAAGATGATAAAAAAAGAGGCACAAATACTCGCTGATTTAGATCATCATCACATTGCGAGTTTTATAGATATTAGCCATGATAATCATCAAGAGCCTAACATTATGATGGAATACATTGACGGTATTACTTTATATGAATTTCTTAATACTTCGCCAAGTGAGGAAGCCAAAGAACAGGTTAACACTAGCTTAAAATCTGCCATAGAACATGCAAAAAGCAAAGGTATTGAACATGGGGATTTAAGTAAAAACAATGTGTTGGTGGATATTAATGGCAACGCTAATATAATAGATTTTGATATTGCTAGGTAAACCACTGCAAAAGTTAAAGACTCGATCGTTGCATACGATTGATTAATAACTATTTATCTTCAAGCTATATTAAACGTTTATTGATAAGTTTTTATAAAAATAACAAAGATTTCATCTGGTTTTTATTTATCTTATTTTTTATGAGAACTACGTTAATTAATTGGAACTAAATTCCTAGTGCATCAATGAATCCCAACCTAGTTGAAGGGAATTTTGTTTTAGTTAACAGACTTGCTTTTGATATTAAACTGCCATTCATTGGAACAAATTTAATCGCTATTAACCAACCGGCCCGTGGCGATATTATCGCCTTTGAACGCAAGGATACACTTTACGTTAAACGAGTAATGGCAGTACCTGGCGATACTGTACAAATAATTAACAATGCTTTTTATATTAATGGCACTGAGTTACCTTTAAAAGCAATATCACTAGATAGTATCAATAATAAGACCCCGCCCTATTCGAGCATATATTCATTTAGTGCTTACCAATAAAGCACTGTCATTATATCAGCCCTAACATTAGCCACGACATCAGGCGAATCATCAGGAAAGGCAACCGAAAGAACCAAAAGCTATGATGTTATTTTTGCTAACAACTTACCTGATTACATTAAAAACAACCTAGTTAATAATACCGCCGAATTCACAGTACCAAACGGTAACTATTTCATGATTGGAGACAACCGGTGTTTTTCAAGACAACTTCTGTCTCTGACATGAACAAGGTGTGAATGAATTCGTTAACTATAAAGAGAATTGATGCAATTAAATTAACGACTCTAAAAGCCCGACTATCACTCGTTTACAACAAAAAGAAATATAGTAATACCAAATAAATCTAACTTTAGTGTAAACATCTCGGCCTCTCAATTGAATATATAGTACTAGCGAACTAAGTATCTCCTTTCATGCTTAGTTCCAACAAAACGAATTTGTTAACTAAGGATTAAAAATGGTAAAAACATCGGTTTCTCTTTTGCGTGGTGCTGACACTATTGGCGGTAGTTGTATAAAAATAAATCATGGCTGTGATTCTATAGTCCTTGATTATGGTATGCCTCTGATGGCCTCAGGCGGAGATGCCTTAACTCCAGGACTAACAAAATCTCCTAGCCTTGAAAACGGAATTTTGTTAGATGTGATGGGAAATGAAAAAGAGCACATAAATAAGCCGTTGGCTTTTATAATTTCTCATGCACATCCAGATCATTACGGTTTGGTAGATCATTTACCTATAGATATGCCTATCTACATTAGTGATAGTGCGCACAGCCTGATGGAAATAGGAAACGTGTTTTATAGTGATGAAATGAAAATTAATCGCTTACCCTCTTTTATTATTTATCAACCAGGTAAAAGCTTTGAAATTGGCCCTTTTACGGTGAAAGCTTACTTAATGGATCATTCTGCCTTTGGGGCATGCAGTATTCACATTGAAGTCGGTGGAAAAACTATATTTTATACGGGGGATTTTAGAGGTCATGGCCGTAAAGCAAAAGTTAATGAATATGTAAAAAGCAGAGTAAAAGAGCCGGATGTACTTTTAATGGAAGGAACTACATTAGATGAAGGACACCCTAATACTTTTGCTACAGAAAAAGCTGTTGAAGATGCTTTTTTAGAGGTAATGAAGCAAGATTCTGATCCTATATTTGTTGCCGGCTCTGGTAGTAACATAGATCGTATTGTAAGCCTGTACAATGCATGTAAAAGAAGTGGTAGAATTTTGGTTTTAGATCTGTACCAAATGTATATGTTAGATACATTAAAAAAGCATGCTCCCGGCTTACCACCACACGCAGATGATCATATTAGGATTTTCTTCCCTAGAAACCAGATAGAAAGTGCTAAAAAGGCTTTTGGTAACGATGATTTTTTTCGCTTTAGTAAACGCCATATCAATATAGATAAATTAAATTTTGACAATACACGATATGTTTTTCGGTTTTCTAATTATTCTATCAAACGGTTCATTGAAGCTTTTCATGAGAAAGAGTTCAAGGCACATTTAATTTATTCTATGTGGCAAGGTTATATGGAAAAGCAATCTTCTTTTGCTGAATTAGAATTGCTAACGGATAGTAAATGGCAATACATTCATACCAGTGGTCATGCTTATTTAAGCCACCTAAAATCGTTTGCTTGTGAAATTAATGCCAAAACATTAATCCCCGTACACACCCTTAAAGCTGATTCATTTTCGGAGCATTTTAAAAATGTTGTGATTTTGAAAAATGGAGAAACTTTTGGCTTACCAAATAAATAACAGTTTAAATAAAAGCTTTAATCGTTGTAATGATGCTACGCACTCAGCTTCTAGTGATTGAATTACTCGTGTAATGAAATTTACCAAATATTGTGGATCAATCTAAAATAGCTTTTGTTGTATAAGTTTAGTGTTTACTGATATTTTTAGGAAAGCTGTGTTATTCAAAGTGGTTAGCAGATGAGCAATAAAGAAAAATTATTTACACAATTTCTGAGCGATATACAAGAAAGTACAAAGTATCTGGAAATGGAAAGCTTAATGCATGGCTATAGTTATAAAATATATGCACGAAATGCCTACGTAGGTGTGTGGCATAAAGGTGAAAAATCATTTCTGATTTCTAGGTATAGCATCGGTAATATGCCACATTTATTTAATGAATATCATTGGGATCAGAATGAAAATTTAGGCACAGTAAAACCATTAGAATTGATAGAAAAATCTCCATTAAAAATTAAATCCGCGTGGAAATACAATCTAGAGGAGACACGAGGGATTTTAGATTACTTAGATGATTTAGAAGAAAGAAATCCTTTAATAGAAGGTTTCAACTCACTACTAGATAGAAAAAAATCTGCAATAAATTATAGCACTAAGCAAGCAGATAAAATTAAGAACTATAATCAAACCGCCAACGTTAAACGTGAAAATAAAATAGGGATTAACGGTGTTTTTCAAGACAGTTGTCGCCTAAATTGTTAAGCAGCTTCTTTGTGTTGCTCTGGATTTAACTCCACAACGT
>CAJXYE010000036.1 GCA_913063325.1 uncultured Colwellia sp. | reverse complement strand
TTTTGACAAGGGAATAACCATTCTCTTCAATCAATGCCTTGCCTCTAAGCCTTTTAATTCTCGCTAAGTGATCAGTTAATTAGTCCGATTGGTATAAACCTAAACTAGGGCTAAGTTAAGGTTAATGTTCGTGCATGCCAAAAACCGTCGGGCAACCTTTGAGCTCGTGCATTTTTTTGTTTTTTTAAAAAAGTATCACGGCTTATTTCTTTGGCGCCCATATCTTCGAGGAATGGGTTAAGTAACTGACAATCAATAAAATCTATACCAACGGTATTAAGTAGTTGCCCTAAGGTAATCAAGGCAAATTTTGAGGCATTACTTTGTTTATAGAACATTGACTCACCGGAGAAAAAACCATTAATAGCAACACCGTATAAGCCGCCTACTAAGCTTGTATTATCATGCTCATCTGTATGCCATATTTCAATTGAATGTGCGTAGCCTAATTGATGTAAAGCTAAATAGGCAGTTTTCATTTCAGGCAGTATCCAGGTTTCATCATGTCGAAACGGCGCATCAGCGCAGAACTGAGTTACTTGGCTAAAGTCTTTATTTAAGGTTATTTGATAAGGTGATTTTTTAATAGCTTTACGTAAGGTACGATTAATACGTAACTGGCTAATATCGATGATGGCTCTGGGGTCGGGTGACCACCACATAAAAGGGTCGTCGTCACTATACCAGGGAAAAATGCCCTGACTGTATGCTTCTATTAATCGCTCTGTTGATAAATCACCACCAAGCGCCAATAAACCATTGGGATCTGTTAGGGCATGTTCTATCGGAGGAAAGGTCAAACTATTATCATCAAGTTGATATAAAATTTGACCCATTAATTTTCCTCTCGATAGTATTTTTTACACGATTATTTCAGTGACACAATGAAATTTGTGCAGTAAGCCATAAACGGTTACTGCACTCAGGTGAACTGATATTACATTTTAGTAAATTATAGAGCGTCTAAGTAACGCTCAGAATCCAATGCAGCCATACAGCCAGCACCAGCTGAGGTAATTGCTTGACGATAAATATGGTCAGCTACATCACCGGCAGCAAAAACACCTTCAACACTGGTTTGTGTTGCGTTACCTTGCGTGCCACTTTGAATGGTTAAATAACCATCTTTCATATCAAGTTGGTCTTTAAAAATATCTGTGTTTGGTTTGTGACCTATAGCAATAAATACACCCGCTACTTCAAGCTCTTCAGTGGCATCTGAACCCATTTCTTTTATACGTAGGCCAGTAACACCCATGTTATCACCTAACACTTCATCTAACGTACGGTCAGTGTGTAAAACGATATTACCGTTTGCTACTTTCTCATATAAACGATCCGTTAGTATTTTTTCACTACGGAAAGTATCACGACGGTGAATTAAATGAACTTCACTGGCAATGTTTGATAAATAAAGTGCTTCTTCAACAGCAGTATTACCACCACCAACAACGGCAACTTTTTGGTTCTTATAGAAGAAACCATCACAAGTAGCACAAGCTGAAACACCACGTCCCATAAAGGCTTCTTCAGAAGGTAAACCAAGGTATTGTGCAGAAGCACCAGTACAAATAATTAACGCGTCACAGGTATACTCACTGCTGCCTTTTAATTTATAAGGCTTTGAAGAAAAATCTACTGAATCAATATGATCGAAAATAATTTCAGTATCAAATTTCTCAGCGTGCTTTTGCATACGCTCCATTAGCGCAGGACCGGTTAAGTCATCAGCATCACCTGGCCAGTTTTCTACATCAGTTGTAGTGGTTAATTGACCACCTTGTTGCATACCAGTGATCATTACTGGCTTTAAGTTTGCGCGGGCAGCATAAACTGCAGCAGTGTAACCAGCGGGGCCTGAGCCTAAAATTAATAGGGGACAGTGTCTTACGTCGCTCATGGTTTCTCCAAGAAAATTGATTGCTTTATGTTGATGATAATGAAGTAGCTTACCTACTTATCATTTATTAATTGGGATGATAAGGAAATAATGCAAGGGGGTAAATAACTTCTTAGTTATAAGATAAATAAAAAAAAACGCACTTTTGCTAAGACTGTAAGCAAAAGTGCGCTATTTTCGGTAGTAATTTTAATGACTACCTGAGAAATGTTAGATTTTGCTTATGCGTTTAATGCAACAGCAGGCTCAACATACTCATAACCTAAGTCATCAGCAACTGGCTTGTAAGTGATTTTACCAGCAGCTACGTTTAAGCCAGCCATTAAATGTTCGTCATCTAATAATGCTTGCTTAGCGCCTTTGTTTGCAATAGTCACTGCAAACGGCATAGTTGCATTGGTTAATGCCATTGTTGATGTACGGGCAACGCCACCAGGCATGTTAGCTACACAGTAATGAACTACACCGTCAACTACATAAGTTGGCTCTTGGTGAGTCGTTGCTTTAGATGTTTCAAAACAACCACCTTGGTCGATTGCAACATCAACGATAACAGCACCTTGCTTCATCGTTTTAATATGTTCTTTAGTCACTAGTTTAGGTGCAGCAGCACCTGGAATTAATACAGCACCAATCACTAAATCAGCTTCAACGATTAATGTATCCATTGCATCAGCAGTTGAATAAACTGTTTTTAAACGACCATCAAACTCAGTATCTAATTGACGTAAACGTGGTAAAGAGCGGTCTAAAATAGTCACGTCTGCGCCCATGCCAACTGCCATGCGTGCAGCTTGAGTACCAACAACACCACCACCAATAACTAATACTTTAGCTGGAGCAACACCTGGAACACCACCTAATAAAGCACCTAAACCGCCTTGCGCTTTTTCTAATGCATGAGCACCGGCTTGAATAGACATACGGCCGGCAACTTCAGACATAGGCGCTAATAAAGGTAAACCACCTGATGCTGCAGTAACTGTTTCATAAGCAATACATATTGCGCCTGAAGCAACTAATAATTCAGTTTGCTTAGGATCCGGAGCTAAATGTAAGTAAGTAAATAAGATTTGGCCAGGACGAAGCATGTTACATTCAACAGGCTGTGGCTCTTTTACTTTAATGATCATTTCGGCAGTGGCAAATATTTCAGCAGCACTATCGATAATTTTTGCACCAGCAGTTATATACTGTTCATTATCAAAACCGATTGATGCACCACCGTTGTTTTCAACAATCACTTCATGACCATTAACAATCAACTCTTTAACACCTGCAGGTGTTAGGCCAATACGGTACTCGTGGTTTTTAATTTCTTTAGGTACACCAATAATCATATATTTCTCTCTTAAGCAAAGCTTGTGGGAAGGCACTTTAGAAGTGCTTGTAATATTTGCAACTAGTATAGTGCTAACTTATAAGAATAACCTGTCGTTATTTCCCCTGGTACGATATATAATGCTAAAAAACCTAATAAATGCAGAGTTATGTAAATGAGCCTTAATAAAACCATTGATCGTATTGATAAAAACATCTTAGTTGAACTACAAAAAAATGGCCGCTTATCAAACGTTGAATTATCTAAGCGGGTAGGGTTGAGTCCAACACCCTGTTTAGAAAGAGTTAAACGCTTAGAAAAAGAGCAGTATATAAGTGGTTATAAAGCTATTTTGAATCCCCATAAACTTGGCGCCGCTTTGTTAGTCTTCGTTGAAATAACGCTAACTAAAACCAGTCCTGACGTATTTGATGATTTTGCCAATGCAGTTGGTGAATTAGACGTTATTCAAGAGTGCCATCTTGTTTCTGGCGATTTTGACTTCTTACTCAAAACCCGAGTAAAAGACATGCTCGCCTATCGCGAATTACTTGGCGATACCTTACTTAGGCTGCCAGCGGTAAGTGAAAGTAGAACTTATGTGGTGATGGATGAAATTAAATCAACCAACCTAGTGGCTATCAAACGTTAGTTCAAATAACTCAAATATTAATGGTTGAACAAGAAAACGAGAGGCTTTGCAATACAAAGAGTCTGTACTCCTATTTTTCGAGTTAATTTTATGTCAGCGAGTACCACGGTGCGTAAATTACGTTATTTGATTAATACGGGGTTAAAAACCCCTCATTAAACTAATCATTACGTTCCGATAAATTCTTTTTAACTATCTCAGAGTCTTTTTGCGCATAAAAATCGACATGGAACTCGGTATCGTCTGTTAAAAATTCAACCTTATGCCAATATTCAGGGGGAGAAATAGCGGATTGCTCTGCGTTAATAATAATTTCTTGCTCTATATCACCACGACGCTCCGCAAAGCCATAAAATTTTAATTGACCTTTTGTCACAATAATCTTCCCGTAAACCCCTGATTTTGTATTGTGTAAATGGAGAAACATTTTAGGGATATTACCCTGGGTAAATACTGGTGTGGATTTGTAATTAATAAAATCGTTGGGAATAGATGACATGGTGATCCTTTAAAGTTCTCTGTTTCTGAATGTATGATTATATACCCGTTTCATTTGAAGATGCTCGTTTCAGGAAATCTGAGCGAATCATAATCAAGGCACATTTTTTTGTTAAGGGTTGTTCGGGAGAATATACCTCCTGCATTCTCTTCTAAGTAACATGAATTTAACCCCTGAAAAACAAGATTTACCACAGAGAACACCGAGGGACTTCGTCCTCACAGAGAAAAGTTTAACAACAAAAAAATTACATGCCTATGTTGTTAACTCATGACATCAAAGAAAACGTCATCTTCGAAGTCTCTAGTCGAAGATCCATTGTCTTTTAGAAACTGGATCCAGGACAATAAGCTCCATGCATTGTCTAATAAGTGCCATCCATGGCACGTCCGATTAAAACACCACGGGGATGACGAACAAAGGTTTGCTGTACTTGCGGATAAAAATGTTCCTGGTAGATGGTTGGGGCGCAGCCGCTGATTTGCTAATAAACTACTTCCATGTAGCGTCCTTAAAAACAAATGTAACGACGGATGTGTTTTGCTCAGTTTTCCGCAATGGGCTGGTTTATAGACGCTTTATGCTACGTTATTGATTTCGACAATAGAATAACTATTCTCATCAATCAAAGCCTTGCTTAAAGGCGTTTATAATTCCAGCTGAATCCTGCATTTTCAAGTAGAACGGCTATAGCCATGTGTTAGATTAATAAATAGGGCTTATCAATTTAAGTTACTTGAGAAAATTATCCTGTCAAACTTACATGACTGTATAAAAAAACATGCAATAATAGCAATTTGTTGCTGCCAACTAAGCGCTAATTTGATACTTTAGCTTTGCACTACGTAATTTTTGCGTATTTATTTCCAATGGTACTTATAATTGTCTTCAGATCTTATAGAAAATTCCGATGTTTCACTTGATGCATTGACTAATAAACAGCTCAGCGGCGTGCAGCGCCTACTTGAAGCTGGGTTATTATGTTTCACTGCTTTTGCCATGTTTATGATGTTGGCCTTATTTAGTTTTGACCAAGCTGATCCAGGCTGGGCGCAAACAGGTTATCAACAAGAAGTACGTAACTTAGGTGGCGCGGTTGGTGCTTACCTCTCCGATTTATTTTTAAACCTCTTTGGACTTATTGCCTTTAGCTTACCCTTTGTTATTGCGATTGTTGGTTGGTTGTTGTTTCAACGTTTCCATGAATTGATGAAACTTGACTATTTAACCCTAGGGTTAAAGCTGATTGGTTTTTTCATGTTTTACCTTGGCGTATCTTCTTTAGCCAGCATGAATTTTGATGATGTTTTTCACTTTTCAGCAGGCGGGATTTTAGGAGACGTTCTCAGTAAAACTCTTTTGCCTTACTTTTCATTTGTTGGCTCTACTTTAGTATTTTTACTTTTCAGTTGTGCAGGCTTTGTCTTGTTAACAGGATTTTCTTGGTTAAAATTTGTCGATACTGTCGGTCAATACGCTATTCTTGCCGCACTGTGGTTAGTAAGTTTACCTAAGCTGCTGAAAATGCACTTTGGTACCAGTGAAGAAAGCACTACTTCTGAAGAAATAGGTAATGTTAAAAGTCGTTTAGTTAAAAACTCAACGAGCATTGAAAATGAAAAAATAGAGCCGTTACCCTCAGAAACAACAGCTTCAGAATCGGCTTCTTTAGAGGAGGTACCTCTAGGAATACACACCCAAACGGCGATAATTGATTTGCCTGAATCTTTTAGTGCTGCAGAAGATAATTCAGCATCGATGAATCATGCTAATACAAAAAGTGAACCCTTTATTGATATAGCTGAGCTGATGACAGAACTGTCGGTTGGCAATGTTCAAGAACATGTTAGCGAGAAAGAAATAACCGCCGCTTTTGCTGACGTTGAAAAGCCTAATGTCGCCGATGATTTTCAATTCCCACCACTTGAGCCATTAGTTCCGGTAAAGCAAAATATAACCGATGAAAACGGTCAAGTTAACTTAGTCGCTACTGAAGAGGCTGCCTTTCAGGGTATGCCGTCTATTGATTTACTTGATAGACCAGACAAAGCGAAAAATCCGATTAACCAAGCTGAGTTAGACGTAGTAAGCCGTTTAGTTGAAGCCAAATTACTCGATTTTGGCGTGCAAGCCCAAGTGGTTTCTGTTTATCCGGGTCCTGTTATTACCCGTTTTGAATTAGATTTAGCCCCAGGTGTTAAGGTAAACAAAATAACTAGTTTGTCTAAAGATTTAGCGCGCGCTCTATCTGCCATTAGTGTACGTGTAGTTGAAGTTATTCCTGGAAAATCTGTTATTGGCTTAGAATTACCGAATAAACACCGTGAAATTGTCTATTTAAGTGAAGTTATTGGCTGTCCAGCTTTCGAAGAGTCATCATCACCGCTTGCCATGGTCCTGGGTAAAGATATTGCCGGTGATCCAGTTGTTGTCGATTTAGGAAAAATGCCTCACTTATTGGTTGCTGGTACTACTGGCTCGGGTAAGTCTGTGGGTGTTAATACCATGATTGTCAGCTTACTGTATAAATCAACGCCTGAAGATGTGCGTATGATAATGATTGACCCTAAAATGTTAGAATTGTCTGTCTACGAAGGTATTCCACACTTGTTAGCTGAAGTTGTTACCGATATGAAAGACGCGGCTAATGCACTGCGTTGGTGTGTTGGTGAAATGGAACGTCGTTACAAAGTGATGTCTGCCGTTGGCGTTCGTAACTTAAAGGGCTATAACAAAAAAGTGCTTGATGCTATCGCAGCTGGAGAGCCGTTAATTGATCCTACATGGCAACCTAGCGATGGCATGGATCAAACACCACCGATGTTAGAAAAATTACCAAGCATTGTTGTTATCGTAGATGAATTTGCCGATATGATGATGATTGTAGGTAAAAAAGTGGAAGAGCTTATTGCTCGTATTGCACAAAAGGCACGTGCAGCGGGTATTCACCTAATTCTGGCTACACAGCGTCCTTCGGTAGATGTTATAACGGGTTTGATTAAAGCGAATATTCCAACGCGTATGGCGTTTCAAGTTTCGTCAGGATTAAACTCTCGTACCATTTTAGATCAACAAGGGGCAGAGCAGTTACTAGGTATGGGAGACATGCTTTATTTACCGCCAGGTACTGGCGTACCAACACGTGTTCATGGTGCTTTTGTTGATGATCACGAAGTGCATGCTGTGGTAAAAGATTGGAAGTCTCGAGGTGAGCCGAACTACGTAGACGAAATCCTCTCAGGTGAGCACGAGCAAGACATCTTGTTACCTGGCGAGCAACCAGAGGGCAGCGACACTGAAGAAGTTGACGCGCTTTACGATGAAGCCGTTAATTTTGTCACTGAAAAGCGCCGCGTTTCAATCTCGAGTGTACAAAGACAATTTAGAATCGGTTACAACCGTTCAGCACGAATAGTTGAACAAATGGAAGTGCAAGGTGTCGTATCAACACCTGGTAATAATGGCGCACGAGAAGTATTAGCGCCGGCACCGGTACGCGATTTTTAGCTTGCCCCTTGCGTTTAATTTATCCCAAGGCTTATTTTTTTACTGTGTTGGCTCAATGCGGGCACAGTTCATCCTATTAGAAGAAAACTATGCTATTTAATTTTACAAAAAAAACTTTTTTTCGACCGTTCGCCCTAGCCAGTGTATTACTGCCTGTACTGAGTTTATATCAACCAATTGCTCATGCAGACCAAGCGCCGCTAAGTAATACTGCCGTAGCTGAACCTACAAATGAAGCTAAAGGGCACTTAATGACTACATTAGCTAAGTTAGCTTTTTTTAGTGCAGATTTCAGTCAGAAAATACTTGATGGTCAAGGTCAAGTTTTGCAGGAAGGCTCAGGCACGTTGGCCATTAGCAAGCCAAATCTAGTAAACTGGAAAACAATAACGCCAGATGAAACCTTGATTATAAGTGATGGTAATACGTTATGGTTTTACGACCCATTCATTGAACAAGCCAGTGCATATAGCCTAGCTAAATCAATTCACAACACACCTATTTTGTTGCTTACCAGCGACGAACCAACGCTTTGGCAACAATACAATGTTATTGAACAAAGTGTGGATGTTGACAATGGTTTACGCTTTGTTGTGATGCCAAAAGATGCCAGCAGCCAAATAAAAAAGCTGACTTTGAGTTTTACCGAAACAAAAACTAACGACATTGAACTAAGTGAGTTTTCGTTTCAAGACGCCACAGGTCAAGTTAGCCAAATTATTTTAGGTCAATTTAACGCTAAGAATAAACCAGATGCATCATTATTTACATTTAGCTTACCTGAAGGTGTAAGACTTGAAGACAAACGATAATCCACACGGTAAGTTATTCGGTAATGATTCTTCAGGGCAAGGAAATAGTGACACACAGCAGAGCTCACTGTTTGATCTGACACCTGATGATAACGATTTAGCCCCCTCAGATAATCCTTCAATGGGCAGCAACCCAGCATCAGCAAGCAGCTTTATGCCACTTGCGGCCAAAATGCGCCCAAAAACCTTAGCCGATTATGTTGGCCAGCAGCATATTTTAGGTGGCGACTCTCCTTTAGCGCAATCAATTGAGCAAGGTCATTGTCACTCTCTTATATTTTGGGGGCCGCCAGGTAGTGGTAAAACTACACTAGCTGAAATTATTGCACAGCACGCTAATGCCGAAATTGAACGCGTATCAGCGGTAACTTCGGGTATCAAAGAGATCCGCAGCGCTATTGAAAAAGCCAAGTTACGTGCGCAAGGTGAAGGCGCTAATAAACGTAGAACAGTACTGTTTGTTGACGAAGTACATCGCTTCAATAAATCACAACAAGACGCATTTTTACCGCACATTGAAGACGGCACCATTATATTTATTGGCGCGACCACAGAAAACCCGGCGTTTGAACTAAACCAAGCATTATTATCGCGTGCCCGTTTATATACCTTAAAAAAATTAACCCGTGATGATTTAGCGCAAGTATTACAACGTGCTATTTCATTATGCGAAGCTGAGCAGCAGTTGCGTATAGACTTAAACGTTGATGCAAAACAAAGCTTACTTAATCGTAGTGATGGTGACGCCAGACGCTTACTTAACTTATTAGAAAATTGCCTTGATAGTGTAGTGGCAAGACAAACAAAAACGGCTGGAAATAGCCAAGACGAAAAGAGCGAACAGTCAAACAGTAAAAGTGCCACCCTTGGCGTTAAAACCATAAGCGTTGAACTCATCGCTCAAGTAGCGGGAAGTAAAATAGCCCTTTATGACAAAGGCGGTGATGCTTTTTATGATTTAATCAGCGCTTTTCACAAATCAGTCAGAGGCTCTAGCCCAGATGCTGCACTGTATTGGTACGCACGAATCCTCAATGCAGGTGGTGATGCGCTTTATGTTGGACGCCGTTTACTTGCCATTGCCAGTGAAGATATAGGCAATGCAGACCCTCGCGCAATGCAGCTTGCTATTAACGCTTGGGATACGTTTCATCGTGTCGGCCCTAGTGAAGGGGAGCGTGCTATTGCACAAGCTACCGTTTATATGGCTTTAGCGCCTAAAAGTAATGCGGTTTACATGGCCTTTAGTAAAGCCAAGCGACTTGCAGAGCAAACCAATACCCTTGATGTACCCTTACATTTAAAAAATGCCACCAGTAGTATTACCAAAGAACTTGGCCACGGCACTGAATATCGTTACGCCCATGATGAAATAAACGCCTTTGCTGCTGGTGAAAATTATTTTCCAGAAGCATTGGCTAAAGCCGACAGTTCACATACTCGCTTATATGAGCCGACAGAGCGTGGTTTAGAAAAGAAATTAAAAGAAAAACTCGATTATTTAAACCAGCTTGATAGGAATAGCCATGACCAACGCTATTAGTAATTTTACTTTATACGCTTTTGTAGCCCTTGGTGGTGCTTGTGGGGCAAGTTTACGCTTCTATATTTCACAATTAGTGTTAAATTGGCTCGGAAAAGATTTCCCTTTTGCCACATTGATGGTTAATATCATCGGCTCATTTACTATGGGTTTATTATATCAACTTATTGAGCATGAAATTCTCAATATTAGTGTACATAGAACCTTAATAGGCATAGGATTTTTAGGTGCATTTACCACCTTTTCTACATTTTCATTAGACTCCTTGTTATTATTGCAACAAGGAGATGTGTTAAAAGCGGCGTTAAATATCTTACTGAACGTCTCATTGTGTATTGCTGCGGCAGCACTTGGTATGTATATGGTAACCGCTTTAGCAAAATAACCGACGATGATTTAATAGCGACGTAGAAGACAAATAACTTATTTAGAACACACAAATACGATTTTAATAACTTTATAAACAAGAATGTGAACAATTATGCTTGATGCAAAACTACTTAGAACTGATTTAGATAATATCGCGAAACAACTGGCTAAACGTGGCTTTGAATTAGATACCGTTACGTTAGCTTCGCTAGAAGAGCAACGTAAAGCTATTCAAGTGCAAACTCAAGAGTTGCAAAATGAACGAAATACCCGTTCAAAGTCTATTGGCCAAGCGAAAGCGCGTGGCGAAGACATTGCACCATTACTTGCTCACGTAAGTCAGCTAGGTAACGACCTTGATGCAGCTAAAGCAGAGCAAGATGAAGTATTAGTAAAAATTGATGCTATTGCTAGTGCCATCCCTAACTTGCTTGATGATTCAGTACCTGACGGTAAAGATGAAGATGACAACGTTGAATTAAAACGTTGGGGCACGCCACGTGAATTTGATTTTGAAGTAAAAGATCACGTTGATTTAGGTTTTGCAGTTGCTAAGGGTTTAGATTTTGAAAGTGGCGCTAAACTAGCCGGAACTCGTTTTGCCGTAATGCGTGGAAAAATAGCTCGCTTACACCGTGCTATTGCTCAGTTCATGCTTGATACTCATACTGAAGAGCATGGTTACCTAGAAATGTATGTTCCTTATTTAGTTAACGCTGACTCGTTATATGGCACAGGTCAATTACCAAAATTTGGTGAAGATTTATTTCACACAGACTTATCAAACAAAAAATTATCATTAATTCCTACGTCAGAAGTACCTTTAACAAACTTAGTACGCGATGAGATTGTTGATGAAGCAGACTTACCAATGAAAATGACGGCACATACGCCGTGTTTCAGAAGTGAAGCTGGATCGGGTGGTCGTGATATTCGTGGTCTTATTCGTCAACATCAGTTTGATAAAGTAGAAATGGTACAAATCGTTAAGCCTGAAAATTCAATGACAGCGCTTGATGAACTAACACGCCATGCTGAAATCATTCTTGAGAAATTAGAACTACCTTACCGTACAGTACAATTATGTAGCGGTGATGTTGGCTTTAGTGCAGCGAAAACGTTTGATTTAGAAGTATGGTTACCTGCACAAAATACTTACCGTGAAATTTCATCGTGTTCAAGTATGGGCGATTTTCAAGCTCGCCGTATGCAAGCACGCTTTAGAAATAGTGAAACAAACAAGCCAGAGTTGTTGCACACACTAAACGGATCGGGATTAGCAGTAGGGCGTACCTTAGTTGCTATCTTAGAAAACTACCAACAAGCTGATGGCAGCATTAATGTTCCAACAGTATTGCAACCTTACATGGGTGGTTTGACTAGCATAGGTTAATTAACCGTTAGTTTTTGCCTATTCAGGTGTAATGAGTATTTAGACAAAACGCGACTTAAGCAATTAAGTCGCGTTTTTTGATCTAGAGTAAAAAATAGTTTTACTCATTCTAAGAAACTAGATTTTAATAACAAAATATTATTAATCTCACCTCAAGATGCCTGTACTTATATACAGTACTCTGTGTTTGCCTTCTTTCTACAAGAAAGAAGGCAAAATTCCGCCTTTCACACATCAACCACTTAATGCTTTGTTTTTAACTTATTGATCTATCAGTAATAATCAAGTAATCTCTTTGCATTAAATAATTATGGACGATTATTCCCACCTTGTAGAAAGAAGGAATTTTGCATCATAATAAAACTGTTGAACTAAACCGCTTTGCGGGGAGTACCCGCTCCCTGATATTTCTCTGTATTCCAACCACACTTAACTTGCTACATCATCCCTTTTTGGAGGCAAGTTATGACACCACTTAGACAACAGTTACTTGACTGTATGCAAGTACGACACTTTTCAATTAGAACACAGCAAGTCTATGTTCGTTGGGTTTACGACTTAGCGAAACACACCCATCGATCCCCTGATACGTTACAAGACAGTGAGTTAAAAAAATACCTTTGGTCGTTAACCCTAGAACGTCAGCTATCGTCAAGCACATGCGCACAGGCTTTTCATGCACTGAACTTTTTTTATGGGCAGGTGCTAGGGAGAACATTCACTGAGAAATTATTACCGCCAATGAAACGACAGCAGAAGATACCTGAATTGCTTAGTCCACAAGAGGTAACTCGTATTTTAGCAGCATGCAACAATATGAAATACCGTACTTTGCTGAGCGTATGTTATGGATGCGGCTTACGCATCAGTGAAGTTACTCACCTTAAAGTAAGAGATATAGATTCAGCGCAAGCAGTCATTCATGTGCATTTAGCTAAAGGAAGTAAGGATAGGCGTATTCCATTATCAGCGACATTACTACAGGTTTTACGTGTTTATTGGCACCGATTTCGGCCGTTTAACTATTTGTTTTCTCGGCACTACGGCGATAGCGCATTAAACATTTCATCTCCTCAAAAAGTGTATTATAAAGCTAAAGCTGAAGCAGGGATTTTGAAGCAAGGTGGTATACACGCGTTGCGTCATGCTTTTGCAACGCACCAATTAATGGCTGGCATGCCGCTGCCAGAGTTACAGTATATTTTAGGGCATAAAGATATTCGAACTACCTTGCGCTATACCCATTGGTTACCTCATTATCATGCGGTGGACGGAGTAAAATTTGATTTGCTCAAACAATTGGAGCAAACATTATGAACGGCTCCTTGTTCCAGCAGATAATTAGCGATGGATTGCCAGCGCTTGATAAGCAAAGCATCACACCGAGGCAGTGGCAAGTATTGCATCACCTACAAGATTGTCGAACCCAAGCAATGGGGAGTTATCAATGGCACTGCAATCACTGCGAGCAAGATACGCAGTGGTATTGCTCTTGTCGAGACCGGCATTGCCCTGTGTGCCAAGGTAAAGCACGAGAGCAATGGTTACTCAAACGCCAAGCCGATGTACTGCCCGTGACTTACCATCATGTGGTGTTTACCTTGCCACATCAGTTTAATGGCTGGGCAACATTACACCCTGAGGTACTTTATAAAAGTCTATTCAAAGCGGTTTGGCAGACATTAAGTGAATTTTCGACCGGAAGGCACCACATGGATGGTCGATTAGGTATGTTGGCAGTGCTGCATACTTGGGGACAAAGTCTGTGTCGGCATATTCACTTACACTGTCTCATACCTAGTGGTGTGTTAACCAAAGATGATCAATGGTGTGGCAGCCGTAAAGCGGGCTACTTATTTCCCGTGAAAGCGTTGTCGGTGAAATTTAGAGGAAAGATGCTGTCTTATTTAGCAGAGCAAAGCCAGGCAGCAGAACTTCATCGCGTTGAGCAATCAATGGTTTCCCAGACCTTGAATGATACGGCGAGGCTGAAGTGGAATGTCTACAGCAAACCAAGCATAGGACATACACAAGCGGTGGTTAACTATTTAGCGCGTTATTGCAATCGTGTAGGGATTAGTGAAAGTCGATTGTCTTTGGGGAGCGAAAACAAGGTGCTAATGCGTTATAAGGATTATCGAACAAATGAGAAAACCCAGATGGAATTTTCCTCGGGTGAGCTAGTTCGAAGATTTTTACTGCATGTGCTGCCTAAAGGTTTTATGCGACTGCGTTATTATGGGTTTATGGCTAATTCAATAAGACGCAAATCGTTAGAGAAAATCCGAGAAAGCTTAGGTAGGATTGTAGTTGAAAGCAAACAAGCGGTAATGGCTAATGAAGAATCAGGGCCAGCCTGCCCTAACTGTCATCATAGCGGGATGAAGCTGATAGGTATAGCGCTACCTAATCAGTCATTATTGGTGTTTCGAACGAGCTAGTTATATTTGCTAAGTTGTTCATAAGGCGCCGAAAAAAGCGATAGCAGAGGCTTCGTTTGTCTTGAAAAAAGAGCACGATGCGGTAAACTAACGAGAATGAATTGAGCAAATCGTAGTAAGGAAACTATTGCAAATGCATTTTATCGTTCACCTCCTTCCTATCACCGTGATGACTCAATAAACAAAATCCATATGGACTGTGCCTAACGGCTCAGTCCAACAGGGCATTTATCTCTCATGCTTCGACAAGAGATAAATGCTTAATAGTTATCAGGCAACACTTGTTCAAGTTTATTTAGTTGCTTTGCTTGGTACTTCACATCAAAGGATTGGTGTATATTCCCCTTCCTTTTCGTGTTTACCATATTAGTTTTACAAATAGGTAAACATTCTATTTTATTGTTTATCAATCAAGTTTAGTGGTTAAGTGTTGCCGTGTTTATTGCTTCTCACTTCCACTAATTTAATGTTAGTCAAAAGTGTAGTGTTTTAACTACCTTCTGCTGGCAAGGTATTCAAACGGACACGTACAGTTTTCTCGCGCTTCGCGCATTTTAGCAAAAGGTACTTAGCAGCTTATTGTGGCGTTCGCTGCTAAATCAGGCCTAAATACTTTCTTTAATAAACAAGGATGTACAAATGAAAAGAATGATAAGTATAATTTCCATAAGTTTAATTCTAATTTCGTGTGGAGGAGGTAACGAAAATAAAAGCACAAATTCCCAAGACCAATCAGTAGTTGCACAACACTATGTATCTGAAATTATAGAAATAATGAGGGAAAATGTCCTCACCAAACATGAAGTGGATTGGGGGGCACTCGAATCTGAAGTCACTTCTCTTGCAGCCAATGCGGCGAATATTAAAGGTACATATACGGCAATTAAACATGCACTCAAGTTACTAAATACTAATCATAGTGGTTTGATGTCTGCTAGTGGAGATATACTCGCTTATTATAGTGATTTTGATTGTGAACAGAATTTCAATATGATTAAACCAACAAGAGAGGATGTTGGTTATATCAGAATTGATGGCTTTTCATCTTATGATGTTATAAAAAAGAAAGAATATGCAACCAACATGCAAGAAGAAATAGCCCAACAAGATAATGGCAATTTGTTGGGTTGGATTGTGGATTTAAGAAACAATAGAGGCGGCGCAATATGGCCCGCAATAGCAGGTATAGGCTCACTTCTAAATAATGGCGTTTATGGACATTTCTATGATGCGGATGAAAATATTATTCCTTGGGGTTACAGAGATGGTTCATCGTTTCAGGGGGATGATGTTATGGTAACGGTAGACAGTCCTTACTATTTACTGAATCCAAGCCCCAAAATCGCTGTCCTTAGCAGTAGGCGGACTACAAGTGCAGGTGAAGCCGCTTTAATAGCTTTTAAAAAGCAGGACAACGTCAAAATATTTGGCTCGGATAGTTGTGGATTATCAACTGGTAACCGATCTTTTACTCTAAGTGATGGTAGTATACTTTTCTTGAGTATTGTTGTAATGGCAGATAAAGAGTTGCAGAAATACGGTAGCAGAGTTTCTGTAGAACAAGAAGTTGATCAGGAGAAAATAATCGATACCGCCATTGAATGGCTACAAAACTAGTTTAGACACCATTTTTTCGTATAAAGCAGCTATAAGCAAATAAATAAGGACAAATAACAGTCGGCTTTTGCTCCATCGTCGCTTATTTTTGCCAACAATTTTTTGCCTGTTAATTAGGTGTTATCGATATAAAATCTAATCCAATAGAGGCAATAAGCTGTAATGGCTAATGTCTCCTTTGTGGTAGCTAGTGACCTTAGGGCAATGAACACTGGTAGTTTTACCTTCATCAAAAGCTAACGTCAAAAAAGTGCGCTTAGTTGACATGCCCTAGTGGCTGATATTAACGACAACTGCTCGCTCTTAAGCTGACGTTAAGTTTAATGCTGCTACTGGCAACTGTGAGCTTATTTTCGTTAACTGAATTTGAGATTAATTGTCTCTTTGGCTATATCGACTTTCGTTAACAACTTAGGAATACTCCTTTAGTTAGAGCTTTATATTTTTACTAACCACTTTTGATCTTAATTTCACCGACATTAAATCATTAGTTTTATATATTATAGGAACTTATCCGGTTATGTAGGTTGATTTTGTGGGAAGATTACATAATTATTTATTTAGCAACGGGTAAGAACATAGAAGCTATAGGCTTGATTAAATACACTGAATGGTGCTTGAAAGTTGCTCCCTCGCAATATTGGAGCAACTTTCATTACTTGCTTAATGGATATGAATATATTTTTTACTTACTTATATTGTATTTTCTACTTTGGCAACAATACTTCCTATTTCGTTCTTATTTATTAAACCTACATCAACTTGGCGGTGCGCTTCAGTAGTAATACAAGATACATATTTACCATGATTTCTATACTGTCCAGATGCTGGGCAGGCTAAATTTAAACGTTGCTCACTTGTACAACCATTATCCTGATATTCTATGGGTGTACTGTTAGGGACAATTGAACCTAACTCTGTTGATGGGCAAAAATCATCAAGGTTTGCTACGCCGTCATTGTCACTGTCAACATCACAAACGTCTCCTAGTGAGTCTTCATCAAAATCCTCCTGCTCAGGGTTGTAAGTTGCGGGGCAGTTATCGCTTACATTTGGGACTCCGTCATTATCGCTATCAGGAGATACGACAATAGCAAAGGTGGAGAATGAATCTGTGGTACCACATAGCGTATTGCTGTCGGTGAGAGGATATCCTTCATCAGTAATGTTATCCCAGGTACCCACTTGTGTGACTTCATCCAAAACATAATGACTTAGTTGTAAAACCTTTTCTTCTGCATCACTCGCAAATGGACTATCATCGTAATTAACACATACTTGCACTAACCCTGAAAAATCAGCCGTTGTTATGATGTCGAAATACTGTTCGGTGTTGTTAGGCGCATAAACCTGAAAACCTTCACTTGGTGTTGGCCCGTCGGTGAGTTCATTAAACGTTGTTTGACCCGCTTGGGTGACACTGCCATTAAAATCTAATGTGCCAATTGTCGCGCCAATTCCGTTTTCAAAGTTAAGCACTTCATTTGAATTTACCGGGGTATGAACAGGCTCACTCAGTGTGATTGTGATATAAGAGGTGAATGTCTCCTGTGTATCTGTTTGGATGATTGCTTTTAGTGGATAAGTTCCAGCTACGGCCATTATTTTTATGGTTTGGCTTGAACTTGAGTTTTGAAAATTGTATGCCCTGCCACTTACCGAAACAGAAGAAAATTCTGCATTGCTTAAGCAATAATCCCAAGGTTCTTCGGCACAATGAAACTCTATTTGAGAGATATTGCCACTAGGTACTTCAAATGTCGCCTGTGTTTCCGATGCTGAAATACTTCTTATTGGAAATGGGGTTAACTGTCGTGTTGTGTCTGAAGCCAAACTTTCAGTGATAATACCATGAAATCTCACGTCTAAAGACTGAACCCCAATATAGGGAGCCACACCATCATAGTTCCCACCACCATCCGTCCCAGTCACCCACCTAAAAATTATATCATTATTGGTTGCGACACCAGCTGGACCAACAACTCGAAATGTTCCATCAAGAGGTGCAGGCCCATTTGTTCCGGTGGTAAAGTGTGCTCTCACTGTTCCCGATGCGTTCCAAGTCATCCATGCATCACGTAAATCAGCAAAGCCCCACAAACCATTGATACTAACTTCCCCTTGAAGTACACCTAAAGTCATATCAATATCTATATCATTTACCGGCGTGTCATCTACTGTGATCAGATTGGGTAAGTACATGGATAAACTGGTTGAAGGGAGTTTATAACCACTAAAGTTGGCATCATACTTCACCTGATAATTTCCAGAGGGGACATTATCAAAACGATAGAAGCCATCAATAGTTATGTTTCTTGTGTTGAAGTTTGGTCCAGGTTTCCCCCTAAACTCTAGTCGTTGGGAATTTGCAAAGAGTGTATTGGGCTTGTTGATGTAACCTTCGACAGTTGCAGCCCAACTAGTCGATGAAACAAAAAAAATCAGTGTAATAAGTAATATGAATCGTTTTCTTATGGCCTGTGTTTTTCTATTAATCATGTGAACTCCTTTAGGGACAGGTGGTTTAGATAAGTTACTAGAATGTGTGCTTAGAAACAGCTACCCCAATTCTTACGTACTTCTATTTATCTAAAACAGATGTTCTTTGATTATTAAGTGAATGTGGAGCTTTGTTGCATATACTTCCTTCCTGTAATGAAGACAACGAAAATATACGTAAAAAAGTATAGGTTTTGAAGCATATAACACGCCAATCAAAACAAGTTTATACTAATCAACGGTATGTGTGTTTGGGTAAAGTTACTTGGTTGAAACATGTAAAAAGAACTGACACTTTGAGTTTGACTTAGAAAACCGAAATAGCGCTGAACGTACCATCGACGCTGTCTTCAAAAGAGTAGGTGATGGTTGTACCACTACACGCAGATGAGGGTTTAATAAATAACAGGACCGCTGTAAGAGCTATAAATCGTTTCATTATGTGACTCCAATTCGTTACCTGCCTGTTTCTCCATTTAATTAGCAATGATTCAACATAAATCGGTCCAATATAAATTTCATAGATTAAATAAACGATTGACGTTTTTTGAGTACTACTAATAAAGAATCTTGATGAATATGACTGAAAATAGTGGCGAAGTATAATAAATTCAGGTCGAACACACATGGATGGAACAAGATGACTTCATTAAAGTCAATTAGTCGTAGTGACAGAGTAATTTTTGCTACATAGCTTAAGGTGATATAAAATCTAATTCAGTTACTTTTTTAAGAGCAACCCCTTTCATTAGCTATATGGCAAAATTAATACTCTACCTGAGAGGTTTTATGTCCGATTTTTCAGTTCTGTTGCCAATAGATAAGCAAACTCTAACGTCCCCTTTCGTATCCTTTGCGGACATAAATCAGCCTAATTGTGAGGGCTAATTTAGGTCAGCAAAGTGGTAGTTAGTGACGATTCCATAATATTTTTTAAGCAATCAATTTGAAAATAAAGTTTCCACATATGCGCTACGAGAAAAAGGCTGCTAGTGATGATTTTTCTTGTGATTTATTGTTTATAATCTATTGAACTGACGACAAAAAATTATTACTAGGGCGTTATGAATCTGTTTAAATCTGCTATTTACTTTGGTCTTATTGCTATGGTCATAGGGTTAATTGCATTTTCACTGAGCTGGAAGTATTGGGAGTTTTTTAATGGACCATTACCTGGATATAGCATATTTCTTTTTCCAGGAAACTTAACTCTCACTTATTTTTGGCATCCAATATTTACCGAGGAAGTTAATTTCTGGCCAAAGTTATTCATGTTATTAATTGGTCAGTTTATAGTGGTTACGACTTGTGTTGTTGTGATTACCAGTTTAAAAAAATTCTTTGGTACCAAGCTTCATAACAACAGCAAATAAATCAGGACAAATAATACTCCTACGTCACTAATTTTAGTCAATAATTCTTTGTCTGTTAATTAAGCTTACCTTTCCTATAAGGTTTTGTAATTGACTTTAATTTCTGTATCTCCAGCGAAAGACAAGTGCGTATTAATTAGTGATATACGGTCAATGTCTTTGGCTAAGCTAACTGAGGAGCTAATAGCTAATGTCAGCAATGTGTCTTGAGTTAAATCGATGGATGCAATACAGAATTTGTTGTTCAGAAGTAGTTCTTTCAATAGTCACTATGATTCATATTATATCGATGAAATAAAACTTAACTGTACATGTTAGTTACAAATTCATTGACAATAATTACAATGGGTTTATTATGTGACGAATCGTCAGTGACGTTTCGTCACACATTTAAAAGTAGACAACATGACACCACCTAAATTGCTCGATGAAGCTGCACTCAAGGAAAGAGAGTTGCAAATAATCAACTCTGCAGTATTACTTATCCAGAAAAATGGTATTGAAAACCTCACAATGGATAAAGTTGTTGCCCAAGTGCCCTTCTCAAAAGGTACTGTCTATAAGCACTTTATTGGCAAAGAAGATCTTTTGCTTGCGATTAGTAACCTTGCTATCAAGCTTTTGTCTGAGTTATTTTCTAAAGCGTTCATATTTCAGGGCTGTACACGAGAGCGTATGTTGCTTGTTAATTTTTCTTATCTTATCTACGCAATTTTACATCCTGCACTATTTCAAACTTGCATTTGCGCTAAGGCGCCTAATGTTTTAGGTAAGTCGAGTGCAGAGCGGATACAAGAGCAAGAGCAATTAGAAACTAAATTAATGGGCGCTATCTTTGGCATATTTGAAGAGGCTATTGCCAACAAAAGCTTAGTTATGCCTGAGTATATGGATATGCAGCAATTGTGTTTTGCTACCTGGTCTATGGCTTATGGCACTATTTCTCTTTTATCCTCAGAAGTAGAGCAGTGTAGTGGGCGAACTAATTTGGTTGTAGAGAGAGAGTTGTTTAATCAAAGTAATTTACTGTTTGATGGGTTGCAATGGCAGCCTCTAACTAAAGACAAGATGCACTGTAGTGAATTAAAAGTAGCACTGGAGCAAGTTTTTCCTTCAGAGATACAGCAGTTAAAAGAAAAAGGCAGAGAACTAAAGTTTTAAGCCTTCAATGGTTAATAAAAGTGCGGTTAACACCGTATTTTTTTGAAATATAAAGTGACGTTTCGTCACCTATAAAACTTCTTTACGAAGATAATTTTTTAAAGCAAGGAGCTTAACAATGAGAGACAAACTCTACAATTTTGTCGGTAAAAATCCATTTTGGGTAATACTGGTTTGTATTACTTTCGCCATGGTAGCTGGTATAGGAGCGCAAAAATTAGAATTTAAAAATGACTATCGTGTGTTTTTTAGTGAAGAAAACCCGCAATTAACTGCTTTTGAATCTATGCAAAAAGTCTACGCCAAAAGTGACAATGTCTCTTTTGTTGTGGTACCAAAAGACGGTAATGTTTTTACCGCTGAGCATTTAGCGGCGCTAAAGGCATTAACCAAAGCAAGTTGGCAGGTGCCTTATTCAACACGGGTTGATTCAGTCACTAACTTCCAATATACCTATGCTGAAGAAGATGACATGATCGTTGAAGATCTTGTTATGTCGACTAAGAACTTAACCAGTGACAAACTTGATAAAATCAAACAAATTGCCATTAGTGAGCCTTTGCTGGTTAATAAGATTATCTCTAAAACTGGCCATGTTTCTGTTGTTAACGTTACTGTGCAGTTACCGGGTGTTGACCCGATGGCAGAAACGCCAGAAGTCGCTACCAGCGTCCGTGCTATTAAAGCGAAATTTTTAGAACAAAATCCGGGTGTTGAAGTGCATTTGTCAGGCATGATCATGATGAACACCTCATTTGGTGAAGCTTCATTAGACGATGGTGCAACACTTATTCCGTTAATGTTTCTTGTTGTTGTTATTACTATAGGACTCTTACTTAGAACCATTACCGGTACCATTTCTACTGTACTTGTTATTATTATGAGTATTGTTACTACCATGGGTCTAGCCGGTTGGTTGGGGTTCTATTTGACAGGGCCATCATCATCAGCGCCAACGATGATAATGACCTTAGCTGTAGCCGATTGTATTCATATACTCACATCGATGTTTTATGAAATGCGCCAAGGCGCTGATAAACGTACCGCTATTGCTCGTAGTGTCAAAATCAATTTACAGCCTATTTTCTTAACCAGTATTACCACAGCTATCGGCTTTTTGAGCATGAACTTTTCTGACTCACCACCATTTAGAGACTTAGGTAACTTAGTGGCTATTGGCGTTATGTTAGCTTTTGTTTTTTCAGTCACGATTTTCCCTGCATTGCTAACGGTTTTACCTGTACGGGTGAAAAAACAGTCTGAAAGTAAAAAAGACATTATGTCAAAATTGGCAGACTTTGTTATTGCCAAACGTAAGGCCTTATTACCTTTAACCAGTGTATTCATTATCGCTTCAGTTATGTTCATTCCAAACAATGAGCTTAATGATGATTTTGTGAAATACTTTGACGAAACAGTGCCATACCGTACAGCAACTGATTACATGCAAGAAAACTTATCTGGCATGATGGTAGTTGAAATCTCGGTTAAAACAGGTGAATCGAGCGGTATTAATAATCCAACATATTTACACAGCGTCAGCGATTTTAGTGACTGGTTACGTGCTCGTCCTGAAACGGATCATGTAAATACCATTACTGATACCTTAAAGCGTTTGAATAAGAATATGCATGGTGATGATCCTAACTGGTACAAATTACCCGACAGCCAGGAAATGTCGGCGCAATACTTATTATTGTATGAAATGTCACTACCTTATGGCTTAGATTTAAATAACCAATTAGACGTTGATAAATCTTCATCAAGAATTGTCGCGACTTTTAAAAACATGACCAGTAATGAGCTGATTAATGTTGAAGCAGACATGATTGAATGGTTTGCCAAACATGCACCACAATACGAAGTTGATTTTGCTAGCCCAAGTTTGATGTTTGCCCATATTGGCCAACGTAATATTATTAGCATGCTTATTGGCACAACACTGGCACTCATCTTAATTTCTATCTTGTTAGGTGTAGCCTTGAAAAGCTGGCGTTTTGGACTTATCAGTTTATTACCAAACTTAGCACCTGCAGCTATTGCTTTTGGTCTTTGGGGCTTACTTAGCGCACAAGTTGGTTTAGGTCTTTCGGTTGTTATCGGCATGACCTTAGGTATTGTTGTTGATGATACCGTGCACTTTTTAAGTAAATACCTGCATGCTCGACGTGATAAAGATGCTAGTCCCAAAGAAGCCGTACATTATGCGTTTGATAATGTAGGACGCGCATTATGGGTAACTACCTTTGTATTAGTTGCAGGCTTTGCGGTATTGGCACAATCATCATTTAAAATGAATGCTGATATGGGCTTCTTAACAGCACTTACCATTTTCATCGCACTTATTGTCGACTTTTTATTCTTGCCACCGTTATTGATGCTGTTAGATAAACGTAAAAATGTTGCTGCAGCCAATGATGATGTTATGTCGGATTCAGCAAGTAGAAAAAATGTAGAAGTGGCGTAATTGCTCACTTGGTACTGACTAAATGAAGTTAGCCGTTAAGTTAACTTCATTTATTAAAAAGTTTGTAAAAATATTAACCCATTTATTGAATGGTGTAATTTAATGAGTTCATTCAATAAATGGTTAGTGAATTAAAGAATTTATAAGGATTTTACATGTTAACTAAGAAAATACTAATGAGCGCCGTATTAGCGCTAAGTTCGCTGAGTTTAATGGCTGTTTCAAGCAACTCTTTTGCGCTAAGTGCAGAAGAGCAAAAAGGTTTAGATATCTCATTGGAATCTAAAAAACGCGACCTAGGCTGGCAAGATAGTACTGCTGATATGTTGATGTTGTTACGTAACAAACAAGGTCAAGAAAGTACTCGTGAAATTAAAATGAAATCATTAGAAGTTCTTAATGATGGCGATAAAAGTTTAACTATTTTTAATAAACCTCGTGATGTAAAAGGCACTGCTTTTTTGAGTTTCTCACATCCAGTAGAGGCCGATGACCAATGGTTGTTTTTACCGGCATTAAAACGTGTTAAACGTATTTCTTCACGTAATAAATCAGGTCCATTTATGGGCTCTGAGTTTGCTTTTGAAGATTTAAGCTCGTTTGAAGTAGAAAAATATACTTATAAGTATTTAGGTGTAGATGAGCTTAATGGTGTGACTAACTTTAAAGTTGAGCAATACCCAGTTGATGAAAATTCGGGCTACACTCGCCGCGTTGTTTGGATAGATACCAAAGAATACCTTGCTCATAAAATTGATTTTTATGACCGTAAAGACTCATTACTTAAAACCTTAACCTTTAGTGATTATAAACAGTACTTGTCTAAGCACTGGCGCGCAGATAATCAAGAAATGATTAATCACCAAAACGGCAAGAGTACAGAATTAAAGTGGGCTAACTACAACTTTAAAACCGGATTAAGTGATAGTGACTTTAACCGTAATTCATTGAAACGAGCACGTTAAGCAAATGTTGACTAAAAAATTAACAAGCTCACTTTCGGCAATAGCTGTAGGTACTAGTTTATTACTTAGTAATATTGCCTTTGCAGGTGGTGTTGAGTTTGAAGCATCTGGCAACATTGCCCTTGAGCAGCGTTACTTCTTTGAAGAGGCGCTTTATCCAGAGCAATTAGATCATAGTCAAACGTCCTTATCTGTTGAACCAGAGCTTTACTGGCAGTGGAATAACGGTGACGATAGTATTATTTTCACACCTTTTTATCGCGTTGATAGCCACGATAAGCAACGAACTCATGGCGATATTCGAGAGTTGGCTTATATCCATGCCAGTGACGATTGGGAATTACGTTTAGGCATTCGTAAAGAGTTTTGGGGCGTCACCGAGTTTCAACATTTGGTTGATGTTATTAATCAAACGGATGGTGTTGAAGATTTTGATGGTGAAGACAAACTAGGTCAGCAAATGGTAAATTTATCAATGGTTAATGATTGGGGCATTGTTGATGTGTTTTTACTGCCTGGTTTTCGTGAGAGAACCTATGCCGGTGAAGAAGGGCGCTTACGTGGACCTTTTGTTGTCGATGAAGATAACGTCAATTACGAATCTTCAGCGGGGCAACAACATCTTGATCTCGCTTTACGCTGGGCTCATAGTATCGGTGATTATGATTTAGGCGCCTATTGGTTTCATGGTACCAACCGAGAAGCTTATTTAACTCCATCGTCACAGGATACTTTGCAACCAACCTTGCAACAATACTATAGCCAAATGGATCAACTTGGTGTTGATGTGCAAGCAACATTAGGTGATTGGCTATGGAAGTTTGAAGGTATACATCGCAGTACAACACTTGAAGATTTTTGGGCCACACAAGCGGGTTTTGAATACAGTTTTGTTGGCGTGTTTGAATCGAATATCGACTTAGGCTTATTGATGGAGCATAGTTGGGATTCTCGTGGCGAAGTGGCACTTGGCGCGCAAGGCTCATTAATGCAAAATGATTTATTTGTTGGCGCAAGGTTAGCTTTTAATGACATGCAAAGTAGTGAATTACTAATGGGGTTTGGTAGTGATTTAGACCACAATGCTTTTAGTTTTCTCATTGAAGCTAATCGCCGCTTTGGTGATAACTTTATTGTCACTTTTGATGTTCGGTTGTTACAAAGTAATGACGAAAACGATTTACTGTACACCTTAAGCAATGATGATCATGCACAGCTATCAGCAGCTTGGTATTTTTAATTCATTCGTTGAATCGACAGCAGTTAACAGTTTACTTTTTAATGAATGATTACCAGTCATAATAAATTAAAAAACCAGCAACAATATCTGTTGCTGGTTTTTTTGTAATCTCTTTGAGTTGAAATCAACCGGTTGATGATTAGTTACCGATCAAGCCATTAATATGTGCAACAACACTACGACCTAAAGCACTAGGTGCATAACCCCCTTCAAGTACTGAAACGATACGACCTTCACCATACTCAGTGGCAATTATTTTAAGTTCATCAGTTACCCAGCGATAATCAGCTTCAGTTAAGCTAACCTGTGACATATCATCTTCAATATGTGCATCAAAACCTGCTGAAATAAGGATCAATTCAGGTTTAAACTTATGCAAAGCAGGTAACCAGTGTGCGGTAATTTTTTCGCGGAACTGTTCACCTTTTGTCGTAGCTGCCAGTGGTACATTAATAATGGGTGGTGTATCACTCTCTTCTATTTCAAATGGGTACAAAGGATACTGATAACTCGAGCAAAACAAGTAACCTTTGTCATCTTCAGGCGAGGCATTAAAATGGTTGGTTATAATGTCTTCAGTACCATTGCCGTGATGCACATCAAAGTCGACTATGGCGACACGTTTTACCCCATATTTTTGTTTTGCATAAGCGGCAGCAATAGCGACATTATTGAAAAAACAAAAGCCCATACCTTTATCATGCTCAGCATGATGTCCCGGGGGTCTTGTTGCACAAAATGCAGAGCCTAGCGTACCCTCCATCACCAAATCAACAGCATCAACAGCAGCGCCAGCAGAATACAAAATAGAGGTGAGGGTTTTTGCATTCATTACTGAATCTTCACCAACCGTAAAGTTATCTTCTCCCTCAGCTGGCGCATTATCAAAAACAAAATCAATATGTTTTTGTGTGTGCGCTAAAGACAGTAAGCCTCTATCGATAGGTTTTGAGTCAAATTGACGGACTACATAATCTAAACCACTACGAATTAATTGGTCTGAAATAGCGGTTAAGCGTTTACCATTTTCAGGGTGATGATCACCCATGTCATGTTCGCCACACTTATAGTGGCCTATTATTCCAACTGGCATAATAATTCTCTTTATATTGTTAGTGACTATTTATCTTGTTGCGCTATGACACAATTAAAGCGTCAAAGGTACTCATTGAACTTTTCTTTAAAAGAGGTCAACTCCGTGCCATTTCCTTTTACTTGTACCATAGTGCTTAAAGCTAAACAGTCACTGGATATTCAAGTCGCTTAAAAGCTTATATATTAAATAGAAGCAGTTAACTCTCTGCGGCTATTTCAGTCAAAGGAAGTTTTAAACTTACTTCATCAAAATCTTCACTCGGTTGTCGTACAAAGCCTGATTTTTCAAATACCTTCAACATTGAGGCATTATCACTTCTTACACAGGCTACTAAGCTATCAAGCTTACGTATTTTGGCAATGGCAATCATTTCACCTAATAAGGTACTTGCCATACCGCGGCCGCGTAAACTTTCTTTGATCACAAACGCTACTTCGCCACTATTAATGTTCTCAATGTAATAATATCGCGCAACAGCCTGTATTGCTTCGCCTAATGAATCCTTCTTGGTGAAACACAAGGCTAGATCGACATGTTGATTAACACTGACCAAGTTACAAGATTTCTCTCTGGTCATTTGGGTAATATGGTGGTTGTAGCGCATCATCAAGGTTTCTTTATTATGAGAATAAAAAAATTCTTGTAATTTACGTTCATCAGCCGGCGCTAACGGCCTTAAAATATAATTTATATTGGCAAAGTTAAAGCGCTTCATTTCAATAGTGCCCAACTCAGGTACCGAGCTAGGAGAACTCTCTTGATATTCAGGTACCCAATAATGTTTACGAACATCAGCGAGTAGTTGCTCACGAAATTTAGGGTGAGCAATTTTAATGAGTTCTAACGCACGCTCTCGAATACTCTTACCTTGCAGTGAGGCAATGCCAAACTCAGTTACCACATAAGAAACATGACCACGAGAGGTCACCACACCGCCACCTTCAGTTATATGTGCAACAATACGGGATATTTTCCCATCTTTTGTTGTTGAGGGGAGGGCAATAATTGGCTTGCCGCCTTTACTCAATGATGCGCCGCGAATAAAGTCAACTTGGCCACCAATACCGCTGTAAAACTGGTAACCAATAGAGTCTGAAACGACCTGACCGGTTAAGTCGACTTCAATAGCACTATTGATAGAAACCATGTGGTCATTTTTCGCGATTTTTACTGGTGAGTTAATGTGCTCTGACGGATAAAACTCCACGTGTGGATTGCTGTCAACAAAGTCATATACTTTTTGAGTACCTATACAAAAAGTCGCGACAGTCTTGCCTTTATGGTAAGTTTTCCGACGATTATTGATAACCCCTTTAACCATTAAATCAACAATGCCATCGGATATCATTTCAGAGTGGATACCTAAGTCTTTGTGATTACCTAAATACTTTAAAACTGCCTCCGGAATTTTACCTATGCCGATTTGTAAGGTGGCACCATTTTCAATCAACATGGCAACATATTGACCTATTTGTTCTGTACGGCGGTCAACCTCAGGCGGGCTCACTTGGGGTAAGTCTTGCTCTGCATTGAGCCAAGCATGAACTTGATTTATATGTACAAAGCTATGACCATTAGTACGTGGCATTTTAGGATTTACTTGCGCAATAACGTATTTAGCGGCTTTGACTGCGGCTGAAACAATATCAACACTCACGCCGAGCGAACAATAGCCAAATTCATCAGGCGGACTTACCATGATAAGCGCCACATCAAGTGGTAAGCTATTTTCATTAAATAAACGTGGCACATCAGAAATAAAACAAGGCGTATAATCGCCACGGCCTTCGGCAATTGCTTCTCTAATATTTTTACCGCCGATGAATAAACTATTCACTTTAAAAAGATCTTTATGCTCAGGTTTTGCCCAAACATTTTCTGATAACGTTAAAATATGAACCGTTTCAATATCATGCAAACCCGCGCTATGTTCGATGAGATCATCTATTAATGCATTGGGAACGGCGGCATTTGAGCCAATAAAAATACGATTGCCTGATTTTAAGTAATCACTCCACTTAACCGCTTTTCCATCAACATTGGGTTGTTTGTCTTGAATTGTCATGAAATTTCCTTGGCTAATTTTTCCTAGGTATAGGAGGTATATACTCAGTATGCTCCCATAAATAAGGCATTTATTGATCACTGTCAAATGTGTGTTTGTTATATCAGTAAATAAGGTATAATTGCGTGTTTTTACCATGGTTAACGTTTGATTTAAATGCGACTTTAGTTTGCTTTGTTCTCCATCTCTCTTTATTAAAAGGTTTGGTATTTGTGTTACAAGAAAAAATATTTATCATTGGTTTACCCCGAACCGCAACCACTAGTGTTTGCTTAGCCATGTTAGAGCAGGGTTATAAAACCGCGCATAATGCCTATACTCAAGCAGCATTTTCCCAAGCACAAGTACTTGCAGATACGCCTATTTTTTGTGATTACCAAAAACTAGATAAACACTTTCCTAACAGTAAGTTTATTTACCTTACCCGCTCCCCAGAGCGTTGGTTGCCGTCAATTAAGCAGTTATTGCAGCGCATGATAGTTAATTTACAGCGTAGTGATGGCGGTTTTAACCCACATTTAAAACGTTGTTATAATGAGATTTTTTCGCCGTTAACCGAAGATAATCTTAACAGTGACGAGTTTTTACAGAGCTGTTATACCCGACACGAGCAAGGTATTGCCGATTATTTTAAAGACAGATCACAAGATCTACTTACCATAGATGTAAGTGATGATGACAGTTATTTGAAAATGTTAGCTTTTCTTAATATTGATGAGAGTAATGCGAGAGAGGGCGGTTTTAAACAAATTAATCTTGGCGGTAAAGTTAAAGCTTGGCAGGGGCTACATAACAAGCTGAAGATAGAGTCTACTAATAAAGGTAAAATTGATAAACTGCTTTATTAAGCAAGATCAATATTATGCATTAAAGCGGGATATTAAATATTGTTCCAATACCTGTTCACAGGTAAAATCACGGCAAGTTCATCAAATAACGCTTATTAAGTAAACTTCGTTAAGTAACCTTAATTGAGCAAATAAAGATTTAGAGAGTAGTAAATATGTTTGAATTAAAACACCACACGGGCCAAGACTGGGTTGATGCTGTTATGGCTGACTTTGACCGCTTTTTACAAGACCACGCGGCTGCTGAGAAAAAGGCATCTGGCATGGCAATGGCGATGTTATCTCATTATCCAGATAAAGCTAAGTTGGTTCGTGCGATGACAGATTTAGCCATTGAAGAGCTGATTCATTTTAAGCAGGTATTAAAGTTACTTGTCGCTCGTGACGTGACTTTAGGCCAAGATAAAAAAGACCCATATATCACACAGATCCGCGCCTTGTTTCGCAATGGCACCAGTTTCTTTATGATGGATAGATTACTCGTTGCTGCGGTTATTGAAGCGCGAGGTTATGAAAAATTCTGGTTGGTTTCACAAGCGCTACCTGAAGGTAAAGACAAAGATCTTTATGTCGCCATTGCTAAATCAGAAGAAAAGCATAAGAACTTATTTGTTGAGCTAGCGTATGAGTACTGTGACAAAGCAGAAGTTGATCAGCGCTTAGAAGAGATTTTAATTGCTGAAGCTGAAATTTGTGCAGGTTTACCTATTCGTGCCGTACTTCATTAATCGCTAGTTAGTTTATTAGTGTAATGCATAATCAATCATATATATTTGCTAAGACACTATAATATTGCGATCAGAATATAACCTTAGAATTAAAAAACTAGTTCTAAGGTTATTAATTCTAAATAACACCTTAGTTTCCTCAATTTTATTCGCAATATTCATCTTTTTTTAGTCAATATAACTAATTCTTTGTGTTTTTATTATTTCCACTCCTCCTTAGTTTTACAACTCATTGTATTTATTGGTTAATATTGTTGGCATTGTCATTGCTTCTGTATTTGTTACAGTGTTACTCATATGTAAATAAGTTATAAAAGTACTTAAATGCACAAGGAAAGTAAAATGCCAGTTACCTTAACCGATAGACCCATAGAAACAGTTCGTAGCGAAGTGATTGATCAATTGATCATGAACTATAGCCATGGCGAAATATCTTACGAGGCGTTTGAACGCCGATTAGATCAAGCGATGGAGTTGGCTAATCATCAAGACTTAGTTGATCTAACTAACGACTTACCACTTGCCGTTGATAAAGCATTTGTTGAAAGTAAAAAGCAAGACTTGGCACCAAACTATGTCGCTGGTGAAGCTGAAGAAGTTGATACTATGGTAAATATCTTTAGTAGTAGCAATCGGGGAGGGGCGTTTAGAGTTGCTAAAGAAATACGTTATTTTAGTATTTTTAGTAGCACAGATATCGATTTTACTGATGCGGTGTTTAGTCAACAAGAAGTGCGTATAAAAATATTTAGCCTATTTAGTAGTGATACTATTTATGTACCTGAAAATGTTAATGTGGCTTCTAAAGCTTTTTGTATTTTTGCCAGTATTGATAATGCAGCGCCTAATAATGAGCTTAGCCATGTAAGATCAAGCACACCAGTACCAACCCTTATCATTGAAGGGTTTTCAATCTTCAGTAGTGTTGATATCGATTTAAAGCGAACAATGAAAGAAAAACTTATGAAGATGGCTGATAGTTTTAAAAATATTTTTTCCTAATTATTTACCTTCTGGCGTGAACATAAGGTCAACTTATTGCTAATTAAAAAGCTCTACGTGCAGTAGGGCTTTTTAAAATTTTAATAGCATAGCGCTTATTTTATTTATTGTATTTAAATTACGACCCGTTGAGGCTTGTCCTAGGCACCTTTCTATATTTGCGACAAGTTTAGAGCGACCAATACCTTCGGGAGCATGTAAATAAAATACCTTGTCGTTTATAAAATACTCTTCTGATCCTGTGATGTATTTATCCATTTTCTCTTGGTTTAGCTTAATAGGGCTATGGCAAAAATAAAAATGTACAAATTTTCCTTCGAAAGACTGATAAGGGTTATTACTTGAAGCATTAGAGAACTGTGCTTCGTCTAAGATAAATATTTCAGGTGAAAAGCCAAAATTATTTAATACGATAGTTCTAATCGCTTCTGCAGGCGCTTGAATGCTTTTTAATACCACATTACCACTTTGAATATAAAACGAAACATCTTCAAAGCCATCTTTCTCTAACAGTGGCACAAGCTGCTTCATTGGTAATAAGTTTTTACCTCCAACATTAATGCCTCTAAATAATACGATATATTTATTCACGATTTTTCCTTAAATAGCTTAATTTATCCTAGCGGCTTTTATATTAAAATAGTTAATGTAAATATTATCGAGATTATTTTTTTGACGGCCTTAATAAGAGATGATAGGCAAGTCATGTGAAGCATTAAGATAACCGTACATCAATTAGAGTTAAAACTCAGTAATTGCTAAGTTAAGTGCTATAATAGGTCATACCACTTCAATATACCCTTAAGGTTAATTATGCGCTTTCTGTCTCGTCGTCTTGTTATGCCCAATGATTTAAATTATGCAAACTCTTTATTTGGCGGTCGCGCGCTTGAATGGATTGATGAAGAGGCGGCTATTTACGCTATCTGTCAATTAGAAACAAACTGCTTGGTTACCAAGCATATTGGAGAAATTAGCTTTGAATCTCCAGCGATGCAGGGCGATGTAGTTGAATTTGGTTTAGTAACCAAAAAGGTAGGTAGAACGTCTATTACCGTGACTTGCTTGGTGCGTAATAAAGCCACTAAAAAAACTATTTGTTTAGCTGATGATATCGTTTTTGTGCAAGTTGATCCTGAGTCACGTTTACCCATCCCACATGGAAAAACATTGGAAGTCTTAGAGCAACAAACTAAAGTCGAAATAAATACGCTGAATATGTAGTTCTTGTTTTAATCGACTATCACCACGTACTCAGTATTGCTAACACTCACTATTGCTAAGTAGGGGGCTTAGCAATACACTATCCCCATTATACTTATTACTGTCCTATATATTATGTCCTCAGATCGCTTTGGCACTAGTGCCAATTACAAACAACAAGAAAAAGGTTATCGTGACCGAGCATTAAAGTTATTCCCTTGGGTATGTGGCCGTTGTGCCCGTGCTTTTGAGTTTTCTAACTTAAGAGAGTTAACTGTACACCATATGGATCATGACCATACCAATAACCCAAATGATGGTAGTAATTGGGAGTTATTGTGCATTTACTGCCATGATAACGAGCATGCAAAATACACAGACCATGCCAATTATAAAACGGAAGTTAAAGCTGGCGATACCAATCAAGATACCGCCACCTATAATCCATTCGCGGATTTAAAATCAATGTTAAAAAAGTAGTCGGCTAACGCTCTTCTTGGGTAAGATGAAAGCTAACCAGAAATGGTTAGCTTTTTTTCTATATTCAAAATAGGTACAAGTTACTTTTATGTTATTGGTTCTATCTAGCTAAGGGCGATAGTGCCATAGCTTTAACCCCCTAGCTTAGTCACATTCATATTGTTATAGCTAGAGATTACTTAAACTCGCCCTGACATCGGCAATGGTGATAAATAGTTTACTCTCATCGTCTTCAAAGGCGGTAAAACCATATTTTTCATAAAAATGCTTTGAGCCATCTTTTGCCTCGACAATAATTACTGGAAACGCGACACTATCGCTGGCACCAAGTAATTTGGCAAGTGCGTCAATTAATAACCATTCACCAAAACCTTGACCTTTGTACTTTAGATCAACACCAAGACGCGCAATTAAACCTCCTGAAGTGGATGACTGATGCTTTTTTTGCAGTCTCGAAGGTAAGCTCCTTAATTCGATAGGTGTCATGGTGAGGGTGTAGAAGCCAATTACCTGTGAATTGTTGGTGGTATCTTCGAGAACAAATGTTCTAGTGTTATCCTTTTTTGCTTGCTGGCTTGCCATAGCTTTAAAATAGTGATTTAAGGCTGTAATTTCACAGTTGAAATTATTTCTATCATGCTTAGTTTTATCTAACAGAACAGTTTTCATTATTGTGTTTTACTTTGATAGCGAGAGGCCGCCATTTTTAATTTAGCGTTAGCTGTTGCTGGCTTGTCTAAAGCTTCCATTAGCATAATGGCATCATGTTGGCTGAGTTTAAGTACTTGCTCTCGCTCAATAATTTGTTTGGCTTTTTCTACCGCAGCACTTAAAACGAACGAGTTTATACTGGACATCCCAGCTAATGCAGTAGCCTTACTTAGTAAGCATTGGGTATCAATATCTACCCTAGCAGTGATTCTGGGTGATGTAGCAGCCATAATTTTATTCCTTTACTTTAATGTGTCAAAATGTCACATATGTATTATGGCTATTTAATCTTAAATAGGCAAGTTTTGTGTCATTGTGGCACATAAGAGGCTAATAATTAAAATGTAAAAATAACAAAATTTATAGTCAAAATTATCTGACTAACTCGGAATGGGGATTAGTTAGTGTATTAGGCTGGTGGATTTTTAGGGAAGTGAGGTAGTAGGTTAGCCGTAGTGTTTTGGTTGAACTGGACTTACTGATTGAGGTAAGCCCATCGGTGGATGAAATAATTTAAGCACTTATAAATGTTTAAAACCTTTTTATAAGTGCTAAAGCTATGTTTATAACTGCTTAAAGGTATAAACATGAGAAGCTGAAGTCACCTTACGATGATATTCCGCCGAACGCATTTCCGTACCCATAAAACAATTGTCATTACGATAATCCATTTTGCTTTCAACAAAGGCATTGGCAACAACATGCATTTCTTTACAGCCACTACGTTCGGCTATTTTCTTAGCATTCTTAATCGTAATGCCACAACCTGGCATAATGATTATACGGTCATCGGCTTTTTCAACAAGATCGGTAATTAGGTCTAAACCTTCAAAAACCGTTGGCTCTTGGCCACTGGTTAAAATGCGGTCGACACCCAGTTCAATTAATTCTTCTAACGCTTGATACGGGTCTCTGCACATATCAAAGGCGCGGTGAAAAGTAACGTTCATTGGCCGAGCTATATCAATTAACTCTTTGGTTTTTTCATAATCAATATTGCCGTCGCTTTTCAATAATCCAAACACCACACCATCAACCCCTAGGGTTTTACAGTGATGAATGTCATATTTCATTGCATCCAGTTCAATTTCTGAATAACAAAAATCACCGCCGCGGGGTCGAATAATCACTTGTAAACCAATACTGATGTGCTCACGTGTCATGGCGATCATACCTGCACTAGGGGTTGTTCCACCCTCGATTAAGTTGTCACATAATTCGACCCGTTGCGCGCCACCTTTTTGGGCGGCAATGGCGTCTTCGCAAGACTCTAGGCAAATTTCTAGGGGGATATTTTCTAACATGGTGGTTCCTGATGTTTACTTTTCTTGTTATAAATAAAAATGAGAGCTCTATATCTAGAGTTCTCATTAAAGGTTCATATTATAAATTTAGTTTGGTGCTATTTTGTTAATTGCCTTCTAGTGAGTTTGCTTCTAGTAATAAAGGTAATAGCGATTAAAAATAAAGCAAGAGAAGATGGCTCTGGCACTTCAATGCGAGTTAATTCAATATCACTTAATTGTAAGCTACTTTTATCTCGACGACTTACACGTACATAATCACCGTTAATATTTTGGGCTTCTAACTTAAAGCCTAGTTTTACAATATCTGCGCTTAAGTTTGAAAAGTCGTATTGAGATAAATCAAGGGTAATATTGGTTAATTTAGCTAGAGTTTCAGGTTGCGACCAAAGGGTTTGCTCACCAACAAAAAAAGAGGCCAAAGCAAAGTTATTTGTATTGCCTAATAATGTCATGTTAAAGCTAATCGACGCTAATCTGGAGCTATTAAATTCCCAGAAAAAGCTTGCATAATCGTCCTGTGAAATTGTGCTAGGTGTAGTAATAATAATGCTGGTACTCAGTGTTTGTGGGTAGACTGTAAACCCATTATTGTCTATTTGATAACTGTTAGTTAAATTCTGTGTGATTAAACCAGCATGCGCGTTAATACTTGTCATGCTTAACAGTAAACATAATCCAGTTAATGTAGTTATAAATTTTTTCATTATTTTTCCTAAGTTACCGCTATGGTATTCACTCAAATAAAAGGGCTACTTAGCTCAGCAGCCCTTAGTTTTAAAGATTGATTTTAATTAAAATTCAACCAATACCTTTGGTGAACAAACGCCGTCGCTGTCACATACTTGATAGTCAAAGCTAGTCTCTTTAACGCGACGCTCTGAATCTGTGTATTTACCCGTGTTAGCAACGTCAGAAGCAATTTCAACACCATTTCTGATGATAGATACCGTTTCAGCACTTTCCGCAGAGCCAGACCAAACCAACTTGTTACGTAATGTTCCGCGACGAGATAGGTATTGACGAGGCACAGTGAGTTCAAGTGATGAAGCTGCTGCCCAAACTGTTTTAGTTCGAGTTGTTGATACTTCACGAGCATCTGTCGCGGTTAGGCTAACTTCATAACTACCATCACTAGCAAAAGTGTGACTTGGGCTTTGCTCGGTTGATGTTGAACCATCACCAAAGTCCCATGCATAACTGACAATGTCGTTGTTGTTATCGGTTGATAAGTCAGTAAAGTTCACCATTAAGCCTTCGGCTACATAACTAAACTCTGTCGCCGGAGCTGCTGGTGCTTTTGAACCAACACCATCAAAAGTAACCGTCCAACCTGCAAACGTTGCTCTATCAAGACGTACTTCATCGGCTACTGTTAATGTCCAATCTCCGGCAACGGTTTCTCCGTAAAAAGCGCGGCCTAAGTCAATTTCTGCCACTAAACCTTCACCTTCAACACTTGTGCGGTTATGAACGACTTTAGTTGTGCCTGCAGGAGACGTTAATTTCACCTTAAAGTCAGAGCTATCGCCCGTTGGAATGTTAATAGACACGGTAGTATTAATGGTGGTAATGACATCGGCTAAAGCAAGTACACTTTGTACGCCTTGGGTATCACCATCAGGCAAGTCAATAAACTCGTTTTTAGCAAAAGTAAACTTTTCCATGCCTTGTGGTAAAACATCAACACCAAAAGTAATACTTTTGTCTTTAATTGGATTACCTTCATTATCTAATTGCTCGCCTGTATTACCTGCTACTACCACGTTATAATAGCCAAATGCAGTATCGTCAGCGGTAGGGATGTTAACTGAAGTGCTTTGACCAGCAGTAATCGTTTCTGGTTCAAAGGTGGCACTTAATTCACCCGTTGTATCAAACGTTATGGTTCCGCCCCAATCTAGTTTAGCGGCTGAAGTTAACATAAATTCAGCGCTTTCACCGGCAACAACTGTCACAAATCGCGCATCGGCAGCAAGTTTATAGCCGGTTACAGGGTTGGCTTCTAGAACGGCATTAGCGACATTTAACCGTTTACCAGAAACGGTTTTACCGGCTAACCCAGCTATTGAATCGCCGGTGGTCATTAAAATGTTTTTCATGTCAGCAATACTGATGCTTTCATCAACTGATGCAAGTAATGCGGCAGCACCCGATACTTGAGGGGATGCCATAGAGGTACCCGACATCCAAATGTATGTATTACCAAGTCCTGTAGAAGCAATGTCAGAGCCCGGCGCACCCATATCTACAGTGCTTAAACCATATTGTGAAAAGCCAGACTTGTTATCTTTGTTGGTGGTTGAAGCAATTGACATGACGTTTGGCACGTTATAATTTGCCGGGTAATAATCATTTTTATCGTTATCTGAGCCATTGTTACCCGCGGCAGAGACAAATAAAATCCCCGCCTCGTTGTGTTTAATAATGGCATCTTCTAACGCTTGTGAGTGTGGTCCACCACCCCAAGAGTTATTAGTGACTTTAACGTTTAAACCATTTATTTCTTTAACAGCCAACATATAATCTAAACAACCAATAGCACCCGCAGTTGTACCTGAGCCTGTTGGTCCTAAGAAACGACAACCAACAATGCTTATCTCATGATTAACACCCACGACGCCAATGCCATTATTGCCTTCTGCACCAATCGTACCCGCTACGTGTGTACCGTGGGCATTTTCATCCATTGGATCGCCGTCATTATCAAAGGCATCCCAACCGTGAATATCATCGATGTAACCATTGCCATCATCATCAATCCCTGGCTTGCCATTAAGTTCAGCGAAGTTTGTCCACACGTTGTTGACTAAATCTTCATGGTTATAATTTAGGCCGGTATCAATCACGCCAACCACTACTGCTTTACTGCCGGTGGTTTTTTGCCAAGCGGTTTCTGCGTCAATATCAGCGCCAGCAACACCTGTTACACCATTAATATCTTGACCGGTATTTTTTAAACTCCATAACTGATTATAATGTACATCATCAACAGCTGCTGCTGGTTCGTTAATGCTAATGTGGTAATTTAATTCAACGTTTTCAATCGCCGGGTGTTTTCTTAGACGCTTCATTAAGACGTGAATATCGTCGGTTTCTACGGTCAGCTTAGCTAAACGGCCACCAAGTATATTGTTAAAATGTTGTACTGCAGCACCATTATTCGCCATGGATTGTTGCGCTTGAGTAGTACCCGCTTTATAAGTGACGATTAATGAATTTGTGCTGTACGCTGTTGGTTGTGCATCTTCAGCAAAGGCTTGTGTCATTGTCATTGCAGGTAACAATGCTAATGTTAGGGTAGATAATTTAAATTTCATGTGGTTTCTCTCTTGTTTAATGTTTAAACAAAGCAAGTGGTTATTTTTTGACGTTGCGATTAACGCTGTTATTAACAAAGTAAGTTGTCGATAAAAAATTCACTTGTTCGCTTTCTATTTTTCTACTTAGTTGTCTAGCCCAGACATTTGCAGCAGTAATAGCAAAGAGATGTGGTAAGTATTATCCGCTTAACTGATAGAAAACAAGCTTTGAAGAGAAAAGCAGTCTTTATTGGTAGAAAACAACTGTTTTAAAGAGGGCTCATAAAATTTTATGAAGTGAGCCTTTGAAAATTACAACTAGTAAAAAAATATGAATTGTTTTTAATAAATCTAATTTATTTTGAGTAAAGCTTGTTATATCAATTGCTTAAGTGTTTTTTGATTCAGGCCTTTTTACCATTGTGCAATGTTTTTTTATTAGGCACCATGCTAATACACTAAAATTTGATGAGTTTGAATAAACATTTCAAATAGTAGTTTTACCAAAAGCCCAGTTGGTAGCAGCACTAGTTCAATATGAGAAAAAATTGTTAATGCATAGCCTTAGCGCTGTTAGTTAACCGTCTCAAATTAATTAGGAATATAAAAACATGCGTAAATTTAAACAATCTCTATGTAGCGTGTCTATCGCGCTAGCTTTAACTACATCAGCTGCTGCCATGGCTGATGATTTGGTATCAGCCGAGCAGTTTTCATCTGAGCAGGAAGTTGCCGCTATTTCAGGTAATAACCAAGCATATATTATGATCGGTGAACAAACTGCTTCTGATGGTAATGATGCCAGTATTGATATCCAAGGTAAGTATGTTTATAGCGATATTACTATTGATGGTAATGATAATGTTGCCATTACTGAACAAACTAAAGTGGTTGGAAGACTTCAAAACATGATGGGCAGAACCTTTATTAACGGTAATGATAATGAAGTTAGCATTATACAGCACGGTTATGGCGGTGCTGCCCGCGTTGATATTCTTTCTGGTGACAATAACGTCGTCAATGTTGAACAGCAACATTTTGTCGACACACTTGGTGCCATCGACATTATTAAAGTAACAGGTTTTGACAACACGGTTGATGCACTCACTTATAACGATTTTGACCAGTCTGAACAAGATACTCGTTTAACAATTGAAGGAAATAATAACTCTGCATTTATTTATAAAACAGGCAGAAGAGGCTGGATTGGTTTTCAACAAAATACCGATAGAGCTGCGTATTTAAAAGGAAATAACAATAGCTTAAATATTGAAATGCATGATACTGGTCGTTCACTCATTTGGGCAGAGTTCACTGGTGATGACAATATCATTAATATTGAAATGCAAGGAGATACTGAATTATCGCGTTTTTCTAATAAAGATCATGTTGTTAATATGGAAAAATCAGTCGGTAATGGTAATACTTTTAACATTAACAGCTTTGCTTCTGGTAGCTCGACTAACCTTAAGAATTTTTCAGGTAATGATAACCAAGTAACTGTTGATAATTTGTCGGGGTATAACAACCGAACTATTAAGGCGTTTCATCTTGGTGATAGCAATGTGATGAATTTCACCTTTAATGGCGAAGGAGACAACCAAGCTAACATCAGTAAAACAACTGAAAATAACAGCACTATTGATATAAATCTTGATGGAAGCTGGAACAACGTAGCTCGATTAGGCGCAACAGGTGATCGCAATACTTGGAAGTTATCTGCGACAGGCCATAGTAACAAACAAACGGCATCAAAATTTGTGGGTGGTTATGCCGCTACTACTGGTGACGACAATACCTTTATTATTGAGCAAAACGGACTTAACAACATTGCTGAGTATCAAGATGCCGGCAATAACCGTTATTATGAAACCATTCAAACGGGTGATAGAAACTTCTCTTCAGTTGTCGGTTTAGGCGATAACAAGCGTGTTGGGGTAACACAGATTGGAGATGATAATACTGCCGATTTAAACATTGATCGCACTTTGAATCATGCTGGTGATTATGGCGCCGAAACTAAGAATCAATATTACGTATCACAAGAGGGTGATGAGAATATTGTAATGGTTGATATGGACGCATCCGCGTATATGAATATTAGCCAAGTGGGTAGTGAAAACTTTGTTGACTTACAAGTGACTTCTTTCCAAGAAGGAATGTCGGCAAAAGATGTTTATTATGACTTTAGCCAAATAGGTAATGAAAATTTCATCGAAGTAGATATTAAAGCCGGATTGTGGGGCAAACAGGAATATAGCCAAACAGGTTACGATAACTACATTAGTTGGACTGATGAAGGCGGCGGGACGAACACTGCTGCGATCGACCAATTAGGTGCTTCAAACACCGTATATATGACAGTGGCTACCTTTGGTTGGTCTGAACGAAATAAGTTTGATATTGATCAGGAAGGCGCTTACAACGAAGTTGACATGGATGTTACTGGTAATGGTAACGGTACTGGTGACGCAAATGTTTGGGATGGATATTCTGCTGGCATTGTCATTCAGCAAGATGGTGAAGATAACTTGTTAGTGGGTAGTGATGGTTTTGGCTTTACTATTAACGGTAACGTTAATGCCTTATTAGTTGAGCAAATTGGTAACGGTAATACTGCTTCGGGTTATATCATTGGTAATAATAATGCCGCGCAAATGACTCAAATCGGTAATGATAACTTTGCCAGTATCACCATGAGTGCATATTAATCGCTTAAGTTGAACTGAGTGACGTTAAAGTTAAGAGGCTTTTAATTAAGCTTATTAATGTTACTCACTTCAGTGATGATTAACCAAAAACTAAAAGTGCGTTAGGGTAAATGACATCCCCAAGTGATTTATGCTAACGCCTTTTTTATTAACCAACAGTTATTCAAGCCGTTAGGAATAGCCCATGGAAAGTTCATCTCACCAAGATGATAATTTAAAAGAACACGCCACATGGCAAATCATCGAGTTAGGTTGTTCGATAGAAGATGTTGCTAAAAACACCGGTATTTGTGAATTGACGCTCTATCTTTGGACGCAAGAGTATATTAAAAGTAGCACTTTTAATAATCAGCAATAAAAAAGGAATAAAAATATACTAATAGTTTACTTATTTTTAAAACCACTAGGATTATACACTTCATTGTCATCATTAATTGACGTAAAAGCTCGTTTAGAATAATACAGTTAGCTTGAATAGCTTCCTAGTATACTATTTATAATATATATTGGAGGTACAAATTATTGTGACTTATTATTTTGAACAGTATACACTGAATGAAAGCGCTTACATCTCGATTGATGATTGGTCAGGTGGTTGTTAAGGGGATTGGGAGTTTGAATGCATTTTATTCAAATAGGTGAGTGGATATTTGATAGTCAAGCGCAACAACTTAGTCGCGCACAGCAAACCATACAGTTAGAGCCTATCACTAGCGTTCTTCTCCACTATTTATGCCAAAATGATGGGCGAATAATTACGCGTGATGATCTTATTTGCCATGTTTGGAACAATAGAGTCGTTGCCGATTCTACTATCAATCGTGCTATTTCAATACTACGTAAAGATTTAGTGGATGATCCGCAAAATCCTACGTACATTAAAACAGTACCTAAACAAGGTTATTTGCTGCTAGCATCAATACACGAACTCTCTGAACAGGAAAGGCTACTACATCAGCGAAAAAGAATACCCGGATTTATTCAGTCATTAACCCGTCAAAATATCGTTACTTTCCTGCTATTAAGTACGGTCGGTGTCCTGACAGCCATCAATATATTTAAAAGTGAAACCGTTACAGCAATCAATCAAGCATTTGACATAACACCGGTTATTTCCAAAAAAGGCCAGCAAGGTAATATTGTACTTTCCCATAACGAAAAGTGGCTGTTATATTCTCATAAAGCTAAAAACAATAAATTTAGTAACCTCTATATCAAAAACCAACATACTGGCAAAATTAATCAACTGACTCATGGAGAGTTTAATGACACCGGCGCCAGCTTTAGTTTTGACGACAGTGTCATTTATTTTTCTCGTATCGTTAAAGGACAGTCATGCAAAATTATGCGCATTGACTTGGTGGGTTTTTCTGATCACATAGAAGAGGAGATTGTTAACTGCAATAAAAGGCTGGATTCTAATAAGGTATTAGTTCTGCCAAATAACCAAGAAATTATATTTCGTGATTTTCAAATGCCAATAGGCTTTGCTTTTTATCGTTACCATCTAAAAAATAAGACATATCACTCCGTTCTAGAACGCTCAGGACTGAATAAAGTCGAATATTATCAGAAGCTTTCGCCGAACGGTAACTGGTTGGCTGTGTTGCAAGGGGCTGGTGGAACAGCTGAAGTGGTGGTAAAAGACTTAACCCAGGAAAATCAACAACAAATACTTTGGACAGCAACGTCAAGAATCGATGGTATTGCTTGGAGTAATGACAATCAATCGGTTTATCTGCAAGATAAAAAATTTAATCGACTGATTAATATAAATATCCATAGCAATAAAGTCACGCCCATAGCCCGAGATACCCAGTTATTATCATCGTTTAGTAACCAAAGCGCTAAGGGGGAGATATTTGCTGTTTATGGGCTGAAATCTCAAATTGATTTGACCGCTATTAGCTTAAATGATGAACCCCAAGAAAATGTGATTATTGATTCAAGCGCGAATGACTTTAATGCGGTGCAAGTGAGTAAAAATTCGGTGTTTTTTGTTTCAGATAGGTCGGGTTTTAATCAATTTTACTTACGTGGTGCTGATGATGTTGTTGTGCAACTATCTAACTTTATAGAAAATATATCGTTTCATTCTTTTAGTGCGCATCCTAATGGTAAAAATATATTGGGCATGGCAGATACGCGCTTATTTAGTTTTAGTATGGATAAAAAACTACTGACTTGGTTATCTGATGTACAGAGCAAGTTAGAAGAGCCTTTTTATAATGCCCAAGGTGAAATCTTTTACTTAAAAGCAAATAAATTTCAGGAAAATTTATACCGCTATGTTGATAGCAATCAGGATGTACTGATATTAGAAGATGTTGGTATTGCTCAATGGCTCAAAAATGAGCAAGGTGAGGAAGAACTGCTTTATCAAAAAACGAATGGTGTGGTTTATCGTCATAATTTTTCCAGCAAAGAAACTCAACAATTAACCTATGGTCTTCCACACCCAGGACAAAGTCGTAGTTGGTTAGCAACTAAAGAGGGTATTTATTTTTTAAGAAGTGGTAACTATAAAGCAAAAGGAATTTCCTTTAAGCCATACGATACCAAGCGATCTTCATTATATTTTTCAACCGATAGCTCTGGCAGAGGCAGCATATATCTTGATAAATTCAATCAACGTTTATTAGTCACCAGATATGACACAGATATGCTCACTAGAGTGGTTAAAATTGATTTAATCACCACTCAGCTTGCTAAAAGTGCAGATTAAATTGTCCATTCTTTCATTAATAAGTGATAGCAATGATTTATGGCAATGAATGATGGCAATGACGGGAGTAATAAGTATTGGTAACTAGTGATAGCTACTTGTGGATATGATCCTTATTTTACTAAACCTAAACCTAAACCTAAACCTAAACTGAACGATTAATGGTAACAATCAGCTAAACACTTCCTTGTGCCTGTTTTCTTTAAATCGAGTGTTCGTTATAGCGGTACACGGCATACCATGCTAAGCAGTTAATAGTTCAGACATACCATTTTTCATTGCCCAATAAATAAGTTCTATTCGGTTTTTGCTTTGGGTTTTTTTAAAAGCGTTGTAAATATGGGTTTTAACCGTATGAAGACTGATAAATAAAGCGTCAGCAATTTCATTGTTGTTTGCCCCTTTGCATACTAAGCCTAATATTGTTAGCTCTCGTTCTGTTAACGAGTCAACTACGGCTTGTTCTTCAGGCAACAGCTCCTCATGCTTTTGCGGGTTAGAAAACTTCGTTAAATTAATCAACGCGATGGCAATATTTCTTCGACTAAACCAATATTCATTCGCTTGAATGGTGTATATCGCTTTCATGATTTCATCATCACGAAGATGATCATATAATACGCCGCTGCAACCCATTTGTATGGCGTTGGCTTCGTTAATACTGCCCTTGGATAAATGAGAAAGTATCACTTTATGTTTTTCAATATAAGAAGAGGTGTTGATAGGGAAGCCTTGACTATCACAATTTAATGAAAGGCAGTCCATAATGACAATGCTGCCCTTAAGTTTGTTAATTAATGAAGGGTTGTCGGCGACAACTTCTACTTTATAGCCAAGAGATTTAAACAAGTTCTCCATGCCGAATATGGCATCTTTTACTAATCGAGAAACTATATAGATGTTTTTTTTATTTTTCATAATAACGTCACCTTGTATTATCTGTTTGATGAGTTCTCGTTTATACCTTAGTTGTGCATATAGGCTCTAAACGTTGCTGAGGTGAAATTATTACAGAATTTAAACAGTTTCAATCAATCGTATTAAAATCTAATATAATAGAACTTTTTTTTCGGTTTATTTTGTTAATTGATTGAATTTATTGATATATTGGTGAGTGGTAAAAAACCTTATAAAACCTTCTATTGCTTAAATAAAATCCTATAGCTGACAATAAGGGGGTATGCAGATAAAATTTGTATCAATGCAATGGAGAGCATAAAACTTGTTGATAATTAAATACATCGATTTATTCTAATGTAAACAGGTAAGAGAGGAGAAAAAAACAAGTTGTTAAGTCTTATTATTTCCCGTGTTTTTTGTATTCAATTGAAAATGTGAGGCGTTGGTTGAACAGGACTTACAGATTGAGGTAAGCCCATCGGTGGATGAAATAATTTAAGCCCTTAATGAGGGCTAAAGAAGTTATTATAAGTGCTTAAAGTTATTCTTATAACTGCTATAACTGCTATAACTGCTATAACTGCTATAACTGCTATAACTGCTATAACTGCTATAACCGTTTAAAAGTATAAACATGCGCAGCCGAAGTCACCTTACGATGATATTCAGCCGAGCGCATTTCTGTGCCCATAAAACAATTGTCATTACGATAGTCCATTTTGCTTTCAACAAAGTCATTGGCAACAACATGCATTTCTTTACAACCACTACGCTCAGCTATTTTCTTAGCATTCTTAATAGTGATGCCACAACCTGGCATAATAATAATACGGTCATCGGCTTTTTCAACCAGATCGGTAATTAGGTCTAAACCTTC
>CAJXYE010000035.1 GCA_913063325.1 uncultured Colwellia sp. | reverse complement strand
TCATTGGACATGATTAAAAATTTACCTTGAGTATTTTATCTTCGATATACGATACCCGCTCTACTTCAAGATGCAGGTTTCAGCAAGTCGAGAAAGGGTTAACTACAAGGCATTGATTGAAGAGAATAGTCATTCTATTGTCGAAATCAATAACGCTGGAGGAGACCCTTTACCGCCTTGCCGTAGGGAGCTAAGCTAGAAAACCAGTCCAGCGTTGCAATACTCGATAAGGGAATAACCATTCTCTTCGTATCGCGCCTTGATCTGATTTCTAGCTTAGCTCTGAAGCAGCATCTTGAGGTCTGATGGGTATAACTTTCAGACAGACTGTATGGCTAGCTTTATAGCGTAAGCTAAGTTTAGCTACAGGTCTTTTAAATGTGAGATGAGACACGCTACTAAGTGTATTCGTAGCGTGTAAAAAAACGTAGTAAGTGGCTAATTGTAGCCTAATACATAACTATGATTAACTTCAGAGTCGAAATTAGCATCGATTTTGATCGCATCTATCTCTCGTTGATGTTCGGTGAATGCATCTATATCAATGTTTTCTTCGTGTACTGCTAATGTCTCTACTTGATTGTTATTAATCATATCATTCTACCTACTTATTTTATCTTTTATGTAAATAGCAAAAAATTTATCATGCTAGTAAATTATACTATCGCAGAAATAAAATGATTAAATAATCCCCATTTGGGGGGTATACCAATTCCATTAAGTTTCTTCTCACTCAGCGATATTTGAAAGGCTTAGAGGCAGTGCATTGATTGAAGAGAATGGTTATTCCCTTCTTAAAATCAATAACGCAGCATGTAAGCCTTTACCTTTTATTAGGTACTCGCCCTTTGGGAGCTTATTAGCAAACTGATAACTGCACAAAACTTATGAAATATAGAATGACTATGTTTAATCAATTTTACTTGTTATAAGCTCGCTAATACAGCTCTGAGTTGTGAAGAAATTTAATCAAATTGGTATAACCTCATGATACTTAACAAAGACACCATTAAATACTCCCCTTTAACTGCAGAGTATTTTCCACAAGTTATTACTCTGGCCAACCATGTTCATGGAGAGGGCTATTTAGATAATAAAAAACTCATTGAATGGACCAATAAAGGCATAATTAACGATGTAAATTGTAGTTTTGTTGCTTTACTCAACGACCAAGTTGTTGGTTTTCGTAGTACTTATTCGGCTAATAATTGGAAAATTGATCAATGGTGTTCGCCAGATTTATGGCAGGTAGAACGTCAGAAATGCTGTTATTTCAAATGTAATACCGTCGATGAAAAATACCGCGGTGTGGGTATTGGTAAACAACTATTACAGCTCGCCATTAAAGCAGCAGAGCTACAAGGTGCTCAAGCTGGTATAAGCCATTTATGGAAACAAAGCCCTAAGAATAGTGCCGTATCCTATTTTAGTAAATGTGGCGGTAAATTAGTGAAATCTCATCCCGGCAAGTGGAATGAAGAGAGTAAACAGGGTTATAACTGTATTTTATGTGGTCATGATTGCCACTGTGAAGCGGCTGAAATGATTATTCACTTTGAGAGTTAGTGCTTTTAGCTGTCTTAGAGAGTGATTGTAAGTTGATGACTAAATATCCTCAGCTTCACTATGGAGCTGGTCTTTTATATGTTGAAATATATCTTCATCAAATAAGCCCAAACCTTTTCGAGTAAGAATAAAAGATGATGCACTACCTACCTCATGAGCGATGAGATCTTCATGACGTAAAAAAGCTAACGTACCTATATGAGCCGCTCGTTTGTCAGTTTCAGAGTTTGGAAACACATCATTAAAACCTATTTCTGTTGGCGTAGGAAAATTCTGCGCTAATAGTTTAAGTATGATAACTGACGACTCATCGAATTGTGAAAAATTGACACTCATTATAGTTCCCAGTAACTGCAATACATCTACTATAGAATATAGCAGACTCAACTCAATTATAAAGTTGTTAAGTACTCGCTGTAACTAACATTTTTAATCTCGTACATTATGCTCGACTAATTTGTTGTCTTTTGTATAGCCAATAGGATCAAATATATTACTGCCATTCCCCTTCTTCTACCAAAGCATGACAACACTATATTCGACAAGTAGCCTTTTACATATGCCCGAGCGACTTCAAAATTCTCATTTCAGGACGGCTGAGCGATTCATGATCAAGGCGTGTATTTTATTAATGGTTACTCCCTTAATGAACTACATAACGACGAGCATGATTTGCTTAGACGTCCCAGAGCTCTTGGTTTAGAAACGCTTTATACATCGTTATTGATTTCGATAATGACGCTACACGGATGGTGTTAATAGAGAATGCAGGAGCATATTCTCCTGCATAACTATTACCTTCAATCAATGCCTTGCCTAAAGGCGTTTCTAACTCCAGCTGAATCCTGCATTTTGAGGTTGCTTGGGTATAAACCACAAGTTTCAGGTTAAATTGCCAACAACCCTTAAAAAGTATAGGTACTTATTAATTACTTCTGTTAGAAGCCTCTTCCGGAAGTTGCCAATCAATTTGATTAATCTGATGTTTCGCTAACCAATTATTGGCTTGAGAGAAATGCTGACAACCAAAGAACCCGCGATATGCTGAGAGAGGTGATGGATGCGGACCAGATAAAACAAGATGTTTATCTTGGTTTATCTTTTTCCCTTTTTTCTGGGCATGTGCTCCCCATAAGATAAACACGCAGCCATTATTCTGCTCATTTAATTCATTAATAACTTGCTCGGTAAATAACTCCCACCCCAGTTTTGCATGAGAATGAGCATTACCTTGCTGCACAGTTAATACTGTATTTAGCAGAAGAATTCCTTGCTCTGCCCAATGCGTTAAACAGCCATGTTTGGGGGCTTTAAAGCCCTTGATATCCGTTGACAGCTCTTTATACATATTCACCAGTGATGGAGGTACTTTTATGCCATTTTGTACTGAAAAGGCTAAACCATGTGCTTGATCTTTTCCGTGATAAGGATCCTGACCAAGAATAACAATTTTTACATCAGCTAAATCAACGTGATTAAAGGCATTGAAAACGTCATCTGCTGCAGGATAAATTGAAATGTCTGTAGCTCGTTGTTTAGCAACTTCTTTAACTAAATTTTTAAAGTAGCTTTGCTTAGCTTCACGGCTAATTAACTGTTGCCATTGTGGTTTGATCATATCTATATCCAAATATTTTTATAGCCGTTAATACTAAAAAAGCCATCACCAAAGTGATAGCTTTTATATTAAGGTTGTATTTTAACTTAAGCAAAGCCGTTAAGCATTGTCAAAAGTGTTATTTCGATATTTAACTCGGCTTAACTTAGCAAATAGCTACGTAAATCACTGAAGTTAGCAGAAAGATCTTGCGACAAAATTGGCTCACCGGCACAATCAGCTAATTCTTTTGGTAAACCAATAGGTTGACCAAGAATGCTCTCAACAACTTCTTTAAATTTAGCCGGATGAGCTGTACCTAAAAACACACCAAATTCGTCTTCAGCTGCATTATATTGTAATGCTTTATAGGCTACAGCGGCATGAGGCTCGCTGATATAACCTAATTTACTTAGTTGAATAACCGTTGATTGAGTTTGCTCTTCATCGATAGATACTGAGCTGACACAGCCTTGCTCAACAATACCACTTTTCAACATATGCTCGACACGTGGCCAGTTATTTGGATTACTAACATCCATAGCATTTGAAATAGTCGCTACCGTTTTATTCGGCGTCCACTCACCTGTTTCTAAGTAACGTGGCACGGTATCGTTAGCATTAGTCGCGGCAATAAAGCGCTTAATAGGTAATCCCATCGCTTTAGCAAACAAACCAGCAGTAAGATTACCAAAATTACCACTTGGAATAGAGAATACTATGCTGCTTAAGTCACTTTTTGCTCTTGATAGCTGTGCTACTGCTTCGAAATAGTAACAAACCTGAGCAAGTAATCGACTGATATTGATAGAGTTTGCAGAGTTCAAACCGATAGTATTTGCTAATTCTTTATCATCAAAAGACTGCTTAACCAGTGCCTGACAATCATCGAAATCACCATCAACGGCTAATGTTTCAATATTACCGCCAAGGGTAGTAAACATTTTTTCTTGCAGTAAGCTAATTTTACCTTTTGGATACATAATAACAACACGGATGTTATCTATACCATGGAATGCATGAGCAACAGCAGCGCCGGTATCACCAGAGGTAGCAGTTAATATAGTTAGCGGTTTAGTTTCACCTGTGGCTTTAGCGTCTTTAGCAACAAAGGCTTGTAAACATTTAGCCATAAAACGCGCACCAAAATCTTTAAACGCTAACGTTGGCCCGTGAAATAATTCTAAAATTGCACGGTCTGGACTTATCGGTTGTAATAAAGCAGGGAAATTAAAGGCATCAGTAACAATGTCAGTTAATTCGCTTTTCGTTAAGTCACCTTCAACAAAAGGTTGTAATATTTTGACACTACGCTCTACCAAAGGCAGTGCTAGTAGTTCGTCAATATTATCTAATTTAGGCATTGAGCTTGGGAAAAATAATCCCTGATTTTTACCTAAACCCTGCTTTACGGCTTGTGAGAAAGATACCTGTTCGTCATTTTCTTTTAAATTATAATATTTCACTGTCTTTCCTAATAATCTATTTACTAAACTGTTTAGCTATCGTGATCATATTTGACCAATGTCAATCGCTATAAATTAAATTTCGGTTGCGCCAACGTTGTCTACTTTACATACATGAACAAAGCCTAGTGCTGTTTGTAAGTAATTATCTTGTAACCATAAAGCGTATTGCTCTGCCTGCTGTTCGTTATCACAAACACAAAAAAGTGTCGGTCCTGAGCCTGAAATACCTACAGCTAACGCGCCTTGTGCCGTCAAGTAATCTCGCGACTCTTGATATCTCGGCAACAAATTAGTACGATACGGCTCAGCAACAACATCGGTTAGTACTGAGAATGCTTGGTCCTTATCTTGACGATGACAAGCATCCACAAATGTTGCTAAGTTTTGACCATAATGAATAACATCACTACGACTATAATTGGTTGGTAAAACATCCCGTGCAGCTTTAGTCGATACTTCAATACCAGGGTAGGCCATTACATAATAACAATCATCAAAATTGGGTAAAATGCGCGCGATCACATTTTCATCAGGCACCATTAATTGCAAGCCACCTAAATAACACGGCGCTACATTATCATAATGTAAACTACCACTAATTTGTGCTTCCATTTGCCCTGTCATTTTTAATAACACATTTTCAGAGAAACTAAAGTCATGAAATTTAGCATAAAAGGCATTTAAGCCTGCTAATGCTGCAACAACAGAGCAAGCACTTGAGCCTAAACCACTGCCAACAGGCATTTTTTTATCCAAGCTAAGGGCAACAAAAACAGGAACTCTGTCAGCATTTTTTAATTGCTCATTAAACAATAATAAACATGACCAAACAATATTATCTTCTTTATTACTTGGTAATTTATCGGCAAAGTTACCGGTAACCGTTAGACTACTTTCATTGGATGTTGTTGCACTTACCTTTACAACATCTCCTAATAAAGTCCCATCGATTGGTTTGACTGCCAGCCCTAATACATCAAAACCAACACTGACATTGCCAATGGAAGCCGGTGCAAATACTGACACACTATTATTAATATTACTGACTGACATTAGTGTTGTTGCTCCCACGCTAAGGTTCTTAATAAATCACCAAAGACACCTGCGGCTGTAACCGCTGCACCCGCACCGTAACCGCGTAAAACAAACGGTAATGGTTGATAATAACGACTATGTATAGCTAAGGCGTTCTCACCATCTTTAATGCTATATAATGGGTGGTCTGCCCCGACAGATTCAATAGAAACCTGACATTTTCCGTCAACAATATTACCAATGTAACGCAGCACTTTACCTTCTAATTTAGCATTTGCTACGCGCTCAGCGAAATCACTATCAAGCTTAGTTAGGTTACTCATAAACTGACTTACATCGCCACTGGCATCAAAATCACTCGGTAATACTGACTCAATGTTGATATCAGATAATTCTAATTGCATACCCGCTTCACGCGCCATAATTAATAATTTACGCGCAACATCCATACCACTTAAATCATCGCGAGGGTCTGGTTCAGTAAAACCATTTTCTTTGGCAATAGCGGTAGCCTCTGATAACGACATACCTTCTTCTAATTTACCAAACATATACGATAATGAACCGGATAATACGCCTTCAAAACGTTGTAACTCATCACCCGCTTTAATTAAGCTCTGTAAGGTATCAATAACCGGTAAGCCAGCACCTACAGTTGTTTCATATAAGAAACGACGATTGGTTTTCTGTGCTGTACTACGTAGCTCTTGATAATATTCCCAAGAATCTGTATTGGCCTTTTTATTCGGCGTGACAATATGAAAGCCTTCAGCTAAATAATCTACATAACTCATTGCTAATGCTTCATTTGATGTTGAATCAACAAACACAGGGTTAATTAGATGATTATCACGAACAAAGCCTTTAAGGTTATCTACATTAACAGGTAAGGCATTACTCGCATTGGCAACAACATCTTGCCAGTTATTTAAATCAATACCTTCTTTGTCAAATACCATGCCTTTAGAGTTGGCAATACCGTAAACTTTCAAAACAATATTTTGCTTTTTTAAACTCGCTTGCTGGCGAGATATCTGCGCGATTAGCTCACTACCAACAACGCCACAACCTACTAAGAAAACATCAATCGTTGGTTTATGCGAAAAGAAATTTTGATGACTAACTTTCATCGCATCCATACATTTTCGTTGTTCAACTACCACTGAGATACTACGTTCAGAAGAGTCCTGAGCAATAGCAACCACGTTAACTCTAGCTTGCGCTAATGAACTAAAGAATTTAGCGGCTACGCCTCGTTGATGATGCATGCCATCACCAACCAGTGAGACAATTGACAACTCACCCTTTAACGATAAAGGCTCAAGTAAGCCATTTAAAAGCTCTAGTTCAAATTCATCTTGTAAACTTTGTTTCGCACGTTCAGCGTCACTTGAATATATACAAAAGCTAATGCAATACTCACTAGAAGACTGGCTAATCAGTATCAACGAAATGTTTTCGCGACTCATGGTTGCAAAGACGCGACTCGCCATACCGACCATACCTTTCATACCAGGTCCTGACACATTTACCATGGTTAAGTCATCAAGGTTAGAAATAGCTTTAACACGCTTCTGTTGATCGTTTTCACTAGAAATCAAGGTACCTGGGGCACTTGGATTACTGGTGTTTTTAATTAGACAGTTGATATGATATTGAGCGATAGGCCCTATTGTTTTTGGATGTAACACACTGGCGCCAAAATAAGATAGTTCCATCGCTTCTTGATAAGATAAATAATCAAGTAACTTAGCTTCTTTAATATATCGAGGATCAGCGTTGTAAACGCCATCTACATCGGTCCATATCTCACAACACTCTGCTTCTGCACAAACAGCTAATACTGCAGCTGAGTAATCAGAGCCATTACGACCTAACGTAGTGACTTGCGGCATATCACTATTGTCATCAGCATTTACACCAATAAAACCAGGCATTAACGAGACTTGAGTTAATTTGTTGTATTCAAGCGCGAACTTTTCTTTTGATAGTACTAAGTCTGCTACCGCATTAAGTGAAGAGTTATTGGTATATAAAAACTTTTCGGGTGCTAATAATGATACTTGTAAGCCATAAGCTTGTAATACCGCATCAAGTATTGCCACACTTAAACGTTCACCTGTGCTGATTATTCGCGCTCGAATATGATCAGGGCAATAAGTTAATAAAGTTACCCCTTGCATATAACGTTGCAGTTGATGCTCATAATTAGTTAATGCTTGCTCACAATGTTGATGATTAAAGTTGCTAATACTTGCTGATAAATCATCAATGATAGCCGTTATTGCGCGTTTGAAGTGGCCTAAATCTGTTACTAATTTTGCTTCATCACTAATGTTTTCAGCCATAGCCACTAAATGATTGGTAACCCCTTGTGGCGCAGATACCACAACAGCAATATTTGAAGACTCACTTTTGTCTTTGATAATATCGGCAACTTGACGAAAACGCTCTGCAGAAGCTAATGAAGAGCCACCAAATTTAAGTACACGCATGTTTTTTCCTTTCTAAAGAATAATGAATAAAAACTCTCGTTTTATGCAGAACGATTTAAGTCCTTACATGTCATTAGAGTTAATACTCTTCATTGTAAGCATAAAAAAGCCCGTAACCTTTTCAGGTCACGGGCTTCGATAAAAATTTTATTTTTTACACGTTAGCCAGCGACCGCCATCCCAATTCGGGTGGTGGTGGTAATAATAATAATGTGGCTGTTGTTTGTTTTCATAAGCCTAAAATGCCTTAAGTCATGATAAGTGTCAATCTTTAATGACAAATAAAAACAAATAAAAAGTTATAGTTTATGCATAAAAACTTGAATAAAGAAAAAGTTCTGTTACTTACCCGTGCCATTTGAAGGTGCAGGATTCAGCTGGAATTATAAACGGCTTTAGGCAAGGCTTAGATTGAAGATAATAGTTATTCAGGAGAATGTGCTCCTGAATAACTATTAAGCTACATCCGTGTAGTGTTATTGTCGAAGTCTATAACCTAGCTTAAAGTGCTTATAAACCAGCCCTTTGGGGAAACGAGCATCTTCAAGTGCAGCGGGTATATACCCGTTACCATTCAAAGTGCTTGATTTCAGTGGGAACTAAAAATGATTTAGGTAAGGCACTTATTTTATACCATGGTCATTCCATGGTTTAAATAAATAACGCCACGTAAATCATTTATAGACCCATCAAAGAAGGGCTTGAGCAATATCAATTCATCGTTGCTTTGATTTATAATGGAACAACCATTATTGCATCACAGCGCCTTGAATTGAAATCGCTCAAGCGCTCTGAAACATGCATCTTGAATGGCAGCGGGTATAGCCTTGCTAGATCACAGTGTATTAATCGATGGGCTTGCTTGTAGAGAAATCGGCACAACAGACCTGATTTCGCCCCTGAGCTTTTGCTTGATATAAAGCACTATCTGATTGAGTAATTAGCATTTCATAATTAGATTCTTCAGCGCTAAGCTGTGCAACACCTAAGCTTACAGTAACCTTTATTTTATGGTCTTTATACGTTAAGGGCTTTGTAGCTATGCTACTACAAATACGCTGTGCAAGCTCCATTGCACCACTTAACTCTGTTTCAGGCAATATAATAGCGAACTCTTCACCGCCGTAACGACCAAATATATCTTCAACTCTTAATAAAGAACTTATCAAGGCACTTACTTCAATTAGCACCATGTCGCCACATTGATGACCATAATTATCATTGAGTAACTTAAAGTAGTCTAAATCGAGCATTATCAGCGACAACCTCTTATCATGTCGTTGTGCTTTCGCATATTCTTGCTCTAATGATCCTTGCCAATGCCTGCGGTTATATATTTGTGTTAAACCATCTATACGGCTTATTGTTGCAAGCTCGTCTAAGGTTTTTTGTAATTGAGTTTGATAATGACAAACATCTGTCACATCCTCAATTAGGATACAAATATTTTTAACTATACCATCGGTTTCAATAGGTAAAAAGGTACAGTTTTGTGCCATAAATTCGCTATCAGTGGTGATAGGACGAGTATGAGGTAGTTCAAACAAGTGATGTCTTTGTTGCCAAGAACAAAAGCTTGGCGTATTTAATTGTAAAACTGAATCAAGTTTTCGAGATAACCAGCGCTCTGGCACTTCTGGAAAGGCAATAAAGATCGATTGACCAATAATATTATTGGCTACTTTATCGGTATGCACCTGCAAAAAACGATTCCACATGACAATATTATATTCAGCATCTAATACTAGGATACCGGTATTTAATTGATTCGCTATTTGGTTATTAATTTGGGTCAGATTTTGCTCACTTAAAGCCGATGGTGTTTTATTTTCTGGTGAAATAAGCGCATTTATATCAAGCATTAAAATTCAGCCAATATCCGGTCAAGTACATTTTTTATATTAATAATTGCTGTCTCAGGGATTAGTAAAACCATATTACAATTAAAAGAGTAATCAGTAACTTGATAGTTAATATTCACTTTTAACGCTAAATCCCAACTAAATGGCATTTGTTGTAAATGTTCAGATAACTTATCTTTTACATTAGGTAGTAATTTAGGCGCATTATAAGACATTTGATTATCGATTTGCCGAGCAAATACATTCAAAAAAGTAGTAGTTAAAATAGAACTAATATCGATTAATTGTTCATCTTGCGATAACTCATCAGGCTCATACCCCAATAAATCGGCAATACGCCCAGAATCTTCTTCTTGATACACTAACAGCGCTTCACCGCGGATACCTTCATAACCAAAAAATCCTTGGCTAATAACCGCCAGGGTATTTTTTTGCTGACTCAAGGTTTCCATTAAATTTTTTGCATCAACACTTTCAATACTGGGTACCTTTAGGTAGACAAAAGTATTGAGGTAGCGAGCAAGCTGATCACTGGCTTGCCCCATAGCAATGTTAATCAACTCCTGTAAACAGTCTTGTTGATCTTCAGTTAAGTGAAACTCATTCATAATAAATTATGCTGCTGTAAGTTATTAAATAAAACATCCTGTTTAACAGGCTTACGTATAAACTCTTTTGCGCCGAGTGCTTTTACCTTAGCTTGCATTTCAGGTTGAATATCAGCAGATATAACAAAGACATTACAGGTGATATTTAATTTTTTAATTCCTTGTAAAACACCAATGCCGTCAATACCTGGCATAGTTAGATCAAGAAAAAGTATTTCAATCTCATTATTTCTTAAAATGGTTAAGGCTTCTGCTCCATTGGTTGCAGTTTGAACATTGTCTTTCCATTGTTCAGGAAGGCTTCTAAGCACTTGCTTCCTAGCCATATTGGAATCATCACAAATAAGCACCGATGGGCTCATAAGAGGGGTAACCTTATTTTATTATTCTATAAACAATAATTTACCTTAAAAAAAAGCAATTGTTAATCAACAATTTCATTTTTTTAACACTATTGTGAAGATATTTTGTATACATGAGACATTAAAATGTAATTACGTGAAATTACAGTACTTTTCAAGTAACTGGAGGGGGATAAATAACAAGGTAACTTGCATTAAAACATGAGATGTTCGACTTAGCTTAAATTAGCCGCCAAGCACAAATGAAGCACATGCAAGAGATAAAAATGCAGAGGAAACATAAACAGCTGAAATCTGGATACTATGTAAATTAATTTTCATTACGATGCCTTATCAAGTTAAATAGAAATAAAGATAGTTAATGACAGTAATTATAATTTATGGGGACACAAAAAAGTGTAGTTAACGGTTAGTGTTTTGTCTAATTTGGTGATGAATACCATTGATCTTTGAGTATTTTGTTATCTTTATCTCAAATTTTGCCAATGCAATTGTGATTGGTGGGTTTTAAGCCATTTCTTGGCTATTTGGTAGTTTGGACAGTATTGTTCAACAAGTTTCCAAAAAGATTTAGAGTGATTTAAATGTTCTAGGTGGCATAACTCATGAATAATCACATAATCAATTACAAATACTGGCGCCATGATTAAAAGGTAATTAAGGCTTAATTCACCTCGGTTATTGCAACTCCCCCAACGTGCGCGGTATTGACGAACAGTTACTTTTGTCGGAATTAAAGATGTTTGATTACTTAGAAGTTCAAGACGCTCAATAAATAATTGTTCGGCCTGTTGCTTAAAATAAGTTTCTAGTAATTTTTTAACCCGTTTAGCCCTAACTAGGGGCTCAGTTAACTTAGCGCTTACTCTTTCACTGATAACAACATTAAGTTGCCTCAAAGACGGCTTATAGTCACTATATAATTCAACTTCACTGACTAAGGGGCTATCAATAAATACAGTAGATTGTTTTGCCGAACAGATATTTAACGTGAGCTGCTCACCTAAGAACAATAAACTTGATCCTTGGGTAAAGTCACAAAACTCTAATGCTTCTTGTTGCTCAGCTAATTTGGTGCGCAACCAAGCATTCTTCTCTTGAATAAAAGTATCAATGAAGGCTGATGATATATAATGAGGCGCTCTCACAGTCACATGACCATGTCGAACTTGTAAGGAGAGTGTTTTCCTACGCTTACTGCGAATAAGTTGATATTCAAGCATAAAAAAATATCACAATACGTTATACCCGTTACTAATCAAAATAGATGTTTCAGATTACTTGAGCCACTTCAATTTAAGGCGCTGAATTGAAGTAAGGATTTTTCTTATAAGTGATCAGGACGATGAGGCTAGGCTACTTTAACCTTGCTTTTTTTAGCTTTAGTCGCTAATTTTTTTTCTTCCTTATCAACCACCTCAAGATTAGAAACTTCAGCTGTTTTTTCAACTGACTTTTTAACTGCGATTTTTGGCGCCTTTTTAGCGAGTAGTGCAACAAGTACCTCTTCTCTATGCTGTGCTAAGAAAATACTTAACTCTTCATTGGCACTATCACTTAACTCTACCGATGATTGGGAGAACATCTGGCTTAAGTTATCGGCCATATCCAACATTTTGTCATATTCATCAGCTGATTTCTTATCCATAAATGTTTTCGCCTCTACCCCGTTTCTAATTACTACAAACCGACTTTCAACTGCCATTAGTTTCCCCACCTCTACCTATTGAGCTTATTAAAGACTCATCACACTGTAAAAATAATAATACCTAAGTATTAAATTAACTTTTACCCGAATTATTTTAGTCACAATAACATAACCAAACCGAAAACTGTATATAAAACCAGTTACCGTAGTAATTTTAAACGATGTGTCGCCAAATAAATTTTTATAAACAGGGCAATCATCGCAAGTTTAATCACATCTACAGCTACTTTCGTATGTCAAAATAACACTAAATGTAAATATTAATGTCAGTGTTAAACAAAGTTTACTGCTGAATAAACTTACAATCAATCACTTACAAAACATACACCTTAAAATACTGGATTTTTACTTACATCCTCTGGGTAAATGGTTACAACTTTTAACTAAAAAGAGTCCACTATTATGATGTGCCTTACATAACGAGGCCGTAAAAAACACTAACGATATACAATAACACTCTGGAGAATTACCATGACTACTTTCAAAAAAACATTACTTGCACTTGCCGCTTCTTTACCTGTATTAGCAATGAGTTTACCAAGCCAAGCAGCAATGTCGCCTTATATGGAAAAAGCCCTAATAGATGTTTGTAAAGCCGCTAAAAGTAATAGTCTAATAAAGCTTAATGGCACAACTAAATCATACCGCTTAAAAACTAAAACCGTTGCATTAAAATTAATGTGTAATGGTGAAGACGTTATCAGTTTTGCACAAAGCTATGGCGCAGATAAAACTGCAGCAAAATTACAAAGAAGTATAGGTAAAGTAAACATCACCGATGTTGCCGCATTAACAAAAGTAAAAGTAACTTTTTAATATGATGGCTAAATAAGAACGCTCAACAGGATATTCTTGAGCGTTCATATTTACCTGTATTTTGCTAAGTAAATATATTTCCTAGAAATAATAAATGTTACTGCAATATAGTTATCATAATTCAATGCTTTCACTCGCTCTAAACGAGACTCAACCTGTCTACATTGACTTGACTAAACAACCTACTACTCGCCAAAAACTTTTTCAAACCAAGACCTATTATCTTCTTTTTCTAGTAAGCACTGCTTAGAAATAACTATTGAATCTTGCACCGCAGGATAAGTTACGGTGTTAGCGCACTCTTGTGTAACGGCATTACCCGTCTGTTGCTCAAAAAGAGTAACAACTATACCCTCAGGCTGTTTGACAACTTTATCTACAATGCCCTGTTTTTTCATGAAACTAGCGAATAAAGGCAAGGCACCACTACTTCCCGTTAGGCCGGTAGGCTTATTATTATCTTTTCCTAACCAAGTTGTTACTAAGTGCTTATTGTCATAACCGATAAACCAACTATCTCGTAAGGCATTACTTGTACCCGTTTTACCCGCTATTTTTTTATTATTTAAACGCCAAGTCAGTGATCTAGCAGTGCCTACCTGAGTCACTTGCTCTAAAGCATAATCTAGTAGGTAGGCAGCATTATTTGATAAACGCTGCTCACTTGACTGCTCTTTTTTCCAAAGCGTTTCATTTTTTGAAGAAAGTATTTCAGTGATGGTATGGCTCTTTTGGTAATAACCTCTATTAGCAATTGTTAAATATAATTGATTAATTTCCAATGGCGACATGTTAACTGCACCGAGTAAAACTGAAGGACGCATTTGGGGTTTATGCTGATATCCTAGTGTTTTAATCGCCTCAGCTACACTATCTAAGCCTAAACTCATGCCAAGATTAATCGTTGGTATATTAAGGGAATAAACTAACGCCTCGATTAACGACACTTGTCCTTTATGTTTTCCATCATAGTTTTTAGGCTGCCATTTTTTACCCGAACCATTTCTTAAGGTAATCGCTTTGTCATCCAAAATGGTGGCAAAATTATATTCTTGATAACGCTCAAGTGCAGCAACATAAATTGCCGGTTTAATTAGTGAACCAATATGACGCTTTGCATTAAGTGCACGATTAAAGCCAGCATATCCACTTTCTCTACCACCAACCAGTGCTCTAATTTCACCCGTAGCAATGTCGGTAACGACCATTGCAGCTTCTAAATCTTTTTGTTGGTATTTACTCTCAAGTAAAGGCAACTGTTGAGTAATACTTTGCTCTAAAAGCTGCTGACTTCGATGTGAAAAGCCAGTAAAGACTTTAATACCAGATTTTTGGGCAAAACTTGATAAATGTTGATTAAGCTCTGCCTTAACGAGCTGTAAATAAGCAGGGTAATTTTTTTTAGCTAACCGCCTATGCGACCTAATAGATAACGCAGATTCAGCGGCTTGTTCAAAATCAGCCAATGATAATAAGTGTTGCTCAAACATAAGCCTAAGGATCAGGTCTCGACGCTCTATCGCGCGTTCAGGATGACGCCACGGGTCGTAATAACTGGGCCCTTTAACTTGGGCTATCAGTAAAGCCATTTGACCATGGCTTAATGCATTAATATTTTTTCCAAAATAAAACTGCGCAGCCAAACCAAAACCATACACGCCATTAGCATAGTTCTGCCCCAAATAGACTTCATTAATGTAAGCTTCGAGTAACTGGTCTTTACTATATCTTAGCTCCAAAATCACAGCCATTAGCGCTTCTTTAACTTTTCGAGAAAGTGTTCGTTCTCTGTTAAGAAACATATTTTTTGCCAACTGTTGGGTTAAGGTACTGCCGCCTTGTACTGTACGTCCCGCACGAATATTCTGGAATAAAGCTCTAAAAATTCCCACAGGAGAAACGCCATGATGATGATAAAAATCACGATCTTCAATTAACAGCAATGTATCAATCAATTGACTAGGAAGCTCTTCTAGAGATACAAGTATGCGATCTTCCTTATTATCAGGTACTAAGCGCGCTAATAGTTGTGGTTCAAGCATTAATGTGGCAACAATTTGGCCATCAACACTCAGCGAAGTAACAATACCATTAACAACTTCAATGCTAAGTTGTTGTGCCGTACTTGAGCCACTAGCAAAATCGAAAGCACGTTGAAAAATATTTAAACGTGCTTTCGATTGAGAAAATTGCCCTGCTCGAGTGGTAAATCTTACCTTCTGATAACCATTAATTTTTAGTGACTGGGCTATTTCCTCTATACTTTCCTGCTCACCTAGCTGTAATGTTTTTATTTGGCCATAAACTTGAACAGGCACATGCCAACGCTGTCCTTCAAACTTTTTTCTGACCTTAGCGTCAAGGTAAATAGAATATATTGCTAAGGTAAATAGGCTAGCAATAACGAGTTTACCCAAAGTTATTAATATTCGACGTAACATTAAATTTTTTTTATTAGTTGAGACACTAGTTTTTTTTATTTTTTTTATCGACATAGTTTTTAATATACTTTGGGAGCGGTTGGTATTTACTGATTATTTTTTCTGCTTAAAATTTAACATTCTCAGCTTTAAAACCAATTATTCTTTTATATGGCGCTTCATTTTATTGGTTGCTTTTGCATTAACAGGATCATCTGGCCAATAATGCCTAGGGTAACGACTTTTCATATCTTTTTGCACAGCTTGATAACTCCCAGACCAGAATTTAACTAAATCTTGTGTTACTTGAATGGGCCGTTGCGCAGGAGAAAGTAATTCTAACAACAAAGGGATACTTTGATTTTGTTTACTTATGCCATTAATAGCACCAATACAGGGTGTTATGGTCAGGCCATATAATTCTTGCATTGGTAATGAAACTTTTGGTGATTCATCTAGAGAATAACTAATTGGGCAATTCCTGCCTGTTGGTCCAATAAAAACCGTAGGCGCCGCTTGGTTTAATATTTGTTGTTGTTGATAACTAAGCAAAGATAATAACATCTGTGATAAGTCCAACTTGTCGAGCTGCGCTTTATTTTTTACCCCGCCAACAAAAGGAGCAAACCAAGTTGTTAGTTTATTTAATAATAGACCGTCATCGATAACCGCTAGATTATATTCTGGGAAGTACTTATTCAGCCACTGCCAACGCGCTTTAAGGGCTAAATCATCAGCCCGCCAAGATAAAAAACTCAAGCCTTTCTTTTTCAACAAGGCACACCACATAGTGCTAATGGTTTCAGCCGTGACCTCTTGTTTCAATGGTTTTTCCGATAAAACAATTGCTCCTAATGATGTTTGTCTTTTAGCGATTAATCTTCCGCTCTTATTATCAAAATTTGCGATGTCTTGCTGCTTTATTTGTGCAGAAAAAGTAGTGGTAATTTCTTCCAAGCTAATTTGACCCGCTAACCTGACATTTAATTGGCTTGCTTGTAGGCTGGTTTGAGCGATAACAATAAAGTCTTCTCCTGCTAAAGCATCTTGCTCATTAACAGATACTCCCTTGCCATTAACGCAAATAAAATCACCATGATTTCCTCGAGATTTCGCAACGCGTTCCGGGTAGGCATAAGCAAGTAGTAAACCTGTTTTCGTTAAATCCAATGAATGCACGCTAAAGCGCAATTGTACATTTTGAGCCAGTCGATTTGCTTGTTGTATAATTCGCTCTAATAAAGGGTCTTTATTGCTCTTATGCTGAGTCAGTAGTTGCAATCGATGAATGAGATCACAATCATATCTCGCCTGTTCGCCTTTTAAAATATCACGCTCTTCGAGTAAAGAGGCAATTAAACAAGCCAATAACGTTAAGTTCTGCCCATGAGTTTGTGCCATTAAAATCATATGAGAAAAACGTGGGTGGCAAGGTAATTTAGACGCTTTTTCACCGTGCTTGGTTAGTAAAAATTTATCGTCAACAATCGCCAGACTTCGTAATTCTTGCCAGGCTTGCTGTTCCTTAACTTTACTGGGTAATTCCAATAAGGGTAATTCAGCTAAAGTAGAGACTCCCCATCGAGCTGCTTCAATAAGTGTTGGCAGTATATCCGCTTGTTGAATATCATTAACGCTGTGCAGAGGTCTACGCTCAAAGTCATCTTTTGGGTATAAACGAATACAGTGTCCGGGCATTAGTCGCCCTGCTCGCCCTGCCCTTTGAACTGCTGAAGCTTTGGATATCTGTTTTTGCATGAGCTTATTCATCAAACTAGCACTATCAAAAACAGCAACTTTTTCAAGTCCACAATCAATAACAAGATCAATACCGTCAATGGTTAGTGATGTTTCAGCTATATTAGTCGCCAAAACAATTTTCCTATGACCATTTACACAAGGTGCTATCGCTTGTTGCTGCTCCTTTAAACTCAACTCACCAAATAACGGGCAAACTTTCATACCTTCGCTTTGCTGAGCGATTAATTGCCCAGCTAGAAAACGAATGTCGGCGCTACCAGGTAAAAATACTAAGATGGATCCCTGATGATTAAACATTTTATCTTTAACCACCGCTAAAGCATGGTCACGCCAACGTTGATGGGCTCTGGGTGCTTGATAACTGATTTCAACTGGATAACTTCGCCCCTCACTATTTAACAAGTGAGCATCAGGCAATGCTTGACTTAAATACTCAATATCTAACGTTGCAGACATCAACAGTATTTTTAAATCAACTCGTAATTCTGTCTGCACTTCACGGGTAAGAGCAAAAGCTAAATCCCCTTGCAAGCTTCGTTCATGAAATTCATCAAACACAACTAATGCGGTATCTAATAACTCAGCATCTTTTTGAATAATCTGCGTTAATATGCCTTCAGTAATCACTTCAAGGCGTGTATTCGATGACGTCTTGCTATCATTACGTAATCGATAACCAACGGTTTCCCCAACCTTTTCATGCAACTGTTTTGCTAAAAACGTGGCAATATTTTTAACGGCTAAACGTCTAGGTTGTAGCAAGTATATTTTTTTATTCGCCAAACTTGGCAAATTTAACAGCCATAAAGGTAAACATGTTGATTTACCCGCCCCTGGGGGAGCCGATAATATAAGCGTATTTTGCTGTTCAAGCGCTTGGCAAAATTGTTGTTTAATTGCTTCTATAGGTAAAGAAGGTGTTACGGCCATTGATAAAATAAAATTATGAGTAAAATGGCTCTCATCATAACAATTATTACTTGTTGGGCATATTCCCAAACAGACGAATGTATTGAACATTTGTAAATAGACTAAGCAAGCATATTAAATGGCCACATGGATAACTCGATAAACAATTGATTTTGTCTATAATTAATCCAACCGCCAATAATAGCTCTTTAGGTATTGATAAATGAAAAAATCTCTCGATAACACAGTTGAGTTTTGTTTCTTAGCTGAGCCAACAGATGTTAACTTCGGCGGTAAGGTTCACGGAGGCATGGTGATGAAATGGATTGACCAAGCATCTTATGCTTGTGCAGCAAAATGGAGTAAGCGTTACAGTGTGACTATTTCAGCCAATGGCATCCGCTTCATTCGCCCTATACTAGTGGGGCAAATGATTACGGTAACAGCACAAATAGTACACACGGGTCGCAGTAGTATGCACATCTATGTGGTTGTACGCGCCTGCGACCCTAAAGAACATAGCTATGTTGTCACTAACCGCTGCTTTATTACTTTTATGGCAACTGATGAAAGTGGATACCCTGTCAAAGTCAGTAAGTATGAGCCACAAAGTGAAGAAGAAATAAAGTTAGAGCAAGTAGCAATGCATGCAAAAGAATTTGCTATAAAGTTAGATCAAGATTTTGAACAACAGCTTGGCTGGAAGTAAAACAGCGTAATAACAGACACTCCGACAACAATTGAAAAAAATCATTGATAAAGTATAAAAAACCAAGCCAAAAACTTGCAAAAAAAAAGTTATATGCTTACTTGGTAAGTTCTGAAAAGACTGCTATTACTAGATGTTCCCCCTTAATTAATCAGAGATAATCAAAGAGGAACAATCATGCAATATCCGGCACATGGACGTTATGTTATTGAACAACAGAACAATATTTTATTAGTCGATGCACAAGGACCGTTTAATGACATTACAATGGAAAAATATCACCAAGATATAAAGCAATTGATTGAAAAAATGAATGGTGAATCCTGGGGCTCCTTAATCACCTTTCGTGGCAATAGTATTTTTACTCCTGATGCAGAACAGCAATTAAGAGAAACAACACAGTATCGACAAAAAAAAGGTATGATCGCTATTGCAGTTGTTATTTTAAATAGTGCCTATGCTGATATACAGCAAATGCAATTACAACGCATCTACCAAGACTGTCAAATAGAGTTCCATGTTTTTAGTGATAGTAACAGTGCAACCGATTGGCTCAATGGCTTTGTAGAACAAGAAAATTTATTAAAGAATAAATGCCGAAATACTGCATTAGTTAATTAAAGTGATCAGGTCTGTAATAAATTACGCTATGATGAGAAAAAATAGTTAGCTAATTTTAAAATGATACTTCAATTACAACCCGCCAAATTAATTAAGCGTTATAAACGTTTTCTAGCCGATATTACACTTAATAACGGCGAGGAAACAACCATCCATTGTGCCAATACTGGTGCAATGAAAGGTTGTGCTGAGCCTGACGATACTGTTTGGTATAGCACCTCAACCAACACTAAGCGAAAATACCCATTTAGCTGGGAAATCACTCAAACCCAAGCTGAGCACTTTATATGCGTAAACACTTTACGGGCCAACCAGTTAGTCGAAGAAGCATTAAATAAAGGCTTGATCAGTGAGTTAGCTAATTTCACTCAATTAAAACGAGAAGTTAAATATGGCAATGAAAATAGTCGCGTTGATTTTTTAGCCACTTATGATCATGCCCCTGACACTTATATTGAAGTTAAATCAGTGACATTATTAGACAGCGACCATGGCTATTTCCCTGACGCAGTTACCACTCGCGGACAAAAACATTTACGTGAATTAATGGATATGGTCGAACAGGGCCATAGAGCGGTATTATTTTTTGCCGTATTACATAGTGGTATTAATGATGTATCTGTCGCGAGTCATGTTGACCCAACGTATGCAAGCTTACTTAAAGAAGCTCACATTTCAGGGGTTGAAATAATTGCCTATAAAGCGAGTTTTTCGCTCAACCTCGGTCAGTTAGATTTAAATTTATGTGAAAAAATTCCTTTTATTGAACGATAAAGATTGACTAGACCTAGTAAAACTTGCTAAAAAAGCTTGCTCAAAATTTTTAAAGAATAGAATAAAAGTTATCATCACCATTAACTAGTTGATAATATTACATAAAAATATTTATTTTAGCTAATCTGTTGATTTTTATCATGTGCGACACAATATAGTCCTGCATCATCGGGTCATATATAACATATTGGCACTTACAACAAAGGCACTCTATCACTCAAAACGTGATATATTATTAAATTGCCTTGGTCTATGTAGCATTGGGAGAATTAAGCATGCCAACAACTAAACACAAGCCACTAGGTATCCTTGCCTTAGCAGGCGTTGCGCCATATCAAGAAAAAGCTGGCGAAGAGTACATGGAAGAACCTCAACAAGAGCATTTTAAGAAAATTTTAGATGCTTGGCGCTTACAGTTACGTGAAGAAGTTGATCGTACCGTATCGCATATGCAGGATGAAGCAGCAAACTTTCCAGATCCTGTGGATAGAGCAGCTCAAGAAGAAGAGTTTAGTCTTGAACTACGTACACGAGACCGTGAGCGTAAACTGATCAAGAAAATTGAAAAAACCTTACAGTTAATCGAAGATGACGATTTTGGTTTTTGTAAGTCTTGCGGTATAGAGATTGGTATTCGTCGTTTAGAAGCCCGTCCTACTGCAGATCTTTGTATTGAATGTAAAACGTTAGCTGAAATTAAAGAACGTCAAATGGCTGGCTAAAAGTAGCTAATCTTAGCCACTTGTAACTAGACATAGTTTACATGCAAAACTTGCATATCAAGCGACCACAGGAGCCTAAGCAGGCTTCTCAATACCGTGGTCGCTTTGCTCCATCCCCTTCAGGCTTACTCCATTTTGGTTCCCTAATATCTGCGCTTGCCAGTTTTCTTGATGCTAAATCGTTTATTAACGATAATGGCCAACAAGGTAAATGGTTAATCCGTATTGAAGATATAGACCCTCCTCGCGAGCAACAAGGCGCTAGCACCGCAATATTAACATCGCTTGAAGCTTATGGCTTACATTGGGATGAAACCGAGCTATATCAAAGTGATCAATCTCAATACTACCGTGATATTCTAGCTAATCTAGCACAACAAGAACTTAGCTATTTTTGCCAATGTACTCGAGCACAAATCAAAAGTATTGGTGGCATCTATCAAGGTCATTGTCGCAGAGTTAATCATCCCGAAAAAAACAGCGCTATAAGGCTTGTTAACCACTACGGTTTACATCAATTTGATGATATTTTTCAAGGCAGTGTAGTTTGCGATCAGGCATTAGCAAATGAAGACTTTATCATTCACCGAAAAGACGGCTTATTCGCCTACCAGCTTGCCGTAGTTGCTGATGATATTGCACAGGGTATTACCCATGTTGTTCGGGGGTGTGATTTACTCGAGCCAACAGCCAGACAACTGACTCTGTTTCAAACCTTAAACAATAGTTTTTTGAAATGTAATACACCTTTATTCGGTCATATTCCCTTAGCAATAACGAGTGATGGTTATAAACTTAGCAAGCAAAACAAAGCGCCAGCGATTGATAACGATAAACCACAGCCAGCGCTTATTGCTGCACTAAAATTTTTAGGTCAATCACCAGTAGCTGAATTAACAAGCGCTAGCGTTGAAGAGATAATTCAATGGGCTATTAATCACTGGCAGCGTAGCCTTGTACCTAATACCGTTGAAATAAATATTGATTAAGCATAACTATTCCATAGCTTAAATCACTTAGTATTAAATAATAGAAGTGAACCACTGAAAAACCATTTAATAAAGGAAATATTATGTCTACTAACACACATAAAACTGTTGTAATTACTGGCGCCAATCGTGGTATCGGTTATGCCATGGCAAGTATCTGTAAAAAACGTGGCGATACCGTTTATGCACTTTGTCGTCAAAGCTCTAAGGATCTAGATGCGCTTAGTGTAAACGTGGTAGAACAAATTGATGTTGCCACCCAAGCGGGTATTGATAAAGCCGTATCGGCACTTAACGGTATTGCCATTGACTTATTAATCAATAACGCCGGTATTTTACGTGACGAGCAATTGAGTGATTTAAACCAAGAAACCATTATTGAGCAATTTAATGTTAATGCTGTTGCCCCTTTATTTTTAAGCCATGCTTTACTCGAAAATTTATCGTCAGGTAGCAAAATTGCCTTAATCACTTCAAGAATGGGCTCTGTTACCGATAATACTTCGGGTGGCAGATATGGTTATCGTATGTCCAAAGCTGCGCTAAATATCGCGGCGGTATCATTGGCAAGAGACCTCAGTGATGAAAATATATCTGTTGGCATTTATCACCCAGGTTATGTGCAAACAGAGATGGTAAATAGTAACGGAATATTAAGTAATGGTGACATCAGCGCCAGCGAAGCGGCAGAGCGCTTAATCACCCTAATGGATAACTTAACCATGGCTGACTCCGGTGTATTTAAGCACTCAAATGGCGAAACATTGCCTTGGTAGCTGCAGTATAAATAAATAGGTATAGAGAAAGAAACATGAGCTTTACTTCTTATGGTGCTTTCTCTAGCCTTTTTTGCTGTTTTTTCATGCTAATTATCCCGTCTGTTATTCTCTTTTGCCCTCCACTGTTATATCATTGCGCCACTATTTTATGTCTGTCTTAAAGGCCTGTGACTATCAAAAGCGTTATTAATTTATGCAAAAGAGTTTTCTCCAAAAAAGTGAGTAAAACTATCGCTAAAACGACCCCTAAAAAGAGCGCTAAAAAAAGCACCAGTAGCAATACTAGTGTTGCCACTGCATCCTTTGACAATCCATTGGTTTTCTCCCGAGATCAGCACCCAGTATCACGTAAATTACTTAGCCCAAATGCACTCAAAGTATTATACCGTTTAAATAAAGGCGGCTTTGATGCCTACCTTGTTGGTGGTGGCGTTCGTGATATTTTATTAGGCTTCGAGCCTAAAGATTTTGATATTGCAACGAATGCAACGCCAGATGAGATTAAAGCTTTATTTAGAAATTGTCGCTTGATCGGTCGACGCTTTCGTTTAGCGCATATTGTTTTTGGTCGTGAAATAATCGAAGTTGCTACTTTTAGAGGTCATCATGACAATGCAACTGACCAAGAAAAAAACTGTAAGAAAACATCTAAGCAAAGCGAAGATGGTATGTTATTGCGTGACAATATTTACGGCAGTATAGATGAAGATGCCGAGCGCAGAGATTTTACTATCAATGCACTCTACTATTCAGCTAAAGACTTTAAAGTGTATGATTTTGCGAATGGCGTTCAAGATGTAAACGATAAAGTCATTCGTTTAATTGGTGATCCTGAAACACGTTACCGTGAAGATCCGGTAAGAATGTTACGCGCGATTCGTTTTGCCACTAAGCTCGATATGAAAATAAGTGATGGGACTAAAGCGCCAATTAAAGAACTATCTTCGTTAATGGCTAATATTCCAGCGGCTCGCTTGTTTGAAGAATTCTTAAAGATGTTCATCTCGGGTAAAGCTGTCGCGAATTTTGAGCAACTACGTAGCTATAATCTTTTTGGCTATTTCTTCCCTGCCGTTGATCAAGCGCTTAATGATAAATCAGACGAACAACGATTTTTGTTAGACTTTATTATGCTGTCAATGGAAAACACTGACAAACGTATAAACAATGACCAAAGAGTAACACCCGCATTTTTATTTGCTGCCATGCTTTGGTATCCATTACAAAAACATATACAGCAAATTAAAGTGACGACACAGCTTACACCACAAGATATCTTCTTTGCTGCTCTCAATGAAATAATGCCTGAGCAACAACGCAGCATTGCCATTCCTAAACGTTTTCAATCTGTTATTAAGGATATTTGGATACTGCAGGATAAGTTAAACCGCCGCGAAGGAAAACGTGCTTTTAAAACGTTTGAACATCCTAAATTTAGAGCCGGTTATGACTTCTTGTTATTACGTGCACAAATTGAAGATACAGATGAGCTTAAAGAATTAGCACACTGGTGGACAGACTTTCAAGAAGTGTCAAACGAGGCTCGTCTTCAAATGATCAAAGGCGTTAAATCGCCACAAGGGTCAAAGCGACGTACGCCAAAAAAACGTCGTAAACCTGCTGCAAAGCCAACTGAATCATAACGGCAAGCCGATGCAAAACAAAGTAACGGCTTACATTGGTCTAGGTAGCAACTTATCTGGCCCGCGTATGCAAGTAAGCAAAGCAGCTAACGAAATAGCCAGTATTTCAGCAAGTCGGGTTGTTGCGTTTTCACCATTGTATTTGAGTAAACCTATGGGTCCTCAAGATCAAGATGATTACATCAATGCAGTAATTGCCCTAGAGACCCGTTTGTCTGCACTACAATTGTTAGACGCTTTACAAGCAATAGAAAATACAGCAGGTCGTGTACGAAAAGATAACCGTTGGGGCGCACGAATTCTCGATTGTGACATTTTACTATATGGTAATGAAACTATAGAAAATGAGCGCTTAACGGTGCCTCACTATGGCATGAAAGTACGCGAGTTTGTTTTACTTCCGTTAGCTGATATTGCGTCTGATTTACTTTTACCAGACGGTACACCAGTCAGCTTACTTGCTAATGAAATAGACAATAATGGTATTGTAAAATTACCACTATTAAAATAATAAATATTAAAATCACTCCCCTAACACTATAATAATCATTAGAACTACTGCTAATTAACCTATTCGGAAAAGTCATGGCTAAAATCACCACCGCAAGCTTGCTTAACATGAAACAGCAAGGCGAAAAAATATCAACAATTACCGCCTATGATGCCAGTTTCGCAAAACTTTTTGACCAAGCAGGCATACACGCCATACTTATTGGCGACTCTTTAGGCATGGTATTACAAGGCGAAGACAGCACACTGCCGGTAACTATCGAAGATATGGCTTATCATACACGGTGCGTTAAACGTGGTGTTGAAGAGACTCTTATTATCGCCGATATGCCTTTTATGAGTTATGCCACTCAAGAGCAAGCTTTAGCTAACGCAGCACTATTAATGCAAGCAGGCGCAAGTATGGTAAAAATGGAAGGTGGTGCTTGGCTTAATGACACCATCTCAGCACTGGTTGAACGTGGTATTCCTGTATGCGCACATTTAGGTTTAACACCACAATCTGTCAATATTTTTGGCGGCTTTAAAGTACAAGGCCGTGACGGTGATAAAGCCGAACAGATGATCGCTGATGCAAAAGCCCTCGAAGCGGCCGGTGCTCAATTATTAGTACTTGAATGTATTCCAGCGACTTTAGGTAAAGCTATCACTAAAGCACTTACCATTCCAACCATTGGTATAGGTGCTGGTAAAGATACCGATGGACAAATTTTAGTTATGCACGACGCCTTAGGTATTGCTTGTAATTATATGCCTAAGTTTTCACGTAACTTCTTAAAAGACACTGGTGATATTAAAAAAGCAATTGAGCTTTATATCAGTGAAGTCAGTCAAGGTAACTTTCCCGGCGATGAGCATATATTTAAGTAACAGCCGAGCAATAAACAATTATAAAAAATAACAACAAGATAAATTTATGAAAACAGTCAGTCAAATTAGTGAATTACGCGCGCAAGTAAAAGCGTGGCGCCAGCAAGGTTTAACCGTTGCATTTGTACCTACTATGGGTAACTTACATGCCGGTCATATTTCGTTAGTGGATGAAGCACACAAACATGCAGATAAGATAGTTGCCAGTATCTTTGTTAACCCTATGCAATTTGGTGTCAATGAAGATATTGATAACTATCCGCGTACCATGAGTGATGACCAGCAAAAATTAACGGCTGCAGGCACTGATTTACTCTTTACACCAACACCTGACATTATTTACCCAAAAGGTCTCACTAAACAAAGTTTTGTTGAAGTACCTAATGTCTCTGATGGATATTGTGGTGAAAGTCGCCCTGGTCACTTTCGCGGTGTTGCTACGGTAGTCTGCAAATTATTTAACCTAGTACAGCCAGACGTAGCTTGTTTTGGTTTAAAAGATTATCAGCAAGTACAAGTGATCCAAACGATGGTTGAAGACTTGTCGATGCCCATCACTATAGTACCAGTAGCAACCAGTAGAGAAGAAAGTGGCTTAGCACTAAGTTCTCGAAATGGTTATTTAACTGCGGACGAGAAAGAGGCGGCACCAGTTTTACAACAAAACCTGCAATGGCTTGCAGATCAAATTAGTATCGGTTTTGCTAAAAGTGACAGCATTGACTTTATTGGTTTAGCTAGACAAGCAGCAAAAGCAATTAATCATGCGGGTTTACACACTGACTACCTCCATGTCTGTCATGCAAAAACCTTACAACCTGCCAGCGAAGATGACACCCAATTAGTTATTTTAGCGGCTGCACATTGCGGAAAAGCGCGCTTAATTGATAACTTGCAAGTAAGCCTAGCCTAGCCTAGCATCAACATACCTGTCGTCATTGTCTGTCGACAGGTATGTTACTCTTAGCCAACCTCTCTTTCCTCTTTATCAAAAATAGCTCTTAATTTATCAAGCCCGACGATAATCCAAATAGTCATAACAAAGGGTGCTGTTAATGCAGGAATAGTTACCTCTTCAAAAGCTCTGGTAATCAAAACAGAGAGTAAAATAGCAAATAGGGTAAGCCAGTATTTGTTTGGGTAGCGATCGATGAGTGTGACAGCAATAAGACAAGCATTAAAGCCATAAAGGCCCATCTCAGCTCTCTCTTGAGAAAAACCTAACCAGGTAGCAATAACAAAACCAGTGAGTGAAGCCAAAATTGCCCATAAAGCGGTTTTATATGAACTGAATAGCAGTGCACAAAAAAACACAGCACCTGAAAGCCAGTTATCTTGTAACATAACTTGCCCTACCCCTCGAAAAGCGCCGCCCAATGAATCAATAAATGACATGGTAACCGGTGTAATAATACTCTCGAGATTTACACTCCCAGTTTGATTTTCTAGACTTGGAATGACTAGCGCTGCGTAATCAATAATCAGTACTATTATCCAAGTTGTAAGAATAAAAGGTGTCGTTAACGCTGGCATAGATGGTATTTTAGTGATCATAAAGTGCATTAGCAGTGTCGATAATACCCCACCGAATATAACTAAAACAAAAACGATAAAGCTAAGTGGTAGCAGGGTAAATACAGAGATACCAACCAATGCGGCACTAAAGCTATAAGTGCCTTTATTGATAGGTTCAGAGTCATACTGGAAGAGTTTAGCGGTGACTAAGCTTGATAAAATTGCCAGTAAGCAGCCAAGCAACATAGTTATTGAGTTTATGCCAATACCAATTAAGAATAAAAGGCCCGTGATAGGGTTGGCTTGCAACATTACTTGAGCTGAGCTGCTTAAAATACTTTTAGCAAAATGCTCAAAGGAATAATTCATGAATACTTATAACCTATAAGTTCCTATCTACTATTGCAATGAAGGTAGTAATTGAATCTAGAATCTGGGGTGAAGTGAGCTATTATGCGTAATACTCTAACCACTACACGTTAGTAGCGGCTATTGAGTTTAACGCTTAAAACTAGTTACTACTGATATACTTTAATGTAGTTATCACTTGTTCAACCGAGGTGGCCCAAGCTTGTGCACTTGCATCAACTTCTTTTAACGGGTGAATTAACTCTTCACCATGCAAGGTTATATAAGGCTTGTTAAGCGCAGCACAATAACCTGCATCAAAAGCGGCATTCCATTGTTTATATTTATCACCAAAACGGATAATAGCAAGATCACAACGTTCAATGAGTGTTTGGGTTCGCATTGCATTCACTTTTGCCGATTTATTATCACGCCAAAACTGTTCTGTTTCAGCGCCAAGGTGATCACCAGCGCTATCACTTGCTTCGTGATGGGTAACCGCAGAAGAAAATACAATGTCTAGGTCACTATCTTGGCAACCTTGAATAATTTTTTCACGCCAATCGGTATGAATTTCACCAGAAAGATATACTGTTAATTTCATTGTTAAGTCCCAAATTTAGATTTAGCCAAAGCTATATTTAGCGAAAGATATATTCATCCATAGTACATGAATTGTCGTGGTTCAATGTATCAATATAATGAAATGACATTCCACAATGTGGGATACGCGCCAGCGTGAAGCAAGATCTAGGAGCTAAGCTCTACTATGCAGCTTATAAAGACTCATGATAAATACAAATATCTAAGTAATAAAGCCCCCCTTGTTGATAAATAACCACCAAAGGACTTTAGTCGGTTCAATTAACAATGCCTGCTTTAGTTAGTTTTTTTTCCCTTGTCATGCTCAACCATGTCTTCAACAATAGCTCCTTCTTGTACTAAACTTTCGTCTTCAAGCTTAGTTTGTGGAAGAATAGCATTGAGTAAAATGGCCACTAAACCACATAAACTGATACCAGTTAAACTAAAGTCATCATTTCCAATAGCCATGCCGCCAATACCAAAAACTAACGTAGTTGAGACGATTACCAGATTACGCTGCTCAGCAAGATCTACTTGAGATTTGATTAGGATGTTCATACCTACGCCGGCAATAGAGCCAAAAAGCAGGATCAAAATACCGCCCATCACTGGCGAAGGAATGGTTTGCAGTGCAAGACCAAACTTAGCAACAAATGCCAAACCAATAGCAAAGGCAGCAGCCCAAAGCATGATGCGAGGATTAAACATTTTAGTCAGCATCACTGCACCAGTAACTTCAGAGTAGGTAGTATTTGGCGGTCCACCAAATAACGATGCTAAAGAAGTCGCTAAACCATCACCCAATAATGTCCGATGTAAACCAGGGTTTTTAGTGTAATCTTTACCTGTTACGCTGCCAATCGCAATAATATCGCCCACGTGTTCAATAGCTGGTGCAATGGCTATAGGTAACATGAAAAGAATAGCAGCTAGATTAAACTCAGGTGTTACAAAGTTAGGAATTGCAAACCACTCACTGTTCGCGATTGCTTCGGTACTCACCATACCCATCACTGACGCCATGGTATAACCAACGACTACCCCAGCCATAATTGGAATTAAGCGAAAGATACCTTTACCTAACGTTGCTACTACCAGCGTAGTAATTAATGCTGACATAGAAACGATTAAAGAATCTGCATAAGGAAAGAGTTCTGCCGCACCATCACCGGTTTTACCCATTGCCATGTTCACTGCTATTGGCGCGAGACTCAGTCCGATAACCATAATGATTGGACCGGTTACCACAGGAGGCATTAGCTTATGTAAAAAACCAGCGCCACGGACTGCAACAACGCCAGCTATCAGAACATAAACTAAACCCGTAACGAATAAAGAGCCCATCGCAGCCGCAATGCCCCACGTTTGAACTGAATAGGCTATTGGCGCAATAAAGACAAAGGAAGATGCCAAAAATAATGGTACTTGCTGTTTGGTGATAAATTGAAACAAGATAGTACCAATACCCGCAGTAAATAATGCGACACTCGGGTCTAACCCAGTAATTAATGGCATTAAAACAAGTGCGCCAAAAGCGACAAACAACATTTGCAGCCCGGCTAGAGCATTACGCCAAGTAGGTTGATTGAAACTGCTCTTATTTACTGAGGGTTGTGACATAAAAGGTCCTATTGAGTAGTTATATTATTTAACTTTATTGATAATGAGTAACACTTAACTGCAAGAGCCTTTATTTGGTACCAAATATTTTATCACCCGCGTCACCAAGCCCTGGAATAATATAACCATTTTCGTTCAAGTGGTCATCAATAGATGCGGTATAAATATCGACATCAGGGTGAGCAGCTTTTACCTTTTCAAGACCTTCAGGGGCAGCAACTAAAACTAATGCTCGAATATCTCTACAACCTGCTTTTTTTAATATATCAATGGTCGCATTCATTGAGCCGCCAGTAGCCAGCATAGGGTCGATGATCAAGGCCATACGCTGCTCTATATCACCGGCTAGTTTTTCAAAGTAAGTAACAGGCTCTAGCGTTTCTTCATCGCGATATAAGCCCACCACACTAATTTTTGCACTAGGTATTAATTCTAATACACCATCTAACATACCGATGCCAGCACGTAATATAGGAACAACCGTCGCTTTTTTACCTACTAATCGCTGCCCCGTTAATTCACCGTCCCAACCTTCCATTTGGAAGTCTTCTAGTTCAAGGTCTTTAGTCGCTTCATAAGTTAATAAACTGCCAACTTCAGCAGATAATTGTCGGAAATTACGAGTGCTCATATCTTTGGCACGCATTAGACTGATTTTATGTTGTACTAGAGGGTGTTTTATTTCGAAAACTGACATGTTTTTTGATCCAATGAAGTGAGTTTATTCATTCTCACATAAATTGGCTGGATGTTAGAGGGATTTTATCTATATTTGTCTTCTGTGTTAGTAAGATCAACAAACACATTAAAAATCCCTGCTCGATTGATAGAAATAATGAGTACTAGTTAAGCTGTCACTAGCGCTCATTTAATCGTTAATAAACGCTAGTTAAGGGTAAGTTAATATTAATACTGATATTAATGCTTAGGGCTAATCAGTATCAATATTAAGTAAGTTTGCTGGTGCAAATTGATCGGTTAATACTGGATTGTCGTCAGACCAATTTTGATGAATCGCGGTTGATTTCATATTTTGATAAAGCTCTTTTGCATCGACTCCAATGGCAAGTAACTCAATAGATAACTTATTGATACTCCCATTTTTGCTTACTGGCTCTTGTGCACGATTAAAATTTTGATCTAGACCATTTTTACCGGCTAGTATAATTCGATTATTATTATCTTTATTGCTCACTTGATAAAAGTCACCAAAAACAGCTTTGTACGTTGCTGATTCATAGCCATATAACTTACTAGAAGAAAAAGTATTTGCCGTTAATATGCCTTTTTTGGACAGTAGGCTTTTAGTTTCTTCTAGAAACTCTTTAGTCATTAAGTGCTCAGGAATGTAATCGCCATTGAAAGCATCAAGTATGATCCAGTCGTACTCTTGTTTCTTTAACACAGCCCTTTTGACAAAAACTCTTCCGTCTTGGCTATAGGTTTTTATTTGCTCATTCTCCAAGAAACCAAAATATTCTCGAGCAACTTTAATAACGCTATGGTCTATTTCTACATTATCAATATAACTATCAGGTAATAACTTATGGAGAGTATTTGACATAGTGCCGCCGCCAAGGCCAATAATTAAAATACGCTGAGGCTCAGGATTAACTAATAACCCGGTTAATAATTGCTTAGTGTAATTAAACACTAATTGTTCTGGCTGGCTTTTATTGAAACAGCTTTGTCGTGTTTTATTACTCTTAACATTAAACTTTAAGCAACGTAAGTCACCGTTATCTTCCACAAGAATATTTCGATACAAAGATCGCTCACTGTGGACAACTTCAGCTATCGCGTTATTGACAAGACAAACGCTCAGTAAAAAACCAGCGCAGTAGATAAACTTATTTATTGAATTAGGCATGACTGATCTCTCGTTGTACTTCAGCTTTATAAAAATTAGCATACACTTTTGCCAGTGCAATTGTTGTGATACCTAACAAACTGAGTACCAAACTCACACTCAATACAATGGTATTAATATCAAACCACAAGACCAGATAGAATGACGTGATAATAGTACCGATTGCACTGCCCAATGTTGAAACGAAGTACAATTTTCCCGCCACCTGCCCACTTTCATTAGAGTTCTTTACTAATAATCTAACCGAATAGGGAGACAACATGCCTAAGATAATAGTAGGAATAAAAAATAGTGCTGTTGATGCTAACAAAGAGCCATAACGCGAATCTTCCACCGCTAAGAAAATACTTTCCATCAACCATTCGCTTGAAGTAACTATGGGTAATAAGGTTAGTCCCGCAATGATAAAAATAGCGCCGTAACGAGTAAGTGAAGCTGAATGAGTTGAAAGCTTACCACCTAATAGATACCCGAATGATAAACTGAGCATAAACACTGTGATAATGCTGCCCCATATATGAACACTACTACCAAAAAAAGGTGCTAGAATTCGACCCGCTAACAGCTCAATACACATGATAGAGAAACCACTGCTAAAGGCTAGAAAGTAAATAAAAAGGTTATTGTAATTAATTGATTTTTTTGATGCTTGCATGATTTATATAATTTATTATTAGAATTTATATAAACACTGTAAATTATTTTGCTAGCTTTGGGTAGTAAACAACTTTTACGTCACTTTAGGGAGCAATATTCTGCGTGGAACTAACTTTGAATGTGACTAGTTAAGTAGGATTTGATTGAATTTATTCTGAGACAGTTTCCATTCGAATGACTAGAGCTATTGAAGAAATAAGGTTCACTTCAGATAACTTTATATTAATGATCGAATGTAACTTTTTTATAATGAAAATGGTGGGCCTTCGCAGACTTGAACTGCGGACCTGCCGATTATGAGTCAAGCGACATATACATTTCATCAAATAACATTCAGATTAAAAACCCCATAAAGACCATATATATCAATGGAAATAATAAACAATCAGCTTTCCTCTTGTTTTAACTTCTTTCATTAAGTTACACTCTAACTAGACCCACAACTAGACCCCGTCACAAACAAGGTCTAGTTAGCAACATGGAAGAGATATGGCAAAATTAACCCCAAACAAGATTACAGGGCTACTTAAAAAGAGTTCTGCATACTATGCCTCAGATGATAATGGCAGCAAAGGAATGGGCCGCTTATGCGTTAAGGTTTATCCTAGTGGTAGTAAGCGCTTTGTTTTCAGGTATTTTGCAGGAGCTAAGGCCAATTTCATATTAATTGGTAATGTTCCCAATGATGGCGGCAAAACTACTGATAAGGTACTCGGTATTAGCTTGGCTGGTGCTAGAGAAAAGGCGAAAGAGTTCGGAGCCATGTTACAGCGTGGAGATGATCCAAGACTTGAACTGGAAATCATTAACCATGAAAAAGAGAACAAGGTAAAGCTTGAAGCGCAAAAGGGTAGCATTGAACAATTATTTACAAGCTATACCGCACAAATGGAAAAAGACGGTAAGCGAACCTTTAAAGCTGTTTTCGATGCATTAGAAAAAGAAGTATATCCATTCATAGCGCCAGCGACCAAAGCTAAAGATGTAAGTAAAGACGACTTGATTTTAATATTGGCCCACATGATAAAGCGTGGGGCGAACACGCAAAGCAATAGAGTAAGAAGTTACTTAATGGCTGCATTTAATTATGGTTTAGCGCATGACAATGACCCTGCTAATTATATTGGTAATGCTAAATTTGGTTTATTGTTTAACCCCGTATCTGCAATTCCCAAACAAAAATCAGCTGAAAGAATTGGCGAACACTTCCTTACTATTAGTGAAGTTAAACAATTATTATGTGATTTAGAAAATGAGTTTATCCGATTCAATATGGGCAGCCATATCCGCAACTTAATAATATTATGTTTTTATACTGGCGGACAACGCCCTTATGAACTTGCTAGCTCAAAATGGAGTTCTGTAAACTTTGAATCTAAGACCTTATTAGTCACTGCTGATATTTCAAAAAACAAAAGACCACACCTTATACCGCTAACCGATTCAGCAATGACGATATTAACCAATCAACAAGCCAATAGCACCAGTGACTTTATATTCCCTCATAGGTTCAGTGAGGTGCAACATATCAACTTAGATTCACTATCTAAGGCAATTAGTCGCTACCGTGACAAAAGCGACATACGCTCGTTTATACCCCGTGATATTCGAAGAACCTGTAAAACCTTAATGGGCGAGTTAGGTATTAGTAAATCTATCCGTGACAGGCTTCAAAATCATGCTTTACAGGATGTTAGTTCAAAACATTATGACCGTTATGAATATATGCCCGAAAAGCTCAGGGCATTAGAGATATGGGAGCGAAATCTTAACGATGTTGCAACAACTAGCAATGTGCTGTCGTTTGGAGCTAAATGATGGAATATTTTGTATATTTATTAAACAAGGCCAGCTTTTACTTATATATGACAAAAGCAGAAAAAAAGGCCTTTAATAGTAGCCCAAGCGTTAATGCTATGTTCGATGATTTACGGGGTAAGGTTAATGAACTTAGGGATTATAACAAAATAAGTATTGGTGAAGAGTTCGCTCAAGAGGCTCTTCGGGGCTGGAACGATCACAAAGCTGAGTCTATTAACCGTATCACCGAATATATAGCTACAGGTAATGTCATGGAACCTCGATTTATTATTGGGCTTATATCATTATGGGTTAATTCGGAAATACAGCACCCGATAGTAGAAGAGTTAGTTAAACATTCTTTAAAAAACGACCTATTGAAACTACCCCTTAGTACAACGGTAAACGAATACAATTCAATCAAATATAAAAAACCTAATCATGCACCGAAATCAAGTCCATTCCTCTGGGTTGAGACATTAATGACTTATTTCGAAATAAAAACAATTTCTGGAACATCTAAAAATTTAGGTATTGATAGAAAGAGTGTCAAAGAGCATTTATCAAAAATTGTAAAAGGTGAAGTGGAATATAAAGTATTGATTGATGAAAATTTTGAACATTATAAGTTGATTCAAAAAACGTATTACAGGTGGCTTGCTTATAAAAAAGATATTGAGCCATGAGGGATAAGTAATTTATATTCTCCCCCCATGGGGGGGAAAGTTATTTTACTTATCCCCCAATTATTTCAATGTATTACCTTTGTTATTATTACTTGGCATTCATTAACAAAGGTAAAAACAATGCTGAATAATCAGATAATGTCCTTGGCTGACTTAGCCGCACTTATTAATAAATCTAAAGTTACGATTTGGAGATATTGGAAAAAAGACAGAGTCCTTCCCCCTCCTATTTTACTTAATGGCAAATGCTTAGGCTGGAAAACCTCAGTAATAGAGCAATGGCTTGATGACAATCAAGGAGGTGCTTAGTTATGGTTGACTTAAACAAACCAATATCAGACAAACAACTTGCCGTTCTTATGGCATTAACCGACCTCGAATATCACTCATCGAAAGAGTTACGGCCTCTGTGCGAGGATACACCTGTTAGAGATGTTATTAAGGGGCTTAGAACTACACATGGGTTATTAATTCATGGTAGAGGCTATTGGAGATTAGATGCAAGACACATCAATGGAGACTTAAAAGCAGATTTGATAGCAAGAGCTGAAGCTAAGGTCAAACACTGCAATAACAGCGCAGCTCTAGCAGTGCGAGAGGCGAAACGAGTACCTAAGGCCATCGAAAATAAAAAACTCAGATATAAGGAGCTTAAAGACTTAAGAAACAAAACCCATTAATGAGGCTACTCAGTAATAGGCTTTGATATTAATGCTGGCGGTTATAGTTTCGAGACAGTGACCGTCAGCCAACAAAAGGATTATATACATAAATTAGAATTATGAACATCACCTTATAAAACCTTAGGTTAAAACACTCGATTTAGCATGTAATAAAATGAAATCTGATTATCGGGTTTTTGTTTTGCAATTATTTTTATTTTTACATAGCGCCTTTATAACTAAGGGCTTATAGCTGCGATAGTGTTTACTAACTTTGGTGGGGGTATTAAATAATATCTAAGTATGTCTTTAGTATTATGAGTAAATATTCCACCACATCAGAATACATTACTGTTGATAAAGAAATTTGGTCGATTAATGCAGGTTATAGTAAATCAGGTTATCCACTAGCCATCTATACGAAGCCTTTAAAAGCAATCATCAATCAACTTAATGCAATGACTCGGCAATACAGCAGAGTGCTTGTGGTTAGGTTTGATCTTCACTTAGATATTCATACCGACAACAATACTCAAATATCAAAATTTATAAAGGTACTATTTAATAGGTTAAGAGCTAAACACAAACTTAATGATATTGGGTATGCGTGGTGCAGAGAACAAGAACGCTCAAAGCAGCAGCATTATCACATGGCGATATTTGTAGAGGGGCGAAAGGTTAGAGTACCTGATTATATATGGGAGATGATTCAAGACACTTGGTGGTTTGTTAGAGGGGGTCACATGACAATGGTCCCCTATCACATGGTTTACCGTGATGATTACCAATCACGGCAAGATGCCATTTATCACTTATCTTACTTAGCTAAAACAAGAGGTAAGGGCTATCGACCAGTTCAAACTAAAGATTATTCTAATAGTCGGCTAAAATAGTTGTTAAGTTTCCCTACATGCACTTGATGAAATCTGATATTTCAATTCAATTATGCAAGTATGTTATGACCTTAATCAGCTCTAAAAGGAGGGAAATCAGAGTCTTGGCTATCTTTTATTATTATTGCCACTTCTGCCCTTAAAGCCTTTAGTTCCTCATTCGTTTTCTTTGTCTCTGCGATCAACTCGCCTAACTTGTCTTTAGTACCAAAAATAGCGAATGGAAGTAAAAACCAAAGAATAGCCAAAACCACTAAAAATAAGGATATCGCTAAACCTGCACCACTATTTAACAATAACTCATTCATCAAATTGTCCTTTTATATTAAATTTAAAAAGCAAAATTATCAGGAAGTCTTCATTATTACTATGAATAAATTATTACATTCATCAATTAAGCGATTACAACACTGAGTTTTTTCTGCAATTAACCTACCCTAAACCTCACCTATAATAAATCTATAAACCTTACAAAACCTGTCATTTTTAAAATAAATATAATTGTTACAACACTGTTTGTTAGCATGAATAACTACTGGCCTTTAGAGTGTTTTAAATTATTAACGCAACTCATATCCGATCTGACAGCTTTGATTTAATAGTAAAGTTTATAAGGTCAAAAGATACCACTAAGCGGTCGATTTTTATGAACCAAACTCATGCCAGTTAATACGCAGTTTAGATACGAAAGCAGACATCGTCCCTTATTTATCTAGCGGAGATTGATCCTAAAACTTAGTAATTAGAATGGTTAACCTTAATCACAGCAATTTGCTTTTGTCCTAATAAAGTGGACTCTTAGTTAATAAGTACCTGAGGATTTTTAAGGTCAGAAAAGTCTAAAACAATCTGTTTATCCTCTAAAATCAGCAGGAATTCACTTGTACTTTGGTCAAACGTGACCTGAGGTTTTAACATTTGCTCTTTTTGCAGTATTTGAGTTAAAGACCAATAAAAGTCAGATGTCGAAGTATAACTTATAACAGGTGCGGCTAACTCTTTTGCATACTTTGGAGTGACCCACCCCTGCTTAAAGTCTTCATTCACATAACCATCAAAATAAGTCGTCTCAACAATTGTACTCGCTAAAACTGAAATACTAATTGATTTATTTTCACCTATTTGAATTATATCCAACTCGCTTTGGCCTAACACTGAGCTTGTTGGGGGAAAATGATAAATAAGCTCGTACTTATGAATCGTTGTACTATCGACATAGTCAAAAACATAAATATTCGGCTTATCATTGCCTACAATTAAAATAAGTCGACTATGAACTACATCTTCTTGTACAAGCTGTCCGAAAGAATAACAAACGTCATCAATGCATTGTGCATCGAGAAGTTTAGCATCATTTAAGACTTCTGTTACTCCATCAATCACCAATGTATTATGTGCGTATTTAGAGCGATAGTATGTTCGTTCAGGTGCAGTGTAAACATATGGACCTCCTGAATCAATTAACAGCGCATACCCATCACTATATGAAGTAAAACTCATGGCATCATGATGGCCATGAGAGTACTTCTTTAAGCCAAAATCACTATATAGCACGGTTCCTTTGTTCCACTCAGTATTTTCAGCAGGCCTTAAAATAGCATAACCTTCTTTTTGAGAGGTAAAAACTTGTTCAAGCTTTTTACCTTGACTCCCTTCAGAGTTAACATAATCTAAGTACAAAGATTCAATTTCTGAACCATCAATATACTTATTCAATTTAACTAAAAAATTTGCCCCATAGTTAGAATCACCTGAAGCAGGAGCCTTTCCATTTGGATAAACAAGATGAGCAGAGTAATCGACCATATTTTTCAAATATAGCTCTACATTTACATTTGAGTTACCAGATAAGTCTTTAATTAACCGATTTGCCGTTAAAAATAATCTAATAGAAACTAATTGATAACTTGATGATTGCTCTAACGATACGCCAGTTTCTATATCAACCATGTTATCGAAAAGAGCCATAATTCGCTCTATTGATCTGCTTTTATAATCTGTATGTTGCGTATACTTTGGAAACGCATGCACAAAGTTATATAATGAGAGCGCATGGAACATGCCATGGTTATGCCTTTTAAAAACAGGATTATCCAATAATGTTCTAAGTTCTGATGCATGTTCATCTAATCCAATAAAGTAAACCTCTTTTTCTTTTTCACTCCAGCGTGCTTTAAAATATTTATTATAAAAGTAAGTAATAACATCAGTTCGAAGTGAGACAGTATGATCATTCCAACTCATCGAGCTTTTTGGAGTCTCTTTAGGTGATTGCTTAAGATAATCTAAAAGAGTATTACCAATGATATACAAATACTCTTCGTTGTCACTTTGGTCGTAAGCATATTCATATGCAAATAACCAAAATAGCGAATGGTAATAAAGTAACCAAGAATTATTCTTATATGGGTTTTCTGCCCAGGTAGGTTTAGGGGGAATATTCCAGGTTGGGTAGTTTAACCAAGACATAGATAAGCCACGTTGATTTAACATTAAGTCTGCAGCATCTTGTGTATACCAAGAGTGTTTTCTTGGTAAAAACATCTTGTTGGGTTCACTTACCGCCAAATAAGTGTAATCAAAGTTAATTTTTTCTGGAATAATCGCCTCAGCAGATAATCTCAAACTATGTTGCTTTTCAAACTTTAATTCGCCCATAACGGATGGAGTATAAGATATAAGATGGCTGCTTTTACCTGCAATGAGGGTTTGTTTAATCGGAGTAAAATCTAAATCTAACTGTTCATTTATATACCGGTCGATTTTAATATCTATATTATCTTGTAGTTGATAGGCCATTCTAATTATTAGAGTATTATTTTCCCCATCTTCTATTAGCACGCTTTCACTTAATTCAAATTGTTCAATATTATTGCCAAGCGATATTTGAACGATTGCCTCTTCAGAAAAAGTACTACCTTGCTTCAATTTGTATTGAAAGCTATCCGTAATCAGAGTCTTTTCATAAGGAGTATAAATTAGGTTATTAGATGACTTGCTAAGCTCCCCATGAGTAGGGGCGGCAGTAATAATAACATCTACATTACCAGTAAAGGTATCATTTATAGTAACATCTAACGTTAATTCTTCTTGCCAAGGTAAATTGAAATCATCTCCTTTAACACCTAAGGTATTCTCATTCTCCCCGCACCCTGCTAGGAACAAGATAATAACTAAACAATTAAAAATAATAAATAAACGCACAAATAAATCCCTGCCATGCTTAAAAATACGGGCAATTAACAATTGCTAGAATTAAAGGAAATTGATGCTACTACAAACTAGGCATGAAGTTTAGCAATTTTATTTATAAAAAAACTTAGAGGGTTTTATAAATAAATCCCATAGGTGTAACATAAGAGACCAAGTTTCTAACACTACAAAATACCATCAGCTTTCATTTAGTTTTTACTGCACCATTTTGATTATTCCGTAGCCTAGAATATTCTTTATTATCTTCACTGACAGTCTACCCCGAAAGCACATGAATTGGTGAGGAATTGGGTAGGTTCAAAGTGAAATTTAACAAACCGAAAGCCTGTCAAAACCTTACTTTGAAAGTTAAATATCAACCCAATAAAACCCAACATTGATAATATTTTCGAGATGCATAAAGGATTTTGGGTGTTAAAGATTGTTAAGTTTTTCGGAGTGTTTGACTTAGGCAGGAATAATTTTGTCAAACAACAGTCAGACCTATGATAGCCCTAATATATTAAGTTGTTTTGATAATCATTAGGAGAATAAAAAACACTAACTAGACCCACAAGTAGACCTTGTTTTGATTGATTCTTGATTAGGTTAGTAATTACTTACTTGGGAGGTGGTAGTGAAAATGGTGGGCCTTCGCAGACTTGAACTGCGGACCTGCCGATTATGAGTCGGATGCTCTAACCAACTGAGCTAAAGGCCCATTTTCACATTTTGGCCTGCTTTATTAAAACAATCAAATGAATGAATGAACTAACAAAGCGGGTGCAGTATAAGCATTTTTTATTTTGTTGTCACCTAATGAACTTTAAATAATCATGCTTTTTTTACTGACTGCTCGATTATCAAACAAACAGAGCAAATTGCCAACTAAAATCGGTAGGTTATACCGGCACTCACTTCACTTTGAAACCAAATATCGCTAGAAATATATATAGCACAAGTTTCAACGTCACAAAATATCGCACTATCTGAGTTAAAAAATGTTCCGTATAAACGGCTATCTAATCTTAGGCTAACTCGCTCACTCAATTCAATTTTAGTCGCTAAGCCAATATTTACCGAAAAGCGTGTTTCATTACTCAGTTGCTCATCGCTGGGAGCAAGGTGAGTTAAACCCAAGCCACCTGTCATATAAAAAGGAATAGGCCCCTCTGACAGAGGTACATTACCGCCTAGATGGGCATAGGTAATACCGAGACCAGTATTACTGGCTGAAAAGTCATCCGATTGAGAAAAATTGGTATTGTAATGGCTTATTAAGAACTCACCTTGGCGCTTGCGATCAAATGACCAAGCCGTTAACAATCCATAACTGGTATCTTCACTTAACTCTATTCGATTGTGTACTTTATCTTTAGTCGTATCAAAATCACCACCAAAGCGATAACCAATCAGTGGTGTAACTTCAACATTTAGTGTTTGTTTTGCCATGGAGGGCATAGATACAGTGGCAAGAGCACAAGCGAGAGCAAGTATAACGCGCATAAAACTTCCTTATCTGAAAAATAAAAAGAGTAAGCTAGGTTACTAACTTACTCTTTTTTATGTCTATTTAAAATAGAATTTAAAGTACTATTTAAGTTTTAGCTTTTATTCACCATCTAAGAAGCTTTTAAGCTGCTCTGAACGAGATGGGTGACGTAACTTACGTAAAGCTTTTGCTTCAATTTGACGGATACGTTCACGTGTAACATCAAATTGCTTACCAACCTCTTCAAGAGTATGGTCGGTATTCATATCAATACCAAAACGCATTCTAAGTACTTTTGCTTCACGAGCGGTTAAACCGGCAAGTACTTCATGGGTAGCACCTTTAAGGTTTTCTGACGTTGCAGAATCAACCGGAAGTTCACCACTACCATCTTCAATAAAGTCACCTAAGTGTGAATCTTCATCATCACCGATTGGCGTTTCCATTGAAATAGGCTCTTTCGCTATTTTCAATACTTTACGAATTTTATCTTCAGGCATTACCATACGTTCAGCTAATTCTTCTGGCGTAGGCTCACGTCCCATTTCTTGTAACATTTGACGAGAAACACGGTTTAGCTTGTTGATCGTTTCAATCATATGTACAGGAATACGAATGGTTCGTGCTTGGTCAGCAATTGAGCGGGTAATTGCTTGACGAATCCACCACGTTGCATAAGTTGAGAATTTATAACCACGACGGTATTCAAACTTATCAACGGCCTTCATCAAGCCAATGTTACCTTCTTGGATTAAATCCAGGAATTGTAAACCACGGTTTGTGTATTTTTTTGCAATTGAGATAACTAAACGTAAGTTAGCCTCAACCATTTCTTTCTTTGCACGACGCGCTTTTGCTTCACCAATAGACATACGACGGTTAATGTCTTTAATGCCGTGAATATTTAGGTGCGTTTCTTCTTCAATTTGGTTCAGTTTATAGATACAACGTTCAACATCATGTTCTACATCACCCAACTTGATTGAATAGGGCTTACCTGCAGATTTTTCAGCTTCAAACCATTCTTTTGACGTTTCATTACCTGGGAATATTTTAATAAACGTTGTTTTAGGCATGCTCGCACCGACAACACAGTGCTTCATGATCAAACGTTCTTGAACACGCAACCTGTCCATCATGCTGCGCATGTTTTTAACTAACTTATCAAATAATTTAGGAATTAAACGAAATTCTTTAAAAACTTCGGCAACGGCATCAATAGCTTCTTGAGCGTCTTTATGACCTCGGCCTTTACTTTTAACTATTTTAGTAGCATTTTCATGTACTTCACGTAACAAAGTGAATTTTTCACGCGCTAACTCAGGACAAGGACCAGTGTCTTCTTCTTCTTCATCTTCTTCCTCATCGCCTTCTTTCTTTTCACTGTCTTCATTAGCCAAGTCATCTTTAGACAACTCACTACCGACATGTGTTGCTGCTGCAGGGACATCTTCCTCTTCAGCGTCAGGGTCTAAAAAGCCAGTAATGATATCAGTTAAGCGCAATTCTTCCGCTTCAAAGTTATCCCACATTTCTAATAAGAAGTTTATCGCTGGTGGATATTCAGAAACACTACGCTGAACTTCTTTAATGCCTTCTTCTATACGCTTGGCAATGACGATTTCGCCTTTACGCGTAAGTAATTCAACAGTACCCATTTCACGCATATACATACGTACGGGATCGGTCGTGCGACCAATTTCACTTTCTACCGTTGCAAGTGCTTGTGCTGCTGCTTCGGCTGCATCTTCATCAGTATTTGCTTCAGCCATCATCAAGGTATCTTGATCCGGCGCGTTTTCAAATACTTGAATACCCATATCGTTAATCATACTAACGATATCTTCAACTTGATCAGAGTCGATAATGTCTTGTGGAAGATGATCATTAACCTGCGCAAACGTTAAATAACCTTGTTCTTTACCTTTGGTTATCAGGTCTTTAAGTCTAGATTGAGGGGCTGGTTCCATTGACGAGTGTCCACCTGTATTTTTAAATATGGGATGTAAAATATGCGCTTAATACATTAGTAAAAGCTAATAAATGACGCAATAAAGCCGGAAATTATAGCGAATTTTAAAGACAGTTACCAGCTAATATCCTGTCTTATCGCGTGTTAACATTTTGAGCTGAAATAATAGCGCTTATGTTATTTATACCTGCACCACCTAAAGGTGCTTGCTAAGTATAGCTAAAACTTACAGTTAAGCATTGAGAATTGCTTGTAACTCCTGTTTTTCCTCTGCAGTCATTTGTCCAGCCCGTGCTTTTTGTAATAATACTTCAGCACGTTGCTCAACAAAATTATTCAATAGTTTCTCAATACTATCAAGAAAAACGTCTGTTGCTGCCTCAGTTTCCACGTGGTGCTGCCAGCACATCAACTTTGCTAATTGTGATCCCTGCTCTGTACCACGAAAATACTCAAGTAATTGTGGTGACTTTATATCAGGGTTTTTCTGACAAACATCTAATACTTGCATTAACAGTGGAATGCCTGGTGCAGTCAAAGGCTCTAAAACAGTAATATCACCTAAGCTACTAGCTATATGGGGATGCTCTAACAATAAAGCAAGCGCTAATCTCACCGGGGTGACTTTTGTACTTACTTTAGCTTTAGGCATAGCAACTTCACCTTGTAAGCTTTTAGTAAACTTGGTAAGAAACTGCTCACTACCTGTGCCAAAATTATTAGCAATTTCATTTATCATGGCGTCTTTTAAAATACTATCAGGCAGCTTAGCTAAATAAGGCTGGAATGATTCAACTAAAGATGCTCGCCCTTCCAAAGAACTCATATCAAATTTTTGCATGAGTTGCTCAAAAAGGAACTTGGATAACGGCATAGCGTTATCCAGAATAGCTTCAAAAGCTTGCTGCCCTTGAGTTCTTATCAATGAATCAGGATCTTCACCGTCAGGTACAAAAACAAATTTTAATGAAAAGCCGTCACGAATAAGTGGCAAGGCATTTTCCATTGCCCGCCATGCAGCTTCACGTCCAGCTCTATCACCATCATAACAACAGATAACATCAGGCACAGTACGAAATAGCGTTTGTAATTGCTCAAAAGTGGTTGCGGTTCCTAACGAAGCAACAGCGTAATCAACACCGTGTTGTGCTAATGCCACAACATCCATATACCCTTCAACAACCACCAAACGTTTAAGTTTTTTATTCGCCTGTTTAGCTTCATGTAACCCATAAAGCTCTTGCCCTTTGTGGTAAACACGCGTTTCTGGCGAGTTCAAATACTTGGGCTTTTCATCGCCTAACACACGCCCACCAAAGCCAATAACTCGGCCACGCTTATCACTGATAGGAAACATGATACGACCACGAAAACGATCATAAGGACGCTTTTTATCGCCCGAAATGGCCATACCTAAATCGATTAATTGCTGATTGGCTTGACCATTACGTGAAAAGGTACTCATCATACCGTCCCAAGCGTCACTTATGTAACCAATGCCAAAGCGCTTAACCACTTCGCCACTAAGACCTCTGCCTTTCAAGTACTCAATAGCTTTATCTTTGTCAGTGGCCACTTTTAATTGTTGCTGGAAAAAATGACTAATTTGCGACATCAACTCATAGTCATCTTGTTTTTGTTGGTAAATTTTTTGCTGTCGACGTTGCTCTTCAGGACTGGCTGTATTTTCTTCTCGGACAACGTCCATACCACAGAAGGAAGCAAGCTCTTCAACTGCATCAACAAAATCAAGGCGGTCGAACTCCATCAAAAAAGAAATAGCATTACCGTGTTCACCACAACCAAAGCAGTGATAAAACTGTTTATCTTGGCTAACCGTAAAAGAGGGGGATTTTTCATTATGAAATGGACAACAGGCTTGATAGTTTTTACCGGCTTTTTTTAATGGTACTCGACCATCAACAAGGTCGACAATGTCGGCTCTGTTAAGTAAGTCATCAATAAATTGTCGAGAAATTCGTCCAGCCATAATGTTTAAGCGTCACCGTTAAAGGAAATGTCACCAAACTATTCTACACAATACCAATGAAGAAGTAGTTGGTATTTTGAGGTTTAAGCTAAATAAATCTCAAAAAAAGTCATAAAAAAAAATCATAAAAAAACCGTAATAGCTAAAGCCATTACGGTTTCATTTAATGTACTAAAAGTAGTGTTAGCTATAAAAGCTCAACTATAACGTCTGAAGGCTTTTTCTCACTTGACCGCTTACCGCGCCCATGTCAGCTTTGCCTTGCATTAAAGGTTTTAACACAGCCATGACTTTACCCATATCAGCCATAGAAGCTGCTCCAGATTCAGTAATTGCTTTACTTATTAATTCACTAATTTCTTCTGCAGTAAGCGGCTCTGGCATGAAAAAATTTAAAGCAGTGATTTCCGCTGCTTCTTTTTCTGCCAATTCATCACGACCACCTTCAGCAAACATTTTAATTGACTCTTTACGCTGTTTAACCATTTTGGTTAATATCGCAGTAATGTTGTCATCTGTTGGCTCGGTTTTATGATCAATTTCGGCTTGCTTGATTGCAGAAATAGCCATACGAATAACACCAAGACGTAATTTGTCTTTAGCGCGCATAGCTGTTTTCATTTCATCTTTGAGTTGTAGTAGAAGTGACATCTATATCAATCTCTTAGAATAGTTATACTAAGATAATTCTTAGTACATGCGAACGCGACGAGCGTTCTCACGAGAAACTTTTTTCGCAGCACGTTT
>CAJXYE010000034.1 GCA_913063325.1 uncultured Colwellia sp. | reverse complement strand
CATTCTCTGCAATCAATGCCTTGCCTTTAAGCCTTTTAATTCTCGCTGAGTGGGAAAGAACTTAATCAACTTGGTATAAGGTAGTAATAACCTGTCCCAACAAAACTAAGCAATGACATTATCCCTACTTTGTAGATACTATTTTGAGAAAAGCTTTGGATTCATTATGGATAAAATACTGGTAGCTTCTTTTTCAGCAAACTCTGCCGCTTGTATTAAGTCATCAGAAGATAGGTTGAGTGGTTTACATAACGACTCATCAATGACATCTTCAAACAAAAACTCATCAGGATGACTATCAATTAAGGCTAACCGAGAGGCTAGGTTTAAAATTTTGACATCTTTATTAATTTCAATACTTGAAGCTGCATTGAAGTGTCTGATGGGTAGAATAATCTTTTCAGGAAGTTGCCAAATTTTTAACAAATTGGCGGAAACATCAGTATAAGTGAAACCTAACGCCTGCTCTTGCAACGACCAAGGAAGCTGATTTTCATTATATTTTTCACATTCTACTGCCACATCAGGGCTTATTTTTGCTACTAACAATTCTCCAAAATTTTGCAATAAACCCGCAACAAATAACCGTTCTATATCGCGAATTCCAGCACTGATCGCTAAATTTTTTGAAGCAAGGCCACAATAAATGCTCATACGCCAAAAACGTTTTAAGTCAATGGCTTGGTTTTCAAAATGTTTAAAGGCCGAAGCAGCTACATCAACCAGCATCATATTATAAATAGCTTTAGTGCCAATGATGGTAATAGCCCTAGATATGGTACTGATTTCACCAGGAAAGCTATAAATGGCACTATTCGCTATTTGTAATAAGCGTGAAGTCATTGATGGGTCAATACCAATAACATCAGCAAAGTCAGAAATTTCAGAACTATCAGCTGCCATCAGTGCTTTTACTTTAAAGCAAGCATCTGGCAAGGCAAAAGATCCATTAGCTTGTAATGCATAATCCTGTGCGTTCATTCATATCCCCTTTGATTTGTTATATATCCATTTCATATAAAATCACATAAAACCACATACCATCAAATCTAGTTAAATGGTACTCCGGTGTCTTGCTTAATTTGCTCAGAAGCAATATAGGTACTAGTCTGAGAAATCGCAGGTAAGTCACCTATCTTTTCTAATACTAGGCGGTAACTCACCATGTCAGCAAACCTAATTTTCAATAAGTAATCATAACCACCGGCAATGAGGTGACACTCAACCACTTCTTTAATCTTAACCACTTCTTTATTAAACAGTTTAAAGGTATCTGAGGTGGTACTATTTAATGACACCTGTACAAAAGCTGTCATACCATAGTTTAGCTTACTAGGATTTATAAAAGCACCATAGCGCTCTATATAACCTTCTTTCTCTAAACGTTTTACCCGATCAAGACATGGACTAGCGCTAAGGTTAACTTTTTTAGACAAATCAACATTAGATATTCGACCGTCGCTTTGCAAGATAGATAAAATCAAAAAGTCGATCCTATCTAAGGGTTTTATTTTGTTATTAGGCATAATGACAATACTTAGTATGGAATATAGCTCATATTGCCATAGTTCATAGAGTTCTCAAAACAAAAAAAGCGAACGATACTTAACGTATACGTTCGCTTTTTAATATGAATTAACTTATTCCGGCAAGTTAATCTTCTTCTACCATAGTCATCAGTGAGGTATTACCTCCTGAAGCCGTTGTATCAATACTCACCGTTTTTTCTGTTACTAAGCGTTGAATCATATTATCAAAATATTCAGAGCTGATTACCGGTAAGATAGCGCCATGACGTTGTGCTAGTTTCTCGCTAACGTAGTGTTTACTTTCACAAGCACTATCAACAACAACACCTGATAAAAGCGGATGCTCCAGCATGGTTTCTAAATGGCATTGTCTAGCTACTTGAAACACATCTTTATCAGCACCGGTGGCAACAAACTTATCTTTAAATACCAATGATTCTTGATAAAATAAATCTGACACAACAGCAATAACTGTATTACCTGTAGCCAGTGCTGTCACAATAGATTGTACCCAAAAATGGAAACTTACATTCTCATCTGCGTAACAAATAATATTACCACGGTTTTCCAGATAAATGATATTTGACTCACCCGTTGGTCCAGGTAATTGTTTCGGTTTTTTCAAACGCTTTTCGATGTCTATAAGCTGTGAACGTGCTGCAGCTAAAGTAAGATTTAAATCGTCCGCCAAATCATCAACAATCTCAACATGGGCAATTTTAGCAAGTAACTGACGAACACAAGAAATACGCGTGTTTAATTCAGTTAAACGCCAGCCTTTTTCTGCCCAACTTGCTTTATCCATGATACGCATTGCTTCATGCTTATCTGCTGCATCACCTGTTAATGTTGCTAACTTTGCTTCGGTTGCTTCGAACTTAGCTTCGTCAGGTGTTGATTTCTCTTTCACTAAACGTGTTAGATAGTTTGGACCACCGGCTTTAGGGCCTGTACCTGAAAGGCCGCGACCACCAAATGGTTGAACACCAACAATTGCACCAATCATATTGCGATTAATATAGATATTGCCCGCACGAGATAATCTAGCCAAATCAAAAGCGCGATGTTCTATACGTGTATGAATGCCCATAGTCAGACCAAAACCAGTGCCGTTAATTTTATCAATAACACTCTCTATTTCATTGCCTTTAAAGCGGACAATATGAACACACGGACCGAAAACTTCTTTTGTCAATACGCTGATATCATCAATTTCATACAAACGCGGGGCAAAGAAGAAGTGCCCATCGTCATCAACAACATCTTCTGAGAGTTCACATTGATATAATAATTTTCCGTGTGACTTCATATAGTCGCTATGAGCATTTAATGCATCAAGTGCTTTTTGGTCGATTACAGGACCAACATCGGTACTTAATTTAGCCGGATTACCTACATGTAATTCAGCCAATGCTCCTTTGAGCATGGTAATAACATTATCCGCTATATCTTCTTGTAAAAAGAGTACGCGTAACGCAGAACAACGTTGACCAGCACTTTGGAAACCCGATGAGATAACATCATCAACAACTTGCTCTGGCAAAGCGGTTGAATCAACAACCATACAATTTTGACCACCCGTTTCGGCAATAAACGGCACTTGATCGCCACCACGCTCTGCTAGGGTTTGTGAAATATGTGTGCCTGTCTCTGTAGATCCGGTAAACATTACTGTTTGAATACGATTGTCTGGAATAATAGTATTACCTACCGCACTACCACGAGCAATAACGGCCTGTACTACATTCTCAGGTAAGCCCACAGACTTCATTAATTCAATAGCACGAAGCGCAATTAAGCCAGTTTGTTCCGCTGGTTTTGCTAGTACAGTATTACCTGTGGCAATTGCCGCGGCAACTTGACCTAAGAAAATAGCGAGCGGAAAGTTCCATGGGCTAATACATAACACCACACCACGTGCTTCAAGTCTTTCGTCTTCACTCAATTCAATGGCACGAGCAGCATAATAACGACAGAAGTCAACTGCCTCGCGTACTTCATCGATACCATCTTGAGCAACTTTACCTGCTTCTTTGATACAAAGTGCAATAAGTTCATCCATATGGCGTTCTAAAATATCGCCGATACGACAAAGCAATGCTGCACGTTCAGCAACGGGAGTTTGTGACCAGGTACTAAAAGCCGCATCAGCTTTATCAATCATCGCCAACATATCATCTTTACTTGCATGCTGATGGAAACCAATAATTTCACTACGATTCGCTGGGTTCATTACTGCATTTGCCCCATCAGGCACTTCATTTTTATTTAATAAATGGTCAACAAACCAAGTATCTAAAGAAGTTTTTAGCGGGGTTAATTCATTTATATCTGTTAAATCTAGGCCTTTAGAATTATCACGACCTTTCTCTTCACCCTTACCTTCAGATAGATACAGGTCAATAGGTTTAATTATTTGATTATTGTACTTAACTTTAAGGCGTTGGGTTTTTTCTACGGGATCTTCTAGTAATGACTCTACAGGCTGTGATTCATCAACAATGGCATTAACAAATGAAGAGTTGGCGCCATTTTCTAATAAACGACGCACTAAATACGCAAGTAAGTCCTCATGATGACCTACAGGTGCATAAATTCGGCATTGAATGCTTTCATCTTTAACAATTTGATCATATAAAGAGTCCCCCATGCCATGTAGACACTGGAACTCAAAGCCCGCTTTATCATCACCTGCTAACTCTACAATAGTAGCTGCGGTATAAGCATTATGGGTAGCAAATTGTGGATAGATAGTATCGCGATATTCCAATAGCTTGTTGGCACAAGCATGGTAAGACACATCAGTAGATGATTTACGGGTAAATACTGGGAAATGACTTAGACCGTCTTTTTGAGCATTTTTAATTTCAGTGTCCCAATAAGCCCCCTTAACCAAACGCACCATCATTTTTCTGTTAGTCCGTAACGTTAAATCACGTAACCAATCAACTACATGAATAGCACGCTTTTGGTATGCTTGTAGTGCGATACCAAATCCTTGCCAGTCACCTAGGTCGCTATCTGTAAATACCGCTTCAATGATATCTAATGAAATATCTAGACGCTCAGACTCTTCCGCATCAACTGTTAAGCCAATATTGTATTGTTTAGCCTGTAAACATAATGCCTTTAATTTAGGTACTATCTCTGCCATCACACGTTCTTTATGAGTGAACTCATAACGAGGATGAATAGCAGAAAGTTTAATTGAAATTCCTGGCACTTTACGCGGGTCGTTTTTACCCGAAGTTACCGCAACCTCTCCAATAGCTGTAATAGCATCTTCATAGGCTTTAAAGTACATATCGGCATCAACCATTGTACGCGCACCTTCACCAAGCATGTCATATGAATACACATAACCTTGTTGCTCTTTCGTCGCAGCACGCACGGTAGCGGCTTTAATGGTTTCTCCCATAACAAACTGTTTGCCCATAATTTTCATGGCATAGTTCATTGATTTACGAATAACCGGTTCACCTAACCGCCCTACCGTTTTTTTCAATAAGCCAAACTGCTCTTTCTTACGCTTGTCAGCATAATTAACCATAGATCCTGTTAATAACAAGCCCCAAGATGATGCATTAACAAATAATGAATCACTTGCTCCTAAATGGGTGCTCCACTGTCCTTGAGAAATTTTGTCACGTATAAGCTCATCTTGTGTGTGTTTATCTGGTACGCGAAGTAATGCTTCAGCTAAACACATTAAAACAACACCTTCTTCTGAAGACAGCGAATATTCATTAAGAAGTGAATCTATCGCACCATTACCTTCTTGGTCTTGACGAATTTGTAAGACCATTTTACGCGCACGATCCCAGGCACGACTTCGTGCACTTACGTTTACTTCAGCAGCGGGTAATATGTGGTCAACGGCAACATTTTCGTCAATACGATAAAATTCACGAATTTTTTGTCTGATCGGGCAATCTGTAATTAATGAACCAGTAAAGAGCATGGCTATTTCCTCAAATGCAAGCAGGTTGTTTCCTGCTTTAGTTATAGTATTTTTTGCTATAAATAAAAGTATTATTAGCAAATCACTGTATGATATTTATAAGTGCATTTTAGGAGAAGTGCCACAGGATGTGTGGGTTATTTTTCGCTTCTTATTGTTTTATATACGGGGTAAAAGCAAATATACAGTATAATATACTGACAATTAGCTTTTATGATGATTTATTGAAAGATAGAGTAAAAGTGTTACTTAGCTTTTTGTTGAATAATATAGTCTGTTGTATCTTGAACTGACATAGGTTTGGCAAAATAATATCCCTGTCCATATTGACAGTCCATTTGCTGCAATAACTGAGCATCAGCTAAATTCTCAATGCCTTCACCAACAGTTGCCATTTGTAGATTATTAGCTAAATCAACAATAGTTCGTATAATCGCACGATGGTTATTATGCTCATGAACATTACTGATAAAAGAGCGATCAATTTTAAGTACGTCAATAGGAAAACGATGTAAGTAGCCCAAGCTTGAATAACCGGTACCAAAGTCATCAAGTAAAATCTTGACGCCCATATTCTTCAACGATTGCATATTAGTCAGCACTATTTCAGCATTTTCCAATAAAGCGCGCTCAGTTAACTCAACACGTAAATTATGAGGAGCTAGACCAGTACTCTTTAAAATGGCATCAATATCTTGCGGTAAGCTGGTACTAAAGAATTGCTTAGAGAATAAATTACAACTGACATATAAATCATGGCAGCCTAACTCATCTTGCCAACGTTTTAATTGTTGGCAGGATTTTTCTATGATTTGAAGATCAATTTCTTGAATCAAATCAGTCTCTTCCGCTAAGGGAATGAAATCATTAGGGTAAACAAAACCACGTTTAGTACTTTGCCAGCGAGCGAGTGCTTCAAACCCTCTAAGTTCTTGGTTATCTAATTTAAGTATGGGTTGAAAATAAGGAATAAACTCCTGCCAACTAATTGCCTCTCTAATATCAGCCTCAAGGCTTAAGGCATTTTGTACCTTTTGATGCATGCTAGCGTCAAAGACTTCATAGCGCCCTCTACCATTGTCTTTAGCATGGTACATTGCCGTATCAGCATCCCTGAGCATAGTATTGGCATCATCATAGCGTTTATTACTAAACGATATACCAATACTGGTACCTGTATAGACTAATTGATTGTCAATAGTGAAAGGTTGCTGAAGGAAAGCGGTAATACGTTGCGCGACGTCAAAGGCTTCATCTTTAGAGCTTAAATCTTCTATTAGTATGACAAACTCATCGCCGCCTAGGCGAGCAACCGTATCTTTACCGCGAACAATAGCCAGTAATTCTCGAGCAATTATTTTCAATAAAAGGTCACCAGCATGGTGTCCTAAGCTGTCATTGACTACTTTAAAGCGGTCTAGATCTAAAAATAACACAGCAAAAGAAAAGTTATCTTTACGCTTAGCGCAAGCAATTGCATGATTAAGTAAATCAAGAAACACGGTTCGATTAGGCAAGCCTGTCAAACTATCATGAGCAGCCGTGTGTTTTAATAATTTTTCAGCTTGCTTACGATGAGTGATCTCATCTTCAAGAGCAAGGGTACGTAATTTAACTTGTTGTTCTAATAACTCATGACTGCGTCGTTCAAAATCAGCCAGCTCTCGACGTTTAATTGCAGCAGAAACATGGTTGGAAACAAAGTTAAGTAACTCAGCATCTTGCTGGTTATAAGTTGTTTTATAGTCATAACTTTGTAACACCATAACGCCAAGAAGCTGCCCTGAATAAATGAGTGGCACTCCTAGCCAAGAATGAATATCGTCTTGGGGTTTACTCGTTTCACCATCAAGATGTAAAGCCATCATTTCTTGATAGGTAAGTAATACGGTTTCGCGGCGTCGCAGCACTAACTCTGAATAATGGTTTGTAAGCTTCCTAGGTTGAAACTCTATAAGTAAATTGCTGGCATTTTCATCAACATAGTAAGAAAAATGTAAGGTATCACTTATTTGCTCATATTTGGCAATGAAAAAATTCTTCGCATTGATCAACTGGCCAATAATGTTATGAACCTTGCTATAAAAAGTATCGATATCAAGCTCAATATCTGTGGTTAATTCAGATATTCGATATAAAGACTCCTGCAATAACTCTGATTTTTCTCGCTCACGAATTTGCGCCATCAACTCTTTAGTACGTGCATTAACAGCATTTTTCAAACGTTGTTGATCTTGTAAACGCACCATGGCACCAACAATGTGCTGAGCAGCAAAGGTGAGTAAATTCAAATCATTTTCACAATAACGAATTTTTTCATTGTAGCTTTGTATGGTAATAACGCCGATAACTAAGCCGTTTTGCAGTAAAGGAACACCTAACCAGTCAGTACCACGTGCACCAAACTGTTTGATTTTATAATGATCAAAAAGTTGTTTTTCTAATTCAGGTGTTAAAAGTAACGGCTGCTTTGATTCAATCACTAAATTAGTAAATGAGCCTTCAAAGTCTTGATAATCGATGATACCTGGCGGCTTTTCATCTTTCTCATCAATATAATAAGCAAACTCTAAAGTATCAAACGTTTGATCATAGAGAACAATAAAGAAGTTTTCTGCCGTCATCAAAGAGGCAATAGTGTTATGCACTTGTGGGTAGAAGCTATCAAGGTCATTACATTCTTGTGATAACTGATTCAATTTAAAGAGTGCGGTATAACGTGCTTGCAAGTCGGCATTTTTTTTCTCCAGAAAATCAATATCTCCAGTCAGCTCAGAAATACTTGCCTCTTTAGCACGTATTAACTGCTCTACCGATTGAATTGAACTAGCTTGTTTCTTTTCTGGTTTCAAAATGACCATACCGTTTAATTATTCGCTGACGTGGTTATTAAATATTTAATAAAACGTTTATCAAGCAAAAGAGTTTATTGCTTGGCTTCGGCTTTAGCCGACTTTCTAATTTCTTTAATCTTATGTTTATTACCACAAATCGCGGCTTGCTTTTCATCGCGATAATAACGAATTTCAACACAATCTTGCTGATAACGACGATCTAACTCTGTACGAACAAGCACACTTTTAGCATTAATAATTTGCTTATGTAATGCCTGACACTCCTGAATTTGCTCAGAGGCTAACGTGATGTCCTCACAAGCATTATCAGAACTAGAACAACTTGCGAGAAAAATAGTAATAGGTAATACAGATAACAATAACTTATTCATTCAACAATTCCATTACATTAAGAAACACTTTTTAACTAAAAACCATTATACCCAAGCGAAGCTAAATTGCGAGTGCCTATATTGTTACAACACTGTAACAATATAGGCAGAATCTTAGTACTTAAGTGCACTTTTCATTGTTTAAAATTACTTACATCAATACTTCAGCAGCATTTAAAACCCGACTTTCCCCACTGCTAAGTGACTTATCAAGAGTTAATTGTCCAATTGAGTCGCGATGTAAGGCAACTACCGGATTACGAAAGCGACCAAACATACGTTTTATTTGATGATAGCGCCCTTCTATTAAGATCACTTCTGTCTCAAAAGGAGAAATAATGCGCAAAACTGCTGGTTTTGTCGTTATATTCTCATAAGAAAAATACATGCCTTGAGCAAAGGCGGTAATGTATTCATCAGTTACAGGATTTTTTAGCGTCACTTGATAACATTTGGATACTTTATGTTCAGGGGAAGTTAGTCGCTCAGACCAACGACTATCATTAGTTAAAAGTATTAACCCTGAAGTATTTAAATCAAGTCGTCCAACAATATGTAAGCTGTCTAACGTTTCTTGATCAAACTGTCCCACGAGTAAATCAATGACTGTTTTATGTTTTTCATCTTTAGTCGCACATACCACACCAACAGGTTTATTTAGCATAATATAATGTGCTTTATTCTGCTGTAAAATTTTATCATCCATCACAATCGACGAAAACTGATCAACAATCTGCGCAATATCTGTTGCGATATTACCATCCACAGAAACGCGTTTTTGTGCCAAAATGAGCCTTACCGCTTTTCGATTTATTTGGCAAAACTCACTGATAAAGCGATCTAAACGTGTCGTACAAATAGCCATTTTCGATATATACCTTTGAAAGAGTTACCTTTGAAGAAATTCCCTTTAAATTTATTAACTTTAGAAAGCTTGCCTTTGAAAAGCTTAACTCCTAATGTCAGGCAATTATAAACTAGATGCATGGCAATGATTGCTGCTCAGCAATTAAATTAAGCACTTTATGCAACTTGGCCTGTAAAAATCCTGATAATATTTTAGGTTTCAGCTCAAGTAATGTTAGTTCTGAGTGAGTAATAGCTACATGACAAAGTAATTTCTGCTCATCTTGGTTAAAGCAACTAATAACATCATCAGAAAAGTGGCTAATGCTCACCTCAGTGAGAGGTAATTTATCTAACTCTTCTTGGTGTTGTTTAAAACTTAAAGGGATCTCTAAAGAGAGTTGGATCGTTAAAATATTTTCTTCATCTCCATACCAGTTAGCCGTCAATGTCTGAAAATTAAACTGCGCTTCAAGTTTATTAATAACAGATGAAATTTGGGGGGATTTATCAATAAGTTCGTTATGTATATTAATGGTTATCGGTAGCTGCTCAGTCATTATTTATGCTCTTCATCTTAAACAATAAAATTTTGCCTAATCATAACCGCGCCGCATCCAAATTTCAGCTTATTCAATCTTATTAAGGTTACTTCTTATTAAGTTACTCCAAATTGTAAAAATATAATATTACACAGCATTACAAAAGGGCTTACCTACCATGAAGTTATCCCCACTAAGGGTGACTTCCTATGACTTAGTTTATCTGACCACGTGAGAATCACTTTCGAACATTTTCCTTTTAAAAGCGAACAGACATTCCCTTGAAACAAAACACACAAAACCCAAGCCATTGATTAATAACAATTTAAAAATATGGCACGCTTTTTTCATTACCTGCTACATCAGTTAAGAATTACAGTGAAACTTTATGAAAATTGCACTAACTAAAAAGCAACCTTGGAAAAAATGGACGGCAATCGCCAGCTTCACCTTATTAATGAGCTATGCCGGTTATAGCGTCAGTGGTAAAGCAACCAAATCAATTGCTTTAAACCAATTGAGCTTTCAAACAGTAGTTCAAGGTAACCTAGATATTTATGCTAATGCCTATGGTGAGTTCGCTTCGGCAAAAGAGCGTTTATTAACAGCGCCAGCTTTAGGTAAGGTCTCCGAAATATTAGTTCGTCCAGGAACGAAGGTAACGCCCGACACTGTCATTTTACACTTATCAAACCCTAAGTTAGTACAGGAAGTTAACGCCGCTAAGGGCCAACTTGCTCAACAATTAGCGCAAAGAGAAGCGTTTAAATACGAGCAACAAAGTGAACGTCTAAATTATCAAGGTCGCATTGCCGACATTGAAGCAGAGATAGAAAAAGCACAACTTGAATTATCGGTAAATAAGAATTTGATGGACCTAGGCGTTTCTTCAAAAATAGAGTTACAACGTGCCAAATTAGCGGTCAAACAGGAAAGTAAAAAGCTTGGTTTTGAAAATAAAAAATATAGGCAGTTTATTGAAATGCAAGGTTATCAACTTACCCAGCGTGATATCACCATCAAACAACAACAAGCACAAGTTAGCTTACTCGAACAACAACTTGATGATATGAAGGTAAGAGCTGGTATAAATGGCTCACTACAAACGTTAGAAATTGAATTAGGTCAAAGTGTTCAGTTAGGTGAATCATTAGCTAAGGTAGGTAGTGATGAAGAGCTAATAGCGCGTTTACGTTTACCGCAAAACCAAGCTGACCAAATAGACATCAACGCCCCCGTATTGATTGATACCCAAAAAGGCATTATCAAAGCACATATTACCCGCATTGAAAGCGTGGTTAGTAATGGCTCAGTACTGGCTGAAGCAGTTCTTGATGAAGCGTTAACCTCCAATGCCCGCCCAGCATTATCAATATCTGCGCAAGTATTTGTTCAACATCAACAAAATATTAACTACATAGAGCAAGTACCGGGTCTGCGCCCACGCAGTAAACAAAGTCTTTTTATCCGTGATACTAACAACTCATTAATCCAAAGAGATGTCACCTTCGGTGAATTATCAAAGAATAAATTAATTATCACTTCAGGTGTATCACCTGGCGAGCAAATAGTGAGTAGTGATACGCAGCAATACAATAAGTATCCAAACCTTTTGATCATTGAATAAAGCAATACTTAAAAAGAAACATTTAAAAAAACACCTAAAAAATAATTGCTAAAAAGTAAATTAATAGCAGCAGCTAACAAATTAAGGAAAACCACATGAAAAACGTAGTTACCATGTCAAACATTCACAAACGTTACGATAGCCAGCAAATAGAAACTCATGCGCTACAAGGTGTTAGCTTAGAAATAAACCAAGGAGAGTTTGTTGCTATCACCGGTCCTTCTGGCTGCGGAAAATCGACCTTACTTTCAATTATGGGCTTAATGGACTCGGCCACTGAAGGTGAATATCAATTAGCAAACATAGCGACGGCTGGATTGAAAGTAGATCAACGTACACAAATTCGAAATGAACATATTGGTTATGTATTTCAGTCTTTTAACTTAATCGATAGCCTAACTGTATTTGAAAATGTCGCTTTACCACTAGAGCATCGCGGTTGTAATAAAAACGAGATAAAACAAAGAGTAGAGGAAGTTTTAACACAAGTTGATATGTTACATCGCCAGCATTATCGTCCTAATCAACTATCTGGTGGACAACAGCAACGTATCGCTATTGCTCGCGCCTTAGTAGGAAAACCTGATTTGATCTTAGTCGATGAACCGACAGGTAACTTAGACAGCAAAAATGGCGACCAAGTGATGTCATTACTAGCGCAACTAAACAAAGAGGGCGCAACCATAGTAATGGTTACTCATGACAGCCGCTATTCGCTATGCGCTAGTCGTCAAATTCAGTTGCTCGATGGTCAAATTGTTTCAGAAATAAACTCAAATCAACACGCTACTGGTCAAAATGACGAGTCATTGCAGGGGGTTGCATGAGTTTATTCAAAAAATCATTAATACAAGGCATAACACGGGTATTTTCATTACCACGTTTAAGCGTGCCACTTATCTTAACCCTTGGTTTAACCTTAGGTGCAGTGTTAAGTGTTATTTCTATTTCATCAACCTTGTTGTATCAGCCACTGCAAGGCATTAAAAACGAAGCATCACTGCAAACCCTGGATTACCGTTTTAAAATGTCGGACACCTTAAGTGTTTCATACTGGAATATGAACCGCTTGGCTGACTTTAGTGAGAAGTTTGGTGATCTAGGAGAGTGGGCGGGTATTACGCCTTCAGAGCAAGATGTTGTCGTTAACAACACCACCTTTGCAACAACCCGCTATGATGCATCAAATAATATCCTGTCTGTATTAGGTAGCCAATTATTACTAGGTGATGACGTTAGTGTAGAGTCGCCAGAAAAGTCTGTATGGATTTCAAATAGCCTTTGGCAGAATGCTTTTGCTGGCGTTAAGTCTGTTATTGGTAAACAAATCACCATTACCAATAAAAATTATATCATTGCCGGTGTCATTGAAGATGTTATGGCCATTAAAAGCAACCAAGCCATTATTACTCAGCAGGTTTGGTTTATTACCAATTTAGATAAAATCAAAGCTAAAACTGATAATGTCGGCAATATAAGTAATGAAATTGACAACATATTACTGAAATCAGCCAATGGCAAAGCGACTATGCCATCACAAGCACAAGTAGATGCCTGGTTGGAAGATTATGTCACCCGCAATGTCGATGGTGATCAAGTACAGATGTTTCTGGATTTTATGAATAACACCAATAAAGAAGCCGTTGGCGGTATGTACCGAAGCAATATGTTAGGTGAAACTGAAAAATTACTTATTGCCTTATTTGCTGCTGTGATTGGTTTGTTATTAATGGCGACACTTAACTTATTAAATCTATTTATCGCGCATTACCAAGGCAGAACCAAAGAGTTTGCCATTCAAATCAGTTTAGGTGCAAGTTTAACTAAAGTGAGATTAATGGTATTACTGGAAAACTTACCAAGCTTTGTTCTCGCAGCAGTTACAGGCTTATTAGTTACCGGTTGGGCGATCAGAAGTTTACCGTTAATTGCTGGTGATAGTTTACCTATGATAGATGAGATTGGCATTAATGGCACAACCATACTTGCTTCAATCGCCATCATCTTAGCATTAAGTGTTTTATTTAGTGCCCTAGCGCTGGTTGATATTGATAAAGAAGCACTAGGTAATAACTTAAACAGTAGCGGTAAAGGTATTCAAGCGCAAAGCAATCAATGGTTAAGCCGTGTATTAATGGTACTGCAACTTTCAATTGCCTCGATATTGCTTACCGCTTCGGTGATGATCGCGATACAAAGCTATCAAGCAGTTTATCAAGACACGGGTTATGAACTTGGTAATAGCTATGAAATTGGCGTAACGGTAAGTGATGAAGAGTACGTTACCCAACTGAATGATTTTGATAATTACGGTAAAAGCGAAGCGAAACAATTACTTGATAATATCTCTAACTTAATAGAGCAACAAGTCAGTGATAGCCAAGTTATTGTACCTAATTATGGGCCCTTGTCTGATTCACTGCGAGTAAATGCCTTTCGTGATGAAGAGTCTGGCGTACGTGTTATTCATCAAATAAAAACCTTAAGCGCAAATTATTTCTCTACCTTTAAGATTCCACTACTAGCAGGCGCAAATGTAAGCCAAGCACAAATTGATAACGATGAAGACAGAATAGTTATCGATGAAAATATGGCAAAAACATTATTTTCAGAGCTTAGCTACCAGGAGATTATTGGTAAAACCATTAGAATGCGCGCTGATGGTTCAATGCCACCATCCATTGTCACTGGTATCGTGGCAAATACTTTGAGTCAAACGGGTATTGCTGAGCCGTTAGGTTTACCTTCAATTTACTCTCATAGAATAAGACCTGGCACCACTATGCAGTTCACTGTGATGTTAGCTGAAGGAAAAACCATAACACCTGAGATGTTAGAAGATGAAATTAAACGTCAGTTTCCACGTTTAACTAACCTAAATATTCAATCATTAGCCAGTGTTTGGGAAAGACAAACACTAAACCAACGCCTGAGTTTATGGATAGTATTAGTCATGACAGGACTTACCCTTTTCCTTGCTGCGATTGGTGTTGCTGGCCTTACACAAATGACCACGAACCATAGAAAGTATGAATTGGCAGTGCGTATGGCAACAGGGGCTAAACAAGCTAAACTAGTGAACTTTATTTTAAAAGATGCGCTGGCCATGTTAGTGATAGGTTTAGGTTTAGGTTTTGTTATTTCAGCATTGGGTTATCCACAAATATCACAAAAGCTAGAAATGTTACCTGACTTTAACTGGTTAGCGATGGCCGCTTTAGATAGTATTTTGGTAATTATTGTTCTTTTGTCTGTCATCATGCCTGCATGGCGGGTGATTAGTAGCGATCCTATGCAAGCTCTACGTGAAGAGTAAAATTACTCAGTAGCAATGCGCTTTAGTACTAGCCAAGCGACTAAAGTAATTGGCATACTATCAGTACATGGCTAATAGCCAGCAAAAAAGGAAACGACTGACTCGTTTCCTTTTCTTTTATCTTAATTTATTTTATTTTTTTTAGTAAATAAAAGTCACATAACTTTTGGAAACCCTATGTCAAACGCCACTATTTTAATTGCCGACGATGATGAAGATATACGTTTAGCATTAAACTTATTACTCAGCGAAGAAGGGTATCAGATCATTGAAGCCGGTAACGCTAAAGAAATCATCATACAAAGTAACCGTCAGCATCCCGATTTGGTATTACTAGATATGAACTTTTCTCGCGATACCACCAGTGGACAAGAAGGTTTAGCAATTTTAGAGCAGTTACAGCCATTAAATATCCCCGTGATATTAATGACAGCTTGGGGTTCAATTGAACTTGCTGTACAAGGCTTACAAAAAGGCGCTAATGACTTTATTGAAAAACCTTGGAATAAAATTAAGCTATTAAACAGTATTAAACAACAATTAAGCTTTTCTAAAGTTAAAGAACAGAACCAAGGTTATCGACAACTACTCGCTGGCGATAATAAAAAACCTTGGGTTTGCCAATCACCAAGTATGCAAGCTATTGAAACATTAATAGAGCAAATTGCGCCAACAGATGCCAACATACTCATATTAGGTGAAAATGGTACCGGTAAGTCACTGCTTGCTGAGCGAATTCATCAACTATCTTCACGCCAAAATGCTCCACTCATTGCGGTGAATATGGCTGCAATTCCTGAAAACTTGTTTGAAAGTGAGCTTTTTGGTCATCAAAAAGGCGCCTTTACTGATGCTAAGCAAAATCGCATTGGTCGTTTTCAACTAGCTGACAAAGGCACGCTGTTTTTTGATGAGATTGGCTCTCTGCCCTTAACACTACAGCCTAAATTATTACGAGTATTAGAAACAGGGCAATATGAAGTATTAGGCTCAAGCCAAACACAAGTGGCTGACGCGCGTTTAATTAGCGCTACTAATGCAGATCTAAATCAATTGGTAAGTGAGCAAGCGTTTCGACAAGATTTGTTATATCGTTTAAATACCATTGTTATTACCATTCCACCCTTGCGTGAACGACTTGAAGATATTGAAGACTTAGCCAATAGCTTTATTATAAAATTTAGTGAAAAGTATCGAAAACAAGCATTAACAATCAAACCCTGTGCACTCAATAAATTAAAGCAGCACAAGTGGCCGGGTAATATTCGTGAATTTAGTCATATGATAGAACGTGCGGTATTACTCACTGCTGGTGATGAAATTACCGCGCAACAACTGTTACTAGAAAGTACAGATAACGCTAATGACACGGTAATATTACAACCCCTTGAACAAGCAGAGAAGCAACTGATTGAAAAAGCTATGGCTGTCACTGGAGGTCAAGTTATTGAGGCGGCAAAGTTACTAGATATTTCTCGAAATGCGCTTTACCGCCGCTTAGAAAAGTTTGCTATTCAACATGCCGAGTAAGAAACTGAACAATATGAATAAACCAGCAAAGTCCTTAAATCCAAATTTAAGCCTAAAGTTCAGCCATGAACAATGGTTGATCTTTGGTTTAGCTAGTACTGTATTAGTTGTCTTATCCTTAGTTACAGCACTTACTTATACGCTTGGTTGGAGTAAGTTAGCCACCATCACATTCGTTTTTGTTCTGTCTTATCCGCTTATTTGGATCGCTTGGCGTAGTTATTACTTTTGGCGACAAGCCATTATGCAACTGACTACCTATACCCAAGTTATCCGTGAAGGTGAAACAAATTTACGCTTTAAAGTTCAGCACCAAGACAACTTATTGGCTGAATTACAGCAAGAAATATCCGCTTTAGCCGTAGGTAACGCGCACAAAGTACAGCAAAGCCAAACGCTGGAAAATGTACTTAGCCATATTCTTGATTCTTGGCCAATTCCGGTATGCTTATTTGATGAAAATAATCAGCTGAGTTATCGCAATATCGCCATGAAAGAAAAAATACAACAGCCGATGCTTATTGGCGCAGCCGCTGAAGATTTAGGGTTTTCCATTGAAAATGGTAACTTAAGCCACAGTCAGTTTAATCAACAATGGCAATGTCAAAGCATCAGCTACCTCTTTCAACAAAAAAAATGTCATATTTTTTCTGCTCTAGATATTTCTCAACCACTACATCAGCAACAAAGCATTACTCAACAAAACCTGATAAGAGTATTAGCTCATGAACTGCGTAATTCTTTAACGCCAATGGCATCGATGGCCGATACACTATTATGCAATGATGGTTTTAATGAAGATCAAGTACGCTTAGTACTGAGCAGGATCAGACAGCGTAGTAACCGCTTACTTAGCTTTATTGAGCAATATAGCCAGTTGAGCCACTTACCTGCCCCACAATCAAGTTGGTTTGATTTTAATGACTTACTTGATGAAGCTAAGGGCATGATCACCGAGCCTTGTTTAATACATTATCAAGGCAGTAATCAATGCTTTGCTGACCCACAACAAATGGCGCAAATATTAATCAATATTTTCAAAAATGCCCAAGAAGCGTGTAATGAAGAACATTGCCAGATTGAGGTAAATCTATTTTACCGACAAGATAATTCACATGGGCAGCAACAAACCAAGCAAATAATTGAAATTAAAGATAATGGCCCTGGTTTTGCTAACCTTGATAATGCCCTAACACCTTTTTACACCACTAAAAGTCATGGCTCAGGCATTGGCTTATCACTCTGTGCTGAAATCACCCGTAATCATGGCGGTGAATTCATCTTAGAAAACACCGAAAATGGCGCCAAAATCACTATGTCATGGCCTGTTGAGAGTAAAGTTAAATAACCCTAGACATCTTAACCATGCTTACTTGGTATTGTCGCTCGCGTAGCATCACCCCGCCCCAAATAGGCAAGGCAATTAACAAACCTATTAATAAACGCTTATCAATCGCTGCCGGCAAGAATTGATTTAAATGAAGCATTATTAATATTGATAATAAACAGCCACCAAAGAATGCCGCAAAAGACTTACCCCACATATGCATTTCCTTAACTTGCCAACCAATGAGTTACCGCAGCAATAAACATACAGCAAACAGTCCTTCTTTTTAAAAATAACACCTCAGAATTAATTATCAGCACATAAAAAATTACAAATAAAACTGGCAATACTAGATTACACTTTGTAATATCGCAAACAATAATCACTATCATTACGATTCACAGCCTTTCTTGGAATATATTTTATGAAAATCACCCAGCTTGCTCGCGCAATTAAAATCGCGGTATTTGCAGCAATCCCTTTATCATCATCAGCTTACGCTCAAGTAAGTGATACCGAAATAGCCGAAGGAATTGAAACTATTACCGTTACTGGACAAAAAATTGACAGATCATTACAAGAAACAGCGAACAGTGTTTCGGTAACAACCGCCAAAGCATTGGAACAACTTGATATTTCTACCCCTTCAGACTTGTTTCAACATATTCCTAATGTTCATGGTGGTACTAACCAGGGCTTCACCATTCGTGGTATTGATTCTTTTAATGTTTCTGGTGGTGGTAATAGTTATTTAACCAGTGTTTATTTTGATGGTGCGCCATTACCGTTTAGAATGGTGAGATCAGGTAAAATGTCACTTTGGGATGTTAACCAAGTCGAGGTGTTTCGAGGACCACAATCAACAATTCAAGGCAGAAATGCCTTAGCTGGTGCAATTATCATCCGCTCACAAGACCCGACTTATGAGTGGAGTGGAAAAGCTAGAGTAACCTTAGGTGAAGAAGGACAACAAGAATTAGGCCTTGCTGGCGGCGGAGCTTTAATAGAGGATGAATTAGCATTTCGTTTTAGTGCAGAAAAAAAAGAATTTGATGGTTATAACTACAATATTGCCCGCCAAGAAAATTCAGATGCCGAAGAAAGTGAAAATTATCGCGCTAAGTTACTGTGGGAGCCAAGCGCCATTGCCACTTTTTCAGCGCTATTTACCTATACTCATGATGAAACCGATGTTGGCGCAAAATGGTCTTTCACCGATAATGCCAAAGATCCACGTACAGTAAATTTTGATGAGCCCATTTTCGAAACAACGGATACCGATATCTATACTTTAGAACTTGGCTATGAAATTAACGATGCTTGGTTTGTTGACTCAATCACCACCTATAATGAAGCAGGCTATGCCTATAACTGGGATGGTGATATAACACCTGAGCCTATATCCGTGCTAACAGACGACCGCCTTGATAAAACGTTTAGCCAAGAACTACGCTTAACTTTTGACTATGAAAACTTAAAAGGTGTGGTCGGTTTTTATTACTCAGACCTAGATGTAGTGGATAACTCTGCAGGTGGTCGCTCAATCACACTAACACAACTTGGTGTACCAACTTTACTCACAGCGCCAGCTGAGTATGGCGGACTTGGTTTACCACAAGGGCTAGCTGATCAGGTACTAGGAATTTATGCTCCGGTAAATCCGGTACGCTTAGGCTCAGAAGTTAATTATACTAGCGCAGTTAGCTCTGCTGCATTGTTTGCTGATGCAACCTACTCTATCAATGACAATATAGACATCATTGCCGGTTTTCGATATGACCAAGAGAGTCAAGAAAACGAAGATGCCAGTTTCTACACAATAGATAATGCCCATTTATTACCTGATCCTAAAAGCTACGCGGCCAGTAATCCTATGTTATCCCAACTGATTAGTGGTTTAAATGCTAACCTTTACGCACAAGCACAGTCGGCTTCAGGGCAACAGCCATTGATAGATGAAGATTTTAACGCCTTCTTGCCTAAGTTAGGTCTTAGCTATCATTTCAACAGCGATATGACCACTAGCTTTATTTACCAAAAAGGTTATCGCTCTGGTGGCGTTAGCTCAAACACAGCCACATCAAGAGTGTATTCCTATGAGCCAGAGTACACTGACAACTACGAGTTATCATTTCGCTCAACATGGTTAGACAGTAGCTTAGTTGTTAATGCCAACTTATTTTACCTTGACTGGAAAGATCAGCAAATAAATGTGCAATTATCTGGCAACCAATATGATGTTGAAACACGTAATGCTGGTACTTCGACAGTAAAAGGCTTTGAAACAGAAGTTTTTTGGTATCCAACAGAGAACTGGTCGGTTACTGGTGGCGTAGGTTATACTAAAACTGAGTTCACACATTTTGAATTTAAGAATCAAGGTACTGACGTTATATTAACCGGCAGACCATTTCCTGATGCACCGGAATGGACAGCAAATATAGCTACCAGCTATAACTTTGACAGTGGTATTTATATTAATGCCAATGCTAACTACGCTGATTCTTCGGTACCTTTTACCAACCCATACGCTATCATTCCAAATTTTGATCCTAACAATGAACCTGAAAATGATGCGCGTGTATTGGTTAATGCTCAAGTAGGCTATGAGTGGAGTCATTACAAAATTTGGCTACAAGCAAATAACTTACTTGATGAAGAGTACATTGAAAATTTACTTTCAGTACCTGGCGCTCGTACAGAATCTGGACAGGCTGAAATTGGTGCACCAAGACACTTAAGCATTAGTTTCCAAGCCAGTTTTTAATAATAAACTAGCTAACGAAAAAGCCCCTACATGAATGTAGGGGCTTTTTTAATAACTTTGTCTCGTCCTGATATACCTAGACAGTTAAGGTTTAAAAGCGCTTTACCCTACTCGAGTGCCTTCCATCTTCAGGGTTAGTCAAGCCCCCCATGACTAGCAGAAAAGCCAGATCGTCCCCCCTCCAAACGACTTGGAAAACGATAAGACGGTGGTCAGTTCCACTCAACCATAACAAATATATTTCTGTTGAATCCGTAGTTAAAGAATAAACTACTGTTATACCGCTGGTTAATATTAAGTTCCCCACAAAAGAACGAGGCGCAATTAACGTTCAGTTTATCTACTTGAAGATATTTTCTCAATCAAGGGTGAAAAATGAGCGTCACTCCCCTTAATGAAATGTTGTACTTTATCACTTAAAATAAACCCTCCGGCCATATGGGCATGACCGCCACCAAAGCCTCTTTGTTTATGATTCAAGGCCTCCCTTAGCAGTTTTCCGACATTTACTTTCGGGCATTCTGACCGTAAAGATAATTGAATACCCTGGTTATAATTCATTGCTACGATCACAATATCATATTCATTCACACTCAATAAGAAATCAGCCAATACACCTAGGAGATTTTTTGCACAGGGTTCTTTTAATAACACGGTAGCAATACCGTTGGTGTTATTGACATCATCACATACGTGTTGAAAACTTATAAGCTCATTTGCAATTAAAGAATTTCGGCAAATTCTATTTACTAAGTTTAAATCTACGATTTGATTAAAAGCTATAAATGACTTTATATCAGCATCACAAAAACCCCTGGTTAGGTTTGCGGTATCAATATTAAGCCCAACCAATAATGCTGTGGCGACACTTTTTGGTATTTCAATATTCAACAATTGAAAATATTCATAAATAATTGTCGCGGTCGCACCATAGTGAGGTCTTATATCACAGAACCAGAGATTATTGGGTGGTGTAATCGCATGATGATCTATCACAGCTATTTCATCACCAGGCATATCAGTGACATTTTTTTCACCAATGCAACCGTCTACAGTAATGATTTTATCATTGGGCGTTAGTTCAGCTTTACTACAGTGCAAAATAGGAATATCAAGCCACTTGATCATATTAGATAATGAAATACGGTCAATATTGCCATTATAAACAATCAAGGTTTTCATACCTAGTGACTGTAAAATAATCGATAAGCCATAAGCGGAAGATACCGCATCATGATCTGGGAAATCATGAGCTTGAATAACTACTCTTTGCAGAGGCTCTAACCGCTTTAAAAACTGATTAAGGTTCTTATTATCCATGTATTCAACCTAAAAAGGAGAGCAGAGCTCTCCACACTCTTTATCTTATTGATTTTATGGCGCTATTAATTGAACACATATAACCCGAACACTTACCAGACAACATAACAATCATGCCTCTTTTCAGCGTAGGTGCCACATCGCTATCTACTTCGATGTAAGATTTCTTACGTAAAACATTTTTTGCTTCCATCATCTCGCCCTCAGCGATTAAAACGAGCTCACCATCTATATCTTGGTAAATAGCAACTTGTGCTTTCTCTTTCGCACCATGTAAACGACCTAAGTTCGTTTCGAAATACAAATCACCATCAAAAGATTTCGCACCGGTAATAACCCCCTGTGATCCAACATATTTACTTAAAGTTATATAGTCATCATCACCTTTTTCAAGTAAATCGCCAATTGCACTAGCAACAACACCGTTATACATGCTTTGTTCTTTACAAGAGCTAGATGGTGGGTTTTCTTTACTGCTTGATGCGCGACCTTCAACATTAAATGACATAATTTGCTTCATTGAAGGTAATTCACGAATTTGAACATTCGCTTTAGTTTTTGCCGTATAATCACACTCTGCAGCATGGTATGTTGTTTTACCCTTTTTGCTTGTCGTGCTATAAGATTTTTCGTATTCCCCACCATAAGAGATATCGGTAATCGTTGGAATTACTGCAAATTTTGCTTCTACTGGGCCTTCATATGCCTGATAATTTTCGCTAAGATTTTCTTTTAACTGTATTTCATCAATAAAACGTGAAGCCATTTTTCTATCAATAACTTCTGAACCACTATCACCTATAATTGTAATTATTTCATTCGCGAATCGTGTTTGCATGTGCTCAGGAATATTAAATTTTACGCCAGGAGCGACAATTATTTTACTATTTTTGATATCAAATTTATCACCGTTGTAACCGGCAATAGAAGCAATATTTACTGAAGGTAATGTTGGCATCGGTGGTTGAGTTGAACCACAACCTACAACCATAATTGATGAAGCAACTAATGCTATAGTTTTAATTGATTTTTTCATTTTTATTCCCTTTTATTACAGCTTTATTTTATTATGAGTGTTTCTATCTTTTTGATTAAATTAGTTATTGATTTTTTACTTGCCTCTTTTTTATTAGAAAATGATGAACCTTTACTTTTAAATTTTACGTTGTTTTTAGTGTCACCCAATTCATCAAGAATACTGAGTTCTGCATTGATGATATTTAAATGGCTTTTGTAAGCGTAAGTGTTTTTTTCTGTAAATTTCACCTCGATTGTGCCCGTATTTTTTTTCTGATTGGTGATCTTGTAACCCTGATTTTTCATCAATTGTTCAAATGCACTTTTGAAATCAGCTGGAGCCTGAGGGGGGTAATTTACTGTGTATTTATTTTTATATGAACAGCGCTTTAAAAGACGATCAAAGTTTATCGTTTGCTGTTTCAACGGATTGGTAACTTCCTCTTTAACCCCACTGCCAATATAAGCAGGGATCAGCGCGGCTAGTTTTTCTTTTTTATGATTATTTTCAGTTAACGTAAACCAACATGATGGCCCTTGAGACTCAGAAAAATCTTCAATTAAAAAAGATAGCTCATCGTTCAAGTCATCAAGTTGTTGCTTAAGAGCCAATTTCACTAATTTTCGCTCAACACGCACTAACACCCACCACTGATTTTCTTTTTTAGTGCTTTCTAATACAAGGACATTAGGTAACTCAATTTCCTGAGAAATGGCGGTTGTTCTTTGCTTTGTATCAGTATTAGTGACATTGCCACTTTTACTTTGACTAATACCAACACTGGACTGTATCCGTGTTGAGAGTTTTTGAGTGATATCTGCTAAAGCGAATTTTTGCGCGTTACTGTGATCAGTATCAACCCCCAAACCATAGATATAAGTGTCATTATCGGCAGGGATTTTTTCAATACCATAAGCAGTTGGTACTATTAAAAGTAGCAAGATCAGGGTGATGATTTTCACAAGCTATGCCTTTTGTTGAGTGAAATACTGTTTACTTTCAAGTACTTTATCGAGATATCTTTGTGTTTCGGTATGAGTGCGCTTTTTAATAATATTGTAAACTTCATCAGGTGATAACGTATTAATAATTTTCATTGCTTTCAATCGACCTTTCTTACCTTTATTAAAGGCGCGGGCTACATTACCAATACCGGTATTATAAGAGGCAATAGCGCAATAAAGTCGGCTAGTTGGGTTCTCAATTTCTTTTAAGTAACGTGTCATTAAAATATGAATATAAGCTGAACCGTATTTAATATTATCACTGCCATTAAAAAGAAGATTAGGTGTAGGTTTGCCTTTTTCACCTAATATTTTTGTTTTAACATCTGCGCCTGCTGTAGAAGGTACTATTTGCATTAAACCGTACGCAGGAACGTATGACTTAGCCATTGGGTTAAAGTGGCTCTCAGTTTCCATAATAGCTAAAATAAATTGCTCAGATAGCTGCCATTTAAATGCGTTTTTTTCGACAAACTTTAGATACTGTTCGGCCTTTTTATATCGGTCTCTTTTTAGATTGATTTTATAAGTTTTAATATTCTTTTTAGTGAGTTCATGGGCATCATTTGTAACGGCTTCTTTTTCTTTTTTCATGCTAACGATAAGCACTTTAGAAGCTTGAACTTGTTCGGGAGCAGCTTCATCATTGCTGGTGAAGTTTTCTAAAGAAGCTATTTGTTTTTCTAGGCGATTTTTCGTGCGTTTTACAACAATTTCTTCTTGTTGCTTTTCAGGTACCACTTCAACTTTATTAAGTAAGCTATCTAGCCCTTCTGTTGATGCGATACCTAAATGGTTTAATACTGTTGGTGCTGGTAATGGGCCATTAATTTTTTTATTATCCACAGTATCAAAATCTACTTGGCTGCTCGCAATAACTTCTGGTTGTTTACCTAATGAATCAATAACGGCTTTACGTATTATCTTGTCTACTTCATTATCAGATAAATTATCAGCTTCTAAAATGCTAACTTCTATCGTGTCGTTTTCAAAATCAGTTAATACTTTGGTTTTATTTTCTTCGTTATAATGGATATACTCGGTTTTAGAACTTAGTTCAGCGACACCCCATTTTTCTTTAATTTCTTTACGGTATTTTTCATAACGATCTAAATAATCTGTTTTAAATTTTTTGTATTTTGATTTTTGCTTTTTACTATATTCTGCAAACTTACTATCTTGGCCGGCATTTGTTGCAGTGCTAACACCAATAGAGCAAGCAACCACTGAGACTAAGACCAGCTTAAAAAAACTAGACATGTTATATCCTTATAATTTCTGTCAATCCTACTGTTTAAAGTAAAATGAATACTCAAAGTCTGTTAGCACTGAATCAGCAATCACTGACAAGTCAACTTCACCTGCGCCATAGAAGTTATTTCTCGCTTTGCGGCTTATTGCTAGTGCTTGAGCCTTGATTGATTCACCTTCTTCTTCAAGGCTAACTTGGTCGTAGAGTTTCCGTAATTCTGCAGAGGTAACATTTATATCATTTTGGTAACCTAACGCACCAAAATACTGATTAATGAATAATTTATCTTTACCCTGTTCTTCTCTCACTAAAAAGAAATCAACATTGTTATGATCTAAGGTAAAGTCCATCATTTCTTTAGTATTATCGGCAACGGTGATTTTGTTTTCTGAGGGTGTTTTATTAAGTAAGCCGTTAGGCATAAAGTCATCTTCTAATGCACTAATTGTGTAGGCGGTGACTCTATTTTCTTTTAAAATTAAAGTAAGTATATATTTGTCATGAAGATAATAAGCAAAGCTAATATCATCTATATATTTACTTTTTTTGATAAGCTGGGGAGAACCAAATATTTGTGAAATGTACTCAACATTACTACCAATATTAATGGTGTTTAAACTTTCATATTCATATTTATGTGTAAAATTTGAGACCAATGCTACATAAGCTTCTTCAGCCATTTCTTTAGAGTCAGCCCATTGGCCAAGCGCCATTATAGATATTGCAATAAAAAGAAACTTTTCTTTAAACGTCCCTTTATTAAACTTCATTTCTTCCCAGAAAAACATACTAAAACCTTATTATTGAAACTTACTGCTTATATTTATTGTACTCACAAAGATTAACTTACTTGGCTGAGTTTTCAGACTTCATAAAGTTTAAATATAATAGGGTTTCATTTTCTGGATCTAGCTTGATCGGGGCTTCTTTTAGTAATTGACTAAACAGTTCTTTGGTTTTAGTTTCAGACAAGGTCACCATAGCGCATAAGTTTTTCACTTTATCCATTTGTGCGTAATCAACTCTTGCTACTTTTGAGCCACGCAAATATTGGTCAGTTAATTGTGCAGTAGTAATGCTAATTTTGCTTTCGGTATTGGTATTACCCATTGATGAGATTTTTGTACTGTATTCTTCTTGTAAACTAGAAACTCTTGTTTCAATTTGACTGGCTAATTCGGCGCGAGCTTGTGTTGCGGCTTGAGATTTGTCCATTGAAAAGCTATTTGACGCAGATACACATGATGCTGCTGCTAAGCCTTGATCAACTGTTGGATTGAGCACCCAGATAGGAACATTCATACCCATATCTGAAGCATTGTTTTTTTCTGTTGATTGACAGCCAAAAAGTAATGCGGAACAAAGGGTAATTGACAGTACAGATACTTTAAATTTAAACATTTTTAGTCCTTTAAGTTCGTAGGGATAGAATAACTTTCTATTTTTCTACGAGTTACATCCTGTTACACTTATTATGTGCTATTTAACAGTATTAAAGACCTCAAGGTCAACATATATTTAAAATTAATTATAAAAGCTCTTATGAAACATAGAGCTATACGGAATTAAAAACCTCAAATAGAAAATATGTTTCCTAGTAAATAAGTATTTAAAACCAATTACGTTTTGCATTGCTTAATTGCTCAACTTTTACTTTCAACGGTTAAAAATAAAGTTGGTGTACCCGAAGGTGTACCACATTTTAACTTTTATTAAGCTGCTGAAATTTTACAAATAATAGTTAAATTGGAGCCTAGCAGAAATGAAAATGAGCCTAAATGAACTTCCCAGAGATTTATCAGAAAAATGTTGAATAGATAACAGAGTTGCTTGAAGTAGAATTTTACGAATGGTGTACCTAAAGGTGTACCAGGTTTGAATATAATGACATGATTTGAAAGGATTTTAGAATGCCGCTTGAACTATTATAAATAGATCAAGCGGTTACTAAATTAGTCGAATTGACCACATAAGTCAGCTAAAAAAAACAATAATTATCATTGCCATGATTGTGGCTTTTCTGGTTTTGATTCCGACCCATTATGAAATATGCAATTGATTTATAGATAGACATAATAAAAATCCGATCCTTATTCTGCATCGGAGTTTTTATTTCTTTGGATTATGATTTTCATTATCTTACAATCTCATGGCCCGAAAAGTTCTATTAGTTATCAGAGGTACTGCATTGTTAGTTCATTGATGCGTTTCGTCAACAGTCAATCATTATTATGTTGGCAGTATAAAATAAGCGTAGATTGCACGCTCCCCCATTAATATAAACAGTGTTAAAGCTACCTAATTACACCTATTGTAATAGCAGCTAAATAGTCTAATTTGTTAATTGTTCGCGGCATTGACTATCTCAATAATCGCAGGATGCTTTAATCTCCTCTCCGGAGAGATAATATAATATTGTTCTTTAATTTCCTTATCACGACCAATAATTTGAACATCATATTTATCAACGACGTACTTTTCGATTAACGTAGGGCTACTAAACACACCGAATCCCGCCTCACCGAAAGACTTCATCAACGCACTATCATCGAATTCTGCAACAATATTAGGTGATATATTATGTTTATCTAACCAAGAGGATATTCTCATTCTAACGGCTGATTTCTTGCCCTGCATAAGCCAAGGAAAATCTGATAAACATTGAGGAAACTCTTTGCTACTATTATTTAATAACGCTTCTTTAGCAAAAAAAGTAAAACCACTTTCCACCAGTAAGTGATTGTATGCTTTAACATGGCTGCCCAGCTGAAGAGGCTGATCTGTCAAAATACAATCTATCTTGTTGCTAGACAAGTCTGCAAGTAAACTACTTTGATCCCCTTCTTGGCAAATTAATCGGACGCGCTCATTCATTTTTAAAACTGGCGATAATAGTTGATGCGCTAATACTTTAGGTATTACCTCTGTTATCCCTACAGTGAAGGTTTGCCATTGAGCTGGCTCCTTTCTTTTTAATATATGAGTGACTTCCTCACCTAATTGAAAAATTTCTTCCGCATAGCTATATATCAACTGCCCCATCTCTGATAAATGAAGTTTTTTACCTTTTCGGTCAAATAATTTAGCACCTATTTTCTCTTCAAAACTCGTGAGCTGACCACTGATGGTTTGTGGTGTTAAATTCAGCCTTGCACTGGCTTTGGTGATACTACCTTCTGTCGCAACAGCATAAAAATAAAAAAGATGGTTGTAATTTAGTGGGCTCATAAAACTCAAAAACTCCATTTTTTCGATGATAAAAACAATAATATTCGAATTTACCAACAACAACAAGTGAGCTATAAGTAATACATACTTATAAATAACAGTTTGATATTGGTGACATTCTACACAGTATTTGTAGATATAAACCTCTTGTTTTCGAAACATTTATAATATAGATTTTATTGATAGGACAATATATTTGCTGATAACACTAAAAAGGTAAGGCAATAATGCAGGTAAGTATCCAATCCTCAGGGATTAAAGTTAACGGTGATTTAGAGACGAAGATTCAGCGAAAGCTACAGCTTGCATTATCGAGGGTTGAGCCGTATATCACCACAATTTCAATTAAACTCACTAGTCAGGCAGATGCTAGGGGTAGTAGTACTCATTGTAGAATAACGTTAGCAATTGTTGACCAAGCAGATATTGTTATCGAAGATACACAAACGGATGTTGAATGTGTAATAGATCGTGTACTGCAAAAGGCAAGTCGCACCATTAAACGATTAGTTTTTACCTCATAAACGACTAAAAGGGTTATCAATGAAACATACCATTAGTTTATTTCTGACTTTAGCAGCATTTTGGCTACTGAACTCAGGCCATTATAGCGTGTTAGTTTTATCTCTTGGTTTAGTGTCTATCGCGTTAGTTTTAATCATTTCCCATAAAATGGATGTCGTTGATCAAGAATCACAACCGATATATTTATCAACCAAAATATTGGGTTACTACTTGTGGCTAATCAAAGAGATTATTAAAGCCAATATCACCGTAGTAAAACATATTTGGGTAGGTGAAAAAAGTATCTCTCCCACATTGAAAAAAATCAAAATCAGCCAACAAACTGACATGGGAAAAGTTATCTATGCTAATTCAATTACCTTAACTCCAGGTACAGTAGCAATTGATTTAGTAGACAACGAAATCACAGTGCACGCCTTGCTCTCTAAGGATATTGAGTCATTAGAAGTCGGCGAGATGGATCGTCGAGTAACTTTATTGGAACGCTAATGTTAATTGCAGCCACACTTGCTATTTTTGTCGCCATGATTCTAGCAATTATTAGAGGAATTGCTGGACCAACACTTTATGACCGTATTTTAGCGGTCAATATGTTTGGTACTAAAACGGTGCTGCTTATTTCTCTATTGGGCTTTGTCATGGGCCGACCCGAATTTTTGGATATTGCCTTAGTATATGCACTGATCAACTTTATCAGTGTCATCGGGGTATTACGGTACTCGGATACAAATCAATTTAAACATATGCCGACAGAAGATAAATCGATAAGAAAGGAACCTTAAATGGATATTATAATAACGATTTGTAGTGGCTTCCTTTTACTCGTTGGCAGCTTCCTTTGTATTTCAGGCGGTATTGGTCTCTTACGTTTTCCTGACTTTTATACACGTATGCATGCCGTAGGTGTTACCGATACGTTAGGTGCGGGAATGATTTTGGTCGGACTGATGATGCTTAGCACCGATTTTTTAGTTTTTGCCAAGTTAGTGATGGTGTTACTTTTCACCTTATTAATAGGGCCGACAACCAGCCATGTGCTAGCTAAAGCTGCTTTTCATAATGGTGTAAGACCTAAAGATTCAAACAACCTTGAGCAATCTAAAGAAAAGGAGAATACCTCATCGATTCTTTGATTGATATCGTACTATTAAGCTTATTGGTTGTTATCGCCATTGCGATAATTCGCATGAAAGATTTGTTTGCCGTCGTTATGCTCACGGGTATTTATGGCCTTTTATCAGCAAGTTTTTTTGTTGCGATGGATGCTGTCGATGTTGCTTTTACTGAAGCTGCTGTAGGGGCTGGTATATCAACCTTACTCATGTTGGTTGTTATCACGATGACTGGACGCAAAGAAAAGTCGACTAGACATAAGCCACTATCAGCATTATTCGTTGTTATGTTAACCGGTGGATTACTTATCTACGGCACGTTAGATATGCCATACTTTGGCTCTGCGGACGCCCCTATTCACAAACACACATCACCGCGTTACATCAACGATTCTATGGAGGAAATCGGAATACCTAATATTGTCACATCGGTCCTAGCAAGTTATAGAGCATTTGACACCTTTGGTGAGGTGGTTGTGATCTTTACTGCAGGTATAGGCGTACTAACACTGCTCTGCGTTGCTCGCTCTCAAAAGAATGATGAGGAAATTGACTCAATCAATGACTCCATGCATCAACAACACCTTGTTATTCGCATTGTCGCTAAGATGCTCATTCCTTTTATTTTCTTGTTTGCCCTTTATGTTCAATTCCATGGGGATTTTGGCCCTGGTGGTGGTTTTCAAGCAGGGGTTATCTTTGCTTCCGCTATTATCCTATATGCCATGCTATTTGGTTTAAGTACCGCACGCAAAGTCATTAATCAAACGTTTGTTCAAGTCATTGCCGCACTGGGTGTATTGCTCTACGGCAGTGTTGGTATTGTATCCTTGATGAATGGCGGAAACTTTCTTGATTACAATGTGTTATCTAGCAACCCTATTGCTGGTCAACATCTAGGTATTTTATTAATTGAATGGGGGGTGGGTTGTACGGTTGCCTCAGTGATGGTCGTTATCTTTTTCAACTTCGCCGGCCGTAGAGCCTTTCAACAACATAAGAAGCAAGCTCAAGATAAGGAGTCATCTGCATGTTAATAGGTCTTTTTAATGATTGGATTGTGGTAGTACTGATGATGATTGGGCTCTACATTGTGATTGCTCATGGTAACTTAATTAAAAAATTAATAGGTTTAACTATTTTTCAAACATCGGTATTTATATTTTATATTAGTATGGCAAAAATTGATGGCGGCACAGCGCCAATTTTAGCTGATGGCATCACTCAATACTCTAATCCTTTACCTCATGTTCTTATTCTGACTGCGATTGTTGTTGGAATTGCCACCACAGCGTTAGGTTTGTCACTCGTTGTGCGTATCAAAGAAAGCTATAACTCAATTGAAGAAGAAGAAATTCAGCAACAAGACAATGACGAACAGCTGTCTACGAATAAAGCGGAGGAAAACGCGTGATTGCACACCTCCCTATTTTGCAAGTTATCATACCGTTATTGGCAGCACCGATTTGTTTACTGTTAAACCGTTCTAAATTGGTATGGCTATTTTCTCTCCTTGCTAGTGGTTTGGCATTCTCGATAAGCATTTTGTTATTACAACAAGTGATGACCTCTGGTGTAATTAGTTACGAACTAGGTGGTTGGCAAGCGCCATGGGGCATCGAATATCGAATTGATAATCTCAATGCCTTTTTACTGTTAATTATTTCAGGCATAAGTACGGTGGTTTTATTTGCTGCCCAGACCAGTATTGAAAAAGAAATACCAAAAGATAAACACGTTTATTTTTACGTTTTATATCTACTTTCCCTTACCGGTATGTTGGGCATTGTAGCAACTGGTGATGCCTTTAATGTTTTTGTCTTTTTAGAAATTTCATCCTTATCTGCTTATGCGTTAATAGCGATGGGCAACAAGAGACAAGCGCTTTGGGCTTCGTACCAATATTTGATCATGGGAACCATAGGTGCCACATTTATTTTGATTGGCATTGGTTTGATGTATCAAATGACAGGTACGTTAAATATGGAGGACTTGTCACAACGTTTACCTGAAGTAGCACAAACTCGTACCGTATTTGTTTCCTTTGTTTTTGTTATTGTTGGTGTGTGTTTAAAGTTGGCAATGTTTCCACTGCACTTGTGGCTACCTAATGCTTATGCCTACGCCCCTTCTATCGTAACTGCCTTTTTTGCTGCCACCGCAACCAAAGTAGCGGTTTATTTATTGATTAGATTTACTTTTTCAGTGTTTGGCCTCTCATTTTCTTTCACGACGATTCCATTACAAACATTGTTTATGGCACTTGGGCTGTTCGGTATTTTTGTCGCTTCAACAACGGCAATTTATCAAAGCAATGTTAAGCATCTTTTTGCCTATTCAAGCATCGCTCAAATTGGTTATATGATTGTAGGATTTAGTTTAAGTACAGTAACAGGGTTAACCGCAACGTTATTGCACATGTTCAATCACGCGTTAATGAAAGGTGCAATATTTTTAGCCTTAGCTGCGGTTGTGTATAGAGTCGGCAATGTTGAACTCAAGAATTTTCGCGGTTTAGGACGCCAGATGCCATTGACGATGGCAGCAATTGTTATTGGCGGATTAAGTTTAATTGGTGTTCCTTTAACTGTTGGTTTTGTCAGTAAATGGTATTTACTCACAGCCTTAGTTGAACAAGGATGGTGGCCTATTGCTGTACTAATTCTTCTAGGGTCAATGTTAGCGGTTGTTTATGTTTGGAGAGTAATAGAAGTTGCTTATTTCAAAGAGCCATTAGAGCAAAATGTAGAGGTTAAAGAAGCACCGATGAGTTTTCTTATCCCTATATGGACACTTGTCATCGCCAATATTTATTTTGGCATAGATACTCGCCTTAGTGTGCAGGTAGCAGAAGCCGCCGCTCAGAGCTTGTTTGGAGTATCACCATGAACCTTTCATTAGAACTGATGCTGCAACTGTGTATTATTATGCCACTCTTAGCAACATTAGCTATTGTGGCATCTGGGCGCCATCCAAACATTCGAGAAGGGGTAACAATTGCAACGTGTTTAGCCTTAATTTTTTTAGTGGTTAGTTTATATCAAGGTTTATCTGCTGGAGAGTCCATCAGTGTTTATTGGTGGGAGCTTTTACCCGGTTTAACGATTAGTTTTGATATTGAACCACTTGGCATGTTGTTCGCGTTAGTAGCGAGCTTCCTTTGGTTGGTAACTACTATTTATGCCATTGGTTATATGCGCAGCCACCAAGAAAAGAATCAAACGCGTTTTTATGTATGTTTCGCCGTTGCTATTGGCGCGGTGATGGGTCTTGCTTTTTCAGCAAATCTTTTTACTTTGTTTATCTTTTATGAAGTACTAACACTCTCTACTTACCCTCTAGTGACACACGCAGGTACTGAAAAAGCAAAAAAAGGAGGCCGGATCTATCTTGGTATTTTGCTTTCTACATCAATCGTTTTCTTCCTACTCGCGATTGTCAGCACCTGGCTTGTTGCAGGAACTTTAGACTTTACACTCGGTGGTATATTTGCTGATGATGTAGATAAAGTCATTGCTAGCATCTTATTGGTATTGTTTATTTTTGGTATTGGTAAAGCCGCTATCATGCCTTTTCATCGGTGGTTACCTGCCGCTATGGTTGCACCTACCCCAGTGAGTTCACTTTTACATGCCGTTGCCGTAGTAAAGGCTGGTGTGTTTACGGTATTAAAAGTCTGTATCTTTATTTTTGGCTTAGATTTATTAGCCGAATTACCCTCGACGCAATTTTTGCTGTATCTAGCCGGGGCTTCTGTGTTGCTTGCTTCTCTTATTGCTATGCGACAAGACAATTTGAAAGCAAGGTTGGCCTACTCAACTGTGAGTCAATTGGGTTACATAACTATAGGGGCCTTACTAGCAACATCTTCAGGCGTTATTGGTAGCTCTATGCATATCGCTATGCATGCTTTTGGTAAAATAACGCTGTTCTTTTGTGCAGGTGCCATTTTAGTGACCTTACATAAATCAAAAATTAGTGAAATGCGTGGTATTGGTCGTCAAATGCCAGTGACTATGATCGCATTTTTTATTGCGAGCCTTAGTATTATTGGGGTTCCTCCAACAGGGGGCACATGGAGCAAATGGTATTTAATGATGGGCACAATAGAAACTGAACAGTTTGTACTGATGGTTATTTTAATGTTGAGCACTTTACTCAATATTGCTTATTTATTACCTATTGCTTTTCATGCCTTTTTCCCTAACCTCACTTCTTTCAAAACCTCTGATAAATCGAATAACACGACTAACATCACAAAAGAGAGGCTGCCTAGCTTTGAGATAAAAGAGGCTCCTTTGCCTTCATTAATTGCCATTGTTGTCACCACGTTAGGTTGCTTAACGTTATTTATTTACCCTCAGCCATTATTTGATTTGGCTTCAGCAATATTGACCGGTAGAGGATAATTCATGAAAAACGATAAAAAATACCTGTTTGATAACCCTGATAACATCAAGCGACTATTACATATTCTTTACGCCTGCTGCGCAATATTAGTCGTTTTAGATTTAGTTATTCATCGCCATACCATGCACGAGTGGGAAAAATTATGGTTCTTTTACCCTATATATGGCTTTATTGGCTGTGTGGTACTGGTAATTGTTGCAACATGGATGAGAACGTTCTTGATGCGTTCCGAGGATTATTATGACAATCCCACCGAAACAGATGTAGATGATGACTCTTTAAATAACAATACTTTAAATAACGACATGTTAAACAAAAAAGGAGAACATCATGTGGATGATTGAACTACCACCCTTTGTACCCTTTTTTATTGGCGCATTAATACTATTATTCACTCGCGGCATGCTGCGAAGTGCAATAATGATAGCTATCCCTATTGTCAGTGCCATGCACTTAGTCATGGTCCCTGAAGGAATCCATTTACAATTTACTTTTCTTGAATACCAATTAACGCCTTATCGGGTTGATAAACTAAGCATAATGTTTGGCTATGTTTTTCATATTGCCGCGTTAATTGGCATTATTTATTCATTACATCTTCGCGATACTATGCAACAAGTATCCGCAATGCTTTATGCCGGTAGTGCGTTAGGTGCTGTTTTTGCCGGTGACTTGCTAACATTATTTGTCTTCTGGGAATTGCTAGCATTTACGTCGGTATTTCTTATTTGGGCGCGTAGAACACAACGTTCCTATGATGCGGGCATGCGCTATCTTATTATCCAGGTGTTATCAGGTGTCATTCTTCTTGTCGGTACTATTTTTTATGCCATTGAAAACAACACCTTAGAATTTGGTTACATCGGTTTAGATAGTATCGCTGGTTGGCTTATTCTTATTGCTTTTGGTATTAAGTGTGCCTTCCCTATCGCTCATAATTGGTTAACAGATGCTTACCCAGAGGCGACAGTCACTGGCACCGTTTTTCTTAGTGCTTTTACCACCAAAGTTGCCGTTTATGCGTTGGCTCGTGCCTACCCAGGTGCTGAAATATTGATCTATATTGGCGCGGCCATGACGTGCTTTCCTATATTTTTTGCAGTAATTGAAAACGATTTACGCCGCGTATTGGCCTATAGCCTAATCAACCAAGTAGGCTTTATGGTTGTAGGAATCGGCATTGGAACCGCACTTGCTATTAACGGAGCAGTATCTCATGCCTTTAACGATGTAATTTTTAAAGGCTTGTTATTTATGTCTATGGGCGCGGTATTACAGATGACCGGCCGGATAAACGGCTCTGATCTTGGTGGATTATATAAAACCATGCCTAAAACCACTATACTTTGTATTGTTGGTGCTGCCTCTATTTCCGCCTTCCCTCTTTTTAGTGGTTTTGTTAGTAAATCAATGGTGATGTCAGCTGCGCTTGAAGAAGGATATGACTGGATCTGGTTGATGTTATTGTTTGCTTCTGCGGGTGTATTCCATCATGCAGGCATAAAGATCCCATATTTTGCCTTTTTTGCTCATGATTCTGGTTTAAAAGCAAATGATCCTCCTAATAATATGCTTTTAGCCATGTCTATATCTGCTGCACTTTGTATTGCCATTGGTATTTATCCACAAGCTCTATATTCATTATTGCCTTATGACACTGGCTACAATCCATATGATGCAACCCATGTTCTGGCACAAACTCAGTTACTATTCTTCTCAGCGTTGGCCTTTGTTTGGCTTAATCTTAAAGGGATGTACCCACCTGAATTACGTTCAACTAATTTAGATTTTGATTGGATTTATCGCCGTGCTATGCCAAATGCGTTGCAACACATTTTTAGCGTTATTTGGCAAGCAGACCGCGCATTACGTGATGCTTTGAAGGTAAGACTTAATATCTACCTAAGTTATTTTTCTGGCAAGAATGACCGACTGAGTATTCTACTGTCACGTAACTACCCTTCTGGCAGTATGGTTATGTGGGTTGCTGTTGTACTAGCTACTTATTTATTGCTTAGCTTTATTAAATAAAGAGCACTCATTAAAGATTCTCTACAACAATCAACTTAGGAACTCACGCAAAAAAGCCCCTACATTGCTGTAGAGGCTTTTCTTTGGAATAAGTGAGTTGATCATATAAGTCAGCTCATTACATGCTTATTATATTTTTCATCTTACGCTTCAGAAAATAGCCCAGAGCAACTGCTACATCAATACCAGCATGCCGACAATTATCGCCGTTAAGACTAAACTACTTATGATCACACCACGAACTGTCGTCATTGGCCCTTGTTTACCAATCAAGGCATTAGTTTCTAATACCGCAACGATTGCTAACGCCGCCCACATAGCTGTGGAACCAGTTCCCATGCCATAACCAGCATAATGAGGTCCAGCCAACATAAAAAATGCCATAGGGGCAGAAAACAAAGTATTTGTTCGTGAGGCTAATAGTGCTTTAGCGCCCGCGGCAGCGCCATCTCCTTCAACCATGCCAAGGGCTATTTTTTGATTTGGCCAAATAATTAACCAAACATTTAAGAACATCAAGGTGCCCAACGTCGCGCCGACGATAATATAATCATTCATAACCTTCATGTGGTGAACGCTTACTAACAGCACCAACCCAGTTAAAAAGGTAAACATTGCCCCCCAACGAAACCACCAAAGTGCTGCAGGTGCTAATTTGGCTTTACCATCAGCTAAGCCTTCTGGTGTTGCTGACTTAAAATAATCACCTTGAATAAAATTGAAATAATATAACAAGCCAATCCAAGTCATGCCGAAAAGCAAATGACCCCAACGTGTCAACATATTTACCATATCGATGAATTCCATAACATACCTACCTTATATGTAACTATTATCATGATTTTCTCAGCTTAAGTTCTTTAACTAAGCTGCTGTATATACTTAAAACTAGCCCATAGTGGTTAAATAGTAAACAAATGTAATGTGATGATTTTAACCTCAATAGCCAAGGCGTGAATTAACTGATATAGCGCTAGTGAATGAGTTAAAATATTGGCAGAAGATAGCTAGCCATTCCTGAAAAAGTTAGTGCTTTTTAGCTGAATACTTGGCTATTATTTTACTGCCACAGCAAGATAAGATGATGATATATATCACTGTCATTGCGATCATTAACATAGCGCCCCAAAAATATACCGGTAACACTGCCATCAGTGACAATCAGATAAAGCCATTCATCCAAAATCAAACTTAAACCACTACCAAAAGCAATTGAGGAAAACTTAAACAGTCGACTAAGGCCACTAAATAAAATTAATGGTAGACCCGCCACAATGATTAATAGAATCCCAACAAACAGGTGATGAATGTTAAATGAGCCAATATCCAAATTAGTACTTGGCAAAAAATAAAGATAAATACGCAATACTTTAAATGTGATGATGAGGGAAGCAGCAATTAATACCGCTCAGGTGTTATTTTTACCAGAAAAGATTAGCTTTTGTTTTAACATAAATCATGACTCTTTTTACTATTTACCACTAGGGTATATCAATCATTGTTAATAATGTCACTTGCCCAGCTTAATGCCGCCATAACATTAGGAAAACCAATCGTGCTAGTTAGTAAAATAAGGCTATGATAAATCTCTTCGGTTTGCGCGCCAGCATTGAGTGCTCTTTTAGTATGACTGTGTACCGCTCCTTCCGAACGAATTGATGCCGCAGCTGCTAGCTGAATAAGTTGCGCTGTTTTATCATCTAATGGCCCAGCTTGCTTGACAGTTTTTCCTAATGTTTCAACGGCATTAATAAAATTTGGATATTGTTGTTGAATAGTTAAGTATTGTTTAGAGATATTTGTCGCCATAAAATTCTCCTTAGTTCGTTCTTGTTAGGCTTTTGCCGCGCATATTGACCCGACTCATTCAATTGTAGTTTATTATTTCAACAATAGATTTTGCTGCAAAGTTTCAAGCAGTAGAAAACCACTATACTTATATTACTCTTTCCATTGACTGGTAGACGAACCGATGAGTCTAAATTCCGTACCTGCAGGCATCAAGCTACCCGATGATATTTATGTAGTGATTGAAATTTCTGCTAATGCAACGCCGATAAAATACGAAGTTGACAAAGACAGCGGCGTATTATTCGTTGATCGATTTATGACAGCACCGATGTTTTATCCCTGTAACTACGGCTATATTAATGACACGCTTTCTTTAGATGGCGATGCGATTGATGTGTTAGTGCCAACACCACAGCCACTGCAACCCGGCAGCGTCATCCGTTGCCGTCCGGTTGCGGTATTGAAGATGACCGATGAATCCGGTGAAGATGCTAAAATTATTGCCGTACCCCATGCTAGCTTAACCAGTGAATATGACCATATTCACGATGTCGAGCATTTATCGGATTTATTAAAAGCACAAATTAGCCAGTTCTTTGAACGTTACAAAGAACTTGAGCCGAATAAGTGGGTAAAAGTAGCTGGTTGGGGAGATATTAACGACGCTCGTCAAGAGATACTCGCCAGTTATAACCGATTAATGGCGACTATAGAGTGATGATATGGACTCGTCTAGCTTAGCATCACGTTATCCTTAGTTATCCTAAGCTAATGCTTTGTTTTTTATTTATCCTTTTCACTGTCCACTTTAAATAAACCTTTCATCAGCTCCATCGGTAGAGGGAATAAAATAGTCGAGTTTTTTTCACCGGCAATTTCGGTCAGTGTTTGTAAATACCTTAACAATATGGCATTGGGCTCAGTTGCTAATTTGTTCGCCGCCTCAACAAGTTGATCCGAGGCTTCTTTTTCTCCAGAGGCATGAATCACTTTTGCCCGCCGAGTCCGCTCGGCTTCTGCTTGTTTTGCAATTGCCCGGATCATGGTTTCATTCAGATCGACATGTTTAATCTCGACATTAGAGACTTTAATGCCCCAACCATCGGTGCGAGCATCAAGAATACCCTGAATATCTGAATTAAGCATATCTCGATTAGCAAGCATTTCATCCAATTCGTGTTGACCTAATACCGACCTAAGGGTTGTTTGCGCTAATTGCGAGGTTGCCTGCAGAAAATTCTCGACATTAATTATCGCCTTTTGCGAGTCGATGACACGAAAATAAATGACGGCATTAACCCGTACCGAAACATTGTCACGACTAATGACATCTTGGCTGGGTACATCCATCACCACAGTGCGCAAATCTACCCGCACCATTTGTTGAATAATAGGAATAACAATAATCAAACCTGGCCCTTTTACCCTTTCAAAACGGCCAAGAAAAAAGATCACACCGCGCTCATATTCTCGCAGCACTCGAAACATGCTTATGACAACCACAAGTATCAAGATAACCATAGCGCTTGGCATTAACATATTATTTATCATTAGAAAGTCTATCATCTGCTACTCCTTATTATTTGACTCAGGGTATTGACTATTTTTTACCGAGACTAACAGCGTTAAACCTTTAACGGCATCAATGGTGACAATTTGCCCTTGAGTCATCTGCTGTTGACTTATCGCGGCCCAACGTTCGCCATTAAATAAGACAAAACCTTGTTCAGAGAAATCGTCCATCACAGCTGCATTGGCACCAACAAGAGCTTCAGCGCCACTGACCACTTTATTTTTACGCACCCGCCATAAATAACCTAAAACAAAGACAGTAAATAAAGTCGATGTTATCGCGATAAATAGGATTAACTTGCGTGATATTTGAAAGTACTCTTGCTGAGTATCAATAAGAAAAATTGAACCTATGATGAAAGCCACTAGACCACCAAAGCCAAACAAACCAAAACTCGGCATTAAGGACTCAAGCAGCAACAAACTAATGCCTAAAATCAATAATGCCAAACCGGCATAATTTAGCGGTAATAACTGGAAGGCGTATAAAGCCACCAGTAAACAAATCGCGCCAGTAACTCCAGCAACGCCAATGCCCGGACTATAAAACTCTAACAACAAACCATAAATGCCGAGTAACATTAAAATATAGGCAATATTAGGATCGGTAATCGTGGCAATAAACTGATTACGCCAATCAGGCGTTCGATATTCTAATTCAACATGAGTTAACTTAAGCACAAGCTGCTGTTCATTTAGGGTAATGGCAGTACCATCAAGCGCCAGCACTAATTGCTCAGGGGTTTGCGCAATCAAATTAATAACATTGTCCGCCAGCGCTTCTTGAGCCGACATTGTTGCCGCTTCAGTGACCGCCAGTTCAGCCCACTCTGCATTGCGAGCACGTAATTGAGCTAAAGAGCGAATGTAAGCGACCGAATCATTTAAGACCTTTTTTTCCATCGCTGTTGGCTCAGATGGTTTTTCCGGGGCTTTTTGACCGCCAGGTAAGCCTCCGCCAATCATCACTGGCGTTGCCGCCCCTAAAGTTGTTGCTGAAGCCATCGCGGCAATATGACAAGCGTAAAGAATATAGGTTCCAGCACTAGCGGCTCGAGCGCCTTGTGGATAAACCAAGCACAGTATAGGGATGTTAGAACTGAGGATTTGTTGATTTATTACTCGTAGGCTAGAACTGAGGCCACCGGGGGTATCTATCGTTAAGACAATGGCTGCGACCTGTGACTTTTCGTTAGCGAGCATAATTTCTTGACTAATATAATCACTAACCGCCGGCCCGATAGCGCCTTTAATTGCTAAAACAGGCACTTGCATTTTGGCCGCACTAGACATTGTTGTTTGCGCAGCAATTAATTGTGCGCTTAACAACAGGGATAACAATACAAGGTTGCTATATATCCAGCGAAGCATGTGAACAATCCACTATCAGTTACCTATAGCCAAGCCACCTCAAGATGCGAGTTTCAGGATGCGAGAGCGAATCATGATCAAAGAGCATATTCTCCTGAATAACCATTACCTTCAATCAATGCCTTGCCTAAATACGTTTCTAATTCCAACTGAATCCTGCATCTTGAAGTGACTTGGGTATATATTAGTGTAGTTCAAAAACCATGAAAATTCAGGCTTAGCTTATTTAGTGGCTGTTCTTGCTCAATTATTGATAAAGATAAATTTTTAAGAAAATAATTAAACTGTATAGCAATAAATACAAGGGTATTAGTCTATTTTTAGTTACTCAGCCTATACTTATTTTACCGCTGCGGTTGTTGATAACCAACGGAGTTTTTATGAGAAATGCAGACCTTGTTAAGGCAATAGTGCCAAACAAAGATGAACTTTTTGGGCACCCAAAAGGCTTGTATGTTTGTTTTGCTACTGAGTTATGGGAGAGGTTTTCATTTTATGGCATGAAGTACTTGTTGCTGTTATATGTCACTAAATATCATTTATTCTCTGATGGCCAAGGTTTGGAAATATTAGGTTCATATGCTGGCTTAGTATACTCGCTACCTGTGATTGGTGGCATGTTGGCCGATCGATACTTAGGCATGAGCAAAGCGGTAATATTTGGCGGTATCTTGTTATGTATAGGGCATTTGCTTATGGCCGTGGAAGGTCATCAGGCGGTTAGGTATCTTGCTGGCACGGTATTAACTACCGACCTTAGCTTAGCCGATGGCTCTATGCTTGTTGCTGGTACCATCTTAGCCGAAACCGTTAAAATTCAAGATTTAGCCGCACTTAATATATTTTATCTGGCATTGTCATTCATTGTCGTTGGGGTCGGTTTTTTGAAACCCAATATATCCACCATAGTAGGTCAGCTATATAACAAAGAAGATCCTCGACGCGAGTCTGGTTTTACTATTTTCTATATGGGCATTAACTTAGGATCTTTTGCTGCCACTATTATTTGTGTTTACTTGGGCGAAACCTTTGGCTGGGGTTACGGTTTTGGCGCCGCTGGCATTGGCATGTTGTTTGGTTTAATTACCTTTATTAAAGGCCGGAAATATTTAAAAGGTCTGGCCGAGCCCGCTAAACCTGAGCTACTGACTGAAAAAGTCTTTGGCTTGCTTAACCGCGAGCATTTAATCTATTTGCTCGCTATTTTAAGTCTGTCGTTTTTTTGGTTAGTGATCCAACACGAGCCGTTAGTCTTTGCTGCACAACAAGTATTACTAGTTTTGTCGGGGGGCGGCTTAGTCGCTTATGCGATATTTAAAGGCAGCAAAGAAGAAATGCAGCAAATGTTTGTGCTAATGGTATTGATCGGTTCAACCATCGTTTTTTGGGCGTTGTTCGAACAAGCGGCTGGCTCAATGACCTTATATGCCGACCGTGTCATCGATAGAAACATTGCCGGCATAGAGATATCAGCGGGTCAATTTGGCTCACTCAATGCGGGTTTTATCATACTGCTAGCACTGCCATTTGCTGCATTGTGGATCTGGTTAGATAAATACCAACTTAACCCCAACATTCCAGTTAAGTTTGCTTTGGGTATTATTCAGGCTGGCTTAGGTTTTGGTGTCTTAGTTATAGGTGCTCAATATCCTAATGAGGTAGGTAAGATCAGTTTATGGTGGTTAGTTCTCGCCTATCTTATTCATACCACAGGAGAACTCTGCCTTTCGCCGGTCGGGCTTTCTGCGGTAACTAAACTTGCCATTCACCGGGTCGTTGGCCTTTCCATGGGCGTTTGGTTTTTAGCAACGGCACTGTCAGAAACGGTGGCCATGCGGCTAGGAAAACTTGCTGCTATTGATAACCAAGGAAGCGACGCCAGCAATATAACGGAAACGGTAGCCACTTATACGCAATTGTTTGAATTTTTAATGTGGGTGGGTATAGGAACAGGAATCCTGCTGCTGTTGATATCACCCATACTAAAACGTGGCATGCATGGTATCCACTAAGCGAATTTCCCTAGTAACTTTCACTGATAAAGAGCACTGCTAGTATATCTTTCTTCAATGATGGCTGCTGTTGACTTTACCCACACTAAAACCTGGCATACATAGTATCCACTAAGCTAACTTTCCTAGTAACTTTAACTGATAAGGCCTGCTGCTACTCTATCTTTCATCAATGATGATGGTGCTCATCACGAAAATATCCAGACCAAATATGAACAGCGAAATATAATACCAGCGCCAATATGCTTAAACCGATAATCAAATAAACTGTCGCCATAATAACCTCTGCTATGCTGTGTTAAATTCAGCCGCTATGAAACGATTAACGAGAGTAGCCATAATGCCTGAATAGATATATTAACTAGTATAGTAACAAAAGGCCTTGCTTGGTATTTTTCAAGAAACTTGCTAGCTGCCAATCAAGGTGCCTTAGCAATTGACCACCCGTTAGTTAACGACTATGACAATATCAGCATTATGGAGCGCAGTTTAGACTCTGGGTGCTGTGCATCTCGGCGCTAACCGAAACATTAATAAAATGATCTTAGTCACACAATTTCCCTAAGAGTAAATGTTAGCTTTCGATCTGCAGCGCGGCCTTATCTACGACAAAAAATGGCGATTATTAGCTATACTTTTTGGTGAGTTAATCTTAAAAGCAGGTAACTAACATGGCCATTTCAATTTCATTTAATGAATACCTTAAAAATCATGATATTGACTATGAATTAGTAGAACATAGACAAACAAGATCTTCCTTTGACTCCTCAACCTCAGCTCATGTACCGTCAGCTGAGGTGGCCAAAACTATTATTTTACAAGCCAGCGATGACAGTTACCTGATGTCAACATTATCGGTCGATCATAAACTATCATTAGCGCAAGTAAATCAGCTCACGGGCAAAAACTATCATCTACTAAATGAAACACGGCTGAGTGAACTATTTCCTGATTGTGAGCAAGGTGCCATTCCAAGTATTGGCGAAGTTTTTTCCCTAGATATGCTGGTTGATGATAGCTTACTCTGGGCAAAAAAAGTCTATATTGAGGCTGGAGATCATCGCCACTTCATCAAGGTATAACAACAAGAGTTTGCCAAAATGTTGACAAAAGTTCCTCATGGCAACATAAGTGGTGCGGTTATAGGTTACCCTAAAATGGTTGAACATCTTAGCAGTGAATGGCGCATGTCATAGAATCCATAACAGATACACGCTCTTCTCATAGAAAAAGATGTCTAGAATATATAATACGTTAAATATCCTCTAGATAAAGCTGAAGACACACAATAACAGCTCGCTATTGTGGCCTATCAAGCAAGAAGCATAATTACTATAAGCTGTATATATCAGTGCCTAAACGTTTATGGATTTCACCTCGGGCCAGTAAGCTATCCACTGCGCTTTGTACTTGAGCAATATTGTGAGAGTACCTTTCATTGGCAAGCCATTGATTACATATACGCAGTGCTGAAGCGGATGCATCAGGGTGCACTGAAAGATAATTAATAATATCTGTTTGGATTTAACTGTGGATGTCTACCATTTTCATTATCACTAACCTTATGTTATGGCGTTTCGTAATAAAGTTTAGTGCAATTGGAAACATTTTCCCTGTGCTTAGCGAGTTAAAATAAGAGAATTTATTATTGGCTTTGTCATTTTAGCGACTATGATTAAGTAGGGGCGGTATGAAATATAATCGAGATAAAGTAGAGATTGGTCATTACATGTCTAAGACCAATATTCATCTACGTGATGACAATGTGAAAATAGCTTTTGGTGATGAGTTTGATATAACAGATGTGCTAAAAAACAACCAAGTTGAAATTTTATATCATCAAAAAAATTATACCTTTAATAGGGATGTTTTAGATGGTGCTATTATTGCGTTAAGTCATTAGACGATCCGACTGATAACTTATGGGTGAAAGTAACCCTATGGCTAGGTGTGCCAAATTTTATTCGCTAGCTACTAGTGAGGCTTTGGTTTTAAGTGTTTTGATTTTAAGTAATAACGCCTACCATCGTATTTATCAAAATAATGCCCCAAAAAAGGATGGTCAATTTGGCTATCATCTTCATTGGCTAACAGGTTTCTTTCTGCAACATAAGTCGATTGTAATGATTGATCGACCAAAACATTATACCAAGGTTTATCTTTTGGTGGTCGAGAGCTAGCCATGTTTTCATACCAATACTCGCTATGGCTAAATACTGCATCTATACCGACAATAACGCCACGATAATTGAATCTCTAATGATAAATTATTTGTCCGATGTAAAATTGTGCCGACATGAGTTGTACTATCCCGTTAATGATCACTTTTAACCAAGGGTACGAAGCTTACTGGCAATACCTTGCTTTGCTTAAGTACACCTTGATTATCTTTTTCTAGTAAGGTTAATTGCTGATTTCCGTATGGGTCATTGACCGGAATAATCATAGTACCACCGGGTTTTAGCTGGGCAATTAACTTAGCTGGAATATCCCCCCCTGCGGTTACGATAATACTGTCAAAAGGCGCCTGCTCAGGCCAACCTTGATAACCATCGCCAGTGCGTATAGTAATATTGCTATAATTTAGCGCTTTAAGTGTGATTTCAGCATGTTGCGCCAATTCAGGTATAATTTCAATACTAAATACCTTAGCGACCAGACTGGATAACACCGCAGCTTGATAACCTGATCCTGAGCCTATTTCCAGCACGGTATCACTAGCCTGCGGATTAATCAGTTGGGTCATTATGGCAACAATAAAGGGTTGAGAGATGGTCTGATTATGCGCGATAGGTAACGGCCTATTGTCGTAAGCATATTGTTGAAGGTGTTTAGGAACAAACTTATGCCTAAGCGTGTTATTCATAGCAGCAAGGATATCAGGCCTTAACTCAGTAATGCCGGTATAAACAGCGGTTCTTTTGGTCTCACTGATAATTAGCTTTAGCATATTAGTACGCAAATATTGCACTGACTCACTAGCACCATCTTCACTAGGGTCATCGATTATCGAAAACGACACTAATGCAATCATCAGCAATAGTATAATCCGTTTAACCATATATCACTCTATTCTAGGAATGGCGATAGTTTAATTATAGCCGATAGTATCGTTATGAAATTGTACTTTTAATTATTAAGCAAAAGTGGTTTTATTAATCACCTTACCTGAGGATAAATAGATTCCTAACAGGGTTTGTTTGAGTTGCTTTGGTTTTTCTATTACTCACAAGAAATAAATACCATGGCCAAAATTAGTTGATTACGATAATCAAAGACTAGTGAAGGGTTATCGCTAAAATGCTAGTTATTAACTGAAAAATAACCATACAAAAAAAGCCCCAACATTGCTGTTGGGGCTTTTTATAAAATTAAGTGAGTTGACCACATAAGCCGGGTTTTGTATCTTCCTAAGAAGTGACAATCATTCGTCTAGGCCTTAAATCGCTCTAAGGCTCAAGCAACCTACCCGGTTTCCACGCGAGCCACGCTTATATTATCGAAACTTGCGTTTTAATAATCATGAAACCC
>CAJXYE010000033.1 GCA_913063325.1 uncultured Colwellia sp. | reverse complement strand
GGAAAGACTATGGACCCGTATATTACTGAGTGGTTAAATTTAATCATTCGCTTCGCACATCTTATCGTTGGTATCGCCTGGATCGGTGCCTCATTTTACTTTGTTTGGTTAGATAACCACCTTGAAAAACCACCGGAGTGGAAAGCTGAAAAAGGCATTTCTGGTGATCTTTGGGCTATTCACGGCGGTGGTTTTTACGAAGTAGCAAAATACAAACTAGCACCACCGGTAATGCCAACTACGTTACATTGGTTTAAGTGGGAAGCTTATACCACGTGGATCACTGGTTTCTTACTGCTTTCGTTAATGTTCTACGTAGGTGCAGAATCTTATTTAATTGATCCGCGCGTGAAAGATTTAACACAATGGCAAGCAATTGGTCTTGGATTAGGCTCTATCATTGTGGGTGTAGGTAGTTACGAGATATTAGTACGTACTAAGTTGAAAGATCACGGTTTAATTCTAGCGGTTATTTTGTTCACTATTGCCACAGCCCTATCTTATGGCTTAACGCAAGTATTTAGTGCTCGTGGTGCATACATGCATATGGGAGCAATTCTAGGGACGATTATGGCTGGCAACGTGTTTTTTGGCATCATGCCATCACAACGCGCCTTAGTTAAAGCCGTTGAAGATGGCGAGACACCTGATTCTAAATATGGTTTAAACGCTAAATTACGCTCTACCCATAATACCTATATCACGCTACCAGTGCTGTTTATTATGATTTCTAATCACTACCCAATCACTTATAACCACAGTGCTAACTGGTTAGTATTGATGGCAATCATAGTTATCACCGCTGCCGTTCGTCAGTATTTTGTTTTACGTCATTTTGGCAAACACAAACCACTAGTATTGGTTGGCTCTGTTGTCGCCACTGTAGTGCTTGCTTACCTGATTGCACCAAAAACAGTGGAAATTACTGCTGAACAAAAACTACACGTTGTTACTAATACCCAAGTACAACAAATTATTGAAGACCGTTGTACTGCGTGTCATTCAGAGACACCGACTGATGATATATTTACCTCAGCTCAAGGTGGCGTTATCTTTTCAGATATTGCTTCAATTAAACAATGGGCACCAAGGATTCAAGCGCGTGTAATTGGCAGTAAAGACATGCCGTTTATGAACAAGACTAAAATGACCGATGAAGAACGTTTAACGCTATCTCTATGGTTAAGTAAAAATAAAGGATAAAAAAATGAAGCAAAAATCCATCAAGCACGGTTATAAGGTTGCTGGCTGTTTAGTTAATTTAGTCGAAAATGAAGTATTACCCGACCTTAGTCTTAAAGCCGAACACTTCTGGGATTCTGTTGCTGATGTTCTAGCTGAGTTTACTCCGCGTAATCAACAACTGTTAACTAAAAGAGCAGACCTACAGGCACAGATAGATACGTGGCATAGTGATGCCGCTAACCAACCTTTTGACCAACAACGCTATCAGTTGTTTTTAAAAGAGATAGGTTATCTGGTAGAAGAAAAAGCAGACTTCACCATATCCACTAAAAATGTTGATGATGAGGTTGCTCTGATTGCCGGACCTCAACTTGTTGTACCCTTGATGAATGCTAGATTTTCTCTGAATGCTGCTAATGCACGATGGGGAAGTTTATATGATGCTTTATATGGCACCGATGTTATTGGTAACGATAACGGTGCCAAGCAAACTAAAGACTTTAATCCAATTCGTGGTCGTAGAGTACAAGCTTACGCCCGCAGGTTTTTAGACGAAACCCTGCCACTAACTAGTGGTAGTCATATTGATGCGGTGAAATATCATATTATCAATAACACTTTCACCGTTAACTTATTTAATGGTGAACAAGTTCACTTGAAAAAGGCTGAACAATTCGTTGGTTACAATGGCTCAACCTCATCTCCATCTGCGCTGCTTTGCCGCCATAACGGCTTGCACATTGAAATTCAGATAGACAAAGATAATGTTGTAGGCAAAACCGATGCAGCGTTTGTTAAAGACGTAGTATTAGAGTCTGCGCTGAGTACTATTCAAGATTGTGAAGATTCAATTGCTGCAGTTGATGCATCCGACAAAACCTCTGTTTATCGTAACTGGTTAGGTTTGATGAAAGGCGACCTTGCTGAGATCATTCAAAAAGGCGATCGTACTATTACACGTACCTTAAATCACGATCGTAGCTATTTGTCCCCTAACAATGAAGAAATAATGCTTTCAGGTAGAAGCTTACAGTTTATTCGTAATGTTGGTCATTTAATGACAACCGATGCCATTGTTACAAAAAGTGGCGATAAAGTGCCAGAAGGCATTGTTGATGGACTAATTACCTGCTTAATTTCATTGCACGATTTACAAGGCACGTCGAAATTTAAAAATTCTAAAGCTGGTAGCATTTACATAGTAAAACCTAAAATGCATGGTCCTGAAGAAGTAACCTTTAGCCACGATTTATTTAGCGCGATAGAACGTCTTTTAGGCTTAGCCGAAAACACCATTAAAATGGGAATCATGGATGAAGAACGTCGCACTTCAGCCAATTTAAAAGAGTGCATCCGCGCTGCACAAACACGTTTAGCCTTCATAAATACCGGGTTTTTAGACAGAACTGGTGATGAAATTCATACCAGTATGTTAGCTGGCCCAATGGCACAAAAAGCTTTGATGAAAGATGAACCATGGATAACCGCCTATGAAAATCGCAATGTCAGAATTGGTTTGCAAGCAGGCCTACAAGGTAAAGCGCAGATAGGTAAGGGCATGTGGGCAATACCTGATCAAATGTCTGAAATGGTGAATAGTAAAATAGCTCACCCTCAATCGGGTGCCAATTGTGCTTGGGTTCCCTCTCCTACCGCTGCAACATTGCACGTAATGCATTATCACAAGGTAAATGTTCAGGAGATCCAATCAGCAATGCAAGCTGAATTTGTTCGACCAGGTGCAATCGATGATTTATCTGATCTATTAACGATTCCTTTGTTAGAAAACCCAGATAAGTTGTCCACAGAAGCTATTCAAAAAGAGTTAGACAATAATATTCAAGGGCTACTAGGTTATGTTGTGCGTTGGGTAAACCAAGGTATCGGCTGCTCTAAAGTACCTGATATTGATAATATTGCCCGTATGGAAGATAGAGCGACGTTAAGAATATCGAGTCAACATGTGTGTAATTGGCTGCATCATGGCGTAATTAGTAAAAGCCAAGTACTTGAATCACTAAAACGCATGGCGCCTATTGTTGACCAACAAAATGTTGATGACGGCAGTTATCTAGATATGTCGACAGATCTTGATAATAGTATTGCTTTTAAAGCTGCTGCTGATCTTATTTTTCAAGGAAAAGAGCAACCCAGTGGATATACCGAGCCTTTATTACACCAAATGCGTGTAGAAGTTAAAGCAGCGCTATAAATTTCAGCTATTTTAACTCTAGCTATAAGAGAATAGAGATAAGTTTATTCTCTTATAGCTACCATTATCCATGCTACGTTCGATAAAGTGATAGCAATTGTTACTACAATCCTAATATGAATTAGAAAGAAGTCGGCCCAACCCATCATCCTTTTCATGTATATCGTCTTCCGACTGTCGAGCTTCTTCTTTATGTTTTTCATAAAAATCGTGACTCTTTTCCTCAATTACGCCAACGATCCCCTCATTGACTAACTGAATTTCATCGACAGTTATATTAATTAAATCAACAACATTTTCATCTTTACTCTTTATCTCCAATAAAAATGTGATTGCTTGATTATTTAAGGCAAGTGCTTTGTCGTAGTGTTTTCTTTCTAATTCTTGCATAGCCTGCTTGTTAAAAATAGCAGACATCAGTCGTTCTTTTAGTATAGAGAGTTGATCTAATTCATCTTGAATAACGTTAACGGAAATGTAGCCTTTATGTTGATCGACTTTTAGGATCATTGCGAGCCGCAAGCTTTGCTTAAGCATAGCTTGCTGCTCGTTTTCGGTATAAGGCACCGGCAATAACGAATAGATATGCCCGTCTGTTGACTGGGCCCTAAAATTGGCAAGCCTACGTTGTATATCAGCTTTCACTTCTTGAAGATTGCCTGCTGACTTAAGGGCTATTAAGTTATTCAAAGCCACCAATATTCTTTCTAAACAAACTACTGTGCTAACAGCCGTTAACGGTAATAGTGAAATACCATTGAGTAAGCGTTTTACTCGAAACAAGATTGACTGTAATCTAATTATTTCCTTTTTATTTTTGAGCCGTTGTTTTTCTCTTCTATCTTTTACATAATCAACTAATGCACCTAATAAGATGAGTATAAATATTAATATAGTAATTTTGACAGTCATAAAAATGGTCTCTAATACTCAGATTTGATTAATAAGGCGTAGGATCGCGTAATAACTCATCTATTAACCAAATATCCCCTTGCTTTATTAACTTTATTTTTTTCAATTCTTTATATATTTTTTCTTGGCGGTAACCAGTAAATAAAAGAGTTAGTTTCCCTGAATCTTTAAACTCCCCCCTAACCTTCATATCACCTAAAGCAGCATCAATTTCAACTGAATCAAATGACATATTGAATAACCGCCTGGCAACATTTTTGGTTGTAACATATTTACTTATTTCATTAGCAAAATTGGTAGTGCACAATTTCTTCGCTTTGTTGATATCATTTTGATTATAGATAGCGTTAAAAAATGCTATTGCAACATCTTCAGCGTTCTCTTTAGGCTCAGAGCCACAGCCAAACATTGCCAAAGCCACAATAATCATGAAGAAATTTTTTTTAATTGAATTCACCTAATACTCCTTTTGATAAATGATGTTGCTGCCGTGTGTTTCATCAACTTCAGTAATAGCACCTATCGATAAAATGGCATGGCTTTATCTTTTGCTAAAGAAAGCGGCTTCTCATTAACATTAGGGATATAACTTTTTTGGCTTCAACATTTATAATTGACTCACTAACGATCTGTGGTTAATTAAGAATTCACGCAGAGGAAAAGACAATAATGTTAAACATTATTTAGGGGGATATTGAAATACTTTCAATACTCCAGTGCCGGTAGCTACGCTATCATAGAGACTTTTACATCTCCTTAGACCGTTGGCTTTGCGTCCTAAGTTTTTACTTAGTTTGCCTTTTTCAACTGATAACGCTGATAGTAACTGACTTAAAAACCAAAGTAAATGCGGGTTAGAAAAACAACAGCTCAGCTAGTAATAGAGCAGTCTTAAAAACTAATTAGTGAGCATGCTGAAGGTTTATTTTAAAGGTTAGGGACAATCACAAAACGTTGCTAATAGATTGAGCTTCCTCATTTGGTAGCGCGTTTATCATTATTTGTGACGACCCAGACAAGACCATAAACTTCATGAGTCGGTTATAATGCAAAACGTCACCAAATACCTTGTTTTCAGACAATTAATGATTTCATTTGCCAGAAAGCTATAGCTGTATGTTGCAACTTGTTATAAAGTTCTTTTTCTACAACATCAAAGAAGTTATGAGGTATTTGTGTCGGTAAAAAAAGAATCTGTTGGACAAGTTCGCCAAAAGAATGTCGCGCTTATTTTAACGGCTGCCAAAACTGAATTTGTTACCCATGGTTTTAAAGGTGCCTCAATTAAGCGTATTGCTGAACGAGCTAGCATTCCAAGAGCAAATATTCATTACTATTTCGATGATAAAACAGACCTTTATCAACAGTTGCTCAACGAGATTATTGTCAGCTGGAACACTAGCTTTGATACCTTAAGTATTGATGATGATCCTAAAACGGTTCTAACCGCTTATATTCATGAAAAAATAATGCATGCAAAACATGATCCTGACGGCTCTAAAATATTTGCTAGTGAGGTTATTCATGGAGCTCCTATTCTGACTGAATATTTACATACCGAATTCAAGCAATGGTTGGATGAAAAAATCACCGTCATTGAAACTTGGATTGAACAAGGTCAGATAGATGCCATCAACCCGCATCACTTGTTATTTCTTATCTGGAGTTCAACTCAGCATTATGCCGATTTTAATGTTCAGGTATTGGCCGCTTTTGGTAAAGAGACCATGAATGATGATGATTTTGATAGCGTGGTTGAATCACTTACCTCAATTATTTTAAAAGGTTGTGGCCTAACTTAAGCATTGTAATTGGTATTAGTACATTCAAGAATGCAGTTAGTCCTGATAAAATTAGACCATAGTTTAAAGCATATATATAAAGGAGATTTACGAAATGGAATTGAACTCAATAGATGATATTAATGCATTTGACGAATATAAAAAAATAGAAAGAATTCAACGTATCGAAATGAAAATGAAACGGCTTAGCTTCACACATTTAATACTTATCGCGGCATTCATCGGCAGTGTTGGTTATTCAAATGTTCAGCGTACTGACTTATTGAAAAAATTATTTGAATTAAAGTACGGAAAGTAGCTTAGCTTTAACAAGGAGTAGATCACAAAAATGGAGTTTCAAAGTATGAACGATCAAGAAATCAAAACAGTAATACAAAAGCACTCAACTAAGGTCTGTATATTTGGCATGGTTGGGATTTCTCTGTCAGATATATTATTTAATTATTTATTTAATACGGGCGTTTCCCCCTTATTAACTTTCATCATATCTTTTAGCCTTGCTATACATGTATTTCAGAAAGTATTGAGCGAGCTGTTACCCAGTCAATACTCTGATAAATGAGTAATAATAAAGCCCACCACCAAGTAGCTGGACAAAAAACACTTTCTCTACAATAGTTGTAATACGTAATTAAGCTGTAATCGTTTAAAAAGGAATTAATAATGCCAAATACTCCTCTAACTACCGTAACGATTATTTATTACAATGATAGTTGCTTAGAGTTAAATCATGCAGTCAAAGACTATCCAAAAAATGAATCTGGTCGGGTTGTTATCCCACAAGCATTTAAAGATGGTAAATCTATCGTAGCCGTTTGCCTTGGTGAAATTACCATATTGAACAAAATCGGTGATAGAGTCATGTCTATTGGCGTCGAAGATTAAAGAGAGTTAGTTACTAAACGTCTCTATAGATAGCCACATTTGTCGCACCTATTTTGTTCATTTTTATCCTTCAAGCCCTGTTGGAAAAATACAATAAACTCAAAGTACTTTTTCAAAATATAAAATCATCCCCAAAGCCCTCTTAAAAAACCCTTTTTATTTCATATTATGGAATAAATCAGCCTATTTTTATGGAATAAAAAACGTTTAGGTTTCACTATGTGAAAAAAAAGACCTCGTAAATGAGGTCTTTTTTCACGAAAGTAACTTTTTAGGTCACTTGAGTGGCTCTTTTATTGGTGCAAAGCATCTTTTAATGCGGTCAAACAAAGGGCAATATTTTCGCTTTTAGCAGTATATCCCATAGTACCAATTCGCCATGCTTTACCCGCAAATGCCCCTAAACCAGCACCGATTTCAAGGTTGTAATGCTCTAATAAGTAATTGCGAACTTTAGCATCATCAGCGCCATCTGGAATGTAAATAGCATTCAACTGAGGTAAGCGCTCTTCTTCCGGCACGATAAACTCAATACCTAGTTCTTTCAAACCTTTAGCTAGTACTTCGTGCTGTGCTCTATGACGTGCCCAGCTATTTTCTAAGCCTTCTTCATGTAACATTATCAAAGCTTCATGTAGTGCATATAAAGAGTTAACAGGGGCAGTATGGTGGTAACTACGTTTGCCTTCACCAGACCAGTAGCCCATCACAAGTGTTTGATCTAAAAACCAACTTTGTATTTGAGTTTTACGGTTTTGTACTACTTCTACCGCTTTAGGGCTAAAGGAGATTGGTGATATTCCTGGTACACAAGACATACATTTTTGCGTACCTGAATAGATAGCATCAATACCCCATTCATCTACTTTAAGCTCAATACCGCCTAGCGATGTCACCGCATCAACAATCGTCAAACAATCATGCTCTTGCGCCATTTCACATAACGCTTTAGCATCTGAAACTGCTCCGGTTGAGGTTTCTGCATGAACAAAAGCTAAGAACTTAGCATCAGGATGGTCATGTAATGCTGCTTTTACCTTATGAGTTTCAACCGCTCGCCCCCAAGGAGAGTCAACAACTACGGCCTCTGCACCAATTCTAGTGACGTTTTGAATCATACGGTCACCAAAAACACCGTTACGACAAACAATGACTTTATCGCCCGCTTCTACTAAGTTTACAAAACACGCTTCCATACCTGCAGAACCCGGCGCCGATAGAGCAATGGTAAATTCATTTTTGGTTTGAAAAGCATATTGCAGTAAGGTTTTTACTTCATCCATCATATTGATAAATAAAGGGTCAAGGTGACCCACTGTTGGCCTAGCAAGCGCAGAAAGTACTCGTGCACTTACATCTGATGGGCCAGGGCCCATTAAAATTCTTTGCGGCGGATTAAATGATTTAAACGTCATATTACTTTACCTTCTATTTTAGTTTTAATTTTTAGTTGTGTTTACAAAACAACCTGATGTATCTTAGTAAAACTTAACCTGACACATGTGTCAAGTTAGGTGCCGATAGTGAAATATGAACCTATTGAAAAAAATTAAAATTAAAATAAAATATAATTAAAACTAAATTACATTAAGAGAGACACTATGAGAATTACAGCAACACTAACAGCGCTTGCATTAACAGCGGCATTAAGTACACCAATGGCATCTGCAGAAATCTGGGGCAATACTGAAGTTCAAATTCAAGCGGGTGGTGAATTTGAACACGGCTTCGGCAACCAATCGACTGGCACGATTACTACTTTCCAACATGCTGGTGGGTGGGAATACGGCGATAACTTCTTCTTCGTCGATCACTCACAGTACTCGGGTAAAAATGGCTATAACGACTCTGCTGAATTTTACGGCGAGTGGTATTCAAACTTTAGCTTAGGTGCAATGACCGGTAGTGACTTATCTTTTGGCCCGGTGAAAGATATTGGCTTAGTAGCTGGCTTTAACTACGCCCCTGAAGTAGATAGCTCTTGGGTATTACCAGGTATGCGTTTAGCTTTAGATTTACCAGGTTTTGCTTTTGCACAATTCGACATTACTGCATTTGTTCATGCAAGCGGTGCGGATTCATCTTTAGCAGGTGACTTCGGTGCCCCTTTCTCTATCATCGATGAAGATACTAGTTTTATGGTTGATTTTGCTTGGGCTTTACCGTTTAAACTGGGTTCAACTAGCTGGAGTTTTGAAGGTCATGCCGAATATATTGATGGCCGTACTCAAGTGAATAACTTTGGTACTACCGAGCTTGAATCTTGGATTTTAATTCAACCACAAGTGCGCTTAGACGTTGGTGAACTCATTGGTACACCATCTAATCGTTTATTTGCAGGTATTGAGTACCAATACTGGAAAAACAAATTAGGTATGAAAGGTGTTGATGATAATACCGTTCAATTCTTAGCAGTATGGCGCTTCTAATAGGCTTATAACCTAGTAAATGAATCCAAGTATAAATAATAGCTATTGTTATCTATTCAATAGGTAGCAATAGCTTATTCACTAAAGCAATGATCTAAGCTATTCAATTTCATCGCTGTATGTAAACTGTGAACTTCCTTCAATGACTTTGCCCCATTTATGGTTGGCGCATTACTCTGTTTATCCAAAGGGTCAAAACAGCAAAAAAACTAACAACAATTTTAATGGTATTTGGCATGCTACCCCCAACCAGCATGTTGAGTACCGCCTTATTACAATAATATCCTTAATTTTAAAACTATAAAAAAGTAGGTCAAATAATGTCTGATTTAAAACAAGCAGCACTGGACTATCACGCCTTGCCAACCGCAGGTAAAATAGCCGTTTCTATCACCAAACCCGCAGAAACCAGTGCCGATTTGTCACTCGCCTATAGCCCTGGCGTTGCCGAGCCTTGTCGCGAAATTGCTAATAATCCTGACGATGTTTACAAATATACCGGTAAAGGCAATACCGTTGCCGTTATTTCCAATGGCACTGCAGTATTAGGTTTGGGGAATTTAGGCCCAATGGCTTCAAAACCTGTTATGGAAGGTAAAGCTTTATTGTTTAAACGTTTTGCTGACATAAATTCTTTTGATATTGAGGTTACCCATAAAACCACTGATGACTTTATCAATACTGTTGCTAACATTGCTGACAGTTTTGGTGGTATTAACTTAGAAGATATCAAAGCACCTGAGTGTTTTATTATCGAAAAAGCATTAAATGAACGCTGCAAAATCCCGGTATTTCATGATGATCAACACGGAACGGCTATCGTAACGGCTGCTGCCATGATCAATGCACTTGAGATACAAAATAAGAAAATAAAACAAGCTAATATCGTCTGTTTAGGTGCAGGCGCTGCCGCTATTGCTTGTATGGAGCTATTGATTCAATGTGGCGCCATGCGTGAAAAAATATACATGCTTGATACTAAAGGTGTCATTCATACTCGCCGTGATGATTTATCAGAATACAAAACACGTTTTGCCAACAACACAGATAAAAGAACGTTAGATGATGTTATTGAAGGCGCAGATGTTTTCTTGGGTGTTTCAGGACCTAACTTATTGAGTGGGGAACAGTTAAAGAAAATGGCCGATAACCCGGTAGTATTTGCTTGTTCAAACCCAGATCCTGAAATTAAGCCGGAACTTGCCCACGAAACCAGAAGTGATTTAATCATGGCAACAGGTCGTTCTGATTATCCAAACCAAGTAAACAACGTATTGTGTTTCCCGTTTATCTTCCGTGGAGCATTAGATGTCAGAGCGCGTAAAATTAATAATGAGATGAAAGTTGCTGCTGTTCATGCCATAAGAGCCCTTGCTAAAGAAGAGGTTCCTAACAACGTCTTAAAGGCCAGTGGTGAAGAGGCATTATCATTTGGCAAGGGCTACATTATTCCACGTCCCATGGATCCAAGATTATGCAAAAATGTTGCTCTGGCTGTAGCAAAAGCAGCGGTTGATTCTGGCGTTGCAGCTTTACCGCTACCTGATAATTATATGAATGATGCTTAACTTGATTTAGGGCTATCGATATTTAAAGATAAGCCTCTTACCAACCCAATAAATGTATTGGTCATTATCTAGCTATCAGATCGAGATATCTGATTGATAATCCATTTTCTAATAATATGGGTCTTCGATCAGACATCTCGAAGTTGGCCGCTTTGGTTTTTGTGAATTTGGACATGTGATCACAACTAACACATGGCACCACCTTACTAATCTGTATTTTTCAATTGATTGCCTATATTTAGCAAATAGAATAATCTACGTCCTCATCATTTAATGGACTAAAATAATGACACATTCAAAAAACAACCTGCTCTGTTTATTCATACTTTCAATAATGCTTCTTGCGGGTTGTAGTTCCAAACCTAATGTCGAGTCAAATACATTATCTTTGTCTACCGCTCGTTTTGGCCATGCAGCGGTCAACGATGGTGAAAAGATATATGTACTGGCAGGAAAGGGAAGCAAGTCAGGCTTTCTTACTGACATTGAAATTATTGAACCAATATCAGGGCAAACCAAGGTTCTACACAATAAATTAATACCAAGACTTTATTTTTCAGCGGTTTGGGATGGCAAACATTCAATCTACATAGTTGGTGGCGTAAGTATTAAGGACAAGAAATTGCTCTTTGAAAAGAGAGTAGAAGTATTTAATACCATTACCCATGAAGTAAACTTTGCCCAACCGCTACCTGCGCCAACACGTAATAGCGGTGCCGTATTTTTGAAAGGCAATATTTTTGTGTTTGGCGGAAGCTTTCCCAGTGGAAGAACATTAGTATCCAGTCCTGTCGTTGCTGTTTTAAAGAAAGACCAACAAAAATGGGTACGGGCTGCAGATATGCCTACCGCAAAAGCAACAAGCGCTGTGGTTAAAGATGGACTAATTTATGTTGTTGGCGGATATGATGGCAAGTCTTCACTTAATACCTTTGAAAGATTCGATCCGATTTCAAATAAATGGGAGTCACTGTCCTCTATACCAGTGGGTATTAGTGCACACTCACTTACCTTAATTAAAAATAAGCTCTTTGTGTTTGGTAATTACAATGATCTGGATTCAACTTATTCTTATGATTTTGACACACTCAAGTGGGATAAAATTGATATTGGTTATAAAGCGAACCGACATAATGCCACCACTACCTTAGGTGATACTACCTATGTGATAGGTGGAACTACGGGAAGTGATGGACCTTTTCTCGATGATATACAAACCTTTAAACTGTAATATAGCACCTCAGCAATAACGCTTAAGATTAGGCAGATTAGCGTTTAAATAAAGACTAATTTGCCTAAGTAATACTAATCTCTTTTATATAACGACTCTATTGTGCTTGTTGCTATGGTATTGGCATTAATCATATAGCCCGCTAACGCGCCTGAGGCATCTGCCGGTAATTCAATTTTTTCGACTGAAAGTGCATGTACAGTAAAGCGATAATGATGCACACCGTGACCTTTTGGTGGACAAGCACCGCCAAAACCTCGGCTACCATAATCATTTTGTATTTGCATGCTGCCTTTCGGTGCTAATTCTTTTTTAGTACTACCTGCGCCTGCAGCAACCTCTGTGACAGTGTTCGGTATATTAACGATTTGCCAATGCCACCAACCGCTGCCTGTTGGAGCATCGGGATCATAAGCGGTAATAGCAAAACTTTTAGTCCCTTTTGGTATACCCGACCATTTAAGGTGTGGCGACAGATCACCACCAGTACAACCAAAACCGGTAAACTCCTGTGCTTTAGGCATAAACTCGCCTTGAGCTATATCTTGGCTAGATAATTTAAAAGTATCAGCGAAAACAGCTGATGAAAGACTTAAGGCAAGTAAAGTAACTATTGTGAACGATTTAAACATAATCATGTTCCTTATTTATTGAGTGACTTGTTAATTAGATGAGTAATATTGGTAAGTATTTTAGCGACTTTCAGCAGTATTTATAGGCACCATACCGTCAAGTTTTCGCCCTAATCCGTCACTTTGATTTTTTGTTTAGCCTTTCGTTTTAGTTTTACGTAAAGCTGAAGGTGTCAGACCAAATCGTTCTTTAAAGCGACTACTAAACCGCGACTGAGATTGATAACCACACTGCTCAGCAATAAAAACAATGGAATAATTTGTTGTTTGCAGTAGATGCAAACCAAACCCTAATTTTACTTGGTCTTTGATCTCTTGCAGTGAAGTACCCTCAGCTGATAATTTTCGCCTAAGCGTCGACTCACTCATAGCCACTTGTTGGCAAAGCACCGACACTGATAAATCAGCCGAGGGTTGCTTGGTTAATATGCTATGAATTTTTTGCCCTAACTTATGTGGTGCAGCCATGGCTAGAACTTCAGGATGTCCCAAATAACATAGTAACTGTAACAGTTCTTTTTTACGTAATGACCACATTGCTTGAGGTGCATAAAGTGACCACTCAACAAATTGTAAAAGGCATTTTTCTAATGCTATAGATATTTCACCAACAGTAAAATTTTCACTGCTATTAATCGTATTTTCAACGCGGATACCGACAAAGTCTTCGTATTCAAACTCAATTAACAAAGCAAAATATTCATTATCTTTAGGAATATTACGCATATTAATTGCAGGACTGTCTGACAGAAATATAAAATCACCTGCACGGCACAGTATTTCGCCTTTTTTACCTAATTTTTTATCGCCATCAAGCACAGCAATAAACAATGGTTTAACGACAGGAACATTTAATAAGTGCTGCTCTTTTATCGAAGAGTAAACCGAAAAAGGTAAAGTACACTCGGCAATATTGCTCGCCTTGATGGTACTGATGAGGTTATTCATAGTTACCGGTTTTATCATTTTTGTTAACGCCATTAAGTACTACGTACAGCGGTAACGGTTACTTCAATCAAAACATCACCTTCAAGATTTACCCCTAAGCATGCACGTTGTGGCCAATATTGCGGGTTATCGCCTAACCAGTTTTGCCAAACAACATCCATCTTCGGCTTATCCGCCATATTAGCGATATAAACTTGTGCAGAAACAATACGGCCTTTATCTGAGCCTAACTCAGCTAAATTAGCCTCTATTGTCGCTAAAGTAAGTAAGGTTTGTTGTTCAATGCCAACCGAAGTATCGCTTGCTGTAGCAACCGTCCAAACTAAGTCTTTATAAGCCGATGACTTGTTACGGCCATCATATATGCCCGCTTTTCTTTCAATCATAAAATGTTCTCAATTATTAACGCGCTGATTGGCTGGCCCTATACAAACTTACACATACCATGGCCTAAGGTATTACTGGGTCTTTGAACATAACCATAACGGGCATAAAAACTTTCTTTGCCTTGGGCTGCTAATAAACCTATGGTGGAGCCTTTATCAGCGGTGTAGCGTAGGTAACCTTCTATGGTATCCATTAACTCAGTACCAAGACCTTGATGATGAAAGTCAGGATCCACTACAACATCTTGAATATAAAAATACATGGCGCCATCACCAACGACTCTACCCATACCGATAAGCTGCTGGTCATGATAAATAGTGACGTGAAATAAGCTATTGTTTAAACTTTTTTGCGCAAGATCAGCCTCGAGCTCACCCCAACCTACCTTTTGACGTAGTTGTAAAAAGTCATCAACTGAGGGACTGGCTAATGCAAGGGTAAATCGTTCAGGTAACACCGTGGCCTCCTTTATGTAAACTAATCATCTTCAAGGGTATCAAACTGCTGTCTCTTTGCAGAAAACCATTTATTCATAGCTGCAGGGTCTTTCATCAACTCGCTCATATCAGCCATAGCTTTCAGATGTGCTTGGTCTTGTTGCTGCATCATTTCCATTGCATGCTGCTTACTTTGATCGGCCATTTCTTCAAATGTTTCACCATGAAATTTTTTATCACAAGCACCACCTAACTGCTTACAATTCATCGTTTTCATATTTATTTCCTTATCTTTTTTATAATGACCTAAAGATAGCACCGTCACAACGATTAACCATTACTTCTTCTAGCTAAACAACCCAGTAAGCCAATCAAACGTTAATACTGTGGTAAATATTTTTAGTGCAATAATACCAAGACATACAACAATGGCCGCTGCCTTTATTTTTCTGCTTTTAAGGTTATTCCAATAGACTAACTTACTTTTCAGTTCATTCTTCACTTCTGCCATCGATTCTTTCATTGCTTCTTTCATGAAACGTTCTCAGCTAGGTTCTTAGTTAAAGTCTTAACTAAATTTTTAATCAAGTTATCAGGTCCACCCCAGCTATAAATAAATTCTTTAACCTTGTTACCACATGGGGTATGCCAGTAAGCCGTGTCGATATGCTTTGCCCCCTTAGCTTGGTAGAAACCCATGGCTTTTGCATTGCACTCTAATACCTCAAGATACAAATCATGCTCACTATAGTTGGTAAGCGCCCAAGAAGCCGCAGCAGCTAATAAACGAGAGCCAGTGCCTTGCCCTTTGCTAGCAGACATCACATGTAAGTTATCAATCATAGTGCCATATTTAGGATGATTACCGCCCAAAACACAAATAAACCCACAAAAGATGCTATCAACTTCAGCAACGAGCACTAACTGATTACTCGGGGGTGTTGTTAATCGTTTTGTCCAGACGACTTCTCTTTCCGCAAAAACCTTATTTTCGAGATAATCAGCAGCAAGTACAGAATGATAATTATCACGCCAGCTTTGCGCATGTAATCCGGAAATATTGGCAAGATCGTCTAAATTAGCTTCTCTAATAGTTATCAATTAGTTATTCCCAAGTTCTTTGAAGTTTTAATAAAGCCACTATACCGCCGTGACACCATCCAGCAAGGTGAACTATGTAACTAATTATGCATAGCATGTTAGTGATTAACCCATAAGCAAGCCTATAAACTAGGAGATATTATAGTGCTATTATTTAACTTTTATTAAGAGCCGCTTACTTATATACCCAAGCGACTTCAAGATGCTCGTTTCAGGACGTCTGAGCGATTCATGTTCAAGACGTGTATTTCATTAATGGTTGTTCCCTTAATTAACTACGCAACGATGAACTTGATTTGCTCAGACGTCCCCGCTGGGCTGGTTTAGAAACGCTTGATGCTACGTTATTCATTTCGAAAATAGAATAACTATTCTCTTCAATCAATGCCTTGCCTAAAGACGTTTCTAATTCCAGCTGAATCCTGCATCTTGAGGTGGTTTGGGTATATATATTAATCTAGAAAAGTACTTTCAGTGCGCCAAAAATACTCATACCGAACATAACTACGGCCAAGGTGTTTTTTATTTTTAAACTAAATATGACAGTCGCTACGCCTGCGATTAAAAAGGGGCTGGTAATAAAATCACTATTCGTCTGTTGATGCCCAAGAAAGACAATGGGTACCCACATCGCAGTCAACACAGAAGGGGCGGTATAGCTGAGTAATCTTTTGATTTTAGGGCCAAGTTCAAAGGGCACTGTTTTGGAGAAAAACAAATATCGACATGAAAAGGTAATACAAGTCATTCCTAATAAAGCAAGCCAAAAATCATTCATCAATGTTCTCCTTATCTTTCGTTAAATAGCCAAATAGCATACCTATAAAAGTCGCTGCAATCAGTGCGTATTCTTTGATAAAAAGTGAAAAGAATACGGCACTTAAACCACTACTTATTATTGCTATCAGGGTAGACCTATTTTTAATGGTCGGCATCACTATCGCAATGAATGTTGCCGCTATCGCAAACTCAAGCCCTAAGTGCTCTAGGTTTGGTATATGCTGACCCGCAATAATTCCAGCGAAGGTTGAAATATTCCAAATTAAATAGAAGGTAATGCCTGAACTCAGCGCGTAAACAGCACTAAAGCTTTTAGTTTTTTCCATATAAGCACAAGTTACCGCAAACATTTCATCGGTTAGAAAAAAGGCAATACTGCAACGAAGACCTAAAGAGCTTTTTCTAACATGATCTCGAAAAACAGCTGAATAGAGTAAGTGCCTAGAACTAATAACAAATGTTGATGAATATATTGAAGATAAAGGACCTACAGCCCCGAGGATTGTCAGTGCTGCTAATTGAGCAGCCCCGGCAAAAACTAACAATGACATTAGCTGAGCTTGTAAAGGTGTAAGACCTATATTGATTGCTAACGAACCACAGAGTACTCCCCAAGGCACGACAGCTAGTGCCAGAGGAAAAATATCAATAATTGCTCGATTCATGGTTTTAAAATCGCTTGGGAAGGATCCCTTAGCGATAGCAGTTCTATCTGACATTAACAGTACTCCTTCAATATTTGGAAAGAGTTTAAAGGGTAAGTCTTATCAATTCTTGTACAAAACTGCTTGTTTTTGAAACTTACTTGGCGAGGTACCTAGTGCTTTTTTAAAGTGTCGATTGAAATGGCTTTGATCATGAAAGCCACAGTCAGTTGCCACCATAACGGGTTTCACACCTGCTTTAAGTAACGTTTTAGCTTTTTTCAGTCGGGCTTGAATCTGGTAACTATGCGGAGCAAGTTCGAACATCTTTTTAAATTGTCGAATAAAGTGAAATTGACTCAAACCAGCAATAATAGCCAATTGTTGCAATGAGATATCTTCAGCTGGATAGCAATCTAAGTATTCTTTTACTCGAATAAGCTTTTCTTTGCTGCCCGAAATATCTTTTGGCATATTGCGCAGTGAAGAATGTCTTAAGGTTAACCTTAACATGAAGCTATACATGATAGTTTCGGTGAGCAACTTCGACGCATTGTTATCTATTTGATTAAACAGCAACCTTAATTGCTCGGTTAACATAGGATCATTAATAACAGATGAACCGAAGTAAGGGGCAAATTTTATTCCGTCATAGAGGTCAATACTGATATTTTCAAAATGTTCAGGCAAAGGATACATTGCTCGATATTTCCAGCCTCCAACGGATGCAGCCTCACCTGTATGTACATCGTCAGCATTAACCAAAATAATTGAATTGGTATTTGCAGTATGAATTTCTCCACTACGATAGAAGCGTTGTGCTCCCTTTTCAATGACACCTATAGTGTAACCTTCGTGCACATGTTTAGAGAACTCATGACCTATATAATCGGCATGAACCATTTCAATACCATCGTATGCATTAACAATAGTAAAGTCGGCCTGCTCTGTTATTTTCTTATTCATAGGTAACAAATAAATTAAACATTTAAAAAATAGTACAATATTTCGGTTATTTTTCATATCTTTTTACTGCTTAACTTAATCTTGTTCGCAGTGCTTTTTTATTCTCATACCTTCAATTAATTTTTATGTCATCAAACACAAAAAAAGCTGTTTAACTTAATAAACAGCTTTTGTATTTTTTAACTTCGACTTTCGATAAATACCTTTGATAAGTTAATAAAAGTAAGCTTTCATAAGTTACAGTTGAAAATCCTTTACCTAATAGCCTTTTTTAAAAAAGGGCTAGTCTTATACATTGAGCCTATAATTTGAAGTAAGTCGCTAAACCTTTTTCTTCAGCTAATTGAGCAGCTACTGAAGCTACCGCTAGATCTTGTAAACCTACCCCGGTGCCATCAAACAAGGTGATTTCTTCATCTGACGTGCGACCCGGTTTCGTACCATTAATAACGTCACCAATCGGCGTGATATCAGACTCTTTGAGCAAACCAGAAGCAACAGCATGCTGAGCTTCACCTATGGTAATAGACTGCGCTATTTCATCAGTAAAAACAGTCGCTGAGGCTAGTAAATCAGCATCAACTTCTTGTTTACCTTTGGTATCAGTGCCCATGCAAGCAATATGAGTCCCAGGTTTGATCCAGTCTTTTTCCATTAACGATTCAAAAGCTGAAGTAATAGTAATAATAACATCAGCTTGAGAACCTAACTCTTCACGTGTAACTGACTCAAATGGCAAACCTAGTTCTTTAGCAACCGCTTCAAGGTTTGGCAGCATGTCAGGGTGGAAGTTCCAAGCAACAACTTTTTCAAAATCACGTTGCTCAACCGCAGCACGTAATTGGAACGTTGATTGATGACCAGCACCGACCATACCTAATACTTTGGCATTTTTACGCGCTAAATGAGCAATTGAAACTGAAGAAGAAGCAGCTGTACGTACTGCCGTTAGGTAGTTACCACCAACAAGTGACTTTAACTTACCAGTATCAGGGTTAAAAAGGATAACCGTTGATTGGTGGTTAGTTAAACCTTGTGCCATGTTATCCGGCCAGTAACCGCCAGATTTAAGACCTAAAACCATACCATCGCGGTCAAAGCCAGATTTGAAACCGTAAAGTGCACCAGCATGTCCAATATCTTCACGAATTACCGGGAAGTTGTAAGCGGTATTTTTTGCCATCGCAGCAAAGACATTTTCTACTGCGGTAAAAGCATCTGCACGACCAATAACTTCTTGACAGATTTCTTCAGAAACAACTGATACGCCTTTGTTAACGGGTAAAGAGTTTTCTTGTGAAAAGTTTTGTGAATCACTCATAATTAATATCCTAGAAAAGTGGTAAAACCCCCAGCGAACGCCGAGGGTTGAGGTGACTTACTAAAGGTATTGCTTAGAAGGCTTTACCACGTGCAGATACAGGCCATAAGGTTTCTACTTTACCGTTACGAACACCAACATAATAATCATGTACGTTACACGTTGGATCACAGTGACCTGGCACTAGCTTTAATTTTTCATTAATTTTTAATGCGCCGTTTGCATCAGCAATAACACCGTGCTCATCTGAACACTTGATGTATTCCACATCGTCACGACCAAAGATGTAAGGTAAACCACTATCAACTGATTGTGCTTTAAGACCCGCATCACAAATTGCTTTGTCTGCTTTGGTGTGGCTCATAACAGACGTTAGGATAAATAATGAGTTTTCGAAATCAGTGATTTTCTCACCAGACTCATCACGAATAGTTTGGTAATCCGCATCCATAAACGCATAAGAACCACACTGTAATTCATTGAAAACACCTGAATTACCTTCGAAGTAGTAAGAGCCAGTACCACCACCACCAACAATATCAGACTCAAGACCTTCAGCTTTAAGCATCTCAATAGTGTGAGCAACCATTTCGATGGCAATGTTAGTTTTTTCTTGACGATCGGTGTAATGTTCCATGTGCTGCATAGCACCTTGGTAAGCTTGAATACCCGCGTATTTCAAGTTTTCAGCTGCATCGATTGCTTTAGCAATATCAACCACTGGCTGACCAGACTGAACACCACAACGACCAGCACCACAATCTATCTCTACTAAACACTCAAGTTGAGTACCTTCTTTCACTGCCGCAGCAGAAAGATCTGCAACGTTTTCAAGATCATCAACACAGACAATTACGCGTGCGCCAAGCTTAGGAATTTTCGCTAAACGTTCAATTTTCTTCGGGTCACGTACTTGGTTAGAAACTAAAACATCTTTAATGCCACCACGGGCAAAAACTTCAGCTTCAGAGACTTTTTGACAACAAACACCACAGCTATCACCCAGTTTTTCTTGTAATAAAGCAATGTCTACTGACTTATGCATTTTGCCGTGAACACGATGACGAACGCCCATTTCTTTAGCCATTTCTCCCATCTTAACGATGTTACGCTCTAACGCGTCTAGATCGACCACTAAACAAGGTGTTTGAATATCTGCTTCATCCATACCAGGAAGTGCTGGCACGTCATAACCTACTTCTAAATCATTTACATTTAACATAATTTTCTCCAAAGTTTTAAATTCTTATTTCTTAAATAAAAGGTACTTAAATTGAATATTGTTTAAATTGCGTTTACTTAACTTGATACTTGAATCGCTGTGTTTATTGGCTCATCCATGGCAGTTTGTCTAAATCAACATTGCCGCCGGTAATAATTACCCCGACACGTTTGCCTTTGAACACTTCCGGATTATTTAAAATACAAGCTACAGTTACTGCTGAACTTGGCTCGATAACAATTTTCATTGTTTTCCAAACCAATTTCATCGCTGCAACGATTTCTTCTTCAGTACAAGTAAAAATATCGGTGACATGATTGCTAACAAAGTGCCAAGTAAGATCTTTTAAAGGTACTTTCAGACCATCTGCAACTGTATCTGGCGCATCATCAGCAATAATGTGACCCGCTTTAAAAGAGCGCGCTGCATCATCGGCGTTTAAAGGCTCGGCTGCGTAAATTTGAACTTGCGGTGCAACATTGGAAATAGTTAGGCAGGTACCTGAAATCATACCGCCACCACCGATAGGGGCAATTACTGCATCGAGATTATCTATTTGCTCAAGCAATTCTTTAGAGCAAGTCGCTTGTCCGGCAATAACACGAGGATCGTTGTATGGGTGGACAAAATCAGCACCTGATTGTGCAACAACATCAGCAAATACCGCTTCACGGGAAGATGTAGAAGGTTCACACTCTACGATTTTTCCTCCATAGCCGATTACCGCATCTTTCTTAGCTTGTGGTGCAGTACGCGGCATTACCACAGTAACGGGAATACCACGTCGCCCTGCTGCATAAGAAAGTGATAACGCATGATTACCTGACGAATGGGTAGCAACACCAATTTTTGCTTCAGCATCTGTTAAACCAAAAACGGCATTACAGGCACCACGTACTTTAAATGCTGCCGCTTTTTGCAAGTTTTCACATTTAAAGAATAATTCAGCCCCTGTCATCTCATTCAAACGAGTTGACGTGAGCACTGGTGTTTTGTGAATGTAAGGTTGAATACGTTCATGGGCAACGAGTACATCTTCGTAGCTTGGAATGATCATGGTCGGTTTGGGTGAACTGCTCATAGGTTCCTCTTAATATTTTTCGTTATTAACCGTATATTGGTCACGGTTATTTTCGTTTTACTCGTCAGCTTGCCTTCTATTTAACTAACATATGCAAGTCAGTCCTTTATTAGCTTGGTGTGCAAACGAAATGCTATTTCTTAATAAGTGTCTCAATACGCATCTTACTTGGTAGAACATTCTGTTTTTCGATTCAATTTCACCTTATGAAAAACAGCCAATACTGGCAATCAAGACAGATTTCACCATATGAAATACAGCTAATCCCCCCACAGAATGAAAACCACAAGCCTCTGAATTAATTAAATATTTCAAACTCCACGAGTCACCTCAGGTTAATATTTCATATGGTGAAACCTGCAAAATAGAATTAATGATGGTTTTTGAGTCTTTTCGATTTATATTTAAATCAAAAGTTGACACAAGAGTCAGGAAAGAGGATGTTATATCTATAAAATTAATTAATGGTTCAATTTTTGATGAAAGTAAATGTTCTAGAACAAGGCGCTTGATTGAGCAATAGCTGGCTATTGGGATTGAAAGCAACGACGTTATGGAAGATTTAAACCATTTAAAATGATCACTTAGTTTGTTTTATTGATATTAAATAGATTCCTAAACTAAGCAGTAAAAATAAGCGGTAATATTATGACTAGAGTTAAACCAGAATCTCGCATTCAAGTAATCGATAGAGCAGCTACATTACTCGACGCTATATCACGCTATACCATGCCGGTAACATTAAAAGCGCTTAGTGCAGATACTAACTTGGCACCATCTACTGCTTTTCGCATATTACATTCTCTTATCGATAATCATTTTGTTGACCGCGACAACACAGGCAAGTATCAGTTAAGTGGCCGGCTCATTAGACTTAGTAATTATCAATACCAAAACGTTGATTTTAAGAAAATAGCGATCCCTTACATGGAAAAGCTTCGGGATAAATTTGGTGAAACTATCAACCTTACCGCACGTGAAGGCGACGTAGTTATTTACGTAGAAAAAGCGATTCCCAATAGAATGATGCATGTTCAACAAATTATTGGTAGCCGCGCACCACTGCATGTCACAGGTGTAGGTAAAATGATGCTGGGCATGGAAGGCCACGAGGGTATTGAAGGTTATGCACTTCGAACAAACTTGCCAACCTACACCCGTAAAACATTTTCACAAATAGAAAGCTTAGAGCGCGAATGTATGCGCTGTGTAGAACAAGGCTTTGCCTATGATAACGAAGAGGCTGAAATAGGCGTCGGTTGTATTGGGGTGCTTTTATATGACAGATATGGGGAAGTGGTCGCCGGACTATCTGTGTCAGCACCTATTGAACGACGTAGAGATGAATGGATAAAAGACTTAGTCAAAGCCGGTAAATCAATCTCCATTGAGCTGGGTTTTGTTAAAAACGATCTGCCTGTTAAGAAAGCCAGTTAAAAGATATTTTGTAATCTTTAAGGAGATTACACCGCTAAGATAGTAGCTCACCGTCAATATACTACTTCACTAGCGCTGTACCAGTTTTAAAATTAAAAGAGTAGAAACTATGTTGACAATAAATAGACTAAACCAAACGGAAGCAAAAACAATAATTGACGGTGCGGTACAAAAAGCCAATGAACTTGGTGTGCCCATGTGTATTGCTGTTGTAGATGAATCAGGAAATTTAATTGCCTTTGAACGCATGGATGGTGGCAAGGTGCACAGTATTACCATTTCACAAGATAAAGCATTTACCGCTGCGTCGGCACGTAAAGGCACCCATGAATTTAACAAAGCCTGTATTCCAGGTCATAAAAATAATTTATTTGGTATTCATACCGCTTTAGGTGGCCGTATGTGTATCGTTGGTGGTGGTTTGCCCATTACCTTCAATGGCAACGTAGTTGGCGGAATTGGCGTAAGTTCAGGCTCGCCAGAGCAAGATTTGGGCTGTGCGCAAGCTGGAGTTGATAGTTTTAGTCATCACTATGCCTAGCTAGTTATACCTCAATAAGAAATAGCCTATAACCCTCTTTCATCAGAGCTAGGCTATTTCTATTTATATACCAAATGGCTCCTCCGACAAACAGTATCAGCAATGCGGTCCCCCCTACACCGCGAGGTTGACCAATAACAAAAAAGAAAAAAAACCAAAGAAAATACTCACCAAAAGTGCTAGCAAAAAATATCCAAACATAAACCCCTCCCTCTTCAGTCAAACTATAAACTAATATTACGAAGTGATGATTTTATCACCCGCCTACCTTAAATAGTTAGCCTAACTAAATACAGCTTTGTTTTTACAGCTTTTATATCTTACAATTCATCCTTAAATCTATAATTTAACAAATAATTCGGCAGACTATTGGTGCAATTACCTTCAAACAAAATCAAAGCCATTATCGCAATAGTTATACTTATTATTATTGCATCGGTTATCTACACTGTTAGTCAAAAGGAAGAAGAGCTTCCTACAATGACGGTACAAGAGAAAAAAGCCAGATTCAAATCCTTAATCGTTCCAGCCGTTGACGCCGTTTATACTAAGTTAATGACTCGATATGAAGACGTTAAAGCGACCATTGATGCGGGTAAAAGCAATGCTAAGATTGAAGCCTTAAAAGTAGAATATAAAGCGACTACTAATGCCGAACTACTGATGGCGCTTAAACCTCACCCTAAAAGCATTGCCATTGCACAAGCAGCTATGGAAAGCTCTTGGGCTACCTCACGCTTCTTCAGAGTGGCTTACAATATATTTGGTGTTTGGTCTTTTGACAAAGATGAACCTAGAGTTGCCGCGCTGCAAAAACGTGGCGACAAAACTATTTGGGTAAAGAAGTATGACTCTGTTGAAGCGTCGGTTGAAGATTATTACCGTACTTTAGGTCGCAGTAGTGCTTTTGCTGAGTTTAGACAAACGAGAGTGCAAACGAATGATCCTTTTGTACTGGTAACAAAATTAGATCGCTACTCTGAAAAAGGTAGCCTTTACGGCGAAGAGCTAACGTCAATTATCAAATTCAATAAATTTGATAATTATGACGAAAATTAAGTCAACCTAATTTCCAGCTAGCAAAATCAACTAAACAAGCCAGGTTACACTCAGTAAACTGGCATTCTTTATGATATTTAAGCTTAACCTAAAACGCTTTAACACTGTAATAGCATATGCTAGCACTACTGCATAGTTTGTTTAGCTTCTTTAAAGTTAAGTTTTGCATAAGTCAGCATTAAAATTCCACACGCAACGATTATAGCGGTTAAATATAAAGCCTGATTATAGGTATTGAATTGTTTGATCAATGCTACACAATATAATGGTGCGATAATTTGCCCTATCCCGTAAGCAGATGTAATTGCGCCCATGATAAATACCGGATTTTTCTTTGAAAGCTGACCGCCAAAATTCATAAACAATGCCACTAAACCTATAAATGTCGCACCAAAGAACAGTCCACTAATAAGGTTCATAACAATATTACTCGAAAAGGTAGGAATTAAAATTCCGATAATCTGTAAAAGCATGGCGACTATCATTATATTAATACTGCCAAACCAATGGGCTAAACGCATCCATATTATACAAGATGGAATGCCAGCAATGCCTACCGCTAACCAAACATAACCGCCATAACCATCTAGCCCGTCTAACGAATTCACAATATCAGGCAAGAATGTGGCTTGAACTACCATACCTACGCCTTCAGTAAAATAAGCTAAGATAAGAATGATAACCATGGGCGAAAATAGAGATTTATCTAATTTATGCTTCACCACAGCATTAGTTGGATGTTTATCAAATCGTAAGATATAAGCTGGATAACATGATAAAAAAGCGCCTATTATTGCCAAGACTAGCCATGCATCCTTCCAGTCTCCGCCATAATAAAACACACCGCGCATCACGAGATCAGTAATAACTATTGAAAAGCCTAAACCGCTAAAATGTATGCCCATCGCCTTAGTTTTATTGGTCGATTTGAGCTTTAACATCACAATAGATGAGCCGACAACAAGCGCCATTGCAGCACCAAAGCCGGCAAATAACCTTGCCATAATCCACAGCGTACTCTGTTCCGTAATACCTAAAACAAAAGAAGACACCACGCATAATAATAACCCGAACCGGAAATACTTTACCTTATTATGTATATCTTTAATAAAAATAGAAAAGATAGAACCCGATAAATAACCAAGGTAATTTATTGACGCAAGCACTCCAGCAAAAGCAATACTAATTGAGTCTTCTAACATTGCCGGTAATAGTGATGTAAAAACAAAACGGGCGACGCCAACCCCAACAACAAGTGCTAATATACCTGCCAATAAAACTGCATTGTTACTCTCTCGATTAAATTTCGGCATGTTTTTCCTTAAAGTGCTTTCTTCGCAATATCTGCCAGTGTATTACTAACGGAAGTAGATAAGTAAATCACCATTAATGATGAGTAATATATACGTTTCCGTTTTTTTTATTCATTTAGTTTATAAAGTATTGAAAATATGTGATATTAGTCGCTTTTAATTTGTCTGTTCTACAGGCATTCAAAAGGATTATATAAGGATTGATATGTCTAAAAAGATTGCTGTTTTCATTTTTATAATCGCGATTTACTTCGCTTCAAACTCCAGCTACTCCCTCATTAATTTATTATCAGCCCCAGAAAGTGAGTCGCAAGAAAAGGTAGTAGAACTTACTAAAACCTATACTCCTCAATTGTGGACTGACTTTAAAATATTAGATATTGACCCTGAACTTTGCTCTTTAAAAGGTAAAGATATCTTAGAGTCCTTAAGCTTTAAGTCGATTAGAAGAAATCTCAAATACGATAAAGCTAAATATACCTATGGTAAGTTTAATAACAACCAAGTATCCATTACTTGTGCAAAGCTTGAAGACCATACTTTTGTTTATACTTCAGTCGCGGGACCTGATGCTGAAATTGTTGAGCGTTTAAGAAATGAGATAGTCCAAAAGCTTTAATAAATTGAAACAGCTTAGTATAAAAAATCCAAAACCGACTTACAATTTGTAAGTCGGTTTTTTGTTATTTGCACTGATAATCTTTACCACAGCTCTTTGACGAGTGAAATTTTATTCTCGGTAAAGCCAAATATAACAAGTAATGGCTCTGTCGGTTGCCATTTACCATCAGCTTGAATAACTCCATGAGCATATTCAATAGCCATATAATTTTTACCTGGAATACTATTTAGTACACGAATCTCATTACTTTCATCGTTTTGATATGCACCGAGTTCAAGATTGCGATTAAAGGCTTTTCGCCATGAGTCCTTGGTAAAATTTGCCTCATATTCCACATGAATATAGTTAACGTCATCATGCGTAGTGTTCAATAGAAAGTCGATATCTGCGCTACTAGAACCTTTTTTTGCTATTTTGTCTAAGGCTTTAAAATATGAGTTAACAAGGTCTAATTGGCAAGTTGACTCACAACTTGAAGCAGAAGCGGTACTTGCCAAGGTTAAATACACAAATGCAAATCCTGCGATTAAGATATTTTTCATTTCTTCTCCATTAGCTGATGCTTACTGTGATTGGTTATGAGCTATGTTGTAGAGCCGTTACTGAGAACACTACATCTTTACTTAGCCAGTAATTCTATTTGTTTGATAACATAGTCTGAATCAGGCGCTAACTTCAGAGCTGTTTGGTAGCACTTAAGTGCTTTTTCTTGATTACCAATCGCCTGCCATATTCCTCCAAGGCTACGCCATGCTTTTGCAGAGACTGGGAACTTTGAGGTTAACCACTCAAAGCCGGGGAGCGATGCCTGTAGCCCAGCAGAATACCTAACACCGTAAGCGTTATACCAAATAAAATATTCAATGGCAGATTGCTCATCAAAGACCTTATTTAAATCTTCATAGACAGCTTGCAAGTTTTGATTATCTTGGGCTAATACTGCCGAAATAAATTGTTGAGAAAGGTGCGCCATCTTAAATAGTTGGGGATCAACTATAGCCATCAAGCTATCAGCTAAAATATCGGTCCATACACTATGGGCGTTTCCGTTAGTCAAATAGGCAATAGTATAATTATCTTGGTTAGGATCATTGCTAAAATAGTGTCGTATTTTTACCCTATTGCCGCCATCATGACCTATCTGGTGATACCCATCTCTGTGTCCATATTCGAAACCAAATGCATATTCACCTTGCTGGCCATTGAGTAACATCATCGGCTGTTGCACTTTCTTGAAACTATCTGAAGAAACAAGCTTTCCTGTTACCAACCCTGTCATAAAGGCATTCAAATCTTCTGCCGTGCTATATAACCCTGAATGCGAAAAGGTATACTCAGGCCAATCAATATCATTATTTTTTAGCAGAACTCCTTCTTTACCCTGATAGCTACTGACTATATTAGCAATTACTGCTTTAGCGCTGGCATGGCCGGTATTGTCTAGCCCTAGCGGCTTGATGATAAATTCCTGAACGAGGGCTTGATGAGACTTACCCGTTTGGGACTCTAAAATTTCCGATAAAATAAGAAAGTTAGTATTGTTGTAGCGGTTTTCAGTGTCTATTTCAAAATGCTCTGGCTCTTCAGCCAAGGATAAAAAAACCGCTTTCTTTGTCGGTAAGAATCGACCTTTCTTCATGGCGACATCAAAGTAACGAGGAATACCTGAGGTATGGTTTAAGGTATGTTCAACGGTAATTTTATGCCAGTGTTTGGGGAGGTATGGCAAGTAAAAACGAATTGATTTTTTTACATCTATCGTTCCGTTTTCGACAAATTTCATCACCAAGACACTGGTGAATAACTTAGTGACAGAATAACTAGGAAACAAGTGCTTATCAGAAATAGGAACAGATAACTCTTTATTGGCAAAGCCATATTTCCCCTGATAAATGAGCTTGTTGTTTTTCAGTATTTGTACCGACTGCCCAACCACACCATAGCGTTCAGTATTTAGCTTTAATTGCTGAATAAGTTGTGCAGTTTTTATTGAGCTTATCTTACCTCCTGCATTTGCTGAAAAAGAGGTAATAAATAAAACAACGATAACAATAATGTGAATCTGCATATTTACTCTTTGAAAATGTAGCTAGCAACATTTACTTATAATGACTTAATCATATGTTTGCCAAATATATGCCAACATCTACTTCATTGTTTTATATACCTTTAAAAATCACAGGAGGTTAAGGAAGTATCATCATAGGGACAGCAGTCCCATTAAAGGGAAGAAGCGCTTCTATGTTAGGTACTTGGTAGCGCTTCTATTGAAATTAAAATATCTCTAACGATAGCTTGCCTTTTATAGACATCTTTCATTCGTTCAGGGGTATCTATATTCAAAGCAAAAAACACGGGTCCTGTTGGCCATTCCACCCAACCTACCCACCAACCATGCTTACCTTGCCAACCAGTTTTAGCACGTAACATCCAATTTTCTTTCGCTTCAACTACCATAATATCTTTCACCAATAGCTGGTGTTCGACTTTAAACGGCAGTTCATTTTTATAAAGGCGTTCGAGGAAATCAATTTGTTCATAGGCTGAAATAGCAAGCTTGCCAGCAATCCAATAACTACCTTTTGCAGTAGTTGTATCAGTATTACCATAGGCTATTTTCTTCAGGTAATGACCCGCTTTTTCATCTCCAAGCTGCTCTGCAAAAATATCATAAACCCAAACCGCTGAGTTACGCATGGCCGAGCGTAAGTTTTGATCTTGGTTATGGGGTGAGTAACTTCTTTTTACACCATCCCAAGGGAATACTTGAAATTCATTGTTAACCAAACCTGCATCTAGGGCAAAAAGGCTATGAGGAATTTTATAAGTTGAGGCGGGAGAGTAACGCTGTTCTGCTCGTTTTTGATTAAAGACATAGCTTTTATTGTCTTTGGTACGCTTATCAAGCACAACTATGGTGCCCTTCGCGTTATATTTCTTAAAATATTCGCCCCACTCTGCCCCCTGAGTATTAGCTGTTTGTGCCTGACTGGTAGAGCTTATAACTAAGCTGGCTATCAGCATAACTGCTGTTATGCTAACGGATTGTAATATTGATGAGTTCTTCATAAATTGTTCATAAACACTTATTTTTATTTGGATAAATAATACTAGTCGCAATAGTAGAGGCTAAAGTAAAACAACAATAGCCCCTTATATGTAACAAAATAATTTAGCCCTCTAACCAAGCTTTAACTGGCACAACCCATTCAGCCAAGGGTCTATAAAAGGCACCATGTTCTTCGCCAGTACTAATAGCTATTTCTTGCATGGTTTTTACCTTATCACTTTGCTCAATTATAAACTGACAAGAGCCATTACCATCTGTGGTTTCGTAAATTGAATGAAAGTTACCAACCACAGTAAACTCAGGGTGACCTTTCATAAAATCTGAACATGTTGCCAACAAGACGATATTAATAGCCGTTGATTTGATATAACTCGACGCCAATATGGTAATTTCACCGCCTCGAGAAAAGCCAACTAGACTAATATTTTCCGGCTTTACCCCACGCTTAATAAGTAAGTCAACGTCAGCTGCTAGCTTACGAGCAAACTCCCTAAGTTTAGTCTTTTTTTCGCGGTGATAAGCTATCAAATTGTAACGTTCACTTGCTAACGCCGCTTTTACCTTAGGAAAATCATATATACCCCAGCGCGGATTTGTTGGTGTTGGGTTTGTGCCTTCAACAATAAGGCCATGAGAATAAAACACATATTTTTCATCGGCGTTTATTTGTATTGGCAAGCGCTCAAATATAGCCCCCGCATAGGCATTTATCGGTTGCGCTAATGAGTAAAAAAAACTTGTTACTATGGCTACTTTTAATATTTTAAGCATAATACTCCCTGGTCCCTTCTTCGAGGGTAATAAATGGTTATGTCTCTGGTTTTTGTGCTGTTTATGTTTGCTGAAGTGTTCTAATTTTAGAGAATCATTACTTCAGCATTAGTTCGGTTTGGATTTTACTTGTTTTACCCAGGTTTTTACTTGTTGTAACCACTGTGGCAATGGTTGATAAAAAGCTCCATGCTCTTTGCCTGTACTGATAGTTGCTTCTTGGAATGAGTGTATGTTGCTATTTTTATCTGTTAAGAACTGACAAGAGCCAGCAAAATCTGACGTTTCATAAATAGAGTAAACATTGCCATAACCTTGGTATTCTTTATGTTCTTTAACAAAACCGCCACAAACAGCCAATAAGATAGTATTTATTTTATCTAACCTAAGTTTGTCAGAGGCAAGTAAGGTGATTTCACCACCACGAGAAAAGCCTAACAAGGTAATATTTTCTGCTTTGACTCCCGCCTTTAATAGTTTTCTTACATCAGTGGCCAGCTTTTCAGCAAACTCGTCTGGCACTGTTTTATCCGGTCGGTGGTAGGAAATAAGGTTATAATCAGGATCAGCTAACGCTTTTCTTACCGCAATAAAATCATAAACTCCCCAACGATTGTCTATCGGCATCAAATTATCGCCCTCAACAATTAAACCATGGGAATAAAAAACATACTTTTCAGTCGGTTTAATTGTTTCAGGAAAACCAGTATATAAAGCGCCAGCTAAAACCTGACTTGTTATAAAGACATTTGCTATTAACAACCCTGCCAAAAAATAGCCAACACCAGCCAAGCGATTTTTCATCATAATTTACCTACTTGCTTTGCAGGGCTTGCTAAATCTAAGTACTTATTGGGGTTGTCATGTTTACCATTCTTCAGCACCTCAAAGTGTAAATGTGGCCCTGTCACTCGCCCCGTTGCACCTACAGTACCAATAGTCTCGCCCGCTGAAATATATTGACCAGACTCAACAGAAAAGCTATTTAGGTGTGCATATAAACTTTGGCTTTCTCCTTGATGCTCAATCAATATCACCTTGCCATAATTTTGATGCAAGGTGACATCATCCGCAATAATCACCCACCCCGAGAAACTGGCCACCACCTTAGTACCAATGGGTGCAGCGAAATCAATGGCTTGATGCGGCCTACTACCTCGAAAATCACTAATATCATCATAACCAGAAGAAATTTTACCGTTTAGCACAGGTATCACCCCCTCAACAGTTAATGGCTCAAAATTGTATAATAAGAAAAAAGGTTTCGCTGCCATGGCGATAAAGGTGATAAAAAATGAAAAAGTAATTAACACCAGTCGAGCTGTCCAACCAAATCGTTTAGTCGGTTGTTTTGACATCGCCAACTTAATTCTATTCTCAAAGTCTTTTTTATTAAAACTAGGGCCGGAAAAATAACTTGTTAAACCGCTCTCAAAAGTACTTTTATTCAGCTTTAAACTGGTAATTAGCGCACGTGCATAAGTAAGTTTTTTTTCGGGATCTGCTGCAATAACCGCACTATCACAATTTAATTCCATACTTTGTAAAAAACGTTTTTCCATATAACTAATGAAAGGGTTAAACCAAAACAGAGAAGAACAGAAGCGAAATAAGATTACAGCCTTAGGGTCCTGTCTTTTAACATGCATTAATTCATGATCAATTAATATGCATTGCTGTGCTGCTGGCATAGTAAAAACAGACTTGGGTAACACTAAATTCACTCTGAAAAAACCAAAAACGAAGGGTGATACTGAACGCTCGGTCACCAATACTTTAATGTGTTTAGTTGCAATGATATTTTTCTGTACTTCGCTAAAGCGAAAGTCGTTTAGAGCCGTTATAACGCTCGCTTTATTAACTAATTGTTTTACTTTGACTAAACTCAGAAAAAAACGTACCAATGAAAAACAAACACCTAGCCCTAATACCAAAAAAACTAAAGAGATTAACGTTTGTACTTCACCACTCCCCTCCAATTGACTAACCATTGAATTCGAATGTTGTAACAAACTTTGCTGTGAGCCAGCAAAAGCGCTTTTTAGTTGTTCTGGAATAATGGCATTTGTATGTTTGAAATAAATTGGCAATAACGGCAGTAGTGCTACCACCAACCAAGCTTGCCAAAACCTACTCCATTGCATAATTTGGGGAAATATTTTACCTATGACAAAAGCTAATGCTGAAAAAATGCCGCTCCAGACGAGAAAAATGGCTAACTGAAATAAAATACTGCCGGAAAGTAGTTGCTCAAACATGACTATTCACCTTGTTGACTTTTTGGTGAGCCTTGCTCTAAATCATTCAGTAATTTCTCAAGATCGGCAATTTCGTCATCATCGATTAAACGGCTATCAGTAAACATGGCAACGGGTAAGGGTCCATCTATTTCAAAAACACGCTTGGCAAAATCTTGAGCAAAGGCCGCTAAGGTTTTTACCTTATCAACTTGGGCAAAATAGATTTTTTTATTGCCGGAAAATTCCATCACAACCAAATCTTTATCACCCATTCGCTCTAGGGTTTTACGAGTAGATGAGTAACTCCAGCCGAGTATATCTTCGACTTCATCATGAAGCTCGCGCGCTGTTTTGGGCTGCGAATGCCATAACTGTTTTAATATTTCGAGTTCAGGGGCGGTCGGTTGCATATTTTGTCTTGATAATTGAATTACCAGCACATACTGCGACAAGTGTCGCACCTATGCAAGAAAAATATTTTCTCTTTCAATAATAAAAGCCTGCGTACACTAAACAAGCAGGCTTTAGATATTAAGTAGTACAGCTAACTGTGAACTAAGCACTAACCTTCTTTAACCGCTGTTTGATCACAGTTAAAGAGCGATATCGGCTGTAAGGCGTCACTGAAGTGAAATACCGTTATGTAAGAAACATCTGCTTCACTATTTTTGGTCAGATTATTCTCATAAAAAATATTAGGGTAGTTCTTTTGTTTCTTGGCAAGATCATAAGTTCAAGGTAGTACAAAGATAACAACACAAATGCCCTAAATAGCTTTTTACAACACTTTAACCATAAAATATTTACAACCAGTTTTAGGGTAGCCCTCTTGAGTCCACTGTATTTCATAACCATACTTTTGGTAAAATGGCATCGCTTGAAAGTTTAATGTATCTAACAAGCACTTTACACAACCGCGTTTTTTACCGGCCATTTCCAGCTCTGTTAGAATCTTACTGCCAACATCTTGCCCACGTAACGCCTCTGAAACCCACAAAGTATCTATTAATAACCAATCACCAAAAGTGCGAGCGGCGGCGCCAGCAACAACTTCTCCTTGATCATTTTTAACCTGTACAGCCAATGGTAAACGCTTGCTGACTTCCCAATTAGCCCAATTGAAATCCGCAATTTGTTTATCAAGAAAATCAATCAACGCTTGCTCTGGGTTTTCTATCACTTCTATTTTCATACATACTCCGTAATACTTTTTAAATCCACTTTTATCAGCAACATGCTACTTTTTAGGATGCTGAAACTCAACCTCGTTTTTATCTGGGTCTCGAATAAATGTAAAATTCAGTTAGGAAACATCTAGAGCAACACAGCTATATTACAAATTAAAATATCCCCTATTAATATAATTGTTTATTCTGGAGTTAGTAAGCGGCGACCTAATTCAGCGTAATCAGATAAAATTTCTATCCAGGTGATCAAATAAATGAAGTATTGGTTAAAACAAATCGCTATTTTTAGTGTGATTTTCCTTATCATGAGCTTTGCCGTAGATACGTGGCGAACTAAAGATATTGACCGACAAGCGCTACCCGCTTTACAGGGAAAGACCACAACTAACGAAGTCATTGATTTAAAAGCATTGAGTTTTGAACAGCCCGTGTTGGTATACTTTTGGGGCACTTGGTGTCCTATTTGCTCCGTGGTAAGTCCTTCGATTAATACCATTTCAGAGTATTACCCAACTTACAGTGTTGCCATGCAATCGGGTAATAATGAAACTTTACAGGCCTATATGAACGAACAGCAGTATCAATTTAATGTTATCAATGACAATAATAATCGCATGGCTCAGTCATTAGGTGTGCAAGTCACGCCTTTAGTGATGGTGATTTCCCAAGGTGAACTGGTTAATTTCACCACAGGTTATGTGAGTTTATTTGGCTTATGGTGGCGTATGGCTTGGGCAAGCTGGTAAGTATAATATAGTGTTAAAATATTAACTTGGGAGTTATATTTATCCCCAAGAAGTAACAACTAAAGAAATAATATGACTAATAATTTTAGGATTCGAACAGCTAAGGATACAGACCGCACCTTCATTTTTGAACTGTCGCCTATTTTAGCTGAAGTAGCAGGTATGCCATGGCATAGCGAGGCGGTAGTGCAAAAGATGCAAGATGATTATTTTACTGAGGTCTTTGCAAACACATCACCACAGCAAGCTACTTTCATTGCTGAGCAAGGTAATCAAGCATTGGGTTTTATTCGTAGCTGTTCTAGAAAAGATGAGATCTCAGGAGAAGCTTGCGCTACTGTGCCTTTACTTGGGGTATCACCAAAAGCACAAGGCATGGGTGTCGGCCAAGCTTTAATAAAAGCCGCCGAGGCTTGGGCTAAAGAACAAGGTTATCGTTTATTACACCTTGAGGTATTTGCACATAATCACAAAGCACAAGGCTTTTATCAAAACCTAGGCTTCGAACCAGAAACCCTTCATATGAATAGAAATTTAATCCATTCAAGCATGAATTTTGTAGAACAAAGGCCAGCTTTGATACTGGCCTTTTTTAGCGGTATTATTTCAAATCATTATAGGGTTATACTGCTTAACCCGTCACTCCTAGTACACCGATAAATAGATTAGTCAAAATAACTATCTAATATTTGATTACTGTATTTCCCGGGGTTCTGGCTAACATCATTACACAATACCGCGACAGAGAGCTTTTCTTCGGGGATTCTAGCGTAATAGGTTGAAGTGCCTAACCAACCACCCGAATGTGCATACTTGGTCATATTCTCCATTGGTTTTACAAATTGACCATTAGCGTAAAATTGACCGCCAAGTTGATGTTGACTGTTAGGTGTTAGCATTTTTTTAAGGAATTCTTGTGGATTTTTACCAAGCTGAGGGCTGTAGAACTGCTGATCCCAAAGCAGTAATTCGGTAATGCTGGTATGTAAACCGCCATCACCCACCCAAAAAAGATTAGTCATATTAGTCTCATACCCTCCTGATTTTAATGGTGCATAACCTGAGGCTCTGTTTATAACAATCTCATTAGCATCATCACTAAAAAAAGTATGCTTCATACCTAAAGGTTTGAAAATATTTTTTTCAGAGTACTCCCGCAATGTCATACCACTACGCTCTTCAACCAGCATAGATAAAAGAAAATATGCAAAATTACTGTATTCCATTTGCGTGTCTGGTTTGCGTTTTAATGGTAACTTTTTAACTACTTGATAGAACTCATCAATTGAAAGGTAGTCTTCATTGCCAAGTCTAAACTCTCCGCCTGCAGCCGATTTTAGAGTACTGTGCTGACCTTTTGCTTTGCCCTCGTATGAGTCACCGACCATATCGTAATCACCCATGCCAGCAAAATGCCCTAACATAGCATTTACTGTTACTTTTGAGCCATAGTCAGCGAGTTCAGGTAAATAGGTGCGAATATCTTCCTGTAAATCAATCAATCCTTCATCAGCTAATAACAGCACGGCTGTTGCAGTAAACTGCTTAGACACTGACGCCATTCTAAACACTGAGTCTGCTGAAAGTGGAATATCATGCTCTAAATTAGCCAGCCCGTAGCCTTTAGCAAACACCAATTTACTGTCTTTTATAACACCAACCGAACAACCAGGTGCATTGGGCAAAAATTTATTAGCAAAAACAGTGTCTATTTTTTCAATAAACTGGTGATTAGTTGTTTTCGCGAGTAGCGGAAAAGTCATGATATATAATGATAAAGCAGCCAAGCTTGAAGCAGCGCGCATAAAACCGTCCTGGTTAATAATAAAAAAGACAATTTTAAGGGGGAAGTATAAAAACAACAATTAAGCGATTAATATTATTACTTTTTTAAGGTAAGCAAATATTTCCTGTGCATAACCACAAAGTAAAAGTTGGTTGTCGCTTTTATTCAATCTTTACTTTTCTTTACCCCTTAAGATTAGCAATATAGAAATGACTTAACGCTAGGTAGTAAATAATGATTAAGATTAAAACAATTGAATCACTAAGCGAATTAACCGCACTAAAAGAAGCGTACTTTAACAGCGCTATAGCTCCTCTCGATGGCATGTGGCACTTTGGTTTTGTGCCTATGGCTAAACACTTTGGCTTTTATGTGAAGCAAAGCCTCGTTGGCTTTTGTTGCGTTAATGATGAAAGTTACTTGCTGCAATTTTATATTGAGCCAAATTATCATAAATTTTCTCAAGAATTATTTACATTAATTGCTCAGCAAAACAGTTCAATCATCGGCGAAGTCAAAGGCGCATTTGTCAGCACTGCCGAGCCGAGTTATCTGGCTTTATCTTTGGATAATTCAGTGAACTTTAAAGTGAATGCTTTGATGTACCAGCACGCACCTAAGTTGATTGAGGATCAAATTGAAAGTATTGACATGAAACTCGCTTGTGCTGAACAGTTAAGTGAATTTGTCAGCTTTTCCGTGACTAATATTGGCGCCCCAGAGCAATGGTTAACTCAATACTATGGTAATTTAATTGCACGTAAGGAACTCTTTGGTTACTGGTTTAAAGGGCAACTGTTGGCAGTAGGAGAGTGTCGATTATTCGATCAATATCAAACTGAATACGCAGATCTAGGTATGATAGTTGCCAAGTCAGCACGCGGACAAGGCTTAGCCCAGAAGGTATTAAAATATCTGACAAAACATGCTGACAATCAAGGGCTAAAAGCGATTTGTTCAACTGAGAGTAGTAATATTGCAGCTCAAAAATCCATTATTCATGCCGGCTTCACCTCAACTCACCGTATCGTGCAGTTTGAATTTAGCCAAGAGTAGAAAAACTCTACTATGCCCAAGCTACTTGAAGATACTTGGCTATTTAATCTGTTTAGCTTAAAGTGGTTTAAACGAAAGCCCTAAGGTGTGTGATGATACATTGGTTGAAAACTCCTAAGAATCGACAGCTTGCTAAATATATTGATTGTTATTGGTTCCTTGAGAAGTTGCCCAATACTGAAGGCAATGATTACCCCAAGCTTAATCCTGATCCTGCGGCGCATTTAATAATAACGCTGCCCGCGCAAAGTTTTCAATACAAGAGTGATAAAGGAGTGATTCAAGTTGAAGGTAGTCATTGGTTAAATCCTTATGAAAAAACCTACACATTAGATCACTCTAAAGCGGTTGCCTGTATTGGTATTAAATTTCATGTAGGCGCACTCTATTCATTGCCAAAGCTTAATGCCTTGCAAGGAAAAGCTATGCAAACATTAATCAATGGGATTAAGACCATTAACTTTGACGATGTTTTTTTAAATGACATTAATTTAAAGAGGAGCAACCAAAGTAATTGTAATCTCGGTAATAATAATCAGATAAATGAACATGTATTGCTTGAGTTAGCGAGAAATGAACCTGATGATTGCTGCACACTATTAGATAACTTGTCTCAGCCTTGGCTGTTAACATGCCACGAAGATAACCATAGTGAAACGACTCGGCGAATACTGCCACTGCTGTCTAATACAGCAATTAATCAATTAGGAGATATTCTACATTGCTCTCAACGCACGTTAGAGCGCAGCTTTTTAACAGTAACTGGCTTAACGCTGAAACAGTGTCAATCTATGAACCGCCTAGAAGCAATATTAGAGTTTCTTTATCAGCGAAAGCAAAGCGAGATAGATTGGGTCGACATTGCATATCAATTTGGCTTTAGTGACCAACCACACTTGATTCGTTATTTAAAAAAACAACTTGGATTAACACCGCAAGATTATGCCCAACAACGCGGTTTTACTATCGACTTATACGGTAGTGTTAACTCAATTTAATTATCAACTGTGATTGCCTGCTAGGCATGACCAAACAACCTGAAATTCCAACTTTCTACTTCGTTAGTTGCTAAGCGCTCCACAACTCTATTCATCCAAGAATCAGATAACTTACTTTGCTGCCTTAACATTAACAGCTTTTCTTTATTGAGTGGGTCACCGAAAAATGTCTCACATACCGCATTAACCGTCATGGCGTTTTCAACTCGAGCAATTAACTGCAAAGGTTCATCAACACTGACCATACCTGGCTGAATAACCCGGTATAACCATCCACATCGACTAACCTCTTGCATATCCACTGAAAAATTTTCAATATCCCAACGTTCGCTTAGTTTAAAACAAGGTGAGCGTGGCTGACTCACTTCGATAATAGCCTCGCCCCACTGATAGCGATCGCCCACACAAACATTATGCTCTGTCATACCTACTGAGCTAAGGTTTTCACCCATACCCGCAGCTTGCCAGTCCACTTTGTTAGAGTATTTGTCCTGCCAATAAGCATAATGCTCAGCCGGATATTGATGCAATGCGCGCTCAGGTCCACCATGGTGAACCTTGTCTCCACACTCATCACCTGCCAACCCTTCAAGTGATAAATACAAGCTGGCTTTAACTGGCTGTTTATCTATAGCTGTTTCCATGCCGTAGCGTGTTGCTACTTTGCCGCAGTAAATATTCGTTAGGTAGTGCTTGTTTTGCATAGGTAACCTTATGACTTTGAGGGTAACTGTTTTAACGCTGAATAATAAAAAAACAGACAGACCAAAAACCATAAATCCTTAATGAGAAAATGTCCTGTCGTTGATAGTAATGTTTCATTTGATAATGAACCAGAAAAACTTATTAAAAATGTCTGAGTCACAACAAAAACCATGGCTGACATAACAATTGCTGGCATTGCAAATTTTGGATAGTAGATAGCTAAAATTAAAGCTACCACAGCGATTAAATCATAAATACCTATGATATTTGAGGTTGTTTGAATACTAAAAAAGTCATACATCCAGCCCATAAAAGGAGAACTTTTGACCAAGGATTCTATGCCTTGTGCTTCAAGGAGAGTGAACTTCATACCACCAATCCAAAGCAATACCAGTAAAACAGGAATAATACTTAGCCAGGCAGACAACAACAAAGACATAGGGCGCTTTGTTAGCATTATGCCTATCGATAACAAGGCGAAATACTTAATAACACCTTGCCCTGAGCCTATAACAGGAAAACCGCCCATCGATGCTATCCACATAGAGTTACTCAATAGCGAGCCTAAAGGCACTATACTTATCGCGATTAGTAAACCACCTAAAACAGACCTCAAGTTATCTTTAGTTATCGATAGAAAAGCCAAAATTGCACTAGCGATAAAAGTCACCGCAGCCACTAAATTGAATACTTTGGCAGGTAATAAACCGGAGATGAGATAAAAGTCAGTCGTTAAGGTTATATGTTTATGAGGGCCCAACAGCAGCATACTTAAACCTAAGAGTGCTGTAGAAAGACCAAGTAAAAGTAGTGAAATGTTCATATGAAGTGACTTCATAAAAATCCTGAGCGCATTAACAAAATAAGTGCCAATAAGACCTGATAAGCTAGCTTTTATTTCAGCGAAATTTTATACCATCCTATCTACGCTATTTTTAGCATAAGAAACCATTAACTTATCCATGAATTCGAATAATAAGGCGTTCATAGACAAACTACTGTTAGCCATTAATCCCTCCGGATTTTGTATATAGTTATGATGATCGGTCGTTTCGAATTCATCAGCTGATACCGCAATTAATTCTGTGATTGATTCAGCCGTAAATTCTAAATGACATTGAAAACCATACACCAAAGGCGAGTACTCAATTATCTGTCTTGGACAACCTGCACTGGTCGCCAACACATAACTTGTAGGCGTTAAACCCGGCATATCATTATGCCAATGACCGACAGTTTCAATGGCATTAAAATGTGAGAAGTTAGGGTGTTTCCTACCTGATTCAGTCAACTCTATGGGAAAATAACCTATTTCCTTGTGTGGACTTTGTTCGAATTTTGCCCCAAGTGCTTCACCAATTAACTGAGCACCTAAGCAGACTCCCATAACGGCTTTATCGACTTCAACACAGCGGCGAATAAAGCTTATTTCTTTTTCCGCACTAAAATAATGACATTCTTCTTGGGTGGTAGCAGGGCATTGTGGGCCACCTAATACAATTAATAAATCAATCGCTTGAATATCTTCAGGTAAGTTCTCTTGCAAATATACTCTTGTACAAGTAACTGCATAGCCATGTTCATTCGCCCAACTTAAAAATGCTCCAGAGCCTTCATAGGCTTCATGGATTATAAAATGTATCTGCATATAGTTATCTCCTTCATGTTATCTGTCATATTGACTAACTGATACCAAACGAATTAATAAGCTATGCTATCATTGGTTTTAGCGTAGCAATATCTACATTAAGACAATAAACAATGACAACCCGCCATGTTAAATCTGCCAATACCTTAATAAGTGAGCAGGCTAATTTCCAAGCCATCGCTAAAGTCATTGCTATGCCCAAAGGCTATGTAGATGAGTGGCATAAGCACCCTTGGCACCAAGTAATTTTTCCCTTCCAAGGCATTCTGCAAACCAAAGTGGTAAATACTCAATTTATTGTGCCAAACAGCGGTATGTTATTTATTCCAGCTAATACCGAACATGAGTCATTTGTTATGACTGACACTCAATTTATTGGTATTTATTTAAACCCTGAAATAAATAATCTGTTTCCGCTGCAAACCAAAGCAGTATCAGTCAGCCCTTTTTTAAGGGAGCTGCTGTTACAGATAAAAGATTCAGTCACGGAAAAAAATACACCGATCTCTGTAGTATCTGCCTTATTGACGGTACTTAGTGATCAAATTCGTGCTGGTGAGTGTTACGATATGGCATTGCTCCTACCAAGTGATAGGAGACTAATGAGTATTTTTAACGCCTTGATGGACGACCCGACATTAACGACAAAACTATCTGACTGGGCAAAACAGGTAGGGGCATCGGAAAGAACATTATCAAGGTTATTCACCAAAGAGCTCGGTATGAGCTTTCCGCTGTGGCGCCAACACCTTAGATTAGTTTCATCGTTAAACTTACTCTAAACGTCGCTTTCAGTGCAAGAAGTAGCGTTTAACGTCGGCTATAATGCCGATTCATCTTTTATTTACGCCTTTAAAATACTATTTAAAAAAACGCCACAGCAATATAGAAACAGTGGCTTTAAACTTAGCTCAAGAATTAACGCAAAGTAAATCGCTCACTGGATAAATGATAGAGTGATATTCATTTACTCTAAATATCGACCCCTTTGATTACAAAATACGTTGGCCAAATCTCTCGTACCTCAGACTCCCAAACAGGGTCTACCCTGCCACTCGCCAATTGTAAAAGCCAAAATCTTGCCCAGGTGCGAACAACTTTGCCTGACTTGCTTAATTTTAGCGGAGTGAATCGGCGCTGGTAAGAATGACCATCATACTCAACAACCGCATTATTTTTTGCTCTTTTATATAATAAGTCTAATGCTGCGCTAATTATCTCTACCTCAGACAACGCCAATAAACCTTGTCTTTTTAAACAAGTAAGCATTTCAGCTTTCTTTATACTAGCCTGCATATAATCATCTATATAGGGTGTGTAAACCATACCCGTTAAACCATAGATAGCCGCACGTTCTCTGTCTGCTAGTGCTTTTAACGGTATGATTAGCTCATTTATCTCATCTAATTCACTGAGACTATAACGTTTAGATTTCAATGTAGGCACTTATTACTCCAATAGCGTCGAAGACTCATAACTTATTCAGCAATATTCATTTTAAAATATAAGATATTAACCAGTTGCTGAGATACAGCTGTGATTATTTTACTACCTCAGGGTGTGCCTGTACCTATGTATGGTTGACCATCCTTAAGTACTATAGTTATGGTTATTTCTATGTTCCATGTAATGTTCCAACCAAGGAAGTTCGCTTGATTACTTTAAACTCGGAGCCATCCTATTTATAAATGGCACTTGCTAGGATTGTAAAGCATTTCAATAAAATTAAGTATCTCTGCTTGGTATCATTACGTGTAGAGTCTATATCCTACTGTTGCCTTTGTAGATATTCACAGAAGACACTAAGAAAATATAAAGGGGACTTTTAGTTTAATCATGACATTTCAAACACTTTAATGAGAAATAGAAGGTAGTGGTGAATTAATTAACCTTTTGAAGTAACACACTAGGCTGCTTTAACAGTAACTCAAATTCAGTGGCTGTTACGGCTTTACTGTAATAAAAGCCTTGTACTGAATCAACAATTGTCGAATCAATAAATATTTTTTGCTCTAGGGTTTCGATACCTTCCGCAGTAACTTTAAAGTTGAGATTATTGGCGAGTGAAATAATGGCATTTGCTGTGATAACATCATCCTTACTTTCAGGGATAAAGCGAATGAAACTACGATCTATCTTAATGCGATCTATATTGAGTTTACATAAGTAACTCATCGAAGAGTAACCGGTACCAAAATCATCAAGGGAAATCGAGATACCTAACGATTTTAACTGTTCTATTCGAAGTGTCGCCACATCGATATCTTTCATAAGAGTCGTTTCGGTTAACTCTAACTCAAGATATTTTGCTGCTAATTTACTATCAATTAAACAGGCATGCACAGTAGCCGCATAATTTTCTAACTCAAGTTGACGTACAGACATATTCACTGACATAACCAGTTCTGAATAGCCGGCAATATGCCATCCTTTATTTTGATGGCAAGCCTGTGATAAAACCCAATCACCAATCGCAGAAATAAGGCCGGTGTCTTCTGCGATAGGGATAAAAATATCAGGGGGAACATTACCTAATAAAGTATTATTCCAACGTAAAAGCGCTTCTGCACCTTTAATCTGATGTGTGCCGGTATCGATGATTGGTTGGAAATGAAGGGTAAATTCATCGCGATCCATAGCTTGGCGTAATTGGTTGCTGATTTGTAACTTTGTTTTTGCTTGTTGATCAAGTTCACTGGAAAAGAATCGAAAGGTATTTTTCCCTGAATCTTTAGCATGATACATGGCTGTATCCGCATTTTTGATCAGCTGTGTAGCTGTTTCACCATCACCCGGGTAAATGGCAATTCCTATGCTTAATCCTATATAAGCTTCATGGCCATCGACAATAAAAGGCGGTTCAATTACTTCAATCAACTTTTCAGCTAAATTACTCACATTATTTGGACTAGAAAGGCTCTCTAAAATAACCATAAATTCATCACCCGCAATTCGAGCAAGCGTATCATCACTACGTAAACGGTTTGACATTCTGGTAGCAGTTTCTTTAAGCACGTAATCACCCGCATCATGGCCATAGGTATCATTAACTGCTTTAAAACTATCTAAATCAATAAATAAAATAGCAGCTGAACTGTTAGACCTTTTGGCATGTATAAGAATATGGTCTAAACGATTATGGCATAAATCTCTGTTCGGTAAGCCTGTTAAGCTATCAAAAAAGGCGAGTGTTTTAATCTCTTTTTCAGCTTCTAAACGTCGTTTTATTTCTAATTTTAAATAACGTCCATTGCGAATAGTGATAAATAAGAAGGCAAAAGCAGAAATCATTAACAAGGTAAATAATTCGTCTAATTCCCAATCCTCATGTTTACGAGACTCTTCGACTAGGAACTCAAAGGCATCATATTCTTGAGCAAACCAAAATATCGCCAGGGCTGCCAATACAATAAGAATAACTTCTACCATAAAGCGTGAACGCAATATTTTAGAGGATAAAAGTTTACTTATTTTATTAATCTTAGGCATTATCAACACTCATATTGCGACTTACCTTACAAAGAATGGTTCATTATTTTAGATTGTGTGAATAGTTGCTATTGGTCATTTTTTAACTTGGATGTATCACTTCCCAAATAAGCATAGATAACCTTCAACGGCATGTTAATCTTCGTTAGAAATGCGGAAATAGTGACATATAGAATAAAGGGATACAGAAATAATCTGTAACATCCGTTTGATATGTAATAACTAGAACTTTAATCATAATTCAAGTATAGCTATGAATTTTTAAGTCGTATTTCTAAGTTAATAAAACGCGAGGTTTTACTGCACCATTGCACTAATGACTGACACCTTACATTGAGTTAGCACCTAGAATAGAGTCCTTGTGAGTAAAGTATGAAAGGTGCACTCTTCTTATTGGCTAGGCTAGCGTTATTACGTGCATTAGGTGATTATCGCTCAATGGGATGCAAAGCGTATTATCACTCATGAAGCTGCGTGATACCGGAACAACTATCAATATTAGTTCGGTTACCAATAACAACTGAAATACCAGAAATCAGTGTCAAAGGACAGCACCGTAAGAAGATATTAGTTGCTGATATTTACTGAATAATAATATAATTTAAGCTCCTCCGATTAAAAGGATTTAATATTGCCTCCGTTAAAGAAAAACATTAGAGACGAACAAACAATTAAAGGCATCCTAGAAAAGATGCCGGAGAGTGTTGCTGATAGCTTTAATGATGAGCAATTAACGCATTTATTCACTATTTTAGGCTCTAGAAGCTGGGGTCGACATTCTATAGATTTAAGAGGAACTTTTAAAATTCCGTTTTATAAATGGCGTTTTTATTATGTATTTCTGACAGGAAAAAACCACAGGGACTTATCAAGAAAAGAAAAACAGATATCATTAATGGGTCAGGCTCTATTTATTAGTACCTTTTTACTGCTGTGCACAGGATTAGGTTTACTTATTCTGTATTTGATAAAGTCCGCCTTAGGAATTGATATATTTCCAAATTTTTCATTTGGTATTTGGACTTGGTTTAAAGGATTATTCTAATAATTTTTCTACCTAAACCGTAAATAAAGCGCAACTATTAGCCATGATTATTCGCCAGAATTCTAAATAAGTGTTTAGATTAAGTAGCGAAGCAAAAGCGCAGCACAGCACAGATAAAATGCTAACACTGGAACTACAAGATGAACTTTTTTGTTTATGTAATGGCCATCTAATAGAAAGAGCCAGCCAAAACTTAATTACTAATGCTATTCGCTACGCCGATAACTTAGTTGAAATCAAAGCGAACATACAAAATAATCAACTCATTATTTCGGTCAGCGATGATGGTTGTGGTATTGATGGCGAGGATGAAGAAAGTATCTTCCAAGCCTTTACCCGTTTAGATAAAAGTAGGAACAAGCAACAAGGAGGCTTTGGCCTAGGTCTAGCCATAGTAAAAAGAATAATGGATTGGCATCAAGGGCAGTGTACTATTGAAAAATCCACCTTGGCCGGCGCAAAATTCAGTTTAATCCTTCAGCTAGATGAAGCTTAGCAGGGGCAACGCTTTTATTTATACCTGTTACCATTCAAGAAGCTACTAATTAGAATAGTCGCTTCCCGTTTCGATCTTAAAATAGTTAAGTAATTTATTACAAATTTCTAATTCTGTTTAATTTGTACAAAAATTTAAATTGATACGAAGTTAGCTAATAAAAGTGTTATTCAGGAAAACCTAATTGGCTTTTTAGTTTACTCGCTTGGCGACGTGATATTTCAACTTTACTGCCATTATTTAAATAGGCAATGAGGCCGTAATTAATATTTTGCTCAAGCTTTTCTATGCTGTCTAAGCGCAAAGTATCAACGCGACTGGCACGAAAATAACTATTCTCATCTAACCTCGCCTCTATTTTATTTAGCGAACTATGTAAATATGCTTTACCTTGGGCTGTGTAAATAGCGGCATGATTACCAATGCTTTTAAACCGTGAAATATCGCCTAAACGGATGATTTTCATGTGGTCGCTAAATTTAACCATTAACTTAAAATCATCATGCAACGCTGGTAATGTTGTCAACTCACTAGGGGTTATAAGCTTGATAGTAGTTTCAGCTAATCGAGCAGGGTCAATCGGTTTAACTAAATAATCAACCGCATTTAAAGCAAAAGCATCAACGGCAAACTCATCATAAGCGGTACAAAAAACAATGGGAATTTCACCTTTAAGCTTTTCAGCTAAAGTAAGCCCTGTACCGCCGGGCATTTCGATATCAAGGAAAACAACATCCGGCTTATGTTTTACTATCTCATCGTAACCTTGTTCAATATCCTCAGCTTGTGCAACCACATTAATTTCTGGATGATTTTTTAAGAGTCGTAGCAACTCTTGGCGCGCCATACGTTCATCATCAATAAGAATGGCATTGAGAATATTACTCATGAGAAAGTACCTCACACGGTAAAGTTAATTTCACCTGATAAATACCATTAACGTCTTCTTGGACCAGAGTACCTTGCGCACCATACATTAAAGCAATACGCTGTTTTATATTGTTTAAACCTACTTGTGTGCCACGGCAAGATCATTATAAATTGAACTTTTAACTTAAGTCGCGATCAGATCTCAATATAATGTATTGAGGATAATTAACATGAGCGCGACTTTTTTGACCCACTTTGATTCAGTTTCTGACCCACGTATAGAGCGTTGTA
>CAJXYE010000032.1 GCA_913063325.1 uncultured Colwellia sp. | reverse complement strand
GAGTTGATGAAACATAATCAAGTATCAACATTTGAACGGTTAACTAACAACGCAGAGCAAGCCAAAGCAAAAATAAAAGAATTAGAACAACAGCTTGCTGAGATAAAGCGTTAACAGCATGTAAGGGCTAACCGCAATGAAACTTTACACTTTTTTCACTAGTACCTAACCCGCAACGTGTTGGTTATCTATTGAAATACAAAAGTATTTCAATAGATACAGAATAAATTATCCTGAATCAAAAGCGCAATTTCACCAAAACTTTCTCGCCATTAGCCACAATATACGGTACCTAACTTATATAACTAACGATTGCACCTTAACTGATGTCATTTCTATTTTCAGCTACTTATGAACTGCTTTAATGAATCAAAAAAATACCCCCTTCAAACTCATGATTGTCCATTAATGAATTAGCTTGCATGTCCACTTTTTTATTTGTCGTGAAGTGTGGAACAACCTTAGCTAACGGTTCAAAGTGGCACTCAACGGCCTGACTGCGTTTGCAATGACGCATTAATTAACGTTTAGCTGAAAACTAAATCCTTAATCACCGAGCGTCCGCTTTATGATCATAGACCAGTCGTTATCTAGATTTCTGTTTTAGTCAGGAAAGCGCACTTTTTTGATGTTAGCTTTTGATAAGGGAAAAACTACCAGTATTTATTGTTCTAAGGTCACTAGCTACCACAAAGAAGACGTGAAACATTACAGCTATAATGCTTTTTCAGATTAGGTTTTGTATCGATAACGCTTTGCTAAGCGGCTAAAATGGCTGGCTATAATAGCGAGGAACGAGCACAGCCAGCTGTTTGTGTCCGTTTAAGCAACTTATATGCAGTTGTTTTATTACTCTGATAATTCTACAGAAAAATCACTCTTAAGCATTGCTACAACCTGAATTACCTCTTTTTTATTACGAAAGGTTTCTATCTGATTAAAAGTCATTTTATTTCTTTCCAATAGGTCAGATATGATCTGAAATTGGTGAATTAGCTTACTGTATTTGAAACCTAACTCATGTTGCTCTGTAGCTTCTTGAACCATAGGATCAATTAACTCTGCTCTATCTATGCTGATGTTATCCGTAGTTTCTTTCATACGGATAACATCAATAATTTCAGTTGTTAATATTATATTAGCATTAGAAATATAAGATAAGGCTAGTTGGTATGTACTCCAAAAAATATCACTGCCAGTTAAAATTTGCAGCCTATGGTTTGCTACATGATGAAACTGAGGAGAACTAACATCAATAAAGCCTTTAGTTAGCTCAGCTAACTCAAAACCATTTTTTTGGTCTCTATATGCTTTGATAACATTTAAAGCCCGACTATAATTATGACTAGTTATACTTAAACCATTTTCAAGTTCAGCTAAAAGGAGGTCAATAGAGCCATCAAGATATCTACTCTTCACAAGCTCGTATTCTTTTTGTATAAAAAAGTAATATATACCTAATCTCGCAGCTCCCGCTGCAACAATAAAAGCAACTATTCCTTTTGCGATAATTTCACATAGCTCCATGGGATACTCTACTATTTGATAACTGCATAACGCCTCGTTAAGAGGCAAATAATACGTTGGCTAAAATAAGCGACGCAGAAGCAAAAGCCAACTGTTATTTGTCCTGATTAATTTACTTGTTATACGAATATTGCCCATTTAGCATATAATATACCGACTATGAAACAGCTCAAAGATGCTATCCATAAACCTAAACTCACAAGTAAACAAATGAACCAATCCATAGTTGTAGCTAAGTAAATTAGATTGCGTTCGGTACTATTTTCTTCAACACCTAAATATTGCGAAGAAAAATGAAGAGACATTAATTTTGCAGAGTAGCAAAAAAGTGACATTACCATCCCAACAACAAACCAAGTCATTGCTGTGCCAAATAATAGCCAATCTGCGAAGAGTTTTTGTTTGTCTACGGTATTTCCTAGAAATGTCATTAGACCAGCGCAAGCAGCACCATTTAATGCGAATGACCACTTTACAATAGTATCAAACCCCGTTTGTATACTTTTAAAGTACTCTATCTTTTGTTCAATACTCATACTATGAAAATTTGCCTATTCGTATAACGCCCAATCAATGGGCTAAATGGAGCGAAGCGAACAGCCCGCTGGTTTTAGTCCTATTAAATTGCTTGTTATATTTAGTTAAATGCAAACAAAAAACTAAGAATAATCCATAAGAAAATTGCTACAGATATGACAATTCCATAAGGGCTATCAGATTGAAGAGGAATTCCTAGATTATTCGATATAGCAGAGATTAAAAAGGTTAACAAAAGAAGTCCCATTATTCCGGTCAGCCACCTCATTCTAGCTTCCCCAAGAACACAGAATCGCTGGACACTTTCATTTACCGAAAGTTTGAATGTAGAAATAAACATTAAGATGAATGCTATAAGAGTGAATGCGGATAATATTAAAACAGCTTTAGTTGAATTATATATTTCTTGCTGAATAGATATATCTATATAACTACTCGGAGGAAACAACGCAATAATAAGCCCTACAGGTCCAAAAAATAAAGTTGCGTAATCAGCATAAAGAGATCTTTTTTCTACGGTAGTATTTGACATAATTTTCCTGATAAATATAACGCCTCACTAAGAGGCGAGTAATAGTTGGCTAAAAGGATCAGAGCGGAACCGAGCCGAATGTTACGAGTCCTGCTTTAGTGACTTGTTAGCTTTACCTTGGCGTGTGGTAAAGCATTACAGCTATTTTTACTGTTCTATTCCTGTCACCATTAAGATGAAACTCATAGTTGAACCATGTTTCATCTTTCTCATTTACAAATTTGATAAAATTTGGATGTTCATTAACTGAGGACTTAGCAACATCAACTGCATTACTAAAATCTTTGTTCGGCACAAACATAATTACTGCTGCTTTTGAATCTCGCCATGTAAGGTACCCTAACAGTTGACTGATAGTAGCAAGAAAGCTTTTTTGACCTTTCCAAAACTTACACTCACCAATGAATACATTGCTATTCTCATGACGCAATAAAATATCTGTTTTACCAGTTTTATTGAAAGTTTCACCCGTCGCTGAACCATTAAAATTAGGCTCAAGCATCATTAAGAAGTGATCCCTTAAATGCTCTTCCTCTTTATTTGCATATAAGCTAGGTAGACGTTCAAACTCTTTACCCACATCGTGAATCATTTGTAGAATATCGTTATATACAGACTGATCTAAACTTGGTTCAGGGCTGTATCCGACTTCATTAACTTGAGGTTTACTTAAAATAACTTTTTTACGTTTCTGTGGGGCAGGAACTGAAAATGTTGGTGATGTTGCGGAAGATTTTTTAATTGGTACGCCCAATGAAGCTAAGACACCGGACTTTTCTTTAATTCTACTTTTCTTTGATTCGAAGGCTGATTTAATCTGTGACTCAAGGCTAGAGTTAAATTGTTCAACATCACTTTTTACATGCGCTAGTTGTTGCATGATACTTTTAATATTTGAATCTTTTTCCCTAACAATACTCTCGGGATCATTTGAAAAGTTTATAATCTCGAAGGAAAATTCGCCTCCATGCACTTCAATACCCATAGTCCACATGAGCCTTGTACTTGGTACGCAGTGTAATAATTGAATATTCCCACTAATCGGCACATGAAACTTTATAACATCTTTTTTATAAGATTTGCCTGAATATACATGAAATGAACTAGGAAAGTGTTCCGCAGGAATCATTTTCTCAGATGATGACGCGTATATTTGGTCTTCATGTATTTCGAGCAAGTCTACTATTGATTCAGATAACTTATGAGCAATGTAGTCGCACTCATTAACATTAAGAGCGTAATCATCTTTTAATGAATCTATCGAAGATAGAATATTATGCTTTGAAGCATCAAGAAAACTACTCAGTTCTCTTTCTCCAAAAATTCTGCTTGTTCGCATGTGCTCGAATATCCTTATATAAAGCTAACAGCTTATTATAGGGCCGGCCCAGTAATGTCCATCCCATAATTGAAACTTAATATCCCACAAATTCAAAGTATTAGAAAGTACCCAACCAATTATTTAATCAAACATAGGATATTACTAAGCCAGTTCAGTAATATCAGAAGAATAATTCATTAGAAAATATATGGCAAAATATTTATTGCTAATGTCACCTATAGCGCACCAAGAAGTCATTAGCTGTGATCTGTTTTTTTTTGCTTATTGATTATGACTATTTGAACTTAAGGCACTTATAAGACCAAGCCTATTAGTTGAAGTTACTCAAAATTAGGTGTTCTATCGATAAGTAAGCGGGCATTTATATTTGAAAGGTGATTCACAATCGTTGGTAAAGTTGACGTAAGCAATTGAATAACTTAGTGTCAGATAAAGCTTAACATTTAATCCTAATTGAGCCATCGCTTTATAGAAACAGTCATCGTCTATAATAGACGACTGTCGAGAAGATATTATGTCTAACCGTCCCCCGCAACAACTCAATATTATCATTACCATGTATCTGGGTTATGCCGCCATGATGATTTGTCGTCAAATGGTCACCATTCTCAGCCCAGCATTGCTTGCCGATGAGACCTTAAGTTTAACAAAAACCAACCTTGGTGATTTTGCGGCTTATGGCACCTTAGGTGCGCTGGTTGGCAAACTTATTTGGGGACCTCTTGCCGATAAAATGGGTGGGCGCTTTACTTTTTTAATCGGCATTTTTCTTACTGCGATATTTGTCATTGCATTTGGGCTTTCACCTAATGTGATGGCCTTTACTGTATTTTCATTCCTGCTTTATGGTACCAAATCTTCTGGCTGGCCCGGTATGACTAAACTGGTCGGGGAGTGGTATCACCCACAACATTATGGACGAGCATGGAGTATCCTCTCTACCAGTTCTAGATTTAGTGTCGTGTTGGCTACTCTGTTCTTTGGTTGGCTATTGAGTTTTATGCATTGGCGAACAGTAGCGTTTATCGCAGCGTTTTTTGCGTGCGTCATTTTAGTTGGCTGCTATTTTTACCTGAAAGAAAAGCCCGAAAACCCTAAATTTTTCAAAGAGAATGAAAGCACTACCGATAGTGATGTAGATAGTAAAGCCGACAAAAACCCCGAGAACTATGGAATCGCCATGGCATCAAAACAGGCGCTGAATAACAAATATAATCACCCCCTTAGAGGCACAAGTACTCTTGGTGGGTTGGTGGCATTTGCAAGAAGTCCTAGGGTTTGGCTAGTGGTGATCATGTTGATGATGCTTACTTGCATGATGGCCTTTTTAGACTTTGTTGCAGTTTATCTTATGGAAAACTATCAACTGACGCCTTCACAGGCTGCAATGGCTTCTACTGTATTTCCCGTAGGCTCTTTGAGCGGACTTTTGGCTTCAATTGCGTTTTACGACCGTTTTTCAAAAAAGGGGATCAGAACAGTATTAACTATAGCGCTGACGGTTAGTTTAGTGAGCGTGCTTACCTTGCAGTATTTACCTTTGTTTAATTTGAGCGCTGATTTGAATTACCTCGTCGCACTGGGGGCAATATTTTTTTTCGCTTTTTCACTTTCCCCTGCCTATTACCTACCCATGTCGATATTCTCCATTGAATACGGCGGTCCCCATAGTGCGACATTAGTGTGTTTAATTGATGCCTTCGGCTTTGCGGCTAGTGCGATATTTGCTTTCGTTGGGGGGAGACTGGCAGATAGTGTAGGTGGCTGGTCTAGCTTTATGAATATGCTGATCTTGATTTCTGCCGTTGGGATCATATCCGTTTGGGCATTTATGCACGCAGAATATAAAGCGGCAAAGGGGGGAGTCACTTGAATCAGGTCCTTAGTTGATCGTTAAGCAACATAGCTCTGCGGGAGGTATTCCATTTCTGGAAGCTAACGATAGCCACTTTACAGTCATTAGGCTTTAGCTTTTACCATATTTCCTAATGAATTATTCGTGTCAGATTACTGAGGATTCTGAGTGATATGAAAATATTTAACCATCTAAGTAACTGAAATGATTTTAAATTAATTCTGTCCAAGAAAGCTTATGGGGCAGGCATTAATGGGGTTCTCCATAATAATTATCATACTCAGTAAAAGTGAAGCAATTTTTCAGCGATAATTGATAAATCTCTTTATGCAACTAATACAATAGTGGATGTGGATTACATAAGGTAACAATTTCGTCTTGCTATTGAAGAGAGTTTACGAGATAAACTCTTTTGGTTTATTTTTCTAACCATTGCTTTTCATCGATAACTTTCATAATTAATAGTAGAGATATAAGTGCTAACAGATATTTTAGTAGGGCCCATATTACGACGTTTAACATCACAACAATTAGTCTTATGGTGGCTTAGCCCATTTGAGTGTTCAGGAGAGCTTCATTGTTACTTAAATGATGAGAGTATAGCTGACGCTACCCAAAGTAATAGCTCGGTTAATAGTGCAACAAAAGATAAAGCAATCTTCACCGCAGCCTTTGATAAAGATAACTTAACGACATTTCGTGTCGGTGACAAAGCTGTTGTTCATTTACTTGATGTAAGCATTAACTTACCGGTAGATACCTATATAGAATATGATTTACTGTTAACTGATTCACATAACTCATCGGAACTAAGTGGCAGAGGCACTAAACAAAGTACTAAAGGCCTAGCTGAACTTATCCCCAACTTGAGCTTTTCTGGTAAAAGTAGACCTTCCTTTATTATCCAGGAAAATATTAATAATTTACTGCATGGCTCGTGTCGAAATCCACATCATGCAAGTCAAGATAGCTTGATAGCAGGTGATAATTTAGTTGGAGAGACCTTAACAAATACTGAAAAAAGACCAGCGTTACTGATGATGTCTGGCGATCAAATTTATGCTGATCATGTAGCTGGTGTCACGCTCTTTGCTATTCATCAAGTTATCAATTTATTAGGGTTAAACGATGAAAGTTTTACTGATGATAATTTAGCCGCGCAGGGCATTACCTGTGGCAATGAACTTTATCAGTTTAGCGAGCAGTATTTTCAACGAGAGTTATTGCTCCCTAAAAATACGGTTAAGGGCTCTTGGTTTAGGCCAGCGAAGCAGCAAGCTATCTTTACTTCGACCTATGCGCACAATCATGTGATGACATTTGCTGAAAACATGGCTATGTATTTCTTAGTGTGGTCACCAACCTTATGGCAACACGTTGAACTTGAAGGCTTTAACGTACCAGCTAAATATCAAAAAATTCATCAACAAGAATTAGCGGCAATTAAAGACTTTGTTAGTGGTCTGGATAAAGTTCGACGTTTGTTAGCACATACGCCAACTTATATGATTTTTGATGACCACGATGTGACTGATGATTGGAACTTAACTGCCGCATGGGAGCAAGCAACTTATCAAGATCCGTTAGCAAAACGCATTATTGGTAATAGCTTGTTTGCTTATTGGTTATGCCAAGGTTGGGGTAATGATCCTAAACAGTTCAAAGGTGACTTTTATCAAGTTGCGAATAGTTACCAGCAGCAGCCCAGTAGTGAAAAACAAGATACGTTTATTGATTACTTATTAAAGTTCTCGCATTGGCAGTATACCCTTGATAGTCACCCTAAATTAGTAGTGCTTGATAGTCGAACGCGTCGTTGGCGTTCAGAGCATGGCTTAGATGATCCTTCGGGATTAATGGACTGGGAAGCGTTATGTGAATTACAACAAGAATTGATTGGGCATGACTCAATATTACTGGTATCACCAGCACCTATTTTTGGCGTTAAGGTTATTGAAACGATACAGCGAATAGCTACTTTAGCGGGTCAGCCATTAGCTGTTGATGCTGAAAACTGGATGGCGCACCCTGGCGCTGCAAGTACCCTGTTAAATATTTTTAAGCACCCTAAAACACCGCAACACTTTGTTATTCTTTCGGGCGATGTTCATTACTCTTTTGTTTATGATGTTGAACTGAGATTTCGTCACCATTCTCCCCATATTTGGCAGATCACTTCTAGTGGTATTAAGAATCAATTTCCTCAACCGCTTATAGGGCTGTTTGATCGAATGAATCGTTGGCTCTATGGTCCTTACTCCCCACTTAACTTATTTACTAAACGCCGATCTATGCGTATTAAAGGTCGTAAGTTAATGGTTGATGGACAAGAGAAAAAGTTAAAACTAGGCCACCAAAGGCTGCAACCTAAAAGTGGCTTGGGTTACTTAGAACTTAATGATGATGGCTCACCAAATTTGATTGCAGATTTACATTGTGATGGAAGCAAAACTGTTTTTATTGAAACGAGTGAAGAGCTAGTTCCCTAGCTCTTTTAGCTGTTATTCCGTAGATATATTAACTATCTAATCTTTTTTCTTTATTGGTAACATGCGTATCAAAGTGTCATCTTTTTGGATGTAATGATGTACTAAGCCAGCCACTGCATGAAAAGCAATAAGATAGTAACCCCACGAGCCTATGTCCTTGTGCCAGCCCTCTAATATCTTGCCAAATGGTTTGTCGTAAGCGATAAGTGCCGGTAACTCTAGCCCGAAAAAGGGAATAACCTTACCTTTTGCGCTGAGTACAAACCAGCCAAATATTGGCATGGCAATCATGAAAACATAAAGGGTTAGGTGAGCCATTTTGGCCCCCCAAGCTTGCATCGTTGACAACGGTGGGGTTATTTGTGGCGTCACTTGCACGTTACGTAAATAAATACGGGCACAGACTAAGATAAAAACCAATAAACCCAGCATAAAATGCGTCATCTTGAATAGGTCACGCAAGTCAGTGCCTTTTTCAAAAAATACTCTGCCTTCAATGCTGGCGAAAACCAAGATCATTAAAAGCACCATTAACCAGTGCATTTTAATTGAAAGTGAACCATAGTGGTTTGTCGTGTTTTTCCAAGACATGCTGTATCCCTTATTTATTACTTATTTTTACTTACTCTTAGGGACGAAAGTACTCGCTAAATCAGCGATATCATCGACACTTTTTGCCAGCTCTTGCATTTGTTCAGCAACGCTGTCAGTTTGTTGCCAAGTAGACTCAGTATTTTGTGATATATCAGTTAAGTGGCTATTAATTTCATGAGAGACACAAGATTGCTCTTCAGCTGCTGTCGCTATTTGTGTGGCGGCTTGATTAATGTTCTGCATTTTCTCGACCACTAAATCAATTTGTTGATGAGATGCCTGTGCACTTTCAACACAGAACTGCGCTTCATCTTTATTTTTATTCATTAAGACAACCCATTGCTCTATGGTATTGAGCATAATGGTTAGGCGTTGATGAATTTTTACAGCAGACTCTTGCGTGCGTGATGACAAATTTCGTACTTCATCGGCAACCACGGCAAAACCTCTGCCGTGTTCTCCTGCACGCGCTGCTTCAATAGCAGCATTTAGGGCTAATAAGTTAGTTTGATCGGCAATAGATTGAATATCTTCCATCAACTCACCAACATTATTTGCTGATTGGGTTAATGTATCAGCTGAACTAGAGGCATTTTCTACCGCTTGCGCTAACTGACTTATTTTATCACTGGTCTGATAGATACTTTGTTGTGATTGTTCACAGTGTTCGAAGGTGACTTCTAATTCACTAGCAACATTAACTGTGTTTTGGGCAATGTCTTGCGTAGATTCCTGCATTTGACTCATTGCGGTACTGAGTTGTTCTAAATCATTTTTCTGTTGTGCGAGTGTATTTCGAGTATCGCTAAGTCCTTGGCTAACTTTAGCCATAACTGCTTTTATTGGTTTAGCTGCGTCAACTGTACGTTCAATAATGGCTTTTATTTTTGTTTTTAACAGTGAGAAATTAAAATCAAAAACACTGGCACTACCTTTGCCAAAATAAACTTTACGAGACACTGAATCAAACATGCTTTGCATTCGCTGTGCTCGCAAAGCGGTGGGGATAATATCAGACCAAAAAATAAGAATAGGAGTAACGGCACTCACCCCTGCAATAATTGAAGCCACTAAACCCAATTGAGTAAAAATAAAGCCTTGCGCAACAATGGAGAGCAAGACTAAAAAAGTAAATTTATTATTTTTAGTAAATTCAAACGTTACCCAACTGTTTTGATTATTAAGTGCTTGGTAGATGCGTTCAGCATTGTTAGCTAGTGATGTATTGGCAATAGTACTAATGCATTGAAAGCCAGTTATTTTACTTTGGCTATATTGCGGGGTAATAAATACATCAAGCCAAATAGTTTTATCTGCTTTACTTTTTAATTGTAATAAACCTTGCCAAGAAAAACCTTTTGAGAGCGTTGCTGATAGTTCATCAAGCACAACTTTGGGCATCTTTGCATGCGTTAAACTACGTGTATCGGTATTAAGTAGTTCACTTTCTTGATAGCCAGTTGCTTGGCAATAAGCCTGGTTAACATAGGTATAGTTACCTTTTAAGTCGGTAACAGAAATTAATTGCTTCATAGTAGATGACATAGATTACACAACATTTAAATGGTTAGGTTAATAGTAACAGTCGATAAGTTTATCGCTTTGATCTGTATCGGCAATAACTCACTAAATTTTAGTGAGTTATTGCCGATAATTTAATTATTAATTAGGACTCTATATGAGGGGTATTAATTTGTCTTTTTATGACAGTAGATTTTTCTATACTGATTAATTTATAAAGTATCTGTTTAAGTAGCTCTCCACCCAACTGGTTACTGTCTAGGCCGTTTTCATCGCCGAAGCTACCTAACTGTATATCTTTAACATTTTTGGTAAGTATTTTGTTGTCTTTAATTATGGTCAAGGTCAACTCATCAATAATGACTGAACTAATTGTGACACGCGTTAATGCTTTGCCTAATAGGCGTTTTTTCTGTTTAGCTTCTTTGGAGGCTATAATCGCTCGGTTGGTTTCAACCTCTTGAACTCTTTGCTGGATGTCTAAATCTTCTAAGGCCAATTTTTCACTTCGTTCAGGGTACATTTTGGCATAAAACTCAGCACTGATTTGTGGATACAAGGCGGGATAATCCATTGCCAGTCGTGTACTCACTTTTTCAAAAAGCTCTTCTACGTTTGTGCAGTCTGTTTCACTCGACTTAGATTGCTCAGACCAAGCATGTAAACTGCCTAATCGCAGTTCTTTTACGTGCACAATAGTGGTTGTTTTTTTCTGTATGCTAGGCGAGTTCAACTCCTGGATAGGAACCACTGCGAGTTGTGCACTAATGTTATCTGCTTTAAACAGGATAGGCTGAGTTAAACCATTAATATTACTCAGAGAAAAATCAGTAAACTGGGCAATCCCAGTATTATTTGAAAAATCAGCGTTGAGTAGTGTTGCTTCTTGAGCACTATAGTACTGACTTTGTAAAATAACTTGGCTTTTTAGGTAATCATTTAACGATCCATTAGCTAGATACCACAACATGGTGCTGAAAAATAATAATAGGGCAAAGGCTAGTATGGCTAATTTATTCAAGGTTTTTTCTCTTCTGCGTGAATTTGCGTTAAGTGGTTAATATTTTAAGCTAAGTTACTGGCTAGGTAAATGCTATTAAATGGTCTATAGGTTATAGTGATTGTGTATAATTATGCAAAAAAACGCACCATTTCACCACCTTTTACTACGTTATTAGAGAACCCTTTTATGCCAAATAAGTCTGTGCCTACAGCGACTTCAAATTCATCAAGTTTCACCAGTCGTTTACCGTTATTTATTATAGTTGCTATCCTAGTAGTCTTAATTACTTATTTGCAATGGCCAGAAGCCGAGTCACAGAAAAGTAAATACAAGCGTGTTGTTGCCGTTAAGATGGTACCAGTGGTACTAGCCGAGTTTATTGAAAGCGTTGAAGCGGTTGGTACAGCAAGAGCTAATGAGCAAGTGGTGATCACCAGTAAATATTCCGACCTTGTTGATGCTATTTATTTTGATGATGGTCAAAGTATTGAAAAAGGTGCTGTGTTAGTTAAGTTAAATAATCAAGAAGAACTGGCCAAAGTTAATGAGTTAACAGCCAATTTGTCCGAATCTCAGGCGCACTTAAGGCGTTTGACTGAATTACTCTCTAGTAGGGCAACCTCTAAGTCTTTAGTGGAGCAACAAGAAGCAAAAACTAAGGCTATTGAAGCACAACTTGTTAGTGCCAACGCTAAGTTAAATGATTTAACTATTCGCGCCCCTTTTGCTGGCGTACTTGGCTTTCGGGAAGTCAGTAAAGGTGCCTATATTGATGCTGGAGATGTTATTACTAGCTTAGATGATTTGAGTATCATTAAAGTAGACTTTCATTTGCCGGAGCGTTTATTAACGCATATTCATGTAGGCCAGCAAGTTACAGCCGTTAACAGTGCTTACAAAAACAAAGAGTTTATTGGAAAAATATCCGCTATTGATAGTCGTATTGATTCAAGTACTCGTAGTATTAAAGTCCGCGCTACTATTAGCAACAAAGCGTTAAAGTTACACCCCGGCATGCTGCTTAATATCAGCGTATTATTACAAGTAGAAAATATACTGCAATTACCCGAAAGCACTATAATTCCTATTGAGAATGCCCATTATGTATTTCTTGAAAGTGAAGGTAAGGCAGTTCGTAAAGCAATAAAAATTGGTCGTCGTCATCCTGGTGTTGTCGAAGTCGTTTCTGGCTTAGTTGAAGGTGAACAAGTTGTGGTTGAGGGCGCGCTTAAGCTTCGTGATGGCTCTGATGTGAGTATCATAGGTCAAGAAGAATCTGACACCGAAGAAGAGTCAGTGACGGCTGATACAGGGAGCTATGGCTAGTGATTTTATCTGATTTATCGGTAAAACGACCGGTTTTTGCCACGGTAATAAACTTACTTATTATCACCTTTGGTATTGTCGCTTTTATGATGTTGCCATTAAGAGAATATCCAGATATTGACCCACCTATTGTTAATATCAGTACCAATTACCCCGGTGCATCAGCAGCCATTGTTGAAACCAAAATAACCCAATTGCTTGAAGACAGAATTAGTGGTATTGAAGGCGTTAAAACGATTAATTCTAATAGTCGTGTTGGCCGCTCAAGTATTACTATTGAGTTCAATTTAGACCGTGATATTGATGCTGCGACTAATGATGTTCGTGATCGAATTTCACGGGCGTTAAATAACTTACCCGAGCAGTCTGATCCACCTGAAGTATCTAAAGCCAATGACGATGAAAACGTTATTGTTTGGTTTGTACTGCAAAGTGAAACCATGAGTACGTTAGAGCTAACTGATTATGCGAATCGTTATATCGTTGACCGCTTCGCAGTAGTTGATGGGGTTGCCCGTGTACAAGTGGGCGGTGGTCGTACTTATGCGATGAAAATTCGCCTGAATCGCGTCTCTATGGCTGCGCGTAATATCACAGTACAAGATATTGAAGATACTTTACGCGATGAGAATGTTGAATTACCAGCAGGTCGAATAGAGTCGGTAGATAGAGATTTCTCAATTCGGGTCGAGCGGAGTTATTTATCTGAGCAAGACTTTGCCAATATGGTTATTACTCATTCTCAAAGTAGCTCAGTAGTGCGTTTAGGTGATGTTGCACAAGTATTTGTTGGCGCGCAAGATGATGAAAATATGTTTCGCGGTAACGGTAAAAACATGGTTGGCTTGGGGGTTATCAAGCAATCAAAAGGCAATACTTTAGATGTAGTTAAATCCGCCAGAAAAGAAATGGTGGCTATCAGAGATACTTTGCCCGTAGGCACTACTATTACCAATAGTTATGATAGCTCAGTGTTTATTCAGGGCTCTATTGATGAAGTCTATAATACCTTGGTTATCGCTATGCTGATGGTGGTATTGGTCATCTTCTTATTCCTTGGTAATGTTCGTGCTACCTTAATACCCGCAATTACTGTACCTATCGCCTTAATAGGCTCTTTAATGGCATTATCTTGGTTCGGCTTTTCTATTAACTTATTAACACTGCTCGCATTAGTATTAGCCATAGGTTTAGTGGTTGATGATGCTATCGTGGTATTAGAGAATATTTACCGTCGTATAGAAAATGGTCAAACTCCACTCATGGCGGCCTACGAGGGAGGCAGGGAAGTTGCTTTTGCAGTTGTTGCTACCACCTTAGTTTTGGTCGCAGTATTTGTTCCTTTGGTCTTTTTATCGGGCAATATGGGACGACTATTTACTGAGTTTGCCATTGCTATTGCGGCCGCTGTAGTCTTTTCAAGTCTGACCGCTTTGTCTTTAACGCCAATGTTATGTTCGAAAATGTTAAAACACAGGGAGCGTAGCTCTTCTTTTGGACAAAAATTAGATAATGCTTTTGCTCGTTTTGAAGCCGCTTATGGCCGAGCACTAAAAAACAGTATTCATCAACCCATGCTTATTGTTCTTGTACTTGGGTTATCGTTAGCTGCAGTCTTTTTATTGTTTAACAAATTGCCTTCTGAATACACGCCAAAAGAAGATCGTGGAAACTTCTTTCTAATTATGCAAAGTGCAGAAGGTGCCAGTTATGAAAATAATGTTAAAAACATGCATCAAATTGAAGAGAAACTTTTAGGTTACAAAGAAGAGGGCGAACTAGACCGCGTTTTGGTACGTGTTCCTGGTTTTGGTGGTACGGGCGGTATTGCCATTGTGGGCTTACCACAATGGGATAAACGTAGCATTGATACCTTTAGTTTTATCAACAAAATAAACAAAGATGTGCAGAGTGTTACTGATGTACGTGCGTTTGCCATCATGCGTCGTGGTATTGGTGGTGGCGGCGGTAGTAATGCGCCAGTCTCCTTTGTACTGCAAGGTAATACTTTTGAAGAGCTAGCGCAGTGGCGTGATATTCTAATTAGTGAGGCACAAAAGAATCCTAATTTGTCGAATATTAATAGTGACTACAAAGAAACCTACCCTCAGTTATTAGTTCAAATAGACCGTGAACGTGCTTATGATTTAGGTGTGCCAGTAGGTGATATAGCTGAAACCCTAGAGACCATGTTAGGGCAACGCCGCGTAACGACCTTTGTTGACCGAGGTGAAGAATATGATGTGATTGTTGAGGGTGATGAAAAGCAATTTCAAAGTCCATCAGATATCGACAATCTTTACGTACGCTCTCGTACGACTGACAAGTTAATACCATTAGCTAACTTACTTAACATTGGCGAAAATGCTACCTCGTCGAGACTGAATCGCTATAACCGCCTACGTAGTATTACGGTTACGGCAAACTTAGCGGATGGTTACGCTTTAGGAGATGCGTTAGATTTCCTTGTTGATGTTACCAAAAACAAACTACCAGAACATGTGCAAGTTGACTATAAAGGCGAGTCGTTATTGCTAAAAGAGTCAGGAAACTCTATTTTATTTGTTTTTTTACTCGCGTTATTAATTACTTACTTGGTTTTAGCTGCGCAGTTTGAAAGCTTTATCCATCCCTTTGTTATCTTACTTACCGTGCCGTTGGCATTAGTTGGTGCACTTGCCGGGCTAGAGCTAATGGGCATGAGTTTAAATATCTACAGTCAAATAGGTATTGTCATGCTCATAGGATTAGCAGCCAAAAATGGTATTTTAATCGTTGAATTTGCTAACCAGTTACGTGATAAAGGCATCGCTTTTGAAGAGGCGTTAATTAGTGCTTCTCAGCAGCGTTTACGCCCTATTGTAATGACTACGTTTACCACAGTAACCAGCGCAATTCCTTTAGTATTGGCTGTTGGCCCTGGCGCTGAAAGTCGTATGGTTATTGGTGTAGTGATCTTTGCTGGCGTATCACTGGCGAGTATATTTACCTTGTTTATCGTACCGGGTGCATATTATTGGTTATGCCGCAATACGGGCTCACCACAAGCCATTGCTAATGAGATTGAAAAGCTGGAACAGCAAAGTTAGCGATTGAAGTGAATTCAGAATAATTTATTTATTATTTTTGTTTATTAGTTAAGCCAAATCCCTAGAAGATGTGAGTCGCTAGGGATTTTTTTATAGGGGCACTTAACGCTCAATTTCTCGAAAGTTAGATATTGGGGTATCATCACTTTTTTGAAATAATTTCGTTGAAAAAGAAATAACCCTACAGCGGCCAGTTGCTTTAGCAAAATACAGGGCTTTATCAGCATTACTTAGTAGCTCATTAAGCGTAGTACCGTGTTTTTTATACTCTGTAATACCTGCGCTAAAACTAATTCGAGTCATCGTTTGATGTGGGGTGTGTATATCACAATTTTTTATTAAATTTAAAACACTACTAATAAGAGTATTTAACTCGGCTTCATCACGGGTGTAGCTAAATATACAAAATTCTTCTCCGCCGATACGAGCAAAATAACAATCGTCATCTAATACTGAACTAACTTTTTCAGCGAAATACTTTAGTGCATAATCGCCGAAAGTATGGCCATAAGTGTCGTTGAATTGCTTAAAATGATCGATGTCTAATATGCATATAGCGCCTTTAATATTATCTTCATCTTGAGCATATTCGGTAAAACGTTTAAACATAGCTCTGCGGTTGGCAATACCCGTTAATGAATCGGTATACGCTATTTTACGCAGGCTCTTTTCTTGTTTTTCCATTATAGAAGCATAAGATTTTAATGAATACTCGAGTTTTTTAAGTTCAGTTATATCTTCACCAACAATCATCAAATGGCTTTCATTGTAATCACTTATGGTGATTTTTATGGCTTTACGCGTTCTGTCGTCTTTTAATTGTAAGATAAATGAATAGGGCGTATTTACATCGACAGCAAATACTTCTTGTCTAGAGAATTGTTTATATTGTACTTCGAAAAGCTTGAAAATAGTCTCTGGGTATTCACCTATCATAGCTTTGAATTTTACAGTCGAATAAATAGGGGACAATGTATTTCTGTCACAGATTGCAACGAGTAATTTTAATCGGTTTAATAACTCAAGTTCCATTTTATTATCCCGTAACAATTAATGATTTTTTACTACTTATCAAGCGAGTGAGTATTTTTATATCGTCTTCTGATATGTCAAAACGATTTAATACCTCGATAAATATACTGACCACTTCATTCCATTCAACCTCAGTGATGTTAAATTTTTTATGAGCATATTTCAGTTGTGCATCATCATATTCTCCTGGTCCACCCATCATAGCGGCTAAAAATTTGGTTTGATGCTCAATTAATAAGTTCATACTAATGGGTTCAAAAATATAAGAGACAATTTCTGAATCCAGTACTGCATCGTAAAATTCACCGACGAGGGGATATAGAGTAGTAAAGCCACCGTATTTTTCAAATAAACTCATTGGGGGCATTTTATCTCCATTGGTTAGAGAACATCCATAGCTGAAGTATGGACTATTTTTCGAAGTAATTGACTATTTTAACTTTGTTAATTTTTATCATTGGCAGAAGAAGGCTAAAGCAAAATAAGTCTTCTTAAACAAGTAGGATAAGCCAACGAATTAAAAATCGAACTGAATATATACCGTATTGTAATTACTACCGCCTTTGATACGGCCAAATTGTGATGCCGATTCAAAAATAGCAGAACGATGATGAATGCTATAACCTAACCAGATTTCATTGAGTGCATTGACATTAAAAATATCGCCTAAATTAATATCTATCGTAAAGTCTATATAGTTCATTAATTCGCTAGGGCGATAACCTTTTCGCTCCATCTCAGAGGCTTCAATATAAGATACATTAGAGGCATAAGATAAACCTTCAGCTAAGCCGACACGCCAGCGGACCGGCCACTTAATGGTGTAATACGCTTTAATGGCAAGAACATATTCTTGCTCTGAATTTTGTACTTCAGAGCTGGCATGCCAAACAAAGCCAGGCGTTAGATAGATGTCTAGCGGTAGTGAGAACAGCTCATCGGTCAATGGAAAACCATAAAAAATAGAAGTGAGCTGATTATTATACTCATCTTTAACCGTATCACCGGCGAGGATATCGCCAATATTTGATGGTGTTGCCCAGCCATGTGCTAAGCGTAAGTAACCATGGTTGGTTAATTCTGATTTTTTGGGTTGACTGATATCATTAAAAAAGGCAAAACCTAAATAGCCCTCACTTTGCCAGCGTTGATTGACTACATCGCTCTCGTAAGCATTTTTATCAAGTAAAGTGGCGTTGAAAGAGGCTAGTAAATAAAAATTCTTAGCTACATGATAGCGAGTCTCAATGCCTGCGTTGACTTCAATACCAGCACCAATAGACTGCTCTGTTATCTCCGATATGCCAGATAGTGCGTAATAATGGCTGTTAAAACTAGCACTTTTATACCGCGCATTCACTTTAGGCATGAACTCCCAACTGTCGTGTTGGAAATACCAGCTTTGGCTCAAGTTACCATAAGGGTTACCTTCAAGATCACTAAATACCTCGATATCAAAAAAGCTATTTTCACTGAATGATTTTCTCGCCTGAAAGCCAAGATCTATGGTGTCACCCTGTACTTCATTTTGATATTCAGCTGGAATATCAAAAAAGCGCATGCGCGCCATAGCGTTAAACTGCCAAGCATTACTTTGATAAAGGTGTGCGCCGCCTTCAATACCTCTAATAAAAAAAGTATCTCCTTGATAAAACATCATAGGCACAAAGCTAGTGACATTATCGGCTTCTGTATCAAAAGGTATTTCAGCATTTCTCATTAACACACCCAACCCCCAGGTTTGTTCTTGAAAAACTTTATTTTTTGCTGCAAGTTCTGATGTTGTACTGCTACTAAGGGCAGGGATTTTCTGAATACTTTTCTCTGAGTTACTTTCGGCTGAAAGGTTTGATGAAAATAATATAAAGAGGGTAAGTGATATCGCTGCACAGTAACGCATTGTGATCCTTTGTAATTTTTAAGGAGAACAGGTATTCAATCTGTTTAGTGTAACAGCTGTAAATTACAGCGATAAGTTATTTTCTTCTATGGCGTTTAATTTTAGAGTTTTTTCCATTGTTTTGTTAAACCAATGACATGAAAGATACCCAAAGTTAAACATATAGCAGAACTCCACAGCCAAAATTCAGGGCTACGTCCCATAGGACTATTCATCAAAGTAAAACCGGCCAAACCTCGTACTAAATATACTAGGGTAATGAGGGATAGTACTAAGCGAATAAAAGGAAGGCGAGCAATAAGTCCGGCAGCCGAAAATGCATAAGCTGACCAAAGCGCTAACACTGAAAAAATACCTAAGGTAATTATGGTTGGTTGAGAGCTACCTTGCTCAGCCATTAACGCCATTTGTTCGCCTGCACCGAAGAATCGATACCATGAGGCGCCAAAATAGATGCAGCCTAAATGTAAAAGTGCAGCAATAGCGCTTAGTGAACCTGCGATAAGTAGATATACATTCATTGTTTGCTAACGTCCTTGTAGAGATATTTATTTATTAATCTATAGTTAGATCAAAATCATAACATAGTGCTGTAGATTTTAGCGATTAAGTGCTGCGTCAAAGTTAGCTAGCTTAATAACGTCACCAGCAACCATGCTATCGATGTGTATGTCGCCAACCCGAACTCTTACGAGTCTTAATGTCGCAAACCCGACTGCAGCTGTCATTTTTCTGATCTGACGATTTTTCCCTTCACAAAGCGTGATAGAGACCCAGCTAGTAGGGCCGTGTCTAGGATCGCGTATTTTACGACCACGTGCAGGAAGTTGAGGTTCGCTATCTAGCTTGAATGCTTTACAGGGCAGGGTTAGATATTTAGCACCATTGATAGCTATCTCAACACCATTTTTTAGCTGTGACATTGCCTCTACAGTTATTACTCCATCGACTTGCACGTAGTACTCTTTCTCTATATTTTTACCTCTGACTTTGTAACTCATCATACCGTCAGTTGTGAGTAACAATAATCCTTCGGAGTCATGATCTAATCGTCCAATCGCCATTGTTTTACCTGGGAAGTTAAAGAGTTCACCTAACAGGTGTTTTTTCTTTCGTGATTCGGGTAAAAACTGACTTAAAAAACCATATGGCTTAAATATTTTGAAGTGTTGATTATTTTGGCTTGGCGCAGCAAGTTCTGTTGAACTGCTTTGGTTAGTTGTTGGCATTAAAGGTGTTCTTGATTGTATAGTCAAAGTGAAATCGCATTATACCCGTTCCACTTGAAGATGCTCGTTTCAGGAAACCTGAGCGAATCATAATCTAGGCACATTTTTTTGTTAAGGGTCATTCCCTTAAAAACAAATGTAACGACAAATATGTTTTGCTCAGTTTTCCCCAAAGGGCTGGTTTATAAACGCTTTATGCTACGTTATTGGTTTCGACAATAGAATAACTATTTTCTTCAATCAATGCCGTGCCTAAAAGCGTTTATAATTCCAGCTGAATCCTGCATATTCAAGTGGAGCGGGTATATACAGTTAGTTTGGGTTAAATGCACAGTACCTGCTAGTGCAGAGTTCAAATATGCTGGGGGCTTTAAGCGGCTCTCCGATTATTAAATTGATGAACAGCATATCCAGCTTGTTTAATACTTTTTTGACCTAGCCGCTTACATTAAGACTCTTGCACAAATTGCTAATAAAATAACACCTGTAATTTTATCGACTATATGCACATTATTACGTAATTTTTCCAAAATAACAGACTTAGATAAAAGCAGGGCAATCAAGCAATACCAAAGTGTGTCTATGCCTCCTACAGTAGATACCATAATTATTTTCTGTACTAAGCTTGCATTAGCATCGATAAATTGGCTGAATAGGGCTATAAAAAATATGGCGATTTTGGGATTTAAAAACGCAATCATAAAACCTTGCCAAGCACTTTGTTTTAACGATACCGATATAGTTTCGTGTTTTAATCTAGCTAAGGCTGATTTTGAAGTGAATGCTTTAAATGCCAGCCAAAGTAAAAATGCTGCACCAGCATATTTAATCATATTAAATAACCAAGGCGTTTCTTTAATAATAAGAGTCATGCCTAACACGGTTAATACCGCATAAAGCGCAATACCAGCACCATGAAAAATACTGACAACAAAACCATTAAGTCGTCCACCCGATACCGTATGTTTTAACACAATAGCTAAACTAGGCCCAGGTGTCATAGCACCTAATAGGCAAATGACAGCTAAAGATAGCCATGCTGATAAATCCATATATTTCTCAATCTTATTAATTAATTGTTTATGTTAACTTACTTAAAATATCTATTTAAATGACTTTACAGACTTTCAGCTATGCCAAAAAGTCATAGTTAATGTGTATTGACGTTATTTCTTTGCTTTTGAAGAAAGCTATTTTTTGAGTAGTTTTAGTCCGTAGCTTATGGTTTCTGTCAGGTGTGCCTTAAATAGTTGATAGCATATTTCTCTAAACCACTTATGTTCAGGGTCTAAATTATTTTTTGCATGCCACAATATATAATATTGATGGGGTTTAATATTTAGTGGTAAAGGTTTTATTGCTAATTGATGACTTTTTGAAAAGCTTGCGGCAATGTGCAGTGGCGTAGTTAATATCGTATTTGTTTGCAATAAAAGCTCTATGGCGGAAGTAAAAAACGGAACTGAAGCAAAAATATTCCTCTCTTTGTTGAGTGTCGATAGTGCTTCTGTTATTGGACTATCTTTATCCCCGCCACCACTTATTACAATATGTTGAGCTTCAACGTAATCTGCAATAGAAAATGAAGATGAAGCTTTAGGGTGAGATTTACGCATTACCATTACTAAGTGATCCTCAGCCATTTTTTTACCATAAAGGTTTTCTGGTATTTCATCAACTATGGTAGAGACTAGGTCTACAGGTCTTTGAGATAATTCGTGTAACCAATTTTTTTGCCATAACTGGTATTCAATGCTTACTTCTGGTGCATCCTCCACCATTTTTGCACATATATCAGCTAGTATAAATTGTGAAACATAATCACTTGATGCCAATACAAACTTACGTTGACAGGATGTTATATCTAACTCTTTAGGTAGATATAAGTTATCTAACGTTTGTATCAAACTCGGAAGTTGCTCTTTTAACGCTTCGCCTCTTTGTGTCAGTACAAAGTGATTAGCTTCTCTGACTAAAATAGGATCATTAAAGGCCTCACGTATCTGCGTCAATGTTTTACTCATCGCCGATTGCGTGACATTAAGTGCTTTTGCCGATTCAGTGATATTACGTGTGTTTAATAAAGATAACAGAGAAGGTAACAACTTGTAGTTATTCAAAAGTGCAACCTTCTGTTTTTTGAGGGGAATCCCAGTTAATGATTTTTTAAGCTTAACAGGGATTCATCAGGTTATAGTTTTTTATTAATTATTTCATCAAGAGAATACTTTCCGCTACCCTGAATTAATAGGCTTACAACACCTACTAATAATAGTAATTGGAATTCATATCCACCTTTACCGAACATGCCGGCATCTAAGTGAACAAAGCCAATAGCAACTAACATAACGACAACTAAACTACTTGCTGCAACACGTGTAAATAAACCAATTACTAGCAATAAACCACCTACAGTTTCTGCTAAACCGGCGGCGACAGCTAATAATAAACTAGGTTCTAGCCCCATACTGCCTAACCAACCTGCAAAACCCGCGGGGTTTCCTTCAGCAAACAACTTCCCCCAGCCATGACCAATAAATATAATGCCTAAAGTAAGCCTTAGGATAAATGGAGCTGACGCATGGTTATTACTCGATAGTAATTTTTGTAGTATATCTTTCATTGGTTTACCTAAAATTAAATATTGTTGCTTATTCTATTTAAAATTAGTCATGAATAGAAATCCTTTTTAATACTCGTAACCATGAAATTAATTCATGGTTTTGAATCTAAAGTAACGAAAATTTCTGTGTTGGAAAAGATTGAATAGCTTTTCTTGCCCTTAGATCAATTCGCTCACTGATTTTTACTTCAGCTTTAGAACCTACTCATTACCTATCTTATATGCTGCCTTCAGATTCTATTACTAATACTCTTGCTTCACCTTTGGGATGAGCAACATGTTCAGTACCTTTAGTCGCATAAAAAATATCACCGGTATTGAGTAGGGTCGATAGCTCAACATCATTTTCTTTAAAATGCATCTCGACCACACCATCTAAAGCAACAAAGACTTCTTCACCGTCATTAATATGCCATTAATACCAATTCCAATAAGTTAGGTACTGCTCAGCGAGAGTTAAAAGGCTTAGAGGCAAGACATTGATTGTAGATAATGGTTATTCCCTTATCAAAATTAATAACGTAGCGTATAAGCCTTTTAAACTCGCCCTTTGGGAGCTTTCCAGCATATCAATAACCGCAGAGAATTCCTTTCATATAGAGTGACTATATACAAAAAAATTCTATTTGTTCTCAAAACGCTGGTAAGCTTTGAGCTGGATCTAACTTAATGGACTTGGTATTGATTTATCGGTCCAATGCAAACGGGTAGTAATTCCGTTCATATTGGCGATGTTTTTAGCGCCCCATGAACGATCAGCGGTAAACTCTTTACTTCGTATTATTTCCACAAGTGTTCCTGAATTTTTTAAATAGAGGTTATAGGTTTATTGTTGGGTAAATTAACCTAATGAGTATTACAACATAGCACGGTTGCAGTAAGTCGCTTTTTCAAAATCACTAATATTCATGGCGATATTGGTTATCTCAGGAAACAGTGCTGCCAGCTTAGTAACTACTTGTTCTGATAAATGTGCTTTTTGCTCTGTAGTTCGTCCTTGCATTATATGGGCAAAGACGTGAATGAAATCGTCACGTTTGTTACCGACAATAAATGTTTTAAAAGCATTCATTCTTACTTTAATATCGCCTTCAACAAATAATCCCGATGCGTAGGCAATAAGGTGAACTTGTTCGATGATGAATTCTTCTTTATGAGATTCTAAGACGCTTTGTGAGCAGTCCATTACAAAGTGTGGCATTTGTGTTCCTTGTGAGACGGAAATTGTTGAGGGTTAGCACGGCAACAATAAGTTATTTTGTTCTAAATGCATAATATAGCTTGGTCTATTACCAAATTATGAGACAATTAGCATATAAATAACAATCCAATGGTTCATTATGAAACTTTTAGTTCGTAACCTTTCTCGTACAACAACTGAGCAGGAACTTCGTATTTTGTTTTCCGCTCATGGCACAGTCGCAGAATGTAGCTTAGTTTTAGATCAAGCTACAGCAAAATCAAAAGGTTTTGGTTTTGTTGTCATGCCTAACGAAGCAGAAGCAAAAGCAGCACTTTCTACTTTGCATGAAACAAGAGTTGCTAAGAATAAAATCCGAGTAAAAATAGCACAGTAGGCTATTTACAAGGTTATATTCTAGCAGTAAAAACCAGCTTGTTTGCTGGTTTTTTTATGCCCTTAAAACTTTATTTTCAGCAAAAATAGTTAAGTTTATTGGGGGTTATACCGCGCTAATATCACTTGGCATCTTTAAGCTAATACGAGCAACAGCGCCTTGAGCATCTTGACGGTTTTTCAAGGTTAGCTCTCCGTCTTGATTACGAATATATTCTCTACTGATAATTAAGCCAATACCTGAGCCTTGAGGTTTGGTGGAGTAAAAAGGTACAAATAAATTATCATTGTTGGTAATACCTTGGCCAGAGTCGATTATATTAATAATGGTTTGAGGCTGACTTTTTGGATGGTTATGGTCAATATTTTGTTGGCATTGCATTAAGACTTCGGGATTAGCTTTATTAGCTGCGCACGCTTCAAAAGCATTTTTAATTAAGTTAATTAGTGCTTGCTCTAATTGGCCTGCATCAGCAAGAAATGGCAACGCACTATCATTAAGCGTTATTGAAAGGGCAGGGAAGATAGCCTGCATGCGTTGAGCAATATCTTGCGGGTAAACTGACGTTATTTTTGCTGGCGCAAGTTTACTAAAGGCTGAATAATTTTCAACAAAATCTAGTAGCTGTAATGAGCGCTTTTCGATGACTTGTAATATGTTCTTTTCAAGGTTTTCTTGCTCTTCAGTTAAAGGCCCGTTTAGCTTCATCTCCTGTAAAGATTGTGTCATTGAATAAATAGGCGTTAATGAATTTCTTACTTCGTGATTAAGTACTCTGATCAGACGTTGCCAAACCTGTTTTTCATTGGCTCTGAGTTGCTGTTCTATCGAGAACAACACCAGCAGCTGAAAGTTGCGGCCACTACGTTTTAGCACATGATGTGTAACTTCAAAGCGTTGTGCTAATTGTGAGTCACTTGTTTGCTGCCATTTGTTATCTTTAAAAATCAAACCTAACGTATCGGCTTTCTTACCAAGCCAATTAGCGGTTGAGTTTTTTAATAAGGTTTCGACTGCGTGATTAGCGGAGTAAATTTGTTGATGGTGATCTAATACCAAAATAGGTAAATTCAATTCTTTAATAAATTCAGATAAAAATGATTCGTTGTGCATGTATTCAAAGCGTTTAGTTTGTAACTTAGTACTCAGTTTTTCAAAGTCATGTTTGAGGTTAGTCACTCTACCACTATTAAACTCAGCTAAATGCCAGCTATTGAATTCTTCATTCCCTAGCGCGTCAAGTTGTAAACCAATACGCTCAAGCGTGTCGGTAATATAATGAAAACAGCGGTTAGCAGCCCAAAAACTGGGAATTGTCATGATAATAATAAGAGTGCTAGCGCTAAGTAATTCTAGTTTCAGAGAGCTTATTATGTAAATACACGGGATTAGCGGCATTAACGCTAACAAACAAAATAAGTAGAGCAGCTTCTGCTCTAGTGATGATTTATTGTGTAAGTGACCACTCATTTCTTATTCACCTTATCACTTGCCTTTGGCTCCATTTATGGCTCCAGATTTTTAGGATCGATATCAAACTTTTCTAGACGACGGTAAATGGCTGATTTACTCATGCCTAAATAATCTCCCGCCTCAATAACGTTACCTTGAAAGTGCTTTATCGCGGTAATTAAAGCTCTTTTTTCACTTTCCTCTAAGGTCATCAGTGGCCAGTTTTGTTCCTTGTTATCATCGTGTTGGCTTGGACTTAGATTGATATTCAGGCTAAGTTCATTAACATCAATGACTGTTTGATCAGACATTATCACCGCTCGCTCAATACAGTGACTTAGCTCTCGAACATTACCAACCCAAGGGTGCAGTAATATAGCCGTATGTGCGGCACTTGATAAACTCATACCTGCTCGATTGTATTTAGTGGCATGTTTATCAAGTAAATGCTCTGCGAGTAAGGTGATATCTTCAGGGCGCTCTCTAAGTGGCGGAATATGCAATTCGATAGTATTTAATCTAAACAGTAGGTCCCGTCGAAATTGCTCATCAGCGATCATTTTCTCTAAGTTAGCATTAGTCGCTGAGATAATTCTGGCGTTGGTTTTTTCAGTTTGGCTTGAGCCAACGACTTCATATTCACCGGTTTCTAATACTCGCAATACTTTACTCTGCAAGTTACCACCTAAGGTGCCTATTTCATCTAAAAAAAGTGTGCCGTCAGAGGCAATATCGAAGCGACCTAAGCGATTTTCTTTAGCGTCAGTAAAGGCACCTTTTTTATGACCAAATAACTCACTTTCAAAAAGTGTTTCAGGGATAGCGCCCATATTGACGCTAACGAAGCGATTATCAGCGCGCGCTGAATGTTGGTGAATATAGTTGGCCAGTAGACTTTTACCTGTACCATTTTCGCCAGTAAGTAAAATATTGGCATCGGTTTGGGCAGCACGCTTTGCTTTGACCAGTAGTTCAAGCATGGCAGGAGATTTTGCAAAGTATTCTTGCGTTATCGACGGGCGACTTAAAGCAGTATATCGCGCATTTTCTTTATGCAGTTTTGCACTATCGATTTGTTGCTTAACAATGGCAACCAAGCGGGTGTTCTTCCAAGGTTTTTCAATAAAATCAACAGCATTTAATTGCATTGCTTGTACGGCAATATCTATGCTCGCCCAAGCGGTCATAACAACAACAGGTACACTAATATTTTTACTCTGTAACTGCTGTAAAAAGGTTAAACCTTCTTGACCTGAAGTGGTATCACTCGAGTAATTCATATCGAGTAAGATAAGATCAATTTTTTCGGAGGTAACTATATGCATGGCTTGCAACGGACTATCGGCCTCTACACAGGAGAAACCATGGTTGCTTAAGGCGATTGATGCTGACATGCGAACATCAAGTTGATCGTCAACAATCAGGACTTTATTCATAGTATGACAATATTTCCATAAAGGTTATTTAATAATTTACGTATATATGTAGATTAAATAGGAAGTCGTCATTCCTGAAGTTTTTTGTCGGGAATCCAAGCTTAAATACAGTGGAACTTCGACCAGTAACCTCGAAGATGACGTTTTCAATGAGCTCCTAAGTAAATTACATAGGGATAATAATCTAACTATTAAGCAAAAGGCATAAAACGACATTAACTTTGGGTAATAACTGTAATGCTTTAAACCAAGTAATGTCGTTATTAATATGGCTACTTATTCGTTTCGTAATGCTTTCATTGGTTTTGCTTTAATAATTTTTTGCATCGGTCTAATGCTGGCATATATTGCAATACCTGTGCTTATTAATATTGCTGGTAGTACAAAGCTAATATCAAAGGTGAGCCACGGGCTTAAGCTTTCATAAAACTGATTATAAATAACCAGGGTAATGAGGTTTGCTAAGATAACACCAAGTAATAACGGCACTATGGCATCTTTAACAAGTAACTTATATAGTTTGGCTTTTTTAGCGCCAAGTGCCATGCGAATACCAAATTCAAAGCGGCGTAATCCTAGGTTATAACTTAATACTCCGTAGATGCCAACGCTCGCTAATAATAGGGTGAAAGCAGCAAGAATATAGCTTAAATAAAGGGTGATAATATCCATGTAAATGATGCGTTCAAACTCTTGTTCGAGCGAACGATACTCCCAAATATTAAAACGGGCATCTTCTTTACGTAAGGTTTGTAGTATTTTCTCTTGGTTGAGCGTGTAGCCCGGTTTGGTTTCTACAATTAAATTGTAACTGAAGGGGCGGCTTGGCCACCATATATGTTTGCCTTTATCCTGGTCAAAGTAGTTGGGGTGATTAAAGTCTTCGGTAATGCCTACTACTTCATTTTTTTCCTCATGACCGTTATAGATTTTACCTAGCACGTCTCCACTTGGGTCAAGTAAGTAAGCTAAACTTTGTGTCACCATCACTTCATTTTTTTCACCACGAAGTGCTTCATCACTAAAGGTTCGTCCTTTAAGTACTTTTAAACCGGTATGTTCGAAGTAGTCACTGCCAACCCAACCTTGTGGGACAAAGTCGGTCGTTTTAGCATTCATATCAGTTAATGTTGATTTAGTGACTCTTAAAGATACAGGGCTGTTACCGGTAGAAACCTTTTTAATTTGCGGTAATTGTCGAAAAGCCTCTTTAACTTTTTGGTTTTTATCAAAACGTTCAGTCATTGATAAAATATCATTCTCGCCACGAATAAAAGCGATAAAAGAGTACATATTGTCAACTTTGCTACCCATGGGACGTTCGAGGGTTTGATGAGTTTTAGTTAATGCTAAGCAGGCAAAGATAATTAACAAACTAGCAAAGGTCATTTGTGCGGTAATAAGTATCTTAACGGTGCGTGCTGAAACTTGGTTAACACTGCCTTTACCACTGGATTGTAGTTGATTTTTTAATGCTTTGTAATCCACTAATCGTGAAGTAACTAAGGCAAATAAATAAGCTAACAATAAGCTCAAACCAATGGCAACGGCCAGTAAGTTAATGTCGATGGTGAGAGATTGTACTAAGGGCAATTTACCTGTAGCTAGCTGTTTAAATAATTTAATACCCCAAGCAGAGAGAAATAACGCGACGGCTACCGATGAGACCATCAATATGAGTGTTTGCGTTAAAATAGCACTAAACAATAAACGACGCTTTGCGCCTAATACCGCTTGTAATGCTAAAGTTTTATGTTGCGCTAAAGCGCGTGAGAAAAATAAATTACAAACATTGACGATAGCGATAAGTAATAAACCTAATGTGCCAGCTAATAAAAATAAACTTAAATGACCTTTATCACCTAATTCAATAGTTCTGTATGGTGTAACAAGCGGTCTAAAATCAGTTGATGTCTCGTAACCTTCAAGCCACTCAGCACGAATATCTTCGATACGGTCATCAAGATTTTTTCTAATATTCTCTTTTGTTGTACCTGGTTTTGCAGTGCCAACTAATTTTAATGATTTATAGGTATTGTCCCATGGGTTGTCCCTTTCGCCGTTATTAAAGAAACGTTGATCTGAGCCAAAATGTAACCAAATATCAGTTTTACCACTGTAAAACATATAAGGAGGCTCAAATGATTTAGCAACAACACCAATAATATTAAATGCTCGTTCACCGTCATTAATCGTTTTACCAATAATATCAGGGGTACTGTCAAAGTACTTTTTCCAAAATGCTTCTGAGATAACGACGTTATCTGAGGCTTGCTCTAAGGGAAGGTCATCAGCAAAACTTTGGCCTAGCAACATAGGCACTTTAAAAAGATCAAAATAGTCGGGCATGGCAAAAGTAGCCACCACTTTAGGCTCGCCAGGTAAACTGGTAAGAATGACATTATTGGGGTTTACTGGGGTGAGCTTGTCAAAGCTACTTTGGGTTTTATACCAGTGCACAATAGATTTATAACTTTGATAACCGCTGTGGGTACCTACAGGCGTATCTACTTCTTGTTCAACAACAAATAGTTTTTGTTCGTCAAGCACATTAAGTGGTTTTATAAAGTAGGTATTTACCAATGAAAAAACCACAAATAAGGTGGCCAGTGTTAATGACATAGTCACCATAACCGAAGCAACAAAGCCAGGTGCATTTTTTAGTGATCTAAACGCGAGGTTAACTTGCGTTTTCGTTTTAATAAAAGCGCTCATGATTACACCGCTGCTTGTGCTGATTGGTTAATTGGAGAGTTTGCGTTATTCATCATGTCTTCTTGTGCAAGAGATGACTCTATAACTTTGCCATCAAGCAGGTGAATTTGTTTTGAAGCATGACCTGCATATCTCACATCATGGGTAACCATACAGATAGTTGTGCCTTGCTTATTCAGGTTATTTAAAATATCCATTACCGCATCGCCATTTTTAGAATCAAGATTACCGGTTGGTTCATCGACCAATAAGATACTTGGTTGACCCGCTAATGCTCTAGCAATAGCAACCCGCTGCTGTTGACCACCTGAAAGTTGATTAGGTTTGTGGCTTTTTCTATGTTCCATTTCAACTTGAGCCAGCGCCTGTGTTACTCGTTGTTCAATTTCGCTTTGCGTTAAGGTTTCTTCTCGGTAGGTTAAAGGCAGTGCGACATTGTCAAAAATACTTAATTCATCAATTAGGTTAAATGATTGAAAAACAAAACCAATATGCAAATTTCTTAATTCTGCCTGCTGATCCATTGATAGATTGTGAGTATCAACATTTTGGATGAAATATTCGCCGTTAGTGGGCGAGTCTAATAAACCTAATAAGGATAACAGTGTTGATTTCCCACAGCCTGATGGACCACTAATTGACAAATAATCTCCAGGCATAATGTCTAGATTAATATCGCTCAGCGCTTTAATTTCAATATTTGATGAATGATAGGTTTTAGCAACATTCTTTAATGAAATAATTGGCTCTTGTTTTGACTTTTTTACCGCTTTTACTGGGCTAGTTGTAGTGTTCATTATCATTCCTTTTTTATTGATTTATTAGTATTTTTTGTTGTGTTTCTGGCCATTGAGACATATCTGAAACAATGATTTTTTCACCGTGCTGCACACCACTAATAATTTCAATTTGATTACCTGAAAGTGTACCAAACTTTATTAACGTTAGCTGTGCACTATGTCCATCAGGGCTGAGTCGGTAAAGTGATCGTTCTTTAAAGTCGTAAACATTGTTAGGTTGTTCAACATACAGCGCATTGTGAATTTCTTTGACATGGATTTTTCCCTCTACGGTTAAATCTGGGCGGGCGTTAGCGGGGAGCTGACCCGTTAAATCTAACTCGATCATCACGCGACCATCCGTAACAACAGGGTCTATACGTAATACGGTAGCACTAATGTTTTTACCTGAAGTTTGAATAGTGGCTGACATACCAATGGCTATTTGATCTGCTTGGTTCTGTTGTACGCGTAGTTGGGCTACTAATTTTTTGTCTGAGCCAACCATAGCCAGCTGTGTACCAGGCGTTAAACTTTGCCCGATTTCAACAGGCATAGTTTGCAGTATGCCATCAAGACCAGCACGAACGGTTAGTCGGTCAAAACGTTTTTTAATCATAGAAAAGTTGTGTTGATATTGCGTAATAAGGTCATGGCCTATTTTAGTTCGCTCAATCTGCATTGCTTTTAAATGTTCTTGTCTAACCTTCTGAATGGCAACCCTTTGCTTTAATTGACGAACAGCTAATTGGCTACGTTTAAAATCAAGAGCACTTACGATACCTTTATCAATTAATTGCTTTTCTGCTTGCGATCTTAATTGCGCATTTTCCAGTTCACTGTTTAATAATGCTATTTGTGCATCATGTTCTAACAGCTCACTTTTATGGGCAATAATTTGCTGATTAAACTCGGCATTTTGTCGTGCTAATTCTAGCTTAGCATTGATCACCGCTTGTTCAAGTTGAGGATCAGATAGCGTCATTATGATGCTTTCTTTACTGACTTTAGCGCCAGGGTAGAGTTCAATACTTTCGACAATAGCTTGAGTTTGGCTTGTTAATAGCCGTTGATATTTAGCCTTTAAACGACCGTAGCCTGCCACATTAACCTTAAACTCCCCTTGTTTTACTTGGGCAATACGCAGTGAATCCAGCTCTATATTAGGTTCACTACTTAGTGAAGTAGCGCCCCAAAGTAGCAATACTGTGGCAGGTAAAACTATGCCTGCAATCAAGCCCTTTTTACTGAAGCGTTGTGGTTTTTTTTGAAGTGTACTTGTTAGGTCCATACTGTCATCTTTAAATTATGTTGAGAATAAGGTAGTCATGAAAGTTATAGAGCTAGAAGCATGCCAAAATATTACCTGTTGATATTTAAGAGTATTTTTATTGCAGGGTAAAGGTGACTTCCCTGAGGTGGGAAGTTAAACTTAAAAGTGGGAATAAAGTTTGGAAGAGAAGTATTTTTTAAGTGAGCTAAACTAAAACTGTTGTTAACTGTTTATAGGAATGGATGGTATGCATAAAAACATATTAAAAGTAATCTTGTTTCTTCTTATGTTATGCCAGTCTAACGATGGCCATACTAAAAGCTTTAAGGTGGTATTTTTAAATCCAGGCTTTCCTGCGCAAAACCACACGGGTAATTTTTGGTCGAATGTAACACTCTTTATGGAGGCTGCTGCAACAGATTTAGATATTGAACTCGTGACTATTTACGCGCAGAGAGACCATATTTTAATGAGGTCGATGATAAAAGACATTATTGCTCAGAAACCGAAATACGTTGTATTAGTGAATGAAAAAGGAATAGCGCTAGATATTATTAAACAGCTTGCAGCAAATGAGATAGCCAGCTTTATGTTATTAAATAATTTGAGCAGTAAAGATTTGAGTAGTTTAACCCGTAAAGAAAAGCAGTTATTGAAAGGTAGTGTCATTCCTAATAACTATAGCGCGGGAAAGAAATTATTTAATGGCCTAGTTAACTTATACCCATCAGCCCCTAATAAATTTATCACATTGTTATCGCTACAAGGAGATTATACTACTCCAGCCTCTCTAGAAAGGGAGCGAGGTTTAGCCGATGCTTTAAAGTATAATAAAAGCGTAACAGCTATTGATAATACTATTGCTAATTGGTCTAAAGAGCAAGCTTATAAAAAAATAAAAGGAATTTTACAGCACGCACATATTGATATTATTTGGACAGCCAATGATGCAATGGCGTTTGGCGCGAAAAAGGCTATTGAAGAATCAAACATAGGATATCCAATTTATATTGGCGGTATTAACTGGGATATTGATGATCCCCATTACCCGATTAACTTATCTTATGGTGGACATGTAGCCCTTGGTGCTCAATCATTAATTATGTTAAAAGATATTGACAATAACTATCTCGTTATTGATGAAAGGCACCAAGTAATTGATATATTTGAATCAAGTCTAAGCCCTTATTACAAAAACTTTACTCAAAGATTAAGCCAAAATAAACTTGAGTATTATAACTTTTCAAGATTTAGTTTATCGTCAGCAATGCCCTTAACCTTTACTGTCGAAAACCTATCTAAAGCCTATGACGAACGTACAACCAATTAGTTAAATTTTAACTTAACTGTTCTTTTAGTCGTGTACTCGAAGCTTAATTACAAGTTATTTCCTGTTTGCTGCGCGTTTCATCCTTCCCGTCATTATTACTATCAGTACTTGCATAAAAACGGCCTGAACGGGCGACAACTATTGCCCTTGATTTGTCTTGATAGCCTTTCGGACAATAGCGTAACGTACCATTACTCAAACCAAATAAATGTCCTGTGGCTTGGTAAGTTATTTTGGTTCTAGTTTTTGCGTAGGTGAGTATATCACCTGGTTTTATTGGGCTCTTGGTTGCGACTAATAATTCACTATTAGCACTGTCAAATTGTTGGTTGCCATTGCTATCAACAAAAACACTGAGCTCTTCATGCCAATTGGCAGAACATGCCCCATTGTTCGATAATGGGCAGATAATAACGTTATCTCCGCTGCTAATAGAATGATTTCGAGCGGTAAGTAACAAGCGGGCAAGGCGAGAAATCTCATTATCAACTCTGAGTTGCACAACAAAGACGTTAAAATTAGGTAGAGCAAGGGTAGTGAGTATCGAGGTGATGCTGATACTGACCATTAATTCAAATAATGTCATTCCTATAGATGACTTTATTTGACGAGGAGTTACTCGAAGGGGAGTAGGTGTTTTTCTTTGACAATACGGCGAAGTATGAAGCATAAAAAATCCATTTTTATTAACTGCCTTAGTATTCAGTTATAGGTAATAAAAATGGATTTTGCTAAGCCTTAACGCTACTTTAATCAGTGTTTAATCGTAAATGGTTGGTATCGCTTGTCTTTTATGTTGAGTCTTTTTATAGATATTTATTATATGTTCACTAACTAGCGTCGTGACTTGTTTGCCTTCTAAAAAGTTATCTAATTCATTGTAGCTAATGCCTAAAGCATCTTCATCCGTTTTACCTGGTTCAAGCTCTTCTAAATCGGCGGTAGGGGCTTTATCTACTAAAATACTGGGTGCACCAAGAGCTTTGGCAAGCGCTCTAACTTGTCTTTTTGATAAACCAAAAAGAGGCGCTAAATCACAGGCACCATCACCCCATTTAGTGAAAAATCCGGTAATGTTTTCGGCGCTATGATCTGTACCTATTACTAAGCCACCAATAATCCCGGCAATATGATATTGACTAACCATACGAGCTCGGGCTTTAACATTACCTTTTGAGAAATCAATTTGGGCATCGTTGGCTGTTAAAATTTGAGCTTTGCTCATCGCTTGTAATACTTCATGATGGATGCCATCAGCAGCAGGTAACACATTGGTCGTTAAACAATGACTAGGTTGTATAAAATCTAATGCTTGTTGTGCATCGTCTTCATCAGCTTGAACACCATAAGGTAGACGTACGGCAATGAATTGGTAGTTTATCCTATCCTTATTTTCATCTTCATTTTGTTGTTCATTAAGCTCATTGATAGCAAGTTGAGCCAATCGACCACATGTTGAAGAGTCAACGCCACCACTTATGCCTAACACTAAGTTACTTAGTCCAGATTGCACTAGTTGCTTTTTGATAAAGCTAACACGACGGTCTATTTCAAATTGAACATTAATTTCAGGTAAAACTTTCATTTCGGCAATAATTGTTTGCTGATCCATAGAACTTCCTAGCAAGGCTTAAGTGTAATTAGTATAAATGTGTTGTTTTCACTAGTTTAACAAAATTAAAAGGCAATTGGATATTGCTAAATCGCAATAAACACGCTGTAATATCTTTATTATCTAAATCAATACGACTTTAACTGACGAGCAACGCAGATGAAAAAAATAGAAGCGATTATTAAACCATTTAAAATGGATGATGTAAGAGAAGCCCTTGGCGAAATTGGTGTTACCGGTATGACTGTTTCTGAGGTTAAAGGTTTTGGCCGTCAAAAGGGTCATACTGAGTTGTATCGCGGTGCTGAATATATGGTTGATTTTTTACCTAAAGTAAAATTAGAGATAGTTATAGCCAAAGAAGATGTTGAGCGTTGTGTTAATGCTATTTTAGAAACGGCGCAAACCGGTAAAATTGGCGATGGTAAAATCTTCATTACAGATGTTGAACGCGTTATTCGTATTAGAACCGGTGAAGAAAATAGAGAAGCTATTTAATTAATATTTTACTGACATATGTACGGCTGATATTTATTTACAGCTGCACATATGCCACATTTCCCCATCTCCATCTCCAGCCTCATCGTTAAATTCGCATTATCTTTGCTGCACCAGAATAAAATTATCCCTCTAATTACCTATAAAATAGCTTGAAAGTGTCGGCTTTCTTTACACTTTTACTTCGACGTAAACCAACTCAGTTAACAAGTGGTTAATAAGTATACGCAATTGTTCTTTGGTTCAGTTTATGCACGTTTTTTAGTAACCAATTTTCTATGAATAATACCAAAGCAGTTGAATGGTTGTTCAATAACACGAGGAAACGTTATGAAATACTTTATTCAATTACAAGTGATTTTTCTTTTTTTCGCTGGTAGCTTTACAGCCTCCGCTGATTATATATGTCATGAAGATCTGAGTACTATTTATCTCAATTCTATGCAACAGGTGAACGAGCCCTTTGGCGCTATCGATTTAACGGATGTTTCGGGAACAGGTTATGATTCTGAATTAGGGCGTGAATCGACAGAATGTGCTGGCTTTTTTGATGGTAACGATCAGAAGACCCCTAAGTTACATAATATAGGTGAGTGGGGGGATGGTTTTTTTAATGGTGAAATTCAACAAGCAAAAGTTAACCCTAACAATACAGATGTTTTGTTGAATCCAAAGAATACATTATTTGACCCACTTTATGATCCTCTTAATCCGAATGATCCATTTGCTTTTGATGGTACTGAAGGATTTAACTCTGATCTTGTTTTTATTGATGCTGATGGAGTACAAGATATCGGTGGTGTTGGTGGCATTGAGAGTGATGGCCAAAATGATCCCGGTTGGGTCTTTTTAGGAAAAACAAATGATGATGGTGATGATTTTGATTATGCTCATACAGGTATAGGTTTATTTGATGAAAATGAAGAATCTCTAGAGTGGGATATCGAAGACCTTATCACAATTGATTTTGGCTGCTCTGCTAACCATGATTTAATTACAGAGGTTGACATTAATAGTGAATGTGATGAATATCAATGGTCTATATCACCCATAGGCTCAATATCAGAAGATTTAGAAGACTTATTTGGTAAAGGTTTTTTTGACCACTTAGCCTTTGTCTTTAAAGCCGGTAATGAGTTTATTGTTTATGATTTTGACTTCACCATCATTGAAATGGAACTAGAAGCTTTCTATGAGGGTTTAGATGTTGATTTAACAGTACCTTATAATTTATCAGGCACTTTTAATTGGCAAGGACAACAGGGTATTTCTCATATATCACTTTATGCACATGATCCTGTATTAGTCGACAATGAAATTCCTGAGCCAAAATCAGCAATGTTAATGTTATTCGCTTTAGCTTTGCTTTTATTACGCTTTAAAAGTAAATATGATTTCAACTAAGCTTTAGCTGATGGTAACTGTAAAGGATTTAGACACTATACGGTAACTATTTAAATAACCGAATAAAAAAGAGCTGAATTACTCAAGTAATTCAGCTCTTTTATTTGTACTTTAGCTAACGATTGGCGTTAATCGCGCTAAATTAGTTAACTAATTTGTTATTTGGATAATTAGCAGCAAGTACTTGCATGGCATTTGATCGTAAATCTTTAAGTTCTAGCTTATCGTAACACTCAATCATTATTTCTAATGCTTGCTCTATTTCTGGGCTAGGTGAGAAATATTCAACTATGTAGCGGCCACGGTTAGCTGCAGAAGCATAAGCTTCACGCTTCATATAATATTTTGCAACGGCAATTTCGTATTTCGCTAGCCTAGACTTTATCGAAATCATGCGCTTACGTGCATCTGCAGCATATTTGCTGTCGGGGTAGTCAGTGACAATACTCTTAAAATCATTAAATGCGCTACGTGAAGCCTCAGGATCGCGATCGTTACGGTCTATACCCGCCATGTCCTGAAATAAATTTTCTTCCGTAGAAATATTGATAAGTGCCCGCATGTAATAGACATAATCAATATTAGAGTTATTTGGATTTAGGCGTAAAAACCTATCGGCTAAGGCAATGCCCTGTGCAGCATCACCACTTTTATAATATGCATAAATCAAATCAAGCTGTACTTGATGGGAAATAGGCCCAAAAGGAAAACGAGAGTCAATAGCACCAAGTATCTGTATTGCTTTCTGGTATAAGCCATTATCAAGTGCAGATCTGGCATCAACAAACAAAGATTGCGCTGATTTATCAGGAACCTTCTCAATGTCATCTTCAGAAGAGGAACAGCCTGTTAAGGCCAGTGCTAATACGGTTAAAATAATTTTTACTGTCAATTTTGCCATGAAATTTATTATCGCTACTTTGTTTTAATTAAAATAAATATCAAACCACCGCGTAAACGGGTAAAATGTTTCTATATTTAAGAATAAGCATTCTACCCTAGCAATCTTACCTTGCACAGTGCAAATAGTAATTTGATTAATTCGCTAGGTTTAAACCAGTTTAGAAGAGAATTTAATGTCAGAAATCATTGAACATAAAGATACAGTACCTGAGTCATGTTTAGGTAAACGGTTTGACCAGTCATTAGCGATAATGTTTCCTGATTATTCACGTTCGCGGATAAAAGAGTGGATTTTGGCCGGGCAAGTAAGAGTAAATGGAAAAGTTTTAATCATTCCTCGTGAAAAAATGTATGGTGGTGAAGAGGTTGAAATCAATGCAAAAGTTGAAGCCGAAATACGTTTTGAAGCTCAAGATATCCCGTTAAATATTGTTTATGAAGATGAACATATTTTAGTGATAAATAAACCAGTCGGTTTAGTTGTTCATCCTGGTGCTGGTAATCCTGATGGGACTTTGCTCAATGCTTTGTTACATCACTACCCTGCGCTTGCTGTAGTGCCAAGAGCAGGTATCGTGCATCGTCTTGATAAAGATACTACCGGTTTAATGGTTATCGCTAAAACTATTGCTGCGCAAACTAACTTGGTTGAAGCGATGCAGTTACGTGAAATTACCCGTGAATATGAAGCAGTAGCAAACGGTGTAATGACTGCTGGCGGTTTGGTTGACGAGCCTATTGGACGTCATTCTACGAAACGTACACAAATGGCTGTTTCTTTTATAGGCCGCCCATCTGTGACACATTATCGAGTGATGGAAAAATACCGTTTACATACACGTTTACGTTTACGTTTAGAAACAGGTAGAACGCATCAGATTCGTGTTCATATGTCTCATATAACTCATCCACTTGTTGGTGATCCTGTTTATGGTGGTCGTCCTCGTCCGCCTAAAAACTCAACAGAAGCGTTATTAATGAAGTTGCGTAGCTTCAAGCGCCAAGCATTGCACGCGGCTATGTTATCTTTATTCCATCCTATTACAGGAGAGGAGATGACTTGGCATGCCGACTTACCAGAAGATTTTGTTGAGCTAATTGAACTTCTTCAAGAAGATAACAAACTTAATGCCCAAGACGATTACTTATAATCGTCAACAAGACCATTTTACCCGCTCTACTTTTGAGTTGGTAAAATGGTCACATTTATCATCAGAACTACTCAATGATAAAGTCCTCGCACTACAAACGACACGCCTGCCTTTACAAAACACATCACAACTACCAAAGCATGAGTTAACTTCAGCCGTTTCTCCTTCTATAGTGACAAAGATAGAAAATGAAATTTTGCCTTATGGCGGTTTTAACCTAGGTTTACATGTTGGTGACAACGCTGCCCGAGTTATTGATAATCGCTTTGAGCTAAAAAAATTCATCAACCAGCAGTTATCAATTAAGCAAGTCGTATCAAATGCAAAGCAAACTGAGCAAGTCAATATTCAGTGGTTAGAGCAAGTTCACGGTAATGTTGTCGCGACAGTCACAACGGCAAGTGAGCAGGCGATTGTTGCCGATGCGAGTATCACTCGTCAAAAAAACATTGCTTTGGCAATTATGACAGCTGATTGCCTACCGATATTACTGAGTCATAAAGATGGGACTGAAATTGCTGCTATACATGGTGGCTGGCGGCCATTAGTCGCGAATATAATTGAGAAAACAGTAACGCAAATGCATAGCAAATCAGCTGACATCCTTGCTTGGCTTGGTCCGTGTATTGGTAAAGATGCTTTTGAAGTGGGCGTTGAGGTCAAAGAAGCATTTACCCACCACGATATCGCTTTTAACAAGGCCTTTGTAAAGCAAGATAATGGTAAGTATTTAGCTAATTTACATCAAATTGCACAGCATCAACTAGAGTCTTTAGGCATTAGGGTAATTGCTCATCTCGAAGAATGTACCTACCAAGCAAAAGATAAATATTATTCCTATAGAAAAGAGCAAATAACCGGCCGTATGGCGAGTATTATTTGTCGGCGATAATATGGTAGTTATGTAACAAGCGCATTAAGGTAGTCGTAATGGCTTTTATCTATCATATCTTTGAAAATTCATTGAAAAATAATCTTTTAGCCTTATAACTTAACTATGTGTTACAGAATAAATTTTTCATTTGGATTCATTCATTAATCCACTTGGTAGTTAGGAGATACAAATGCGTTTAGATCGTTTTACCCAATCATTTCAAGAATCTATTGCTGATGCGCAATCACTCGCTTTAGGCAAAGATCATCAATTTATTGAGCCTATCCATTTAATGTTGGCGTTGCTGAATCAAAATGGCAACTCAATTATTGCATTACTCAAGAGTGCTGGTGTCGATGTACGGTCTTTACGTCAGAAAATCGATGAAGCGTTAACTTCTTTAGCCCAAGTACAAGATAGTGCTGGTGATGTTCAATTGTCAGCGGCTTCAGGTCGTGTTTTAAATCTATGCGATAAACATGCTCAAAAAATGTCAGATAAATTCATTTCTTCAGAAATGTTCTTACTTGCTGCTATTGATGATAAAGGTACTCTAGGAAAAATACTTGCAGATTTAGGGGCAAATCGACAACGGATAAAATCAGCAATTGATCATGTTCGTGGTGGTGAGAAGGTTGATGATCAAAACGCAGAAGGTGTTCGTCAAGCCCTAGATAAATATACTGTTGATTTAACGGAACGTGCAGAGTTGGGCAAGTTAGACCCCGTTATTGGTCGAGATGATGAAATTCGCCGTACTTTACAAGTATTACAACGACGTACCAAGAATAATCCTGTGCTTATCGGACAACCCGGTGTGGGTAAAACAGCTATAGCTGAAGGGTTAGCTCAGCGTATTGTCGATAATGAAGTACCTGAAGGTTTGAAGAATAAGCGAGTATTATCATTGGATATGGGCTCTCTTGTTGCCGGGGCAAAATATAGAGGTGAATTTGAAGAGCGCTTAAAAGCAGTCTTAAACGAACTATCAAAAGAGGAAGGTAAAGTTATTCTCTTTATTGATGAATTGCATACCATGGTTGGCGCTGGAAAATCTGATGGCGCGATGGATGCGGGTAATATGTTAAAACCTGCACTAGCCCGTGGTGATTTACATTGTGTTGGTGCTACCACCCTAGATGAATACCGAAAGTACATAGAAAAAGATGCCGCACTTGAACGCCGTTTTCAAAAGGTATTAATAGAAGAGCCGAGTGTCGAAGATACCATCGCTATTCTGCGTGGCTTAAAAGAACGTTATGAACTGCATCACTCAGTAAACATTACCGACCCTGCAATTGTTGCAGCAGCCACTTTGTCTCACCGTTACATCAGTGATAGACAATTACCCGATAAAGCGATTGATTTAATTGATGAAGCAGCCTCAAGCATTCGTTTACAAATGGACTCTAAGCCAGAAGATTTAGATAGGCTTGAGCGACGGTTAATTCAGTTAAAACTTGAACAAAGGGCGTTGGAAAAAGATGAAGATGAAGCTTCCATTAAGCGCTTAGCCATTATCTCTGAGCAAATCACAGAAAAACAACAAAAGTATGATGAATTAGATGAGGTTTGGACCACTGAAAAAGCGGCACTTTATGGTGCTCATACGATAAAAGAAGAACTCGAGCAAGCGAGAATTGAACTTGAAGCAGCAAGAAGAACAGGCGACTTAAATCGCATGTCTGAGTTGCAGTACGGAAGATTACCTGAATTAGAAAAGCAATTAGATTTAGCTAGCCAAGCTGAAATGCAAGAAATGACTTTATTAGCAAATAAAGTGACTGATGTTGAAATTGCAGATGTTCTTAGTCGCGCTACTGGTATTCCCGTTGCTAAAATGTTGGAACAAGAGCGTGATAAATTATTACAGATGGAAGATAGTTTACACCAGAATGTTATTGGTCAACATGAAGCCGTAACGTCAGTATCGAATGCTATTAGACGTTCACGAGCAGGTTTAAGTGATCCAAATCAACCGATAGGATCCTTTTTGTTTCTAGGTCCAACAGGTGTTGGTAAAACTGAATTGACTAAAGCGCTTGCTGAATTTTTGTTTGACTCTCAAGACGCATTAATTCGTGTCGATATGTCTGAGTTCATGGAAAAACATTCGGTTGCACGCTTAGTTGGCGCACCTCCAGGTTATGTCGGTTATGAAGAGGGGGGGTATTTGACTGAGGCGGTACGTAGAAAACCTTATTCAGTTATATTACTCGATGAAATAGAAAAAGCTCACCCCGATGTTTTTAATATTTTGCTACAAGTACTTGATGATGGCAGATTAACTGATGGTCAAGGTAGAACTGTTGATTTTAAAAATACTGTTATCATAATGACTTCAAATATTGGCTCAGAGGTTATTCAAGAGTTTGCTGGTGATAGTGAGTATCAAGAAATGAAAGCGCAAGTGATGAATATATTAGGGCATCACTTTAAACCTGAGTTTATTAACCGTGTTGATGAATCAGTGGTGTTTCATCCACTTGTTGCTGAGCAAATTAAGCAAATTGCTGAAATACAACTCCAAGCACTAACTGAACGATTAAACGCGCAGGATCTAAGCTTAGTAATAAGTGATGAAGCGCTTTCGTTAATAGCCGACGCAGGTTTTGATCCTATCTTTGGTGCAAGACCTTTAAAAAGAGCTATTCAACAAGGTATTGAAAACCCATTAGCACAAAAAATACTCGGTAATGAATTTGCTAAAGGTTGTACTATTGAAGTGAGTGTTATCGAAGGGGGGCTGGTTTTTACTACCAAGTGATCTTACTCGGAACTTGGGCAGTTAGATAAAGCGTAATACTACTTAGCCTTACTTCTATTATAAGTAGGGCTAAGTTAATTTAGTTTTACTCATTACCACAATAAAGGTCTTCGTGTTTTTTACTCAATGCCAGTTTCTCCGATTTTTCTGTGGGAGTTAATGGTCGACTACCTATAGTGCCATCACTTTTCTCTTCACTAATATGTATGTCATCAACTGAGCTTAACATTTTGATATTCAAACGAGCTGCTTTACAGTTTTTGTCATAGGTAGCCTTATTTTTAGCGGTGACTTCATCCAACTGCCTTTCTTGAACCTCAACTTTTTGATCTGCTGTATCTTGTTCTGCAATAATTTTTCTTTCTGCTTTAGATAAGGCTTTATAAGATGAAACCGTACTTAGTTCAGTATATTCGTCGCCTCTTGGCAGGCTCTGGCTAAAGTGAACCACGTTATTTTTATCAACCCAACGATATATAGCAATATCCTTTGCATTAACAAGGTTAATGACTGATGAGGTAAGCAGTGATCCCATTAATATGGCCGCAGTGAAAGATAATGTTTTTATGCTCATAGAAAACCTTATTAATAAATCATAGCTAACGGGTAAATAAATATTATAACGAGGATAGTCGTTAATATGGTAAGCCAATTAACCCATAAGTATAGTCTTATTTTTAAGCACATAAACTAGTAAATGATTAAAATAATAACAATTTATTCATCTGCACTGCTTATCAGGTTGAGTGTCAGGTTTTTTTACACTAAATATGTGTAGTGTTAATGAAGTGTGTCTAAAGTGTTTCCTTTATGGTATCGCGTTGTAATTTATAGTTATTTTTGTTTGGGCGCGATTATTGCTTAATAGCTTGTGTTAAGTAATGTCGGTCTTGATTTAATGATGCTTATATATGCCATTATGCTTACCGTTATTAATACTATAAAAATAAAATAGCCATATTATAAATAGGAAGTAACATGTTAAATAAATTAGTTTTACGCGCTTTGTTGTCAATCTCTTTAGCGTTAAGTTTTACAGGTGCAGCGAATGCTGCATTAATTACGCAAGATATTCTTGATAACGGAGCTGTGATTGGTAATGTCACTATCGACAGTGGTGAAGCATTCCTGTGGGAAGGGAATGAATTTATTGTTGAAGAATTTGTTTCTTTCAACCTTTTTGGTTTTGATTTAGTCGATTTTGGTGGGTTTGAAGCTTATTTCAACAGCAGTGATTTGGAATCAGGCTTATCAAGTTTAAATTTTGATGTATCAGATACTAATGACGATTATGCTTTTTCAGGTACTATCTGGGACTCTTCTTTTTGGGCTGATCCTAGTGTAAATGATAATTACATCGATGCATGGAACCAGTCAACAGGTGACCCGGCTTTATTTTCTTTTGATGTGACTTTAGGTGATGTTTCATCTGTCCCTACTCCTGCGACGTTCGTATTGTTTCTAACTGCAGTGGCAGGGTTAGTTGCTCGTCGAAAAACGTTCTAGTACATACCTTTATTGATACGCTTTAGGTGTATTAATGATAGAAAAGGCTTTACTTAGGTAAAGCCTTTTTTTATTGTCCACTGACAAGCCACAAGCCACAAGCCACAAGCCACAAGCCACAAGCCACAAGCCACAAGCCACAAGCCACAAGCCACAAGCCCAAAATAGCTATTGATTAAGGTTTCCTGATGCCCATAACTTTCTAGTCCTAAAAAAGGAAAGTTAGCATGTATCTACTTTCGGTGATTTGATAGTTTATGTATAGCTATACGTAGCTGCAGCTATCTAACGTTATTTATGCGCGGCCTCACGGACGTCATCCCCGTGGTGTATTAATCGATGTATGGACTCCACCAACCCAACTAATGTAGGTTGGCTGTAACCAAACAAAAGGAGCCATACAATGAAAAAGTGTAACGTAATTGGGTTAGATTTAGCAAAGAATGTTATTCAAGTTTGTAAAATAAGTAGCGATGGTGAATTAATTTACAATAAAGCAGTGAGCCCGAATAAGTTAAGACAATTGTTAGTCAAAGAGAAATCTAGCATTGTTGCCCTAGAGGGTTGTGGTAGTTGTCACTACTGGGGAAGGTTAGCTCAGCAATATGGTCATAATTTACACATAAAAAAGCCCTGTTAACTTACATTAACAGGGCTTTTATTTTTGTAGCTACTTTCTAAATAGCACCTAAAACGGCACTAGTGATGGAAGCAAAGAGCCGACTAGTTACCTAGTTCAAGTACTGTAGTACCTTCAGCTTCGCCTTCAGCATTATAGTAAGTTACCGCACCCATATAAACTGTACCAGGTGTTAAACCACGTGATGAAACAGTTGTGTAGTTATAACGGCCTTTAATAGCTCTAGTGCTTGAGCTAATACGAGTCGAGCTATCAGCGCTGTCAGCAATCCAACCTAACATAGTGTAGTCAGTATCTGCTGCGCCGTTTAGGTTTTGACCGTGAACAAAGATGATATATAAAGTACCCACGTCGCCATCATTAGCAGCAAGAGGGTTAGTTAAAATAATATCTTCATTTGAATCAGTTTCCATTGCAGTGGTAACTGCTGCACAGCTCCACTCAACACAACGATACATGTGCATATCTAAGTTAGCACCATCAGCAGCAACTAAACTGTCACGTAAACTAAAACGAGCAACTTTAGTACCTTCTGGAACTGTAAAACCGTGGAAGCCTAAACCTGCTTCGTTAAATGCATAGGTACCATCAGCGTCAGCAGTTACATTGCCAGCAGAGCCAAATGGCGCAACTAAACCAGTGTAATCAGTTGAAGTTGAACCTGTATATAGCATTTTAACAGGGAAGCGGTAGCGACCACGTTTCATTTGACCTGAAACTTGTGCTGGAACTTCAATGTTAACTGGTGAAACAGCTTTAATTGCTAGAGGTAAACGCACAGAGTGACCAGCACCATCAGTCCAAGTTATTGCACCAAATTTCCAAGCATTAGTTTCAGTAACTTCAGTAGCACTAATCGTAACACCAAAGCTAGCTTTGCCATTTTCACCAGCAACATCTAATGTTGAAACTTCAGTTTCAACACCTTCAGCATCAAATGTTTGCACACTAACGTCAAAACCTTCAGGCGCTTCAATTGTTACAGAGTAAGAAGAGCCGATAGGTGTTGCATTAGACACAGTTCTAAAGATTGTTTCCGTTTCAAGTAATTCTGCAATAGCGATAGATGGAAGGTTTAATTGACTTGCGTCAGTAGTGTGGCCATCAGTTGCTAATTGAGCACAACTTGTATCGTAACCAGAAACGAATGCATCTTTATCTTGACCACAAAGAAATGCAAGGTAATCTGCAAGGTTAGTATCAAACAATAAACCTGGGTCTAAAGCTGAAACAGGAGCTGCATGACCAGAACCGAAGTCAAACGGGTCTGCTGGTGTTGCACCGTCTTCTTTTGTTAAGTCTTGACGCGCAGTTGTCATCAATGCTGATTTGATTTGAGCAGGAGTCCAAGAGCTATTAGACTCTTTAAACAATGCTGCCATACCTGCAATGTGCGGGCTAGACATAGAGGTACCTTGAAGGTATTTAAAGTTTTCGCCATGTGCACCATTTAAAGGAGCAGCAGTGGTTGCCGCTAAGATTCTAACACCAGGTGCGGTAATATCAGGTTTGATAATATCGTAAGTGTTTAAGTTCGGTCCACGTGACGAGAAGGTGGCTATAGTATTACCTACTTCTACCGATTCGCCTGAAGAAGCATTGTCAGTAAATGTTACTGAGGTGCTTTCAGCTTGAACGCTTTCTGCTAACGCTTGACCGTGGTCAAAAGAAACCATTGAACCGGTAATCGTAACAGCTGGATCTTCTCCACCCATACTAAATGGTGTAGTACCATCATAGGTATAAACTACAACACCAACAGCACCAGCATTTTGCGCATTCATAAACTTTTCAGTAAAAGCACAAGATCCACGTGCGATAAGTGCTACTTTACCTGCTAAATCTTCAGCATTAGTTAATGGTGCTTCATCACATGCTTCAACTGGTTCAGCTAAGGCAAGCTCACCAGCCAGTCCCGCTACTGCAGGTGAAAATCCAGCAGGAACAGACATGAAAGATGAATCGGCTAATGGACCACTAGTTACTTCTAGTGCTTTACCAATAACAGTTGAAGAACCATTATAAGTCGAGGCAGCTACGCTTGTTACCCATGGAGCTGGAGTACCAATAGTTTCTTTATCTGGACCATCGTTACCTGCAGATACTGAAACGAATACACCTGCAGCAGCAGCATTTAACATAGCAGCAGTAGATGGAATAGTTAAATCTGTTCTGCTGCCACCAATAGAGTAGTTAATTACATCTACACCATCTGTTACAGCAGCATCAATTGCCGCCATAGTATCGCCATAAAAACAACCACGTTCTTTATCGCCTTCAGGACTAACATAATCGCTATTCCAACAAGCTTTGTAAGCAGCGATACGAGCACGAGGAGCGATACCGCTTACTGTGCCAGCTGCGAAACCAGAAAGTGCAGCTGCAACATTTTCGTTACCACCTGCTGTACCCGCTGTATGACTACCATGACCATCGGCATCACGTGGAGAATCAAATTCACCTAACTCATACTGAATTGCATATGTTGAGCTAAAGCTATCGCCAAAATAACGAGCACCGATAAGCTTGTTGTTACATGAGAATGCTTCATCTGTACCTGTATCACAAGCACCTTGCCAACCTAAGTCAGCTGGATCTGAATAAGAGCCGTCATCAGCAAAACTTGGGTTTTCCGGCCAAATACCAGTATCAATAATACCGATAATGACACCTTCACCTTTAATATCCATAGTGTGCTGACCAGTTGGACCGGTCAAACCAAGAAATTCAGGGGTATTTGCAGTAGTGACTATTTGTAATTTGTCTTCCCAAACACCAATAACGTCAGGATGTGCTTCTAACTGCTGCTTTTGAGCAGGATTAAGTTTAGCGGTAAATCCATTGTAGGTATGTTTGAAAGAATGCAATATCTCAATTGACCCAATAGAGCCAGCAACTGCTTGTTGTTTCTTTTCCATTGCTTCAGTGTAAGCAGTCATTGCAGGCGTATAAGCGTTATAATTATTACCTGTATTAGCGACTAATTGATTGCTAGGTAAAAGTTCTCCAATATTTTGAGCTTGGGTAATTGCAGTATTACCTTTTAGCTGAACAATGAAGTTAGTTGCTTGTGTACTACTACTTAATTCATTACCTACTAATTTCAATTGACTAGTATCGACAGTAACTTCGTTCGCAACAGCAGCATTAGAGGTTGCGGCTGTGAATGCTAAAGTAATAAGACTCCCAATTATGGATTTCTTGAAATGCATGTTTATCTCCGATTTATTGTTATATCTTCGCTGTGTATATTTATTACACTTTCTTTATCTTCATTTACAAAAGCAAAATGAAAAATAGCGAGTATCAACTATAAGCAATAATAATGCCTTTGTTGCATAATTGTTAATTGTTGGTGCTTTCAGTGCGTTATAAGGAGGTTTATAGGTGGTTAAATGTTAGTGTTGTGTTAATTATGTAAAATTTATTTACATAATAATCCGGTTAAAGTGAAAGAATAGTCAGTATTATGTGTCGTATGTTGTGTTGTATGTGTTTAGGTGATTGTATTTGCTGTATTTTATCCTCACTTGTGATTGGTGGTGGCTTATGTGGTTAATTGTAAAGAAAGCTGACAAGTGCAATTGTAGGGCATGGTTTGTAGTATTTATAACCGAACATACAATAAATATGAAAAAAACGAAAATAAAGCTTGCTCATGACTGAACTCTCTCTATAATGCGCTCCAGTTCCAAGGGGTTCACGCAAATTGAATCATCAACGGGCTGTTTTGATAAGTTATCTCTT
>CAJXYE010000031.1 GCA_913063325.1 uncultured Colwellia sp. | reverse complement strand
ACATCGATATTGCGACAGTGATCAGAATAACCATCACCAACAGATAATATTTAGCGTTTTGTCGTCCTCTTTGAATTGCTACTAATGCAGCAAAAATACTGCTGACTAAAATCATTAAAGTATTTAAATGACTCAGGCCATAGCCAAGTTGATGAACAAGATGGGGCAGAGATTGGTAAGTTAACAAATATAAAAACCACATCGTTAAGGCAATTCTTTGATTGTAAATCAGAGTTTTATTGATCGTTGGACTGATCACTTTCAACTGTAAAAAATGTCTAGTAAACAAAGCCATTGCAAATGAAAATAGAATGCCAAAAGAGTTAGCCGTGAATACAGAAACATGGCTCATTTGCGGGAGAAAAAAAGTCGTCCAACCTTGCCCTGTAGCTAACCAAATAAAAGTAACAACCAACAGCAGAGCATATGACAAATGCGATTTTCGATTGAATACCACAAAAATAGCGAGGTTAAAGAATATAAACAAGCCAAGAAAACCGAAATAGAGCCCATCAACGACTGAATCTTTCTTTGTTTGCTTTATATAGTCACTTTCTTTCATTACCCGCACATTACCACGCAAATAATGACCAGATAATTGCACGTACACATTAGAACTTTCAATATTTGAAGGTAGCACTATAACAAGATCTTTTTGACTGTCGTCAGATCCTCTAAAGGGGCGTTTATGCCAGATATTACCGTCAAAAAAGTGCAAATAAACAGGGGTAAATATATTGTTTCTTTTTATATTAATCAGCATTTTACCAGAAGTGGGTAAGACACCTTCAGTTAGTGCTATCTTGACCCAGCCGAAAGATTTAGAACCAAGATTAAAGTAGCTGCCTGCTAATTCATCAAATTGCTCTGCTTTTGCTAACCCAGTAATGTCCACGGACTTATTGAACTTCTTTATGGTAAGATCATATCCAGCAGGTGATTTCAGATCAGAGATGGATGAACTTGATTCTGTGACTTGCTCAATACTCAGTATCATTAGGTTTATCGTGACGAATACCAGTATGGGGAAACTATGAGGTAGCAAACAACGCCAAAATCGATGTAAAGATCCCATTTGTTTACGTTTTCTCCTTAATTTGGTCTACCACTTAAGATAAAAATAATATCATCATAAGTGCAATGGAGCAAAGTAAACTCTAAAATAACAGTAGCTTATGGGGTTTAGGTGAATTCATATATACGGTATATACTTTCCGTTGCTACCTTGTATTGAACAGCCTATCAAAGTGCTTAATAATTCACAAACCCAAAAAACGGGCTAATCAAATTAAAAAAATTATCTTATATTATTAAAAGGGCTTGATATGACTGTACTACGTTTACCAAAGATGTTTCGTTTAACTAAGGCTTTGCTTCTTTTTATTGTTATAACAATCGTTGGTTGCCAATCTGACGATAAAAGCACCATTAAAACTGGCCCACGGGACACCTTACAAGAAACCTTAGATACAGTACTTGAAGCAAATATTCAAGAATACGAACCAGGACTTATTATTAAGCTAGTAAGAAACGGTGAAGTGTTATATCAGAACTCTATCGGCATGGCGAATGTAAATACCTCAGAAGCAATCGGGGATAGCACATCAATTAGATTGGGCTCAATTAGTAAGAGCTTTACCGCACTTGCGATAATGAAACTTTATGAACAAGGCAAGCTTACGCTTGAAGAAGCTATTACAGACTACCTGCCCCAATTAGACAGTGAGTGGGACCAAATCACACTGCATCATTTGCTGACCCATCAATCGGGTATTCCTGATTTCTATAATGACCTTAACGCTTCTAAGCTTTGGCCGGATGGCGTTATGAATAGTGGTATTGTTAGCTACTTTGCCAGTAACACTGATTTAGAGTTTGAACCGGGTACTCGTGTCGACTATAGCAATACGGGTTATGTGTTATTAGCAGAGGTAGTATCTTTAATAGAGGGAGTACCTTTTTCTGATTATATGCAGCGAGAATTTTTTGAACCGCTGAATATGACTGACAGTTTTATCGCTGATGAGTTTCCGATTGTAGCGTTCAACAGGGCATACAATCTTGGCGTTACTGACCTTATCTATGGGAAACCTTTTCGCGCTACAGGGTCTTCTAGTCAATTTAGCTCAATGATGGACATGGATAATTTTATAAATGCGCTTATTACCGACAACATCGTTAGGGCTGACACACTCAACTTGATGCTGAAGAATTATTCAGAGGGTTTACCAGAGTCATTTTCTTACGGGTACGGTTTTATGCTCAATACCCGCGGCCCTGCCTTTTCTCACGGTGGCAAGAATGACGGTTTTAGGACTATTTTCTTTTTGAATAGAGAAACTAATATCTATCTGATTATTTTAGGAAATGGCGGCGATTATTTACCAGACTATGGATATCTAATGGAGCTGATAGAGCCATTTTTATTGGGCAGCTGATAGGTATTTTTACACGGTAGTGACATCGTTAATTTGGCCATCTGGCTAGAGGCTTCTACGGCGCTCTGGGAGCGAAATGGAGATAGAGAATTACTATTTATGTCAGATATCTTAGAAGATAGCTGACATAAAATGGAGTTTGTTGCTGTAATTATTTAGACCGTTTGTGGTAATAATTACCCATTAAATCAACCCAAGCGGTTCAAATTTTTCTCTCTAAATCAATCAAATGCTAACGACTTCTGGTGCGCATTACTTACTGTAGAAATTAGTTTGTCGACATGTTTTCTAATGCCTTATTTCTGCTCTGGCGGTTGCTGACGTGTTAACTAAACAACTTAATGATGGCTTTACCGGTAAACAAGTTGTGCAAGTTAGTGATAACTAGATAGCCAAATGATAAGCAAATAACGCTATTCATGAGCGCTTTTAAAAAGTGAACGCCAGGCGTTTGGGCTAGTATCAAACTTTTGTTTAAAGTGCTTTCTAAAGTTTTGCTCTGAGCTAAACCCAGCTAACTCAGAGATTTTTGTTATGGCTAAGTTAGTCGATTCCAGTAACGCTAAACTATGGTTTAACCGCATATTGGCCAGCCAAGTAATGAAACTAATACCATTGATTTGTTTAAAGTGCCGACTAAAACTTCTTACACTCATCGAGCAAAAATTGGCAACCTGGCCTAATGAATAGCTTTGGCTGAGATCCGCTAATATGTGGTCGGTCAATTTGGCAAGTCGTTCATCACTGGCTCTTGTTAATAGTGGTTGCTCTATATATTGATTCTGCCCGCCACTTCTCTCTGGTGCTGAAACCATAATACGAGCGACTTGGTTTGCTATTTTTACCCCATAAAAACGTTTTACCATATACAGGCAGCAGTCAATTGCCGCAGCGCTTCCTGCAGAGGTTATGATGTTGTCAGTTTCGATAAACAGCGGGTTGCTATCAAATTTCACCTTTGGAAAGCGATTAATAAAGTCGCTATCGTATTTCCAATGAGAAGTCGCTTGTTTGTTATCTAATAAGCCAGCGTAGGCGAGGGCATATGCGCCTAGACAAAGACCAACAATAAGTTTGCCATTTTGATGTGCTTGTTGCAGTAATTTAACCATCTCTTCACTTGGCGTTATCTCAGGCCGCCAGCTTGGAAAAATAATGATATCTGCCTGTTTAATTGCTGCGTTGCTCTCGGTAATATTAATAGGGAGTCCATTGGCACTGGTAATTGTGCCAGGATGCTCTGCACATACTTTGACATTAAAAAGAGGTGCTTGCTGCGCTAAAGCATCATTAAATATGGCGATAGGCACAGCAAGGTGAAATAAGCTTATGCCTGAGTAAGCAACAATGGCAATTTCTTTCATAGTATCTTGGCTGAAAAGTAATGTTAACTGTCATTTTAGCCATTATGTCGAAAAATGAAAAGTACTACACTATCCCTAATGTTTAGCAAATTGAGGATTTATAATGATTGTTGTTACTAGCTATAAACTTGTCGATGAAATATTGGCAGAGTATCGAGAAGCAATTAAAGGGGATTTTGATGGCTATCGAAATCATGTTACTCGTATGCTTAACTTTTGCCATTACCTGTTACCTGATATCAGTGAAGAAGACAGCCAAAAGCTACAAATAGCGGCTGCATTTCATGATATTGCTTTGTGGACTCATGACCGAGTAGATTACTTAGTACCTTCGTATCAAGATTGCGCTAAATACCTAAAAGCGCATGGACTTGATAGCTGGCAGCAAGAAATTCAAATCATTATCGATATGCACCATTTGTTATCGACTTATACTGGCCCTTATCAGCAGCTAACCGAAATATTTAGAAAAGCCGATTTAGTCGATTTTTCTTTAGGTTTTATTAAACATGGTGTTGATAAAAACTTTGTTAAAGCGGTTAAAAGGGATATACCAAATGCAGGCTTTCACAAAACATTAATGCGTTTTACTGTTAAACAATTGGGCCGAAACCCGTTTAAACCAATGCCGATGTTAAGAGTTAAAAATATTTATAAATATTGATGAATACAGCGGATGATTAGTCATTTAGACATAAGTTATTTAGATTCACTACTTCTAACGGGCGGTATAGCGTAGGTGCCCGTGGCATGTGCAACTGGCTCAGGGTCACCTTCTGAAAATATTGATACTTCGCCAATAACAAGAGATTTACCTACTTTGATCAGTCTGCAATCGGCGATAATATCTTTTTCAGCGGATGGTTTGCGTAAAAAATTGATGTTTAAGTTAGTGGTAACCGTAAGTGCTACCAGCCCGATTTCAGCTAAAATAGCAACATACAGAGCGGTATCAGCCACTTCCATCATAACTGGGCCCGAGACAGTTCCACCAGGTCTTAAATGTTCATGGCATATTTTTTTTCTTATGGTAGCCGACTTTTCACCGGCATGCTCGATAGTGAAGTTCACTTGAGGAAATTCATTTTTGAAGAAATTAACTAGCTGCTCTTTTGTTGACATACTTTCTCCGAGTTAATATTGATATTGTTTTAATGGCCGTTCAACACTGCTTTTAAAGATAGTATCTGGTGAGTTCAATGGAGCGCTGAATGCGATGCGTGTTTAATAACCCGTTCTCTGAACAATTCTTCGCCATATTGCAAGATAGCTATTTGCATATCGTCTTTGTTTTCAAAGTGGGAAATAACACCGGTTCTTGATAAATTACACAATTTAGAAACGCAGCCAATAGCTATATCTGCAAGGCCAAATTGACTGCTGTAGATAATGCTCTGTTTTAAAATTGCTAAACGAGCGCGTACGCTGCTGTTCATTCAGTTGCTAAAACCTGAGTAATATTATCAATAACGCTAGTATCACCTAAAATTATTGTGTGTCCAAGTCCTTATGTGATCACTAAATGAGGTTTTTATCTTGTAAGGATGTCTCAAGGTCAGTAAGTGGTGCGAACCTATCATTACGGTCATGGATGAAAGTAAGGTCTAATTAAAGCTTTTCGCGGTGATGCTCTGAGGATAACGGCTGCCATTTTTTGCCATATGTATGGCTGATGTTTTCTAACTCCCTTTTGAGGCATTTTCTAGAAATACCAACATGCTAAACTTTTTAAAACATTATCTCGAAAAATTAATAGGTGAAGAAATGAAAATGATCTATTTATCTTCAAGTAAATGATGCGGTAAGTTTAACGTGGCAATTGCCCATTGAATGCCCGACGATGCTTTTTATATTTATACGCTCTTCATTGAAGTGGTCGATAAGCAACTCTATAGTTTCGTTAAAACTTAACAGGCGGGATTTATAACCTGTCGATTTACCATGGCCAATGTGAACGATTGCAACAACTTAGTAAGCTTGACCATATAGGGTGATGTGATCCTTGCCCATTGAAGTTAACAGATTAAGTTCTCTTTCTGGTTTTGAGCATGCATCACTATAACTGCGTTTAGCATAGGCCTCATCAATAGTTGTTTACCAGCAAAGGTATAAATAGAGGAGCAATTGTGTTGATAAAGCCTGTAATGGCACGACTGACCATGTTAAAGTTTGTAACTAATATTTACCCAACCCGTTCTACTCTCTAAAGCAGGTGTTCCATCAGCACCAGATAGATTACCCGTTCCATTGATTGGATAGAGCTCATCATTATCCCAAACATTTTTAACGACAAAATCTACTGATAATGAATCCCACACTCCTGGTGGCGACCACCTTATGCCAATATTTGCAATGTTGTTACCTTCCACGCTTACTTGCGTTGGTGCGTCGTAACCCCAGTAATATAAATGGTTGTATTGAAACTCCCATATGCCCAAGCCATTTTTCACCTGGTAACGAATATTAAATCGGCTGATATCTTCGGGGTAGGCCGAATTTTTATTACCCTCCAATACATAAATTCCGATGATGTCAGTGTCTGCGCTTATGACTTGTACATGTGCTTGGCTAGCAGAAAGGCTCAAATTACCTATTTTGTATTCTATCTCTAATTCATAACCGAATTGCTCCAATTGACCTAATTGATTTTGATAATACCAGCTACCATTCCAAGTCCCAATATCGTCGGTACCAATTTTATCGCCAAAAGCTAAGCCTTCATAACCATTCGCTTCGGCGGCCAAAATATCTTTAATGGTATTAAAGAAAATGACACTATTGAATTTAAAGTCAATGTCAGTGAAAGTGTAAGCTAGCTCCAAACTCTCTATTGTCTCTGGTTTGACAGGTGTAAGTTGAGCAGTATCATTATCGGCAACACCGTCGAAGTTAAAGTCGGCGTGGCTTTGGGCCAAGTCGTTTAGTTTAGAAAAGTTATCTTCAGCTAATAATCCGTCCTGGACAAAACCACCGGAAAATTGAACTCCAACTGCACCACGAAAACCGGTTTGCCAAGTCACTCGGAATAAATGTTTATTGTCGAGATCATAAAAACCACCGATTCGAGGACTGAAGTGTGAGCCCCAATAAGGGTGATCGTCAAACCTAAATGCAGCAAAAAGATCAATACTGTTATTGATACTGTAAAAGTCTTCAAGAAATAAACTTCTAATGCCTATAGAGCCGGGCTTTACCCAGGTATTGCTTTCATTAACATTACCTGTGATGTTAAAACCGCCAGCTCCATCACTGGTAATCCCTAGTCCTTGAATTTCTTCGTTAATGATAAAGTTATTGCCATCACTATTATTTAAACCGTATTCATATTTTACAAATTCCATACCAAAAGCTAACTTGTTGCCCTGCCAAAGGTTGTCCCAACTAGCGAGGAATTTAGCTCCTTTTCTAATTTCTCTAGTCCCGCCCATGGCCAGATCAGGCGTCACAATTCGATTTGCAAGTTCTGGAACGCTATTGATAATACTGGCAAAGCCACTACCACTATTTTCATAAGCTAGACGACTATCTGCTTGAATATTAAGCCCATGACTTAACAAGCCATAATCATCTCGTGCGTAGCGAGCACTGAATTTTAAATTGATATCATCACTTAGGGGATAGGTGTAATGACCGGCAGCGCCGTTAAGGGTTTGGCTAACAACTTCTCGGTCTCTATAAAAGTTATAAAGATCTCGTTTCTGCTCAAAGTGATAAACATCAAGTTCAAAATTGTTGTGTTTGACATTGGCAAATACATTGTCGAATTCACCACGTTTAAGACCGTGCTGACGTTCAAACACTGTCAATCCCTGCTCACTTCTTGTGGTTGCCCAGCCTTCGTTATTGACAGTCTGTCCATCATAGCTACCAGAGGAAAAGTATGCGTAGGCACTGGTTTCTGTTGAATGGTAGCTGACATCAATCATATACCGATTAAATCCATCTTTACCCTGACTCCAAAGAAGATTAGCCTCAGTACTGTTAGCTTTTTTAGTCACTATATTGATCACTCCTAAAAGTGCACCTTGACCAAGTGTGACAGAGCCCGGACCGCGGATAACTTCTATTCGTTCAATAAACTCCAAATCCAGACCATTTAAAATGGCATCCGGAGCTCCCCAGAACCACTCTGTATTGAGGCTGACACCGTTCAATAACAGTAAAGTCTTGGAGTTATTATCGGGTACAAGTCCTCTAAACCCTGCGATAGTATCGTCTTGATCTTCTACCATAAAATAACCAGGAACAAATATGGTAAGTAGTTCGCTTAAGGTACGAGCGCCACTTAAACGAATTTTATTTTTATTTATGGTAGTAACAGAGACCGGCTGTTTGCGAATATCAGCGATAACATTGGATGCGACGGTGACTTGTATATTACTTAGCTCCTCTAGAGTTAAGTTAAATAATGAATCATCATTTTCTTGTGCATATAATAATGGTGTCTGAATAAGTATAATAATGGCCACATAAAGAGTACATGCAGGCTTGCTCATTGTTTCTCATTATTTTAGTTAGACCTATGATCAGGTATAGATAATGATTAGGTTATTAGCAATGCTGAGCTAACCTTTATTTAAACATGTCGGATTTTTACTACGGAGGTGGGGAAAGGGCTTGTGAAGCATAAATAGAATAATGTAAAAGCAACAAATAAACGCAGTCATTTAGTTGTCCTAATTGTAAATAGACATAGTTAATCTCGATCAGCTATAACCGTTTCGAATTTACTAAATCTACTTTATCTGCATTCGCTTAATGTTGGCTATTAAGGTTAGTTTCGTCATAGTCATTTCCCTTTATTTTGTTGACGATTTTATACCAATGCTAATAATTATAAGATCTTTTATAATTGCAACGTTAACTAAAATGACTCAGAGGCAATATTAGTTTTTTATTAAAACCAATTAGGGTAGAATTGAATACTGTTTCCAACTCACTATCGTTGTCATAATAATGAATAACCACGCTTTTTATAAAAATAAAGCAACTATACTAAAACTTTTTTTGATTGCCTTTCTTACCGGTTACTTGCCACTATCACAAGCAAACCCTGCTAAATTTTATGCTAATCCTGATTTACAAGCACAGGCACCCGCGGCATTCGCATTAACCAAATCTAATAAGGTATGGTTACAAAATGCTCACCTTAAAAGGCAGCAAGATGCGCTACGCTTTTTCAATGCATTGAAAAATGATGAAAAATTATTTAACTCGCTTACTAAGTGGCAAAGTTTATCTTTTGAACAAAGAATGGTGTTATTGCCGTTAGTCTTTCAGGTTGAATGCCAAGTATTAGAGATGACATGTCCAGAGTTAGTTATAAATAATACTCTATACCCTACACGCGCAGTAAACTTTGTTTTTGATGTGCGCTTTCCTGGTTCAGGTTTAGTTTTTCTTAATCCTGATAAGCTTAAAGCAATGGAACCTTATGCACCACTTGCTTATTTAATCCATGAAACCCGACATGCTTATCAATTTCAACTGGGATTTTTTCAGCAAACACTATTAGCAAAAGGTTATAAAGCAGCATTTACCGCACAAGCCGAATTAAGCGGATATTCTTTTAGCGACTTTCTTTCTTTGCTTAATGAGTATGAAGCGTTTCAATTTGGCAACCATGTTATTGGCTTACTATATGACTGGCGTATTGATATGCCAAATATGGGAACTTTTGCTAGTCAGTTTGATGGGCAGGGGCAGCTTAAAATTGATTTAATTGAACTTGCAAAATCAAGTCAAAATAAAACCGTTTTAGATGCCTATAATCAACAAGCTAAAGCACATTATCACTTACGTAATGATAAGTAGCTCTCTGGTTTTTTTATTAGCAGCTGTTATCAGCTGCTAATGTAGAACTACTGTTATTTAGAATTGTGACTCTGACCATCAAGCTACTTTTTCTAGGCAGCTAGCCACTATTTCACTCGGAAGTTCAACAATCTTTCTAAGTTTGATGTTCATCCAACCAACCACTACTTGATGAACAGCAGAAACAGTGCCGTCTTCTTTATATACTTTATTGATCAGACATACTGATTTAGCAGAGCCTGTTGGTTGACCCATTTCAACGGTAATACGTGCTTTTTCACTCATAAACATTTCGGCAAAATATTCAGTTTGTTCTTTAAACATAATAGGGCTCAGGTTTTGTTCTTTAAACCACTGTTCATCCATACCAATAGAGTGTAGAAAACTAACACGAGTGTGAGCACACATATCTGAATAGGCAGAGTGCCTCATATGTTTGTTAATGTCACAATCTGACCAGCGCACTTCAATTTCTTTATCAAATATTACATTTGTTGGGGGTGTCATAAAAATCCTAAATCTTAATAATTAAGAGTTTTATCTTATGTTAGTTATTTTCATGAGTACAATTCATTGTGGTAATCCATGTTATTATTTTAAGTAATGACTATTAGTGAGGATTCAATATGGATTTTAATGCCCTTAATCGATTTGATCTAAATACTTTAGTTGCTTTAAAAGCTCTTCTTGATGAGCGACATGTAACACTCGCTTCGAACACATTAAGTTTGACGCAATCTGCACTCAGCAGAACTTTAGCTAGGTTAAGGCAATACTTTGACGACCCTTTGTTGGTTAAATCAGGAAAACACTTATCGCTAACACCGAAGGCTGTGCGCTTGTACGAGCCATTAACTTTGGTATTAGAGCAAGTGAGTGCCTTATTAAAACCAGAATATTTTGAACCTGAAAGTGCTAAAGACAGTATTAGTATTGCTACCAATGACTATGGCAGTCATACCTTATTACCAAAGCTTGTTCCTTTATTAAATGAAGTCGCGCCAGGCATACAAATAAATACGTTAGAGTGGCGATCTAGTTTGATGAATGAATTAGAAGAGAACAAAGTGGACCTTATTATTGCAGGTACCACCTCGCCGCCACAAAACATCTATCAAAAAATTATTGCGAATGATGACATTAAGGGATTAGTAAGAAAAGGTCACCCAAATGAAAAAAGCTTAAGCTTAGCGCAGTACTTAACACTGAATCATATTATGATAAGTCCAAACGGCTCAGGGCCAAGTGAAGTGGACAAAATACTGAGCATTAAAGGTTTAGAGCGAAAGGTAGCATTGAGGATCCCTCACTTTTTTGCCGCGTTAGAAATTATTGCCAAGACAGATCATCTGGTGTTGTTACCTGAACACTTTATCCGCCGATATGCTGATAGCAGTAAATTCTCTACGGTTGCTATGCCTTTTGATTTTACTTAATATCGAACCAGATGGTGAAGTTCATTAAGGGTCAAATTTGTGCGCAAAGCGGAATAAGACCAATCAAAATATCTAACGTCAATTTTCCGTTCAACACAGCGGACATAAATTTAATCATTCGATGGCAGGTTAGGGCCAATTGCGCCATAGGTTTATAACCGAAATTTCAATGATTTTCGCTTGTAAGATATATAGTCAGTATTTTAAAATCACTTGCTAGAGTATTAAGGAAGCAAACGTAGAACTCCTTTCCCGTCGATCCCTAGATAGATGTAGCCATCACTTCCTTGAATCACATTTCTAACCCTACCATCAACATCAATAAGTAGTTTTGTTTGTTTCACAACCTTATTATTCATAATCTCTAATAAAATAAGGTGATTAAATTTCATTGAACCAAGCAATATTTTTCCTTGCCATTGCGGATATCTATCACTACGGATGAAGGCCATACCCGACGGTGCAATAGACGGATCCCAATAAAGCTTAGGCTGCTCCATTCCGGATTTCTTAGTCAGTTCAGTGAACTTTGTATAATTGTAATTAATACCATAACTGATCACTGGCCAGCCATAGTTTTTACCGGCTTCAATTAAATTAACTTCATCTCCACCTCTTGGTCCATGCTCATGTGACCATATTTTCCCCGTATCACCTAATTTAATAAGTCCTTGAGGATTGCGATGACCATAGGAAAAAATCGCTTTTTTCGCAACATCATTTTCAATAAATGGATTATCAGTAGGAATCGAACCATCAAGGTTTAAGCGATAAATTTTGCCGCCATCACGAGATAAATCTTGCGGATTTAACTCACGATTTTTTCGGTCACCGATTGAAAAATAAATATAGCCATCATCTATCACTATTCGGCTACCGTAATGCGCACCTTTGGTGGTATTTCCCTCAGCTTTATACAAAACTTTTTGTTCAGTGAGGCTATTGTTTTTTGTGTCTAACTTAGCATGCATTAATGCAGTATTACTTCCTCTACCTTTTCCTTCTGGGCTAGCATACGTAAAGAATATTAAGTTATTATTTACAAAATCTGGATGTAAAACAATATCTAGCAAACCACCTTGATTGTTCTCATGTATGTTAGGTAACCCTTGTATTTCAATAGCAGGTTTATTTTCCGCTAACAAAAATAATGTACCTGAACGCTCGGTCGCTAACATTCGTCCATCAGGCAGCTGAACCATACCCCAAGGTATTGATATATTTGGCCACATTAGTTGAGTTTTATAACTTTTGTTATCCTCATCTAAATGAATAGAATGCTTGGCTTGAGCTGTGATTGATAAAAACAAAACCAATACAGTTACTACTATCATATATTTCATATTATTCCTCATCACATACCAGGCATTGTTTGGTTATTATTCAAAGACTTTAATGCGAACGGTTGATACATTACCGTTTAGTGTCTATCAAGACAGAAATATTGATAAAGAGCATGAAGTCAAAATAACATAGCTTGCTTATAATAGATATTAGGCTTTTCAGTTGGTTAGGTCAATAAAGCGAAGTGACTAGTCCTTACATTGTGGTAGAAGTGACCCTTAGTTTCTAATAAAAACCAATGGAAAACAGATCTCCACTAAGGACTTCTTGGTGCGCATCAATGTCATTAACTTAAGGATTTAACACATACGTTTATAATTCATTGGGTAATTATTGGTTTTGTTTCTACGGTCTTGTCGAAAAAACTTACGGTCAGGTCGAATAACACTTAAATTCTTTGATATTTTACTTATCAATAGTTCGTATAATTCAAGCGCAGCTAGCTTCATTGTGAACCGAACAACATTGTCTTTAAGCTGATTTATCGGAAAGGTGAAATTGATTATATATTCATAGAGCCTCTTATTTTTAGGTTTCTTTACTTTTCGTTTTGCATCATGGATCGCAGAAGCTGCAAGGTTTTTAGTCAATAGCTTAGCGTGTAAGTCTTGTAAAATACCTTCAACAGAAATACTAGAATAATTCTCAATATTGAGGCGACTTTTCAATACTTTGTAATCTTCTTCAACTCGCCAGCGTTGGTGATATAAATTAGCGAAAAGAGAAGTAGGATAAGCTTTCAAGTCTGTTAATGATGAAACTAAAACCTCTGGTTCTCCTGATGGTAGGTCAACTCGCACTAATCTTAAACAAAGTGATTCGGTTGATATTTTATCTTTTCTACAACGACGGAGAGACTTCTCAGTACAAGGAAAATCAACGATTTCACTATATTTCCAACTTTCTAAGAAAGCTTTGACAACATTAGAGCTTTTAACAATACGCATGCAGAAATCAACATTTTTTAGCCTATGGTATTTATAAAACCAAACGGCAGGATAACCTCTGTCATAAACAACTAAGTCGCCTGTTTGGGTTTTATTTAAATGCTTCAGTGCCATTTCACGCTCTCCTGTTGAATGGCTTTCTACCTGTAAATCTAGGGTAATATTATTCTTAACATCATAAAGTTGAGAAAGGCGAACATGAGGCATAACAGCATGAGGACGAGCTTTACCAAAATGCCCAAGCAGTTTGTCAGAGATAGGTAATTGTGTGACTGAGCCATCAACAGCTAACAGTCTATGGCCTTGCCATTTATCAATGGTTGCCGTTTCATAGAAGGCTTGAACTTGATCATCGTTTAGTTCAACCAAGGCCTGATGGGAGAGTTTCATTCTGGCTTTACAAAAAGCAGCGGTGCTAACTGACTTTGTCGACAAGTAGCTATCATCGATAACATTGAAAAACCGAACGAGCTCAGCCTGAATTGAACCATTGAGAGCATTCAACAGAAAACTAATTAAACGAGGAAAAGTAAGGGTGCGATTTCGAATGAAATCAGTAGATTTTGTACGGTGATTTTCTAAAAATTCAGTTGAGTGAATTTCATTGGTTAACTTTTGTACTATTTGAATTAAATACTGAACAGCTCATTGGTGATTTCTCTCTATTTTTAATTCATAGCTAGGTTAGCAACTAGCTAACTTATTGTAAATGCATAAATTAAGCTTAAGTTAATGACATTGATGCGCACAAAAGGGATCATAATTTCTATCGCGCTTTGTGCTCATTTTCACTGTAGAAAGTTACTTTAAAAGTAGACTCTATGACGATATCGCCGCATAACCAGATAGAAATGCTCAATTATCAAGTAGAATTCAAACCATCTTTAGCGGGTGATTTTCAACGATCAACTCTTGAGCTACAGGGTCGATACCTGCTTTGATAAAAGAGGCTAATTGGTATTGAGGGTAATGCTTGTTCATCAAAAATTCGAACGATTGCTTTTGAGTATCACTTAATAATTGGTTATCGCTAATCAATGCCCAAAGACACGTTCGATAGTGACTAATATACTCAATTTGTGCCTGAACTAGTTGGTATGTATTACCTGGAGCGCCATGACCGGTAAATAATTGTTTAACATCCGCTAGCTCGATTAATAACTGCTGCAATACCCGTAACCATTGTGCACTATTGCCATCATTCATAAAGCCATGCATATTATTAAAAACAACGTCTCCGACGAAAACAGCCGATTTATGTTCCCCTAAAGTAAAAAGTAAATCACTGCTAGATTCCGCAGCACCTAGATCTCTAAAAAAATAATCTAGCCCATCTAAATTAACTACGTCACCATCTTTAACTAAGTGGTTTGGCAATATTTTATCTTCAGGCCAATCATGGCCAAAATAGGGTTTCCATTTTACTTCTTTTGCATCAAAGCTATCTTGGATGCAATTTCTAACACCTTTGGTGCTAATAACGGGAACCTCATTAAAACCATTAATAATAGTATCTGTGCCATTATAATGATCAGGATGCCCGTGAGTAATAATCACCGCGATTAATGGTTTATTAAGGTTATCTATGTGCTGACATAACACTATAGCGTCAGAATTAATCATCATAGTATCAACAACAACGAGGCCATTTTTAGTTTCTATAATATAGGCATTAGTAAAAAAGGTACGCTCGTTGGAAGTCAGCATATGAATAATATAGCCTTCATTATCATAAGCATAACGACTATATTTAAGTGTGTTTTGTAGTTTACTGGCGCGCATTAAATTTTCCATTATTGATCTATGTTGGCACTAGCTTTATTAGCCCTTTATTTACTCAGGTCGAAAAAATGATAAATTCAATTCAACTTCAGTTCCTAACCAATAAGCATAGTCAGTATGGTCCTTCAGGTTGTCACCCGTTACCCCATGCACTAATACACTTAATCCCTGTCGTTGAGTTTCAAGCCACGGAATAAATTGCTCAAAGTCATTGGAGGTAAACGTTATTTGGCAGCTCCACTTAGGGTGAGGACCAATAGTTTTTTGATGCACTCTGCCTACTTTCAAGGTAAATAAAATACCTGCCTTTTCACATAAACCTTTAGCAAACGCTAAAGTTTCTTGTTCAAAATAAAGATGGGCATGGTAATAGTCATGGCTATTCACTGGAGGTTTTAATATGTTCATTTATTTCCTTTTTAACATCAGTAATGAATGACGTTGAGTGACAATTTATCGTCACGTTAAGTGTGTTGAAAAGTATTATAAAAACGTAATTTATTAGTTAAATAGTTAAATAGTTAAATACACTCAATGAGCTTATGCGCGTGGGATAGAGTTTCTGATTCATCTCGACCCAGACCACTACTGTCAATAAATGAAATATCGGTAATGCCAATAAAGCTCAATATATGTCTTATATAATCGGAGATAAAATCAAGTTCAGTGCTTAGTTTAGTGCCGCCAGAAACGATAATAATATATGCCTTTTTATTTTTTACTAAACCAACCGGCCCATTGTCACCATATTTAAAGGTTAATTTAGATCTCACAATTTGGTCAATCCACGCTTTAAAAGCTGCCGGCACACCGAAATTATAAATGGGAATAGCCATAACAATTAAATCCGCACTATTGAGTTCATCAACTAATGTATCAGACGTTTCCAAGTATTTATTTTGCTCAGGTGTTCGTTCATCAACAGCGGTAAAATTAGCTTTAATCCAATTTCCATCAATTAAAGGCACGCCATCAGCCAAATCTCTAATCGTTACTTGGCTCTTATGTTCACTGTTATACTCTTCATTGCTTTGTTGGTCGCCAGTCAGTTGCTTAACTAACTTAGTTGCTAAGTCTCGACTATAGGAACCTGTTTTTCTCATGCTTGAGTCAAGTCTTAAAATATTTTTAGTCATACTTCCCACCCGTTCTATATTGATAATATGTTAAATAAAAACAACACCTATCGCTTAACTGAACTTAACTAAGCGTCTTAACTAAACGACTTAACTAAATGAAGTAAATGAAATAGGTGCTTTGCTCGATTACCTTAAGACAAAATTGGGTTTACATTGATGCCACCATCAATATTATATTCAGAGCCGGTAATGAAAGATGCATCGTCAGACGCTAAGAATGTCACCAATTTGGCAATGTCTTCTGGTTGCCCAAAACGTTTAAGTGGAATTCTATTCTGCATAGCTGCGGCAAATTCATTTAATTGCTCTTCTGGCATACCCGTTTTACCAAAAATTGGCGTTGCAACAGGACCAGGATTTACAGAGTTAACCCGTATATTTCGCGGTGCTAATTCTGTTGCCGCCGTTCGTGTATAAGCGTTTAACGCTGCTTTTGATGCCGCATATATCGCAGTATTTGGCATGCCTGTGTAAGCGTTAATAGAGGACAGATTAATTATTGAGCCGCCGTCATTGATAATAGGTAAAAACTTTTCAGTGCTAAATACCGCACCTTTAAAGTTTATACCCATTTGGTTATCGAACATTTCCTCAGAAATATGGCCTATGGGTGCAGGGCTAAAAATACCTGCATTGACAAATAGAATATCAATATTGCCAAATTCATTATTTACTTGTGCAACCAATTTATCTATTGCCGTTAAATTAAGGGCATCGGCAACGATGCCCGTTACCTCTAATTCAAATGCCGCTGTAGCAACTTTGTCTGCATCCCTCCCTGTGATAATTACCTTAGCGCCCGCCGCTTTAAAGTATTTTGCCGTTGCATAACCTATACCACTATTTCCGCCTGTTACTACTGCTGTTTTACCCGTTAAATCATTCATTTAAAATTTCCTTTTAGTGTTAATTTACTTGAACATTAATTTTGTACCGATCGGTACTAATATTGACAATCTATACCTATCGGTACACAATTACAACTATAAATTAAATTACCATCATGTGGAGTGTACTTATGGCAGCAGGACGTCATCGCGGATTTGATAAAGAAGATGCGCTGGAAAAAGCTATGTTAGTCTTTTGGAAAAACGGCTATCCAGGTACTTCTTTAACCGACTTAACAACGGCAATGGACATTAATAAACCCAGCCTTTATGCTGCGTTCGGCAACAAAGAAACTTTATTTAATCAGTCCCTTACCATGTATCTGACTAAGCATGGCTTAGCTCACTCAGAATATCTTTTGTTAAGAGAGCAGTCTTTATATCAGCGAGTTAAAAACTACCTATTATCAATCGCTGAAATGTTGACCGACCAAGAGTTACCTAAAGGCTGTTTTGTTTGTATAAGTACATCTGAAGTTGCCGGGTCGCGTTTACCTGAGAGTAGCGTTAAAGAAATTAAAGAGATTAATCAGCAAACGCTTTTATTTTTAACTGACTTTTTTGAGCAAGAAAAGCAGCTCGGTAATGCAAATGAAAAACTTGATACAAAAGCGATGGCAAATTACTTATTAACATTACAATTTGGTTTGGCCGTTGCGGCAAGAAATGGCAGTGATATGGCGGCGTTAACGTCAACAATTAGGATTGCTATCGGTCAGCTTTCTCAAGATGTCGAAAATCTTCAATAATCGTTTTGAACAATTACTTATGCTTTGATTTTTTATAAGGGATAAGACAATGACTAACCGATTAAATTACTTTGCTACATCGCCTAAAGCGATGGATATTTTACTTAATCAAGAGCATTATCTTGATGATGCATTTAAAGAGAACAAGCGACTATTTGAGCTAGTTAAAATTAGAGTATCTCAAATTAACCAATGTGCATTTTGTATTGATATGCACAGTAAAGATGCTTTAAAGCTTGGCGAGAGTATTGAGCGAATATATGGTTTAAATGCTTGGCGAGACATGCCTTGTTATTCAAAACATGAACAAAAAGCATTACAGTGGGCTGAGTTTATCGTTTCAGCTCAAGCAATATCAGATGAAGACTACCAAAAAGCCTTACAAACCTTTGGTGAAAAGACCTTAGTTGATTTAACCATAGCTATTAATGCCATTAATAGCTGGAACCGCTTAAGTAAGGCATTTAAACCTGTGGTAGGTAGTTTCGATAAAAATTAATCTTATTCTCATTTACAAAGCAGTTAATTAAAGGATTTTAGCTAGCGTGCCTGAATATTTAGACTTTAAACTATTTCAACCCAAGGCACGCTTAGCCACTATGGTACAAGGCGTGTGGTCAACATCTGTTGCATCACACAATCAAAATAATATAAAACGATGGCTACACAGCGATGCCTGCAGCGGAATAATGTTTAATCTAGGTGGAACCATACAGTTAAATGGCACGCCATTTTCTATGGGTGCTGTATTCCAACCCGTCAGTAAAAAAGCACAAGTAATCACTTTGTCACCCGGTGCCATGGTTGTTGGCGTTCGTTTTCATCCCGCCATGAGTTTTGCCATTTTAGGCGCTATTTATCAGCAAGCGACAAGCATTGTGCAAACCCAAGACAATGTACTCGCGTTTGATCACCTTGCCGAGCAGCTCAAAAAAGTACCAGGACATTACGCCCGTATTGTCGTACTTTATCGATGGTTACAGAAGATATTATCATCTGTTGATAACATCCCTGCTCCACTAGCTTCTGCGTTACAGGCATTAGAAAACAAACGTTCACCCGGAGAATTAAGTGCACAGGTACCGTTAAGTCAGCGACAAATTGAACGACAGTTTCAAAAATGGCTTGATATGACACCCAAGTATTATCAAAGAATATCGCGAGTAAAAGCAGCACTAAAGCTATTGAAAATTAACCCCACAACAGAGTTAGCTGACTTAGCGCTAAATATAGGTTTTTCAGATCAAGCGCATATGACCAGAGAGTTTAGGTTCATTGCTAGAATTACGCCCAAGCAATATTCTCAAAAGGTGACTGACGACAAGGCGAATATTGATAGCACTACTCTTACTAATGTGATTAGCAACAAAAATGACAGCGATGCTAATTGTTGAAACTGTCCGCTAAGTTATCAAAAACTACGCAAACACAGTCCATAAACATAATCATCAACCAGCTTATTATTGATAAGGGTATTTTGACGTAAGCAGCCTTCACGCTCAAAACCTAACTTCTCCAATAGCTTATATGACCCTGCATTGTGGACCGTGCAAATTGCACTTAACTTATTCAGTCTCAGCTCTTCAAGGGCATAACTTTTTAACAAGCTTAATGCTTCACTGGCATAGCCTTTCCCCTGCGCACTTGGTTTCATCATAAAACCTACTTCGGCAATTTTAGCCTCATGATTCACAATTTTAATACCAATGCTGCCAAGTTTTTCACCGCTAACTATTTCTGTGATGCCCAAAGAAAACCAAGCATCACTTTCAACAGTCCAAGGTTGTGACTTAGCCTCGAAAGCCGCAAGCGCTTCCTCATAAGTAAAAGGGCTGTAAACATGCTCCATCATTTGTGCAGACATAGATAACTCAATAAAAAGATCTTTGTCTGAATGATCAAAGGCAGTTAATTTTATTCTTGTTGCGGTAAGTTGCACTTTATTTCCTTAAATTACCCACTTATTGAGTGAGGTATTAATTATTCAGGCTTTAATATCTCACATTTCTATTGCCATAGAAACGGGAGAAATAATCACGCATCATTGTGATTCCCCCACTTTTCACGTTTTTCAGAAAGCCTTCCCTTTTTCGGTAAGGCCTAAGCCCCCAATAAACATCAACAAAACACTATCCCCTTTTAAATCAATCAATTAAATATTTGGCACGTTATTAGCTCTACAAGGATTAAGTTAAATAAAATTTTCCCTTATGAGTTATTAGCTCACATGAAAAATGAACATGGAGATAAGCAAGATGGATATTCCAAAGACCAGCACAGTTAAAAAACGCTCATGGATAAAACCTGCAGCACTTATTGTTGGCGCGCTAATGTTTAGTGCTTGGCAGTTAACTCAAGCCAGTTCAGATACCAAGGTATCGCGCAGTGAATTGAGACTAGCAGCAGTGCAACAAAGTGATTTACCTTTTACCATATCAGGGTTTGGTAAGTTAATTTCTAAACATAAACGTTTATTAACTGCACCAACAAGAGCAACCGTAGAAGAAATTTTGGTGCTACCTGGTACACAAGTAACGCCGGAGACTGTCATTATGAAATTAAGTAATCCTGATTTATTACTGCAAGTGAACAGTGCACAAATGGAACTTGCCAGACACCACGCTAGTTTACGTGAATTGATTATTAATCAAAAGAGTGACTACTTAGCGCATCAAGCCATTTTAGTGCAAATAAAATCAAACCTAGCCGCAGCTGAGCTAAAGGTTGAAGCGCAAGCTAGCTTAGCGAAAAAAGGCATAGTGTCATCTATCGACTTTAAACGCTCCGAATTGGCTGCAACACAATTGGCAGAGCAACTTACTATTGAGCAACAACGATTAGCGCATTTAAGAAGTGCTCACCAAGAAAAAATTGCTATACAAGGGCAGTTTGCCAAACAACTTGATGCCAACTTAGCCTTAAAACAATCATTACAAGCAGGTTTAGTGATTCATGCGGATATTGAAGGGGTTTTACAATCAATGCCCGTTACCTTAGGACAAAGTGTCGCAGCCGGTGAGCAGCTGGCATTAGTAGCAAGTAATAAAACCATGATAGCGCAACTGAAGATTCCGCAACAAGACGCGCAAGATATTGCCATTGGTCATCAAGCCGAAATAAATACCCGTAGCGCTATAGTCAGAGGCGTAGTAAACCGTATAGATCCGGTGATCACTAACGGTAGCGTGCTTATCGACATAGATATTACTGATGCCCTGCCAGTTAACGCTAGACCTGAATTGAAGGTAGAGGGCAAGGTTAAAATCGGCGTAATTAGTAATGCCCTTTATGTGAAACACCCAATTGGGGTAAAAGCGAACTCAAGCAAACAGCTTTTTACTTTACTTGCCGACCAACAAACCGCAACATTACGCACCATGAAGTTTGGTCGCGTTATTGGTAATAACATCGAATTACTCTCAGGTGCTAGCGAAGGTGAACAATTTATTGTGTCAGATACTTCTAGCTGGTCACCAAACCATACCCTAACAATAACTGATTAGTTGCTATTTATTAGTACTCACTTATTCGTAAATAATTAACAAGGACAGCATTATGACCAACCACATAACTAAAAAAGCACTTATCGAACTAAAAAACATTCAAAAAGTTTACTCAAAAGTAGATATGGAAACTCATGCGCTGCGCGATATCAACATGGCTATATATGAAGGTGATTATCTTTCTATTTCTGGGCCTTCAGGTTGTGGTAAATCAACCCTGTTATCACTATTAGGTTTATTAGATACACCAACAAGCGGCAGTTACTTAATTAAAGGCCAAGAAGTTGCGAGCTTAACGGCTGACGATCGCGCTGAAATAAGAAATTTACATATCGGTTTTATTTTCCAAGCGTTTAATCTCATTGATGAAATAAGTGTTTACGACAATGTAGCCCTGCCACTTAAATATCGTGAGCCAAAGTTATCAGCAAAAGAAGTTGATGAACAAGTGATGAGCAGTCTTGAGAAAGTAGAAATGCAGCACCGTTGTTCACACAAACCTAATCAACTTTCAGGTGGTCAGCAGCAACGTATAGCTATTGCTCGCGCGCTCGTTGGCAAGCCTAGTATTTTATTGGTCGATGAACCTACAGGTAACTTAGACTCTAAAAATGGCGATTTAGTGATGTCGTTATTAGATAACTTAAATAGAGAAGGCACCACTATCTGCATGGTTACTCATGATCCTAGATATGCTGATCATGCCAAAATAAAACTCAATTTATTAGACGGTATCATTTTAGATAACATTGCATTGGCAAGTGCATTGCAGGAGGCGGTATGAGATTGTTAATCAACGAAATAAAAACAACCGCAGCTAGTTTGTCGCGTGTACCAGGTTTTGTTTTAACTACTGTTTTTACCTTGTCACTCACCCTAGGCGTTTTATTGGCCGCTTTTAGCCTTAACCATCTCTTAATGTTTAAAGCACTTCCTTATCCTGATGCTAAAAACTTAATATTAATGGAACAAGAGTTACAAGAAGGCGATAGAAAGTTTTCTGGCTCACAATATTTTGTTGCACAAAAGTTAATGTATCAAAAGCAAAAAAGCTTAGAGAGCATGGCGTTAGTTTTTCGTGATAGTGCCATATTAGCAAGCTTACGCGATAAACCATTAACAGAGCTTAGTTATGTTACCCCTGAATATTTTGACTTACTGGGTACCCCTATCCTTATGGGTCGCAGTTTTACCAAACAAGAGAACATTGATAACAATAAGGCCAGCGCCTTAATTAGTGAACAATTATGGCGTGAACAATATAGTGCAGATGTTAATGTTATTGGTCAAAATATTATCTTAGGTGAGCAACAATATAAAATAGTCGGTGTTGTAGCATCAAGCTTCTCTGAGCCCGGAAACTTTGCTGATGATGCTAATTCAAAAATTTGGTTACCATGGGATTTTCATGGTCAGGATGAAGAAACATGGAACTATGTTTACAGCCAAACAGCTGCGATAGGGAAATTGCTTCCAGCAACAACAATTGCTCAAGTAAGTGATGAATTTAATAGCCTTGTTGACCCTATATTTCAGCAAAATGGTCGTGTTGGTACTGCTAAACATCAAGCAATTATTGCCCAATTTCAAGACTTACAAAGTGCCATCATTGGCGACAATAAGTATATCGCGTTATTGATTTTGCTGGGTGCAGGGGTATTACTACTTATTGCTTGTGCCAATATTGTTAACCTATTCTTTTCAAGAGCGGCACAAAGGCAACGTGCCTTAGTTATTCAAGCAACCCTAGGCGCAAAACTCAAACACCTCTTTTTCACTATTTGGTTAGAAAGTCTATTGCTATGTACTGTTTCTATGGTGATTGGCTTAATTATTGCTGGCTGGAGCATTGAATTATTGCGCAGTGTTGCAAGCCATGCACTACCACGATTATCCGAACTCTCATTAGACTTAACCGCTGTTGTTTTTGCTTGTTTATTAACACTGATATTATCGCTGATTTTTTCACTTATTACTTTAAAACTCATTAACCACAAACAACTAATCTCACAATTACAATCAAGTGGCAAAGGTACAGGTGCCCAAGTTAACGCTAAGGTACGTAATGCACTTGTCGCCAGTCAAATATGCTTAGCAACGCTATTGTTATTAGTGACCAGTTTAGTGATGAGTAATGCTCTTAACGTATTAAATCACCCGCTCGGGTTTGATGATGAAAATTTATACAATCTGAAATTAGATATTGGTGAAGGTTACTCACAAAAGGAGAGTAAAGAACAACTTTCTCGTGATTTACTGGCACAGCTACAAACAATGGATAACGTAGCAGATATATCAGGCGCCAGTAGTCCACCTATCAGGCGTGGCAGTAATAATACCGGACTATTTAATAGTGACAATGTTAAGTTAGGACACTTCTCTTTTGTCATGATTGATGACAATTATTTTAATACCGTTGGTTTAAAAGTACTGGCTGGCCGCAGCTATAATCAACAAGACGTCAGAGACGATAGCGACAATATAGTATTAAGTAAAACTGCTGCAACACAGGTGATTTCTGACACAGGTGATGGTAAGGGGAAAATTGAAGACCTTATCGGCAAGGCTGTCTACTCCGCCGGTGGTGATACCTGGACAGTGATTGGCGTAGTTAGTGATGTTTATAACCCTTATAATCATGAAAGAACTCAGGGGGCGATGATGTACTTTTCTAGCTCTCGGACAAATTTTGTTATTAGAATGCAAAATGGTCATGTTTTAGCGAAGAGTGACATTCTACGTTTACTTGATGCACACTTTGCTGATATCAAAGTATGGCAATTTACTTCAGTTTCAGATATTCATGAGCAATTGGTTTATCAAAAGAAACTCACCTTGTGGTTAAGTTTAGTTTTAGGTGTTTTTGCTTTACTCTTAGCGGCGATAGGTATTTATGGTGTTATTAGCTATAACAGTCAGATGCGCCGTTATGAATTAGGTATACGCATGTCACTTGGGGCAAAGAGCAAACGTATTTTAGTTGAGTTTATTACTGAATCATTTACACCGATTGCGGCAGGTTTTGGCTTAAGTCTGGTATTAGCTGTGATACTTTATAGTTTCGCACAGCAACATATTAATCAATGGCTGAGTTTTGACTTACTGATGATATCGACCAGTCTATTGGCATTAATTGCCATTGCTTTAGCTGCTTGTTATTTCCCAGCTAAAAAGATCATCGCCAGTGATCCAATTAAGGCACTGAGGAACGAATAGAAAAAACTATGCAGGCCACTCAAGTATTTACAGCTAGTCGTTATCTTCGAAGTACCTTGTCGAAGATCCAGCTCTTTTGGCTTGGATTAAAGAGCATAATTTCCTGAATCCATATGCGCAAAGTACTGGACTCCCGATTAAACACTTCGGGAGTGACGATGAAAATTAACCGATAACAACATACGATATAAAAAAGACGCTAGAGGCATAATGAAAAAAACAATAATTGTGGTAGATGATCAAAGTGACTTACGACTATCAGCTAAATTTATTCTAGAAAACTACGGCTATAACGTCATAGAAGCTGACTCTCCTTTGCAAGCGATTGAAGTTATTGCTGAGCAGTCCGTTGATTTAATGCTGCTTGATATGAATTTTCAGTACGATACCACCTCCGGCAAGGAAGGCTTGGATATGCTGAAAACCTTAAAAGATAAAGGCTATCACTTCCCGGTTATTGTTATGACGGCATGGTCTACGGTAGAAATTGCCGTTGAAGCAATTAAGCTTGGTGCAAAAGACTTTATTGAAAAGCCTTGGAAAAATCAGCGCTTAGTACGAATAATTGAACAACAATTTCAATTAGACTCAGTACAATTAGAAAACAAACGCCTCAAAGCACAACGTCCAACCAGCGATGTATTTATGCTCGGTGAGTCTGCTGCTATGCAGTTAGTACTTACTCAGGCTAAAAAGCTTGCAGTAACAGATACTCCTATTTTAATTACCGGTGAAAATGGTACCGGAAAAAGTATGTTGGCGAATTTTATTCATCAACATTCGGCTCGAAAGAGTGAGAGTTATGTCACGGTAAATATGGGAGCAATTCCTGAAACGCTGTTCGAAAGTGAGCTATTTGGTCATACCAAAGGCGCTTTTACCGATGCTAAAAAAGATCGTATGGGTCGTTTTGAAGCTGCACAATCAGGTAGTTTATTTCTCGATGAAATAGGTACTATTCCCTTAAATTTACAGCCTAAATTATTACGTGTACTTGAGTCCGGTGAATTTGAACCTGTTGGATCAAGTAAAACATTGCACGCAGAAGTTAGGTTAATTGCCGCCAGTAATATCGACTTTCAACAAGCCATTGCTGATGGTGATTTTCGACAAGATTTATATTATCGCATCAATACTATCGTACTAGATATTCCTCCCCTTAGAAAAAGAACAGAAGATATATTACCGTTAGCTGAGCACTTTTTGGCAGAGAAAAGTCAAAAGTACGCGAAGCAGGATCTGTTCCTTTCAGAGCAAGCCAAAAAGGCATTATGCCAATATGATTGGCCAGGCAATATTCGTGAGCTTAGTCATGTAATAGAGCGTGCGGTATTGCTAAGTGATGACAACGAAATTGAGATCACCGGTTTAACTGATCAATTAGTACCAGGCAACAATGGTACTAATAATAGAGAGATGCCCTTTATGACCATAGATGAAGCAGAACAAAACCTCATTGAGCAAGCGCTACAAAAAACACAAGGCCGTGTGATTGAAGCGGGTGAGTTATTAGGTTTGGGCAAGAATGCTATTTACAGACGATTAGAGAAATACAAAATTGACACCAAATCTTAATCCTAGTAGCAATAATAACGCTACAGAGAATACTAAACCCAGTGCAAGCATCAGCTTAGAGCGACGCTTTGGCTGGCTGATCATTGCGACCTTATTGCCAACGTTAGTGTTGTTTGTTGTCATGGGTATTGGCTTTGATTTTAATTTACTAAGTTGGTCAACGGTAGCCTTACTGCTGGTTATTATATACACCTGCCTAGTTGTTGCACTCTATCGGTTAGTGATCACGCCTTTTTATAGTTTAACCAGCTTAACAGAAGCGCTAAAAATGGAAGACTATAGTCTTAGAGCTAAATCACCATTCAGCCAAGGTATTGTCGCTAAGTTATTTAATGAGCTGTCGAGCTTAAGCCAAAGCTTACAAGTAAACAAAAGCCGTTATGACCAACAGATGTTTTTACTGTATGGCTTAATTGAGCAGCTAGAATCCCCGGTATTAGTTTTAAATAAAAAGGATCAACTGCAACATGCTAATCCAGCAGTAAGCCAATTATTCTCAGTGCCTTGGCAAACATTAAAACAAAGCCCCGCAACAAACCTTGGCTTAGTAAAGGAAAATGGCTTTTGGCGTTTTGATGAGGATAAGCCACTGAACATGGGTAAAAAGTGGCAAATCAGACAAAGTGAATTCAAAGAGAGTAATGATAATTACCAATTATTGATGCTCAATAATATTAGCCAAGAATTACAAAAAAATGAGCAACAAGCCTGGCAAAACATTATCCGTATTCTCAATCATGAAGTACGTAACTCTTTAACTCCTATCTCAGCCTTGAGCCAAAACTTATTAGAGATGCCAGATCTCACTGCTGAGCAGTGCCAGCAAGCCATTAAAATCATTGATAACCGCAGCAACAATTTATTGGCCTTTATTGATAGTTACTCAGATTTAGCCAAGTTACCCCAACCCAATATTCAACAATTTGACTTAGCTGAGTTACTACAGGACATTGCCAATTTAGTTCAGCAAGTGACTGTTAATCTCTCTAGCTCATTAATGGTTAAAGCAGATAAAGGTCAGCTTGAACAAGTACTGCTTAACTTAATTAAGAATGCCAAAGAAGCACAGCTTTCAAAAGGAAATATAAACAAAGTCCCTGAGCAAGAGTCAGAACAGAATAAAGCTATTGAAGTACAGATTTTTACAACCGAGCAAAAGGTAATTATCAAGGTATTGGATCAAGGTTGCGGTATTGCCAATTCTGCCAACTTATTTGTGCCTTTTTACACCACTAAAGAAACAGGATCCGGCATTGGTTTAGCGTTAAGTAGACAAATTATTAGCAACCACCAGGGAGAGTTGACCTTGAAAAATAGAACGGATTTAACCAATGGTAGTGGAGCGATTGCTACGATAATAATGCCCAAGCATTAAATAATTTTCCTAGTAATGTATCTGCGTCAGCTAAACATGGTGATCGATATAAAAATGATAAAAAGACATAACAGGAATGCCAATTATTAACTAACTCATTTAGTTATACCATTTGAAAATGATCACTTAATTAGTGCAATTGGTATTATATATGATCAAAGGGGTCTGTATTAATATTTTGCGATGAAATTCCACTTAACAAAGCCATTTTCCGGGTGGCATTAACCATATTAGGATTACCACATAAAAATAGTTGAGTTGTACTTGGGCTTGATATTGCTTCAAGTGCAATGTCACTAGCACGGCCGTAGTTCATATAATAAAAAGCTAAACTTTTCTCCTCTCCATTTACCTCGCCACTTAAGCAAGGGTAATAATAAAAGTTTGGATATTGTTCCTCTAAGTTTGTTAACTGTTGATGTAAATACAAAGACTCAATTGTTCTCACCCCGTGATAAAAGTGAATATCACCTTTGTGCTTAGCATGCAGCGCATCTTTTGCGATACCTATTAATGGTGCAGCTCCTGTTCCTGTGCCTATTAACATTAAGTCGTTATCAATATTACTGCTATCAGGAACATAAAAACAGTGACCTAATGCACCTTGAAACTCAATAATATCGCCTAAGTTAACCATATCAAATAACCAAGTACTTAGTTTTCCTTTAGCTATTCTTTGAATATGTAATTCAATAAAAGGCTCTGTTGCTGGTAAATTTGCAATTGAATAACTTCTAACATCCCCCTGAGAATTACGTATATTAATAAATTGGCCCGCATGATAATAATGAGGGTTAACAGGCTCTAACTTAATACAAAGTACATCTGCGGCATACAAGGACTTTTCTACTACTACGGCATGACTAAATAAAGCGTTTAAGTCAATATCTGCGACTGAATCAATGGTGCTTGCTGGTTGTTGACAGGCTAAGAAATGATTACGGGTAATGGCAGTGCCTGTTAGCCCATTTTTTGCGTCAGGGCTAACATCGCCTTTAACAGCATGCAATAAACATGACTGACATAAGCCAGATAAACAAGAATAACTTACCTCTTTTTTATGACGAAGCAAGGTGTCTAATACAGTTTCATTTTCTACGATGTCTAAGTCTGTACCTTGGTATTTCATAAGTTAACTATAACCTTAAAACATCATCATGAGTTTACCTGCAACAGCGTGAAAGGACATTTACTCAAGACTTTTGCGACTAATGGAACATGAAATAATTTCATATCAATACTATCAAAAAACAGTGAAATACACTTTACGATTAAAAATATCAACGGCTGTATTTACTGCAGCTTCACCACCAATACAATCAAGTAAAGAAGTGCTCATATATTCCTATTTATTGTTACTTAGCTCCTATTCTAGGTGTCAATATTAATAATTTTTACACTATTACAATAGCGTAAAAATTATATTAAATAAAACCAAGGGGCTACTTTTCTACGGGGTAGCCCCGCACAATCCAATCATCAAAGCCGGAATGACTAACACAGGTTATATTCTCCAGCCCCATCATGACTAAATTGGTCAACGCTGTTTGAGATCTACGACCTGAATGGCAATAAATATAAATATGTTTGAAACTTTTAAATGCTTCGAGGTGTTCCGGCTCTGTGCCTAAGGGGATATTTTGACTGTTGGGAATATGTCCTTGTAAATACTCTCCCTCAGTGCGGTTATCAATAATCAAATTGTCAGGGTTTTGTTGCTGCCATACTTGATAAAGCTCAGTTATAGAGAAGTCATCATGGACATAGGCATCAGGCTTAAATTTAATACCACAGCCCTCATTGGCTGGTACTGCTTCATTAATTTTTTTTGGTAAGGCTAAATTCAAGTTATCCATAATATCAATGAAATCGCGCAACGACTTTTGTTTGCCTAGTCTAGGATTCCATTGTTTTTCTTCCACAATAGTAGAACAGGTATTACCATTGTAATCATGGCCCGGATAAACAACCGTCTCATCCGGTAAGCTAAATAGTTTTTCGGTGACACTATAGTATAAGCTTTTTGAACTACCCAGTTGAAAGTCAGTACGGCCACAACCTCTGATCAATAATGTATCACCGGTAAACACTCTCCCACCAATGTAATAACTCATACAACCACAAGTATGACCCTGTGTACTTATCGCTTTAATTTGGTATTGGCCAAGAGGAAGAATATCACCATCACATAGCTCAATATCAATAGACTTAACACCTGAGGCTTGGCTATAAACTATTTGGGCACCTGTTTTTTGTCTGATTAGGCCAGCCGAGCTAATATGGTCTGCATGTACGTGAGTTTCAATAGCATAAAGCAGCTCAATACCTAGTTCTTCTATATATTTAAGATCGCGTGTTAATTGCTCTTTAACCCCGTCGATAATCGCACCTTCATGCGTTTGAGGATCAACTATCAAATAGGTATAAGTACAACTATCTCGATCAAAGAATTGCTTTATAGATATGGACTGGGGAGAAGTTGAAATAGTCATAACTATGCTCACTAATCTTGATTTAGAGATTAATAAGTATAGTTTATCGTGGTCAGTAATACGGGCCACAGTTTTGTATTTTAATTTTCTTTGTATCGAATCGATAGTTCAGTTAATTCATCTTTGTTTTTGCTTGAGAGTTCAGTAAAATAGTCAATCTTTAACAGTTCTTTAAAGGTTAGTGATGAAACGCATTGTTTTATATATTTCAGATAAATGTCCCCATTGCCGTGAAGCTCAAAAATACTTGGATGATAATGGTATTAAATACAGATTAACAAATGCGAAAATGCAGCGCGGTAGAAAAGAGCTAGACGCTATAGGAGCTCGCTCGGTACCAGCTCTTAAAATTGGTACTGAAGTAATGATTGGCTGGAATCAGAAAAATTTTGAGAAACTCTATGCTGAAGATTAACAAGCAGAATTATCTCATTAGATAATTGAGCAACCAATGTGCAAAGAGTTATTGGTTACTCTATTTCGAGTGGGTATATACCCGTTATCATTCAAAGTGCTCGATTTCAGTGGGAATTTAAATGACTTTAGGCAAGGAGAAGAACGTAAACATAGTCACTCTATATTTTTGTTCTTTAACGCCCCATAAAGTCATTTAAAACCCATCGCAGAAGTGCTTGAGCAACATCACTTCATCGTTACATCAATTTGTAATGGAATAACCATGGCTACATTGATATGCCTTGAATTGAAATTGCTCAAACACTCTGAAACATGCATCTTGAATGGTAACGGGTATAGAAGATCTGAGCATCATATAATCCGCCCCTTAGCATTATAACTCCATAATTATTTCATCAATCAGCACAAGTATTGTTGCTCAGCTTTGCTGGTTTTACGACTGTAAGGTGATGGCGAAGCCGCGAACGACAGCGCCATGTTATCTTAATTACATTGTTTTATTTGTGCACTCCACTGGACACCAGAGCCAATATGATATTTCGCTGAGAAGTTATCCTGATTAAGGGCTAACGATAAATTTGACTGGCTGTTTACATAAACCAGAGGCTCACCAACAGCAACTTTACCAAATAATTCGAGATAAGGCAGTTTAGTATCAAATTTAGTAATATTGCCTTCCTTAACAAGTACACACAGGGTATCGCCAAGTTTAATGCCCGCTTGCTTTAAACTGTCTTGATGTATGTTCGTCAACACGTTACCGAATTGCGGGTCAAGAATAGAGATATTACCTTTGATAATGCCATTGTTAACTGTCGCTTGCAGTTTAGGGCCAACTTGTTCGACAGTATTATTGTGACTAAGATTTGTGAAGCCTCTATCAGGACAGAAAGTGTAATTATTATCACTATTTCTTCCCTTGCCGCTTCCAACTATCCATCGAAAAGTAAGGCAATGATTCGGTCCATCAAGTTCTATGATTTCGATGCTTGTTGGTCTGTCTGAGGCATAAGTACGCACTTCACCTTGCTTCCAGTAACCCAGTGGAAACTTACTCCCTAATCCATTATAAGTTCTGGCACCCCACTGTTTTCGTTTATCATAAATTCTCACCAATCCATCTCTTGAGTTATTAATTGTAAAGAAAGATTCAACCTCCCCACCACGAATACTAAATGTTCTTCGATAGTAAGAAAGCTCATTGCCAGCCCATTTAATTTTAGTGTTATTTTTTTCTGTTTTGAAAGGACCCGTAAGATAAATATTGTCGCAGGGTCTTTGTCTCCCACTGACAGAGGTACAAGCAGTGGTAGAGACCTCCTTTAGTATTAATTCATGTTCCCCATCCCATTGTCCTCCGGTAAAAAGTTCAACAGGAATGAACCTCTCTTCTGTTGAGTTATTATAAGCTTTATCCCAAGAAACCTTTTCTTCGGTGGTAAACCTGGCACAACCAAAAATTGATACACATAAAAAAGTTACAAAAAAGATATTCAGATATTGTTTCATCATCATAGTTACTCGAGCATAGCGTCCCGCTAAGAGGGAAATAATAGTTTTTATGAGTCAAACCATACGACATAAAATCAATATTTTAAAAATCATAAATGTAAAATTTTATTGCAAATATCTGAAAACAATACTTTTCAGCAATTATTTAGCGACTATAAAAAGTTAAATTTCCTTAATACGCACGCTACCACCACTAGTTTTCAATACCAATTCAGGCCCGCCGCCGTTAATAGTACCTACAATTGAACGCTTCTTGGTTGTGCCATTAACGGCAAACTCGCTTGATACACGACCGCCACTGGTCTTTGCCGAAAGATTTACCGCGACATCTTTAGCTAAATAAGCAGTAATAGACCCGCCAGAGGTTTTTACTTTACTATCTTCGGTTGGGTTTGTTGGCAATTTCAGTTTAATACTACCGCCAGAGGTCTTAGCATTAATTTTTCCGATAATGTTATCCAGATCTAAACTACCACCAGAGGTTTTAATATTTACATCACCTTCCACATCTTCAACAGAAATAGAACCACCAGAGGTATGAGCATCAACTTTACCTGTTAGGTTTTCAATTTCAATAGAGCCACCGCTGGTATCAAGGTCTACATTATAATTTTCTGGTAAAGTTACTTTATAAGTGACTCTGATATGGCTATTGCCAAAGCCGAAACCACCACGGTCAAAGTCTCCTTTAATACTGACATTATCACCATTTTTTTTGAAGTGAACACTCATATCATCTTCATTTTTTCCACTAATTTCTACTTCAACCAATACCATTTCTTTTGCATGTGTTTCAATATCAATAGCACCAACATCGGTAACAAGTTTAAGTAAACCGCCATTAGCAACCGTAAATTCTTCATTATAGGTTTTTGCTTGTACAAAAGTTGTCATTAACAAAAGTGCTATCGGTGCAATTTTAAAAGAGTTTTTTACTATAATCATTGGGTAATCTCCATTTATCTTTATTATTTATTATTTATTTCTAATGTATTGTTAGTGTTTTTTAGTCACTGTTGTTAAGTGAGATGCAACAATAAGTAAAAAGGTTTAAATTTATTTTTAATCAATGCAACTTAACCCTTGCTCCATTTATTAAACCCTAAGCTAGCTTAGTGTTAACTTAACCAAGAAGTTAAAAAGAAACCACCAAAAATTAGGATAATAAAGAGTAAAGACGCTAATAATAATGGTTTAGGTCCTGCTTCCTTGATAGTCGCCCATCGAGTGTGCGCCCCCAATGCCGCCATCGCCATTGCTAATGAAAATTGACTAGCAAAAGCAAAGCCTGTTTTTAATACTTCGGGTAAAACAACCATACTATTGATCATAGCGGTGGCGATAAAACCAAAGACAAACCAAGGGATAACCACGACACTTTTTTTGTTGGTCCCGGTATCACTATCAACATCATCGCTGCGATTAAAACGTGTTAACACGATACTTAACATAATAATAAACGGCGCTAACATCATCACACGAATAAGCTTTACCACAACCGCCGTTTGCATGGTTTCAACATTAATACTTTGCCCAGCAGCCACCGCTTGGGCAACTTCATGAGCGGTACTGCCAATATAAATACCAAATGACTGATCATTCATAGCAACCCACTGATAAATAAAAGGGTAGCTAAACATAGCTAGTGTGCCAAAAAGAACGACAGTAGCAATGGCAATAGTAATATGTTGTTGCTTTGGTTTAAGCACAGATTCTGTCGCTAAAATTGCGGCGGCACCGCAAATAGCACTACCCGCAGCAGTTAAAATGGCAACATCACGATGTAATTTAAATACTTTAATGCCAACAAATGTTCCCACTGAAAAAATAACAGTGATCACAATAAGATCAATGACAACCGCTTGCCAGCCTACTGCTAGTATTTGCTGAAAGCTCAAACCAAAACCAAATAATATAATGCCTAACCTCAACATTTTTTGTTTACAAAAATGTGAAAACTGATGATCTTTTTCATCTTCCACTCTTAATGAAAAATGGCCATAACTCATTCCTAGTAGGATAGCTAAAGGTAGTGCACTTAAACCCAAAGCAGAGACTTGTGGAATACTTGCTAGGGCAATTGCCACTAAGGCAATAATGGGTAGAGCTATATAGGTAGGCATAATGCACCTCTTGTTTTGTCCATTATATGGGAGAATCAACGATTCATCACTTTATGGAATATAATATAATGCAAAACTTTAAATAAGAATAATGGATAGATTAAATGTATAGTATCGAATAAACCGAACCATTGATTTACTATTAAGGTCAAGGAAAGTCATGACTATTTCAATAAAGAAGCTGCAACTTTTTGAAGCTACGGCACGTTTAGGTAAACTAACAACAGCTGCTAATGAAATAGCTTTAAGTCAATCAGCCGCCAGCCAAGCATTAAAAGAATTAGAACAAAGCCTAGGATATCCATTGTTTGAACGGATTGGTCGAGAGTTATTGATCACCGAAAATGGCCTTAAAGCACTACCTAAGGTGCGACAAATTGCCGATATACTTGATAGCTTACAGCTGGTAAATTTAAATCCTATGAGTGGCGTATTAAAAATTGTAGCTAGTGCAACCATAGCTACCTATTTGCTTCCGAAACTGCTCGCTAACTTTATAAAAATCTATCCTAACGTTTATCCTGAAATACACATAGGTAATACCCAAATGGTGATAGATTATTTAGATAAAGGAAAAGCCAACATAGGCCTTATTGAAGGCCCCGCATTACATGCTAATTTACAAATAACTGCCTGGAAAAAAGATACTTTACAGGTTTTTTGCCAAGCGGATCATCCTCTGACAAAAGAGGGAGGAATTACCTTTGAGCAACTCAAACACTACCCATGGGTATTACGTGAACATGGCTCAGGTACCAGAGCTATTTTTGACTCGGCAGTAGAGCAAGTAGGTACACACATCAATTCAGCCATAGTACTTACTAGGCAAAGTGCTATTAAGGAGTCGGTGAAGGTCGGTTTAGGCTTGGGTTGTTTATCACAGCTATCTATCGCTGAAGAGCTAAAAACAGGTCAACTGGTAGCGCTAGAGTCGCCTTTAAATTTGTCACGCCGTTTTTCTTTGGTGACCAATAAAGAGTGCCATCACAATTTACTGACTCAAACCTTTATTGATTTTTTACTTAACGAAGACCCATAAAAATTCGGCAGTGAAGAATAACTCCACTACCGAACATTGATTACTTATTTAACTAAGTTTTAACGATTATTCATATCTAAGCGCTTTAATTGGATTTTTTCTCGCTACTTTAGCGGCATTACCACCTACTGTGCTCCAAGCAATAATCAGTGATAACAAACCAACACCTAAACAGATTGGTACTAGCCAAATGGCTCCGATACGGTATGGGAATGACTCTAACCAGGTTAACATCAAATAGGCAGCAACCGGCCAAGCAATAAGGTTAGCTAATACTACTGGTTTTGAAAATTGCCAAATAAGTAAGCCTACAATATCTTTGACACTGGCCCCCATCACTTTTCTAATGCCAATTTCTTTGGTTCTTCTTTCTACTGTAAAAGCAGATAAACCATATAAACCTAAACACGCTATCACAATAGCAATTAATGAGAACACTAAGAACAACTGCGCTGTGGTTAATTCATCATGATATTGCGCCGTCATCATTTCACTTAAAAACTGCAAGTTAATCGGTTGCATAGGTACGTTATTCTTCCAAACACCTTCAACTTTATTAATCAAACTAGGAATATTATCGGTAGAAAATGAAATGTTAGCGACCCGAAACCGTTCAGGATTTAACGTATATACCGACGCTCTTACGCCAAACTTAATCGAACGAAAGTAAATGTCAGGGATAACGCCAATGATAGTTAAATGCTGTTTACCACGAACATCACTTTCTAAGGTTTTACCAATAGCCTCTTCTGCACTACTAAAGCCAAACTTTTTCAAGGCTGAGCTATTAAGGATGACACTTGCTTGACCCACTTCTCCTTCAGCTACTTTGTTGGCGGTATCGGAACCAAAGTTTTCATCAAACAATCGCCCCGCCAACGGCTTGATTTTATAAGCTTCAAAAAATCCATAACCCATGTTGTGATAGTTCACTAGCTCAGCTTCATTAGCACCGCCATTGGCATGCGGCTCTAATAATTTAAAGTTGTTATTATTCTCAAAATCTTGAGACGGTGCTTCAGAAGAGAAAACAACACTAGTTACTTCAGGTATGTTTAATAACTCTTGTTTTAAACTTGCTATGTTATCGCCTGCATTGCGAATATTAAGCACCAACTTATTATCACTTTGATAGCCGACTTCCATATTATTAGAAAAAATCGTTTGGCCATAAACAACCAAAGTTGAAATGACTAAAATAATGGATGTCGCGAATTGAAATACCACCAACACGCTTCTAAATTTAGCAGAACTTTTCGACTCAACACTTTTACTCGACTTTAATATTTGTCCTGGTAAAAAACGTGACAAATACAGTGCAGGGTAAATTCCTGCGCCAATACCTACACAAATAGCTAAGCCAATTAAGGTAAACAATAAGCTGGGTTCATCAAACAAATGTAAAGCTAACTCTTTACCTAATACTTCATTATAAAAAGGTAATGCTAATTCAACCGCAACCAAAGCAAACAGTAATGACAGTAAAACTAAAGCGATAGCCTCACCTAAAAACTGAATGGCCACTTGGGTTCTACTCGCGCCTAAAACTTTGCGCATAGCCACTTCACGTGCCCTTTTACTTGCTTTTGCGGTAGATAAATTCATAAAGTTAATGCAAGCAATAAGTAACACTAAACCTGCAACTATAATAAAGGTAGTGATCATTTTACTATCACCCATAGGTGTTAAATCACCTCCATTACCTGCTTGGCTTTTAGCATGTAAATGTAAGTCGGCTACTGGCATTACTCTTTGTTTAACAAAGTCGGTAACTTTTTTACCTTCCGTTTGACTGCCTAAGATATTAACTAACATTTCTACTAACGGACTTTCATTATTCATCCAAAAAGTAATGCGTTCTTGTAATTGCTCAGGAACAATACCTGGATTCAATTTAAAGTAGGTATAAACATTTAAGCTGGTCCACGTATTTAACATGCCATCATTATCGCTAAACAAGGCTGGTTGTAAATAAATCACCATGTCGGTATTTAAATGCGTAGCATCAGGTAAGTTCTTCATCACCCCAGTGATAGTTAATGTTGTCGTATTGCCAGCAACACAACACACGGTGAGTGTTTCACCAATGACATCACTCTTGCCAAAGTACTTATATGCGAGTTCTTCAGTGATCACCAAATCCATTGGTTTATTAAACGAGGATTCTTTAGCTCCATGAATAAATGGCATATCAAAAACATCAAAAAAGCTGCCATCTACCATAGTAAATTGCTCAGGAAAGGCATCTCCATCTTGTCTTACTGTCATATCAAACTGAATAAAACGCACGCCAGTTTCAATTTCATTTTTTGCATAATCACGAATAGCGGGCATCATGCTGCCTGCCGATCGTACTGAATCAAACGGTTCTTGATTCGGGATAGAATAAGCGGTGTGCATTCGCACTAGTTGGCCGTGGTCTTTAATCCAAGTATCAAACCCTGATTCTTGACGAACAAATAACATAATTAAGATACAGCTCATTAAACCAATGGCTAAACCAAAAATATTAATGACCGAAAAAATACCGTTTTTAATAATATTGCGCCAAGCGGTAATAAGGTAATTGCGAAACATAATATTCTCCTAATTGCAGATTAAGCCGTTTGCTCAGCAGCTCGAACACTTTGTGCAACGACGTGACCATCAAACAAATTAATAGTGCGTCTGGCGTAATCAGCATGTGCGGGGCTATGTGTCACCATAACAATAGTGGTACCTTCTTCATTAAGTGCTTGTAACATTTCCATCACTTCTTGGCCGTGAGCACTATCTAAATTACCCGTTGGCTCATCTGCCAAAATCATTTGTTGATCACCAACAACAGCTCTAGCTACTGCAACACGCTGCTGTTGCCCTCCAGATAACTGACTAGGTAAGTGCTTAGCACGATGGGCAATACCGACCTTATCCATTACTTTTTCAACTTTAGCTTTGCGAACAGCTGCCGGAATGTTGTGATAAATTAATGCTAGCTCTATATTTTCTGCCACTGTTAACTCATCAATTAAGTTAAAGTTTTGAAAGATAAAACCAATACTTTTCTTACGGATAACTGAGAGCTGTTTTTCTGAATAACCAGCAACATTTTCGCCGTTAAATATATACTCACCACTACTAGGAGAGTCCAACATACCGATAGTATTAAGTAAGGTTGATTTACCACAACCCGATGGTCCCATGATGGCAACAAACTCACCTTGGGAAATTTCAATATTTACATTGTTTAAGGCTGATGTTTCTACGTCTTCTGTTTGATATACGCGTGTTAAGTTATGTAGTTTTAGCATGGTCAATTCCTTATGCTCTTCTTGAGCTTTTTAATGTTTGGTTCAATAGTTAAATTTGTTTTGTTTGGTTTTTTAATAGCTACTTAAAGTTCAGTCGGTGCATATCTTGGTAACTGCTATAAGGACTAGTCACCACTTGTTCACCCAATTCAAGGCCTTCAATCACTTCAATAAACTGGTTATTACGACGGCCTAGACGTACATTGCGTCTTACAGCTTCGCTACCGTCTTGGCTAACAACGAACAACCATTTACCGCCGGTATCTTGAAAAAATGCGCCATTAGGGATTAGCCTTGCTTCACTGGCATCGCCTAAGGTCAATTTAATTTGAATGGTTTGGCCGCGGCGAATACCTTGGGGTTGTGCGGAGACAAACTTAAAGTCCACCTCAAACTGACCGTTTTGTACTTGTGGATAAACTTTTGCGATTACCAATGCGTAATCTTGATAGGTAGCTGTTTGACCAAGATCTACACGGCCTAAATAAAACTCATCGATAAAAGCGGTTAGCTTGTAATCATTAGGAGTATCGATTTGACCAAGACGCTCACCACGAGCAATGCTTTGCCCTACTTCAACATTAAAACCTGATAACGTGCCTGCCACAGGCGCTTTAACATTCATGTTATCTAGGTTTTGACGCGATATTGCTAAGTTACTTTCTAATCGGCTACTGGTTTCTTTTAAAAAGGTTAATTGCTCACCTTGCATGCGTGCATCTGATTGTTGACTCTCAAGGGTCAGGGCAAGACGATCTTTATACCAAATGAGCGTATCCTCACTATCTTCAACTTGTGTTTTGGTTATTGCGCCACTGGCAATAAGCGACTGTGAGCGTTCAACTTGGCGAGTTAACAATTTAATTTGGTGTTTAATATCAACGATATTACGTTTATGTTGTAGGCGGTTTTGTTCAAGATTTAACTCTATTGAACGCATGTTATTGAGCTGCTCAGCAACGCGTGTTTCATTACCCAAAACACTCAGTTGCAATGAAGCATTAGACAGCTCAACAATAAGGTTTCCTGCGGTTAAACTGGCGCCATCTTCTACTAATATACGCTCGACTCGTCCACCTTCAATGGCATCTAAATAAACGGTTTTTGCTGGAGTAACTCTGCCACGAATAGGAATGAAATCTTCAAATACTCCCGAGGTGACCTTAGAGACAACGATACGGCTATTATCTACCGACAGAACTTTGCCTGTAGTTTTCCCTACGAACATGTAGACAACAAACATAACAATCGGTATTACCGAAGCAATCAATAACCACTTCTTTATCGGGTTTGTGTTTGTTGTTACCTTTCGGTCCATGCCCGCACCTGACACCGCATTTGTGGTGATGGGTGTTGCTGGTGTAAGCGCTGCGTTGTTTTTTGTCATAATAAGGTTGTCCTAGAAGGAACGGATAAATAAACTTAATCATAACAATCCAATAATCATACCAACTCATACCGAGTTGTTTTAATTGAATTTTATTTTAACTAGTAAATTTACCGAAGAATAAAACTGTACGTTAATGAACAGTAGGTGTACGTTAATGAACACTTTATAAGTTATAATCAGCAAATTACTTAATCAAATCCTTTGGAGTGAGTGCGTGAAAAAAGAAGGCAAGATCCTCATTGTCGATGACGATGAAGACATTTTAACAGCAGGAAAGTTGCTGCTTAAACGTCAATTTTCAAAGGTCAGTACCTGTAATGTACCTGAGCATATTCCCCAATTTATTAATGATCAGCATTTTGACGCAATCATCTTAGATATGAATTTTGGCCCAGGAGAAAGCTCCGGTGCCCAAGGTTTTTACTGGCTACAAAAAATATTAGAAATAAAACCAGAGAGCGTCATTATCATGATCACCGCCCATGGTGGAGTGAATGTTGCAGTAGAAGCAATGAAGTTAGGGGCTACCGATTACATCGCTAAACCTTGGCAAAATGAAAAAGTTATCGCGACAGTTTCAACGGCAGTTTTGCTGGGCAGAAGCCGCAGCGAGGCTCAAACATTACGAGAAACCAATAAGGTACTAGTACAAGCGAGTAATCCAGCAAGTCAGCAAAATATGTTGGGGCAATCGCAAGCTATGATGCAAATACGCTCATTAATTTCACGCTCTGCACCAACAGAAGCGAATGTAATGATTTTGGGCGAAAATGGTACCGGTAAAGAGCTGGTTGCCCGAGAAATTCACCAACAAAGTACCCGCGCTCAGCAAGTGTTTATGTCGGTTGATTTAGGCGCAATCAGTGAAACATTATTTGAAAGTGAATTATTTGGTCATAAAAAAGGCGCCTTTACCGGCGCGCAACACGATAGAGTTGGTCGCTTGCAAGCTGCAGATGGCGGCACCTTATTTTTAGATGAAATAGGTAACTTACCGCTGCATTTACAGGCCAAGTTACTCACGGTATTAGAACAACGAAAAGTGACCCCGCTGGGCGAGAATAAAGCCATCGCGTTTAATGTAAGGGTTGTCTCTGCCACCAATTTAAAACAAGATATTCTAAAAGATGAAAAGCACTTTCGTCCTGATTTATTATTCAGGCTCAATACCGTTGAAATAAAACTGCCGCCTTTACGCGAACGCCGTGATGACATCATTCTACTTACTCATCATTATGTCGAATTTTACACCAAGAAATATCAGCAACAAGGTAAAGGCATTAAACAATTAAGTGATGAAGCATTAACGGCAATATCATCTTATGACTGGCCGGGAAATATTCGAGAGCTACGTCATGCGATTGAGAGAGCAATGATATTAAGTCAGTCGGAAGTGCTTACAGCTAGTGACTTTCAGCTTGATTTGCCTTGCCACATAAAGGAAATTCCGTCGCAAGTTACTGAAGAGCCAACCGTTGAGGTAACAGTCGCACCATCAGTGGCTCAAAACATCGATATATCGCTGACCTCAGACCTTAACTTAGAGCAGATAGAGAAAAGTGCTATTGCCTTAGCGCTTAAAAAACATCGATTTAATATAAGCCATACAGCAAAAGAGCTTGGTTTAACACGTGCTGCACTCTACCGTAGGATGGAAAAACATGGACTTTAAGCGATTTTCTTTGTTGATAGCTGCCCGTACGATTTTGGCCATGTTAACACTTATTTTACTCACACAAGCGGTTATGCATGACGGTTATCACGCGACAATATTATTGTTATCAGCAGTACTCGTTATTCAGTTTTTTGAAATAATACGCTTTATTTCAAAAACCAATGCTGAATTAGTACGCTTTTTTGATGCTGTTCGTCACGCTGATTTTTCACAGCGATTTGAACTAAAATCCCTTGGCACTGGCTTTGAAGAATTAGGCGAAACCTTTACTGATATTTTAAAGCGTATTCAACAAGTGCGTTCAAACCAAGAGGCAGAATTACGTCATATCAAGGCTATTATTGAGCATGTTCCTGTGCCCTTATTGAGCATTGATGATCAGGGTAAAATCACCTTATGGAATAACAGCGTTAGGCGTTTATTTGGTACAAATGTGGTCACTCATATAGATGATATGGCGCAATTTAATAAAGAATTTCCAAAAAAACTAAAGGGTATTTTAGCCGGTGAGCGTACGCTAGTGCATATCACTATTGATGGTATGGAACATAAACTTATCGTCTCGGCAACTGAGATAATAACACCGACACAACACGAAACCTTACTCAGTATGCAAGACATTCAAAGTGAACTCGCCCTAGCGCAACTTCAAGCTTGGCAAGATTTAGTCAGTGTTTTAACACACGAGATAATGAACAGCATTACCCCCGTAGCATCATTGGCTAAAACCGCAGTTGATCTTGTTGAAGATCTGCAAGAAAAAGCAAAGCTATTGCCAGCCATTACCACCGAAGTTAGCGAGGAAATAACTGAAGAATTAGCCGAAGATTTAGAAGACATTTTAGGCGCAGTAAAAACCGTAGCCCGAAGGAGCGACGGCTTAATGCAGTTTGTTACCAGCTATCGCCAATTAACGCGCTTGCCCTCTCCTAATAAAAAAGTCATACAAGTGGCAGCGCTATTTTCACACGTTGAATCGCTAACAAAGCAAGATTGGCAAGAAAAAAACATTGAATTAACCAGTACTATTACTCCACATGCGTTAGATATTTTTGTCGATACTGATATGGTCGAACAAATACTGATCAACCTCCTACACAATGCTGCACAAGCATTAAGCCATACTCCATCAGCCAAGGTCAGCCTTACTGCCTTTTTAAATATCAGAGGCCATGTGGTTATTGAAGTTGCAGATAATGGCAAAGGTATTGAACCTGGCAATATTCATCAGATATTTGTCCCCTTTTTTACCACCAAAAAAGAAGGCTCTGGTGTGGGCTTAGCCTTAACAAGACAAGTTATGCTTGCTCATAATGGCAAAGTGGCTGTACGTAATAACGACCAAGGTGGCGCTACTTTTAGCCTTACTTTTTAACTTAACGTATTAGCGCAAACCAACTACGTTATCGATATTATTACTTGCAATATTGAGGCGGACCATACATTTCGCCCCCTTAACGAGACAGTAAAGAAGAGCTCTTATAGTATTGAGTTTTAGACATAAGCACTATTTTTCTTTACCACTTTCATTTATATGTGATTGAATTTTATTAACCTGTTCTTTACGCCAGTAGCCTGGGCTTAACCCATACTCTTTCTTAAATCGGTGAGAAAAACTTGCACTATCACCATAACCAACGGTATCAGCTATTTGCTCTAGGTTACATTGGGTATAACGAAGTAAGTAACAAGCATATTCTAAACGACTGTTAGTGAGTAGTTTAATTGGTGTGATGCCTGTTTCTTTCTTACATAAACGAAATAAGTGGGGCTCAGACATGTGCATTTGGGCAGCTAATTTCTCAACAGTCCAAGGTAACTGTAATTGCTTTTTTACACGTCTAATTAAGGAATGAAACTTTTGCTGTTGTTTAGTTAATTGCTGCCCCATATTCAGTGTTTGCGCTATTTGATAAACCAAAACCTCAATTAAGCGCAAAATAATATCTGACTGATACAAGCTTTCACTATGTTTGAATTCTCTAATAAGTGACATCGTTTGATAAAGTCGTTCAGCATTTGCACTGGAATAAACACACGGATCCAGTTGATGCACAAAATTATAGTCAGAACAATCGTGTAGCAACAGCCAACACATATCCCAATATTCACCCGAAAGCTCATACAAAAAAGGAGTCCCTGCTGGTAGTAATACAATACTGCCGGGTTTAATTAAATACTGCTCATTAGCAAACTTAATTTTCCCCTCTCCTGCATGAGTAAAAATTAAGTAATGAACATGTCTGCAACTACCTCCCTCTCCTAAAAACTCTTCTCCTTTACCAGTTTTCCCTATCTGATACTCAGTTTGTAAATACGACATTCCCGCGCAGGCTATAAGTTTTCCAGCTTTTCCAGGCAAGGTATCGAAATTAATAAAATCTTCGATACAATCAGGGTGAATATTTAAAACATCTTGCCACATAAATCTCCAAACGAACTTGCCAGAATGATAGTTTTAAACATAATACATGACAATTTTACTTATGTTTATTTTATCACTATATTTTATAATTCTATGCAATATTCTAGTAAACTCTAATGACTAAAACTAATGAACAGCAACGAATCTACACCTTTAAAGCAAAGTATTAAATTAGCTTGGCCTATATCTTTGCAAAGCATATTGGTCACCATGTTAGGCATGAGTGATATTATGATGGTCGGCCACTTAGGCGATACTGCCGTTGCTTCGGTTGGCCTGGGTAACCGAATTCAATTTGTTTTTTTAATCATTTTAGCCGGACTCGCCTCCGGTGTTGGCACTTTATCTGCTCAGCACTTTGGTGCAGGCCAAATAGGAGTGATTAGACAAATCATTGTCAAAACACTTGTCATTGCCGCCGGAATTTTACTGCCTATATTGCTGATGACCTTCTTATTTTCTGACAATATAATGGCTATTGCCACAAGTGATCTCAATGTTATAAATACTGGAACAAGCTACCTTTGGCTGACAATGCCTAGTTTGATTTTTGTAGTCATTGTAATGATCTTTGAAAACGCTTTAAGGGGACTTGGCCAAGTCATCTTTCCTATGTTTATAAGTACCTTCGCTATTATTACCAATATTATTCTAAACTATTGGTTAATCAAAGGAGGTTTAGGCGTAGAGCCTATGGGGGTAACTGGGGCAGCGCTAGCAACCCTGCTTGCTCGCGCACTTCATGCTTTATTAATACTCGCTTACTTAGCAAAGGTTAAGCACAGTGTTTTTCCTACAATATTCTTTTGTGCCGAATTTTATAACAAACAAGCATGGACAAAATTACTCACTTTAGTTTGGCCAATGATGCTAAGTTTTGGTGTTTGGTCTTTAGGAACTTTTGTCTATCAACTGATATATGGCCGCATTGGCACACAAGAACTTGCCGTAATGAGTCTATTAGCACCGATGGAAGGGCTACTCGTTTCGTTCTTTTTTGGCTTCGCTTCTGCTTGCGCCATTTTAATTGGCCAACGCCTAGGTAGAAACGAGTTTTCAGCAGCATGGAGTTTAGCAAAATATTACGCCATTAGTGCGCCAATAGTTACGTTTGTATTAGCTTTAATTTTACTTCAATGTGAGTCTTTAGTTTTTATGCCTTATAGTAATTTATCGCCAGAAACAATTGCATTATCCCATGATATTTTCGTATTAATCATCTTTGGTACCTGTTTAAAAGTATTCAATATGACTGCTGCAATGGGGATATTGCGCGCTGGTGGAGATAACAAATACTGTATGTTAATTGATATATCAGGCATGTGGATATTAAGTATACCATTAACATTTATTGCGGCATTTTATTTTAACTTACCTATATATTGGGTCGTTTTAGTTGCTTATTCTGAAGAAATAGCTAAAGCATTTATGTTTATTTTCAGAATGAAAGCTAAGCATTGGTTAAGAAACCTAACGGTAGCTATGCCAAACTAAAACACTTCTATTGAGTGTTTTAGGGTACTATTTAAATAGTCAATTTGCTTTTGGATTCGTAAAGCCTTAGGTTTTAATGTTTGTATTTCTTGTTTAATTTTATCAGCCGACCAGCCAAGTTGTAGAAGTAGTAATGAAATAACAGTGCCTGTTCGGCCAGTGCCCCCCTTGCAATGTACCGCTATTATTCCTTTATTCTTAATTTCGTCTAACATGAGTTTTTTATGCTTCTCCCACTGTAATACAAATGCTTCTTGAGGGGCTTCATCATCTATAATAGGCAGTTGTAGCCACTTAATTTGAAGTGTATTACAAAGTTGAGGGAGCTTTTCAATATTATTATCTAGCATTTCTTTATCAAACATTAAGGTAAGCAACATAGATACGCCCTGCTGCTTAAGTTGTTGCAAAGACTCGTCAAGGCTAACTGTCTTAGTACCCGGACAAGGTGTGAAAAGCAACTTTGCCCCGTTTGATAAAGTAAGGGTTTCAAATGGATGTACTGTCATGAAGTATTCTCTATTTATGAGCAATGCAAGCGCATGCTAATTGCTCTTGCATATAAAAAATTATAATTGAACTTGAATAGTTTGAACTGAGTTCGCAGGCATAGATACTTCTACAAATTGTGTTCCAATTTGCAGAGAAAAACTAATCGCCTTTTTTGTTGTATTTAACAATTGTGTACTAACTAAATTGTTTTTACTGATTGCCGCACTCGCATGCAAAGCATCACTATCTACCCCATCTAATTGAGTGTCTACTTGTAATGCTTTATCGCCAGGGCGGATCGTTTGACTGAACTGAGACAGTACATGATAAATTGGTGTGTAATACACTTCTCCGGTTTCGGTATCTATCATAATTGGTGCACCACAGAAATTCCCTACATGATTAGGGCCACCATTTCGATCTAACACTATGTTCCAGTCAATCCAACCTTCAAGCCAGTGATTTAAACTTACAATAATATTTCGGGCATAACGATGTACAGGCGTATAGATAGGATGATCTTCTGGCTTTGGTGCCCATGTAGCAGTATATGCCCAATCGGTTGCATTTTCATTCCACCAAAAATCATCATTATTAAACCAGTTAGACTCTTTAAAGCGAATGGGATCTAATATCCCGTTTGGTGCGTCCTTACCTAAGTCATCAATAGTACCTTCTGTATGAATAATCGAAAACTCTGGAAATTTTTCATGAACACGATCAAATACATCTTCGTTAACTTTATACGTACTTTCATACCAATGAACCGCTGTTCCATAAACATACTGGGCCGTTTCCTTATCAGTTAGTATTTCATCAGTCCAATGCTCCATTTGATCACGGTTTTGATCATAAATAAGTAATTTTACCTTTTCATGAGCACTTGCTTTCAACTTTGGTCCTAAGTGATCCTTAATAAAAGTACTTTGTGTTTTCGGCGTGAAATGCATACTTTCCCATTGGCCACTATTACCATGTGGTTCATTTACTGGAGTGAGTCCCCAAATATCAATGCCTTCTTTTTTATAGGCATCAAGGTATTTAACAAGATAGTCTGCATAGGTAGAAATATATTGTGATTTTAATTCACCGCCGGTGCCTTGATAATTATTTTCACTCGTTGGCCTAACATACCAATCATCAATATCTTTCATCCATGGTGGTGCTGTCCATGCTGACGCAATAATTCTTAAATCTTTCTCACTTTGTTTATTTTTAATTTCGTAGGCTTGTTTGATCATTGGCAATAAATCAAATTGCTCATCTTTGATACCGGCATGCTCTTGCTGTTTAAAACCATCTTGATCTACCGCGATACTAAAAGACGATAGTTCAACATCATCTTTAATTGCTGCATACGAATATTTTCCATCAACAGCAAAATCTGTCGCGCCAATAGGTGTTCGAGCAATGGAGAAGTTGGCCCCCGTTTCACCATAAATATTTTCCATGACCTCTGCTCTTTTTTCTTTACTTAAGTGCGCAAGAACAAAAGCCGAAGATTCGGTAAAAGAAGTACCAATTCCTAATATATTTTGCTTAATAATATCAGGCCTAACGGTAATCACTTTGCCTTGGGCTCTACCTTGTACAAAGGTTAAGTTTGGCTGCGATGAAATTTTAGCGCCAGCCTCACTGGTTAACAGGATTTTACTCGTTTGTGATAAATGATAACTCGTTTCTGCCATCTTGCTATTCACTTGAGATCCTTGTTCTTGAAACATACAACTTGCCAACGTTATAGAAGATATTACCGCGATGAGTATTACTTTGTTTTTCATGATCATTTTTCACTGTTTAAATAAATATAATTGATTTATTTACTTAGATAGAATTAACTTACCAAACATACCTGCATCTATCCAACCCCGATCGGGTGCTCCACCAAGGGCAGATTCAGAGCCAATAAAGTTTTCACGCAATTCACTACCATCGTTATCACAATAGGCAACCATAAATCCCATGATTTTTCCTGCATAAAGCTCAACGGTTTGGTTATCAGTTGCTTGATCTTTATAAGCATCGGTATAAATATCGATACTTAATTCCCAAACGAGCTTATTGCCTTGTTGCTTCCAACGACTTTCAACATGGTGAGAATAACTTTGAGCGAGTTTGTTTGTGCCAATATCTATGGCTTGGTTGTCTAACGACATGTGGTAGGCGAATGCATTATGATTATACTGATGATCACCGCCGGAGAAGTCTTCGTCTATAAATATCTCTAAAGTATCATCATCCCAATACTGAGTTAATGGGTCACGATGGGTATCAATTAAGATATCATCGACAATTTCAGCCAAAATGTATAATTTGGATTTGCTCCAAACAACTTTGTAGCGACCTTGAACATCTTCTTTAGAGTATTCTGGACCGAGCCAACGTTGATCAAGATTCTGCCATTTTGCTAATTGCCAGATACTTTCATCAGCGCTGCCATCGACTTCAACCGTTTTACCAGCGTAGGGAGCAAAATATTCTGTTCGTTCTGGAGCATGAGAGTCTTTAGAAAAGGCACTATTTGAATGGAATACAAACAGCATGATAATTACTGTAAAACTAAAATTTATATTTGTCATATTTCTCTAAATCTAAGTTTGAATTTGAATATCTATCATCCATTGAAGATTTCATCAAGACAATACTATTTCGCCAAAGCGGATTAATGCTGCGGTAAGTTGGAAATTATGTGATAAGTAGTTATGTACGTAGAAATAAAAAAGCCCGACTTACCAAATAAGTAAGTCGGGCTTGAATATCAATAATTTTACATTGAATTTATTTTGAGATATTTAAATCGGTAATGTAAATTTTATTACCTGCACCACCACCTTCACCAAATATTGCTATTTGGGTTAACTTAGATAAGTTAAGTGGAATATCGGCAACATTAATAGTTACCTCAGTCCAATTACTATTCACCGTTAAAGGTACTTTGAATTCAGAGCCATCAACTATAAAGTCGATATAGTAAGCAGAAAAAGCACCTTGAGCAGCAATTTTCAAGTTAATTGTGCTGTATTTAGCCACATCTAACTTGTATTCTTGCACGCCTCCATAGGTATCTCCCATTAACGCCAGAACAGCCCCCCAACCAGCACCTTTTGTTAATTCAAAAGCATTTAAGCCGTTGTAAGTAACATCTGAAGTTAATGTTGTACCGGTAGACCATTCACTCATAGTAATGTTGCCATCATGAGCTGTATCATTGCCGTCCCACACTAAATCTGAACTTTCATCCGTAGATGAGAAGAATACAAATTTATCGTCCGAGCTGTCTTTTGCTGGTGCAACTTTACCAGTGTCGTAAGCAATCATATCAGTAACATAGATTTTTTGACCAGCAGGGCCGCCATCATAAACACCAAATAGTGCCATTTGATTCACGTTTGATAAATGAACACCATATTGTGCTAAGTCAATGTCAATTTCGTTCCAATCTGCTTGGCTGTTTAAGCTAAAGCCAACTTCTTGAGACGTTTCATTGCCATTTACGTTAGAAACAATTGATAACGCATAACGTTCAAAAGCACCTTGTGAAGCAACTTTAAACTTAATGTTGGTATATGTTGCTAGATCAACATCGTAGTTATCAACAGTGCTACCATCTGAAATATCACCTTGCAGAGCAAATACTGCCCCCCAACCACCGCCAGCAGTAAGTTGAATTGCATCTAAGCCAGAGTATGTAACTTCTGAAATACTGGTACCTGTGCTCCATTCTCCGAAGATAATATTACCCACATCGCTGTTGTTATCTCCATCATGAACCAAGTCACTTGATGTACCTGCATCTGAAGAGATAAATACAAAGTCACTTTCCGTTTCAGCGTCAAAAGCAATTGCTTCGTCTTTAATCAAACTAAAGTCAGTGATATTAATGGTTGAAACACCCGCTTGACCACCAGTACCGTATACTGCAACCCAATCAATCGAAGACATATTCACAGGAATATCTGCCGCATCAATAGAAATAGTCTGCCAAGCAGAAGTGCTTTGATCTACCGGTAAAGTAATTTCTTTACTTACACCGTTACCAGAGATAGCCACTTTAAAATTCTCATAACCGCCTGAAGTAGCCAGTTTTAATTCAACACGGTTGAATGAACTAAAGTCACCAAAGAAACCATTTTGGAATGCTAAAACAGTACCCCAGTTTCCTTGTTCTGGTGAATTAGAGCTTGAAGTAAGCTCCCAGCTTGATAGACCATCAACAATTACATCAGCTTGAATGGTTGTGCCAGTGCTCCATTCACCGATAGTATCCGGCGTAAAGCTAACATCAGTAGTGCCTGTTGAAGAAGTGATAACAAACTCATCTTCTACAACTGGCCCGCCAGTGTTGCCACCAGTGTTTCCACCGTTATCTGCTTGAATCGAAACACTAACATCATCGATATATACAGAGCCAGCTTCAGCACCTAAGTCAAATAATACCCGGCTGTTATCATCACCAAAACCTGAGGTGGTTAATACATACGTATAAGTTTGCCATTCAGTGGTTAACGCAACTGTTTCGGTCACATTTGTCCATGGGTCAGAGTTAAGGCCAAGACCAGCAATCATAGTGCGTGCTACGGATGCTTTAGCATTAAACGATAAAACATAGGTTTCGCCAGGTGTTAAAGTCATTACTTGACTGAAATTAACATCCCACGCGTTACCTGCAACTTCAACATCTGCTTGGTAGAAGGTATTGTCACCTTCAGTATTGGCAACACCGACACCAATCCAACCATCTAAGTCACTGTCAAATGAACCGTTGTTGAGGATTTCTTCTCCTGCAGCAGGACCTGAGTCTCCACCAGTGTCTCCACCAGTGTCGCCACCTGAGCCGTTATCGCCACCGCCAGTTTCTTCACCTTGCAAGATAGTAACGTTATCAACTCTAAATACAGCGCCTTCACTTTGACCCCAATCAGGGAAAAGCATGATAACGTCTATACCGTTAAGGGCTAAACCAGCATTATTTAAATCACGTAAAGAGATTGCATAATGTTGCCATTCAGTAGTCGGTGTATCTATACGTAGTACGGCTTCAGAGCTTGCGCCACCTTGTTCAACTTTTAAATTCCAGTTGGCATTGGCATTATTTGGTGGTGTCACCAACTTCAT
>CAJXYE010000030.1 GCA_913063325.1 uncultured Colwellia sp. | reverse complement strand
TAGTCTGTTTTGTGGCAGTAGTTAGCCTTTCAAATTCAGGCAACAATGTCAGCTATTGGCTAGCTGCGGAAGGTTTGGTGTTGATACCAAAAGCTTCCGCTTTGCGCACCGAGAAGGCGTATATTAGTTTTATTTAAATTTGAGAGACTTAACTTGTTCTGGAATATCCAACGTTAAAAAATGGCTTGAATTTTTGCTTTCTATAACGGAGATATTATCTTTGCTTTTATTGGCAACACTTAACATTAAATGGCGACTTAATACCGCATCTTTACTGCCAATTAAAATATAGCCTTTTTTAATTGCATCAAATAAATCAACCTTATTTGTCCGTGTCCAAGCATTTATGTTTTTTAAGTTACCTAACAAGACCTTTGAATATTTATGGTTATTCATCATACCCAAAATTAAATGTTTTTTCCGTTCATTCATGGGCTGAACATTTTTTAATACAAAATCAGGTATGCCAAACTTAGTTAGCCAAGTCACAATAAATGGAAACGGATACATCCTAATATAAGAAATTAAATCATTAAGTACTTTAGGGCGTTTATTCGTTTTAACAATAGGAGCTTCGGGTAAAACGGGGGCTTCTAATATCACCGTTGCGTTCGCAAATAATTCTTGATTCTGTTTTATGGCCTCAAGTACAACCGCCCCACCACGAGAATGACCGTGTAGCAACAACTCATCAGTACTTGCCAAATTTTTAACCGCTTGTATCAGTACAGCAGCATCATGTTCAATAGTATGGCGTTCATAAGGGTTTTCTATTTGCCAAGCGGCTTCCATGGGCGTGATGTTTTTATTAGCAGCATGATAATCACAGCTATTGATTAAAATTATTTCTCCGTCGTTGGATGTATAAAGCTGTGTGAAATAGCGGTAATCCTCCAACCAGCCGTGCATACAAATAATGGTTTTATCGCATAGACCAGTATTTTTTACATGAGCCACAATACTATGACCCACATGATACAACTCACCGTTAAAGTCTTCGTGATTTTTAATACTGGTTTCTTTTCTTAAAAGATAATTCCTTAAAAGATGAATACAAATAACTAGAATTAATACACTGGTAATTATCATAAGTGCACCCGATGCTGTTATCTCATTAAAAAATAGTTTTATTATGAAAAATATAGAGTGCGCTTCATGGTAATGCAATGTATCACTATGACTTAGGCTTAAAATAAAGATTCATATAAAAAGAGTCTCGCCCATAAAGGTACTATTGTCCGCTTTCTAGTGAAGAGCAGAAGTACTGTTAATATCACCACTAACGTCTCTAATGCGCACTTTGAAGAAGATAAGTAAACGACAATAAATACCACAGACGAGTCATAAAAACGAAATAGTGAAACGTCCGCTAACGTATCAAAGTGATCATTAGATTGGATGATTTTGAACGGCAAATTAAGACTGCTTTGTGGTAAAAGTTATCCTTAAATCATTGGCCATAACAGCCTCAATTTGAGCACAAAAACAATTAGTGCTCATGACTTCTTCGTGCGCAAAGCGGAAGCTAGCCACAACAACTAAAGCAATACATTTTCTAATGCTGATAGTTAAAAGTTATAAAATATATGCGTAAACAGATCTAGTTCCAGATAAATTGATAAACATCGATTCTTGTCTATAGTTAACTAGATTTCATGAAACGTAGATCAACAAGGATGTTGATTGACCCCCCCCCAATTTCTGCTTTGTAGCTTGTCTTGAAAGTGCGCATTGCGGAAGTGGTAGCACTAAATTTTAACTTCTGCAAATGGCTCGATAGCAGCCATTACTGTTGAATTCGTAAGACTAACCTCTGCCACATTAGTCATTAGGTAATCGAATTGTATTGCTACATTTTGATTAAGTTTTATATGGTTAAAGTTTAGATAAGTTATGAATAAAGCTAGCGTAAATTATGAAACAGATGCAAATTGTATTGACTACCCTTTATAGTTAAAAACACAGCATGAAAACTCGGCTTTATAAATTTACTGATTTGTTATTATCAAAACATGTTCAACTATTTTTTTTCCCTTTGCATCATCCCCATATCCTATAAATTTATAGTATTTTCCCCAGAGTGGTTTTGTTGCGTCAACCCACCTTTGTTTATCTTCCAAGTCTGAAATTTTCATATTATTATTCAATAAGATAGATTTGAATTCGTTGCTTTTATTATTTTCCCACACCCACTCATATTCTGAAGCTTCCCGACCAGCTTTTCTAACGACATTTTTTAAATCATCAGGCAAACTTTGATAAAATTCTTCGTTCATCAAAATAGGCCCTACCCATAAAAAAGGGCCATTATTCGTTACATACTTTTGGTTGGCATCCCAAAATTTTGAATCAGCAATGACTGAATATGGGTTTTCTTGCCCATCTATCTCACCTTTCTTAAGTGCCTCAAATGTAAGCTCCCAATTCAATGGGATTACCTCTGCGCCCAGAGTAATATAGGTATCCCTCATTAGGCGATTGCGGGGAGTCCGAATAACTAATCCTTGAATATCTTCTAGTCGTTGAACTGGCTTTTTAGAGTTTGTCATATGCCTGAATCCACCTATAAGCCATCCAATAGCTCTAATATTGTGTTTTCTCGCCAAGACTTCGTTAATCTCTTCCATCATAAATTTACTTCGAAAAAGCTTCATTGCCGATTTTTTGTCTTCGAAAATATATGGCAACATTAAGAATTCTAAAATACTAGCTTTAATAGAGGCATTCCCTGAGGCAATAGCGGTAACATGCACTCGATTATGTACGCCACTATGACTGGTCATCATCATATTCATGTTGACCTCTTCCCCCATAATCGCTGGAAACTCTTCATTGCCACGGAAGTGAATTTCAGCAATTAACCTACCGTTTGAATATTTTGCAATTAACTCTCCGAATTTTTCTAAGGCAACTACATGTATTGAGCCATTTGGATTATCGGTACTGCAAACTATTTTCACGGGTGCAGATTTTACTGACAAAGATGAAATCAATAGAACGCTAAAAAAGATGAAATATCTAATCATTTTTCCATAACCCTCAGACGGTAATCCATATTGTCCAGATAAGTAAAACAGTGACGACAAGCGTGCTGGTTTATTTTTTCATAATTTTTAAATTAGCTACAGTTATCTAAATCAGTTTTTAATTCTTGAAATGCGCCGTAACCCAACAATTCATAAGTAAAAGTATAGAATAACTTTTAATGATAGTTCCGAGAAAAAATTTACCTATGTCAGGTCTGCGAACGTGTGCAGATACCCTTTCAAATATCTATGTCCGCTTACATATCGATAGCACACCTTATTGTGAGTAATTTCAGCTAATAGCTTGGGTCTTCAAAGTGGCATTTAGCGACGTTTAAGTGATATTGTTTAAGTAATTAATGTGCAACCAAGTTGCTATATATATGCTAAAAATTAAGTTTGCGGCTTTGTGTTTTTCTTTGTAATCTATTGATTGTGTTTTGGTATGTTTATTTTGAATAAGTCATTAAATGGGCGTTAGCATTCAAGGAGGAGTCATGGAGTTACAATTTAAAACTGTTTTGGTGTCAATCAGTGGTGATTACTATCAAGTGTTGTTTCATGATGATTTAGATGTCGATGATGAACCATACTTTATGATTCAAAGACAATTTGAATTTCCAGAGGACGGGGTCTGCCACTTTGAAAGCCACTATGAAAAACTATGTAAACATAGCAAAGTTAAATCAGCGCTTCTCAAAACAAATAAGTTGATCCTTTCCTATGGTGAAAATCAGGTTCATGAGGTTGAAATAAATTTTGGAATTGATAGTGTTGACTACAAATATTTGGCTTCAACTTTAAAAGAAATGATCCCAGAGATTTCAATTTACGCGTAGTTGAATGCTATAAGCTGTTATACAAGGACAAAAAACAGTTGGTTTTTGCCCATTCGTCACTTATTTTAACCAACTATTTTATTGCCTGTTAACAGGGCGTTATAATTTACCGCGAATCGGTGAGTAACCTGCATGAAAGTAAAAATAGACGATATTATTGACGCCGTAGATTTTGATAGTGATATGAGCGAGTCATTTTTAAACACCAAGACGGAACAAGTCTGTATGTTTACTGATGAGGAGCTCCGAGCAGCAGAAAACGATGTGGATTTATCTGATTCTGCTGAGTGGTATTGTGAAGCGGTTGCTAGTGCCAAACATTATTTAGATAATCAGGATGACTATTTGTCTTTGCCTGAAAAGTACGATTTTAATGAGTACCGCATCATAGAGAAATTTATCGCACGAGTTGTTATTCCTAATCAGTCAGAAATATTATCCCAATCGATACATGGTAAAGGTGCATTCCGACGGTTTAAAACTGTGCTAGAAAAACTTGGATTGGTAGATGAATGGTATAAATATCGAGGTCAAAAGTTGCGAGAGTTTGTTGAGTTTTGGTGTAAAGAAAACAAAATTGACTTTGAGTAAGCAATTCTTAGTATCAACTTTGAAGTGCGACTAAAGTCATTGTAACTCTATCTCGCTCAGGGGCGATTGCGCCATAGAGTATTTAACCTAAATAAGCCGTTTCAGCCAATAACTCGAGTGACGCTTCCGTTACTTTATGTTTCTGTTTCTTCTTAAATTGAGAGGGCATCTTCAATTTCAACACCTAGGTATTCAATTGTACTTTGTAGTTTTGAATGGCCAAGGAGTAGTTGTATCGCTCTTAAGTTCTTTGTCTTGGCGTAAATGAGTGATGCCTTAGTACGCCGAAGTGAATGTGTACCATATTGAGTTATGTCTAGACCTAGCTTCGATACCCAATTTTTAACTATATTGGCATAGTAGTGATAGCAAATATGATGGCCTACTTTCCTTGAGCTAGGAAATAAATAATCAGACGAAGATAGCTTATTTGTACAAATCCATTGACTCAAACATTGTTGGGTCTTGGGTGTTATTTTAAACTGAACTTCTTTGTGAGTTTTTTTTGTTCTATCATTGTACGAGATTGAACATGCGATGCTAATGATATATCGCGTACTCTTAAGCTTATCAAATCACAAGATCTAAGCTTGCTATCTATGGCTAAATTGAATAAAGCCAATTGTTCTAGTTTGTTTTCAATTTCTAACCGTATTCTGATGCGCCACTTATTGTTTAAAATATAGTCTTCAAGTTTAAATGCTTTTTTCTGACCAACACGTTTACCTTTATTCCAAGCTGTCATGATTAAGGTCCTATTTTAAATGTACGGTTAAGTCATAACAAATATCCTTAAGGCTTCGTATTATAATAGGTATTGATGTGGCTGTTTATTACGTGACATCTAATAGTACTATTTTGGAGGTGATACGAATGAGCCCGCAAAATATACCGAGCATGCTAATTATAAGGCAGAAGTCAAAGCGCGTGATACCAACCAAGATACCGCCACGTATAATCCCTTCGCGGATTGAAAATCAATATTGAAAAAGTAGGGGACTTTTTATACTACTTCAATACATCTTCTTTCGCTTGGTTAAACCACGACGCTGAATTGAAATGTACTGTCATAGCGCTTTATCAAACTCAAAGTATCGGAAGCAAAGAATTCTTTGCTTAATACTTGCATTGTTAATTGCTGACGTTCAGGCTCAACCGGACGATAAGGTACTATGGCAACTTGGTGCGTAAAGCGGTTAAGTTTAACTTCCGCAGTAACTTATAAATATTTTATTATCGTTGAAATTTGAAAACTAACTTTTGTTGCAAATCGATGGGTGACATTCGTTATCACAGCTGAAAATAGACAGCTACTTGCCCCACCAAGAACTTGAGCTTCTATGCCAAGGTTATAAAAATCATTGTTCGGTGGCCTTAATCAAAAAACCTTTATCGTATTTAATGGCTATTTCATCGACATTTTCATTCTCTTAGTCGTTCAGCACTGTTCAGCATTGATGTAATTGGCTAAGCTACTGCCTTATAGCCCATTGTTAATTTAATATTAAATCTTCTATTTCATTTTACTGCGATATAAATTGTGGTTACAAACCTGGTTCGAATAGTATGACAGAGCAAGCAAACAGAATAATTAGCATAAAAAACATAGCACTATTATTAGTCGCTATTTGGCTTGGTTTAGCCTTTTTTACAGTATTAACACAAATTTCAAGCTGGCTCACCAGTCATCACTTCACCATGAATTTTTTCTCCCACCTGAAATTCTTCACCCTTAGGGTTTGGCTGCCTTGGGTGCTGTTAACCCCCGTCGTTTTATGGTTAGCAACTCTGTTTCCGATTAAGCTTGAAAATTGGTTAAAAGCCTTGCTGATGCATGCCTTTTTTTTATTGATACTATCTTTTGTCGCAGGGCTGATGATTAGTTTTCATTATCATTTTTTTGAAGAGATGGCGCCAGGTATGGAGGCCTATAAACCCTGGCAACACATAGGTCATTTTCTCTTTGGCGATAACCTGTTTCTCTTTAATACCATTATTTACACTATCTTAGTGACTAACTTCAATATTAAAAATTTTTCACAAATAGCCCAACAAAAAGCGCTTATCGCTAGTCAACTGAATAATCAACTTATGGAGTCGCAGTTGCAAACACTGAAGATGCAGATTAACCCGCACTTTTTATTCAATACCTTGAATGTTATATCCGTATTAGTGATGAAATCAGAAAAAGAGCAGGCAACGGAAATGATTAACCGATTAAGTACTTTTTTTAGAAACTCTCTCGACGATAAGGATCAACAGTGGGTCCCACTGCAAAAAGAACTCTCTCATGTAGAGCAGTATCTGGCTATCGAGCAGGTTCGATTTGGCGATAAAATTAGTATTGTAAAACAGTATGATGATGCGGCTATGTCAGTATCCGTGCCGGCGATGTTATTGCAGCCGTTAATTGAAAATTCTATGCAGCATGGCCTGGAAGAAAAAGAAGGTAAGGGTCAACTAACTATTAATTGTGCTATTGAAAACGAACATTTACTGATTACCCTTACTGATGATGGTGTCGGTTGTAATTTCGATGCTGAAAACTTTAAAGAAGGTATAGGTTTGAGTAATGTTAAATCTCGGTTAGCTCAGTTGTATGGCTCTCAATATGAATTTTCACTAAACAATAATAAATATGGTGGTGTAACTGTGTCGATAAAATTGGCAATTAACCTTGGAGCAGCAGAGTCATGACCATACGGGTATTAATTGTTGATGATGAGCCCTTGGCTAGAGAAGGGGTCTCTCTTCGTCTTGAGCAAGAAAGTGATATTGATGTTATTGGTGAGTGCGCGAATGGCAGTGAGGCTATTCGGTCTATTTTATCTTTAAAACCTGATTTGGTTTTTCTTGATATTAAGATGCCGAAAGTGAATGGTTTTGACGTAGTGAACGCGGTTGGCTCTGAACATATGCCGCCGGTTATATTTTTAACCGCTTATGATGAATACGCCGTTGAAGCCTTTAATACTCATGCTATCGATTATTTACTTAAACCCATCGATAATGCCCGTTTTAAGGAAAGTTTACAGCACGCCCGTGAGCAAATATTGAAAAATTCCATTGCTGAGCGTAGTGAGCAACTGACTCAATTATTAACTCAGACACAAGGACTAACGACAGCATCACCTGCCAGTCAGCAAGTTACTGGCAATGTTAACAATGAACGCTTAGTGATCCGCTCTAATGGTCATGTCTATTTACTTGAGTCAGACGATATTTACTGGGTTGAAGCTGAAGGTGATTACGTCAGTGTTCATACTCCGCAAAAAACACACCTAGTGCGTGAAACCATGAAAAATATGGAAACTCGTTTGCATGAACAGGGCTTTCAGCGAGTGCATCGCTCTTGCATCGTTAACTTAACCTATGTCAGGGAGCTCATTAGTACCGACAGCGGTGATTATCAAATTGTTTTACGTGACAATACTCGGGTGAAGCTAAGTCGAAATTATCGTGATATTTTATATCAACGGCTTAATGCCACGCCTTAATTAACGCTAGTTGTTATTAACTAGTACTCAGCGCTAACTCTCTTAATAGGAAGGTAAAAATGAAAACATTATTTAAGGTCGTCGTTATATTATCACTATCATTTGGTGCGACGAACTACTGTTTAGCAATTGATAATAAATCGAGTTCTCGTGAAACAATGTCGCTCGTTCATATTAAAAACTTTCGTGCATTATCACCGATATTTGCCAGTGCTGGCATGCCTGAATCAACAGATTTAGCATTGTTAAAACAAAATGATTACCAACATATCATTAACTTGATACCTGGTGACTTTAGCGAAGAGCAACAACACATAAGTGCATTGGAGATGTCTTTTGAACAAATTGAAGTTGATTGGCATGAGCCTAAACTGAGCGATTTTCAAACATTTGTTAAGTTAATGAGTAAATATAAACAAGATAAAGTTTTAGTGCATTGTCGGTTAAATTATCGGGCATCAGCATTTGCTTACCTTTATCAAACGACACAGTTGGGGATGGATGAAGAGATAGCTAAACCTCAGTTGCTCTCTGTCTGGCAACCTGAAGGCGTGTGGTTAGAGTACATAGAGATGATTCAACAACACTACCAAGCTAAGTAAAAACTAAATTAGTCATCGAGACTTTGAACGATGGCTTTTCATCGAAACTCCTTGCCAGCTCCCTTTATCCCTGCATATTTACCAATATGCATTTGCCTCGAGTTCTTTGACAACCCTCAGTCTCTTCGGAGGCATGTTTTATCTCTACTTCTTTAACTACACTCTTTACCTCTTCTTTTTATCGATACCCTTTATCTCTGCACTTTACCGACAAATAGTGCAGCTCATCTATAACAAGCTGGATCTCATCGATTGCCGAAGAAATTAAAGAAAAACACCGTTAATGTTTGTTTATCTCTAACATAACAGCAGTACCGACATTAACAATGTGGGTAAACGGGTGATAAATGCAAACAATTCTTGAATCACAAAATAACGATACTAACGCTAAAAAAACTACTGTCATCATTGCTATCGCTACGGTTATATCATGTTCTATTTTTGCTTTTTATTTTTGGTCAAATAACAGCGACAACGCTTCGAATATTGATCTGGATGACTTAGTTATCGCCACCGTTAAATCAGGCAACTTGATACAAGACGTCAGAGCACCGGGTAACCTTATCGCAAAAAATAGGCAGTGGTTATCGGCGCGAGTCAGTGCCAAAGTTACAAGACGATTACTTGAACCCGGCGCGATTGTCACCCCTGAAAGTATTATTCTGCAATTAAGCTCGCCTGAATTAATGCAACAATATAAGCGTGTGCAAATAGACCATAAAGTGGCTCAAGCTCAGCTTGAGGCATTGAAGGAAACTCAAAAAGCGGAAAATCAAAAAAAGCAAGCTGATGTCAAATTGCTTGATATTGAAAATCAACAAGCAATAGCTGACGCTTCGGTAAAAAAGCAACTTATTGGAAAAAAAATAATTCCATTATATCAATATAATGAAGCAATATTGCGTGAAAAGAAGTTAACACTAGAGCTTGAAATTGCCCGCTTTGAATTACAACAATTACCTCGATTACAAGCAAGTTTACTTAATGTCGAAGAGGCCAAAGTAGAGCAACAATTATTACAACTTACTTTGCTAAGTGAGCAAGTTGAACGACTTAATGTGCGTGCTCAAATGCATGGCGTTTTACAGAGCATTGCTGTTGAAGAAGGGCAAGAAGTCGTTAAAGGCACAACGTTGGCACGTGTTGCCGACCAAAAGAACTTAAAAGCAGAGTTGCGCATACAAGAAAGCCAAGCAAGAGATATTCAAATAGGCCAAACGGTAGAAATTGATACTCGTCGCAGTAAAATTAATGGCATTGTTTCACGTATAGACCCCGCGGTAGTGAACGGCACTGTCACTATAGATGTTGAATTACCCAAAGAATTACCCAGTGAAGCCCGTCCCGATCTTAGGGTCAATGGCATAGTTGAAATCAAACGTCTAGAAAACGTGTTATTGCTTGATAAACCGGCCCATTGGCAAGACCAAAAAAGCGTCTTTTTATTTAAACTTACCGGTGACTCACAAGCGACTAGAACTAAAGTTGCCATTGGCGATACTTCCACTAACTCAATTCAGTTACTCAGCGGTTTAGCTAAGGGCGAGCAGGTGATTATGTCTGATACCTCGAACTTTCAACAATATCCAACGTTAACTCTTAATTAAACAAGCGCTTATCCACTAGCGAATACAATAACGACAACCTTAGGTAACAAGATAATGACTAATTCAAAAGTACTGATCAATATTACTAACCTTAGCAAGATATATCACACTGGTGGCACACAAACCAAGGCTCTCAAAGGTATCGACTTAACCATTAGTCAGGGCGATTATGTCACCATTCAAGGGCCTTCCGGTGGCGGAAAATCAACCTTGTTATCGATTATTGGCTTATTAGATAAAGCCACTAGTGGTGAATATCACATCAGTGATGTTTCGGTGACAAAATTATCAGAATCGCAAATGGCTAAAGTAAGAAATAGAGAAATAGGTTTTATTTTTCAAGACTTTAATTTGATTGGTGATATGACGGTTAGCCAAAATGTTGAGTTACCGCTTATCTATCGAGGCATCAATAAAGCCATCAGAAAAGAGAAAGTTGCCCAAGTACTTAACAGGGTAAATATGACTGAAAGAGCACATCATTTACCTAATGAGTTATCCGGCGGGCAGCAGCAGCGCGTTGCTGTTGCCAGAGCCTTAGTCGGTAGCCCAACATTACTATTAGCTGATGAGCCAACCGGTAACTTAGACTCAGTCAACGGCGATTCAGTGATGCAGTTGTTAAGTGAACTCAATGAGCAAGGCGTGACTATTTGCATGGTGACTCATGATAGCCGTTATGCCCACCTTGCTAAGAGAACGGTTAACTTATTTGATGGCATGGTGATCAGTAATACAGTCAATATTAACCAAGATAAAGCAGGCCAGAAGCAAGCTGAAGTTAATCAGCAAGATGTTGCAGAGCTTATGCCAAGTAAAATTCAGGTAGGAGTTTAATTATGTCGACAGAAATTATGACTATTGAAAATATTCTAATTGATGTGCGTTATGCAATGTCCCGCTTCATTGCCCAACCGATAACAACCTTGATTATTATTATTACCCTGGCTTTGAGTATTGGTGCCACCACGGCAATTTTCTCCGTAGTGAATGGACTTTTATTTCAAGCAACGCCGTTTAAAGACAGTGAAAAGTTGGTAGTTTTACAGCAACAAGATTTAAGCAACCAGCAAACTTATGGTTTCTCGGCCAGTGAGATGCTTGATTATCAAACTTCAGCACAGACCTTTGAAGACATGGCTGAATATCACAACATGACCTTTACCATGTACGGCAATGGTGATCCGGTAAGAGTTAGAACCGGTATTGTTTCAGCTAACTTTTTTGATATGCTAAATATTAGCCCGATATTAGGCCGCACATTCACCGAAAGTGAAGATGATATTGGTGCTGAGCCATTAGTACTATTAACCTATGAATTTTGGCAAAAAGAATTTAATGGTCAACAAGACATTATTAACCAGAGTGTTGAATTTAATAATCGCAGTCATAAAATCATTGGCGTTTTAGCACATTTCCCCCAATTCCCGGATGTTAATGATGTTTATATGGCGATCCCATCATGCCCATGGCGTAGTAGTGAAAATGCCTTGTCAAACCGAGGCATGCGCATGATGGCTGGTTTTGCCAAAATTAAAGACAATTATACCCTGAGCGATGTAAACACCGAGGTAGCGAGCATAGCTAAAGGCTTAAGCAACACATATCCTGAGGCCTATGGCGAAAGTAGCGATATTAGTGCTACAGCCTTATCACTGCATGATGAACTGGTAAGAAGCAGTCGACCATATCTATACACCTTATTGGCGACCACGCTGTTATTATTTTTAATTGCGTCTGCCAATGTTACTAACTTAACCTTATCGCAACATGCTAAGCGTAAACGTGAGTTTGCTGTGCGCGCTTCTTTAGGGGCGAGTAAAGCAAGACTCGCTCAGTTGTTGTTAACTGAAAGTCTGTTATTGGCTTTGCTTGGTGGTGGCTTGGGGTTATTATTTGCCTACCTAGGATTGGATTTTCTAAAAGATTTTGCTGCAAACTTTAGTTCACTTGCCAGTGAAATCACTATTGATAGTAAGGTGATGTTGTTTGCCTTAGCCATTTCAACACTTTCAGGTATTGTCGCTGGTATAGTGCCAAGTTTTAGTAAAACAAATTTGGTCAGCTCGTTAAAAGAAGGCGGTAAATCGTCTTATTCTACCGACCATGGCATTTTAAGAAACGCTTTGTTAATTAGTCAGTTTGCTTTGTCATTAACCTTATTGATTGCAGCAGGTTTGACCATTAAGAGCTTGAACAACCTAGAAAACATTGATGTTGGTTTTAATACTAAGAACATTGAAATAGCACAAGTTGATTTAAACTGGACGGTTTATAACAACGGCCAACAAAGATGGCAAATATCACAACAAATTTTACAAGAAGTACGCAAGCTGCCTTATGTGACTTCATCTGCGTTGAGTATGACATATCCGAATGATACTGTGGGTAGTAACTATAACCGTGTTCGTCAGGCTGTACAGCTGGATGACAGAGACTACAATATCGATGATGTTTTACCTGATACTTTCCTGCGCCCGATTACTGACGGTTATTTTGAAACCATTGACAGTAACTTAGTAAAAGGCAGGTTTTTCACTGCTGATGATGACGGTGAGGCTGCTGATGTTGCTATTATTAATGAAAAATTAGCGAAAAAATGGTGGCCAAAAGAAAGTGCTATTAACCATACTATATCCCTTGATCAAGGCTCCACCTGGTTAACTATCGTTGGGGTAGTTGGTAATATTTATGAAAATGGTGCAGCGGTTGAACCGAGTTTTCAAATCTACTTATCTTTGCCACAAGCGCCTCGTCCTCATATTGCCATATTGGCTAAAAATGATGGCAAAAAAGTGGTAAATTTTAATCAAGATTTTAAAGATATTATTGCTCAATTAGACAGCCGTCAGCCAATATCTAAATTTGAAAGCTTGCAACAAGCAGCAGATAACTCAGTTGCTTTACAGCGATTCTTAGCGCAATTATTAACAATGTTCTCAGCCATTGCCTTGGTTATCACTATCAGCGGTGTTAGTGGTGTGATGAGTTATATGGTTAACCTGAGAACAAGAGAAATTGGCATTAGAATGGCAATCGGTGCAGACAAACGTAAAGTACTGTTGTTGATATTATCTTATGGTATTAAGTTAACACTTATTGGTTTAACGCTAGGTTTAGCGGGTGCTTATTTTAGTGGTGATTGGCTTGCTAGTCAGCTATTTGGTATTAACGGCTTTGATAGTTTGATCTATGGCACGGCATTAATATCGCTACTGATTATTTCAACAGTAGCCTGTTTATTACCAGCATGGCGAGCTAGTTCAATTCCACCAATGCGCGCTTTAAAGCAATAAAGTTCTACCTGTTCAATTAATTAAGGGAATAGCTTTCATTTTAAAAGAAGCGGATTTTTATACTACTTCAATACATCTTCTGGTGTTAAGTATTGTTCATAACCTTTAATGCCAAAGAATCGAATGGATTTATTCTGTTTGATTTTTTTGGCAATTAATAACTCACCGCAAAAAACCTTTACTACTTGTTTATCGCCATTAGTATCGGTTTCATAATCATGATTTTCGTTAAGTCTGAGGTTGTCAAACTCAGTTTTCATAATCAGTTTCATGAAAGTCATTACCTCAATATCAAGCTATAAAAATGTCAATTTTACTCAATTATGGCTGTCATATACTAAAGGTTATTAATGTCTTTTTGCACTTGATAACCTTCGTCAGTGACTATTGTTTCTAATGTATTGACCCGTTCAGTAAGCGCTTTAATTTCTTTTTGTAATTCTTCAGAAATTGAATCTGCAGAATTATTATGTTGAATCGTTTTTGCTTTAAACTCTAAATGTTTATTATACATTTTATATAAAACACCAAAAACTACACAAACAATAACCACGACCATTGTTGTACCACTCATAACAAATCCTTATCTATTTTATTTTTAGTTAACTAAAAGCCTTTAGGTCAGTTGATAAAACTATTACAGCTTTTCTTTCGGCTGTAAAGCTTGTTGCTGTTTATGGTAAAAGCCTATAACCGTAAAGAGAACCAGTATAAAAGGTAGGCTGGTGATAACCACCCAATGCCAGCCTGCATTAAATAATACCCAACCTGCAAGCAATGAAGCAGCGGCCTGAAATCCGAACAAGACGAAGTCATTGGTTGCTTGTACTTTATGGCGTTCGCTGGCGTGATAGCTTTGAGGTAATAACGAGGTACCCGTCAAAAATAAGAAGTTCCAGCCAATACCCAATAAAATTAACGCCCACCAGTAATGCATAACTTCATGGCCAGAAAGTGCAATAAACGCGACTAGGCTATAAATTAACGTACCTATGATCATTAGACCTTTAAGCTTCAAGTACTTTACTAACCAAGGAGTGAATAAAGACGGTAGGTACATAGCGGCAATGTGGCTTTGAATCACCCACTTTGTCTCATTTAAACTGTGCCCTTGCAGGTGATGCATGCTGATAGGGGTTGCAGTCATTAAGTAACTCATTAGCGCAAAACCAATGGTTGCAGTACAAATGGCAATCAGAAAAATGGGTTGTTTAGCTATTTCACTCAAGGGTCTTGTTTTACCGACTATTTCGTCATCATTAATGGGCGGATTTTTAAAGGCCGTCATCATTATCATGGCGCCAATAATAAACGCGGCAAGCAATAAGAAAGATCCGGCATAACCGTGGGGTGAAGTCAGCCAGTCTTTACCAGCAACAGCGACTTCAGGGCCTAAAAATGCGGCGAATACGCCACTGAGCATTAAGATGGATAATATCTTAGGTACATCGTCAGGATTTAAGCTGCTTTCGATAGCCGCAAACCGCAACTGTTGGGTGAATGCCCCGCCAACACCAATAAGTAAGCTGGCAAAAGAGAATAGTTCAAACGTCGCCATTTTTGCCGCAATCATGGCGAGTATTACCGCAGTTAAAGAGCAACTTAGACCAACGTAGACTGCGAACTTTCTGCCTTTTATTTTAGCTAACATGGCTGCAGGAATTGAGCCTGCAGCAACACCAAGAATCATTAAGGTAATGGGTAGTGTCGCTAGCGAAGGATCATCGGCCATCTTACTGGATAATATGCCGCCAATAAAAACGATAATAGGTGAAGCTGACATAACCAAGGGCTGAGAAATAAATAACAGCCAAATATTTCTTGGCAGGGTAAATATCCGAGAAAGTATAAAGGCTGTTGTCAGTAATAACAAAAGCGTAATGATAATGTTCAATGGCATATATTGTCAGCTCAAGTTGGGTTGATATTATTGTCTGCTAGTTTTTAAGGCCGTTAGGGGGAAGAATAGCTTACCAAGCTAATTAGCCAGATTCTTGAGCAAGTATCGTTTTGATGTCAATCGCTTGTGCATAACGGATCATAGGGACTTGTTGCTGTTTTCTTGCTAATACCGCCATTCTATCTGCCAATTCATTACCTTCTATATTGGCGTGACCTTTAACGTGACGAATGGTGATTTTAGTGTGTATGGTTTTATAGACCGCGTAACATTGCTGTACTAGAGCTAGATTTTTAATTTCTTCGCCTTTACCACGGGTCCAGCCTTTTGCTTGCCAACCTTTTGCCCACTTAGTGATACAGTCAATTGAATATTTCGAATCAGAGAGTATACAAATACTCTGTTCACTATTTTTCTCAATAAAGTGCTGTGCTAATTGAAACGATGAAAGTAAGCCGTTGAGCTCTGCGGTATTGTTGGTACCATTTTTTTCATATAAGCCAAAATACAGCGAAGTTACTTTACCTAATTCATATACAGCAATACCGGTGCCTGACTTACCAGGGTTAGGAGAGCAAGCACCGTCGCAGTATATTTCAACATCACTTGGGCCATTAGGGCTGATGGTGGCTGATTTAGCACTTGTGCTTTTTGCACTTGTCTTGCGGCTAGAAGTCGGTGGTGGTGTTGAACCGCCTTTTTTACTTAACGAACGTTGCATTAATGCTTTAGTGTAAGTTGAAGCAAAGGCTTGTTCAGCTGCTGGCTTTGATTCAAAACCCATGTATTGGGCATCAGAGCGACCAGCAGTATGTTGCTGTACTTCAGGCCAAGTAGTGAATATGCCTGTTTGGGCGCCTTTCCAGATAACGTAGAATTTTTTACTCATAGATTTTAGCTAACTCTTCTTAACGGTAAATATAAAATGATAAATGTACATGTTGAGAACGTACTTAATGATTAGCATTATCATCAATAACTTAATGCTTAGCTACTAAAAAATTTGTGGAGTTGTAAGAAAATCTTTGAACAAGTATAAAGTGAAAAAAGCCAGCTTAGTTCCTTTAAAAGGAAAGCTAAGCTGGCATAAAACGAGTGTTGTTTTTAGTGGGGGATTAAAAATATGGCTTTAGAAAAAACCTAGCGGATTCACATCGTAGCTAACCAATAAGTTCTTGGTTTGTTGGTATTGCTCTAATGCCATTTTATGGGTTTCACGACCAACGCCAGATTTTTTGTAACCACCAAAGGCAGCGTGAGCAGGGTACATGTGATAACAATTTGTCCAAACACGGCCTGCTTCTATTTTTCTGCCCATACGATAAGCACGGTTCATATCACGAGACCACACGCCTGCGCCTAAGCCAAATTCAGAGCTATTTGCTAACTCAAGTGCTTCTGCTTCATCTTTAAAGGTGGTAAGTGAAATAACAGGGCCAAAAATTTCTTCTTGGAATACGCGCATGTCATTGGTGCCTTTCAATAAAGTAGGTTGAATGTAAAAACCACTGTTTAACTCATCGGTTAATTGCTCAACGTTACCGCCCATTAGAACTTCTGCGCCTTCATCTTTACCAATTTGAATATAGCTTAAAATCTTATCAAATTGCTGCTTAGAGGCTTGAGCACCAACCATGGTCGTTGTATCTAATGGGTTACCGCGAGTAATAGCTTTGGTACGCTCAATAACTTTTTCAACAAACTTGTCGTAAATATCTTCTTGAACAAGTAAACGTGATGGACAAGTACATACTTCGCCTTGGTTGAAATAGGCAAGTACAGCACCTTCAATACATTTACTTAAGTATTCATCTTCGTGGTCAAGTACATCTTCAAAGAAGATATTGGGTGATTTACCGCCAAGCTCTACCGTTGATGGGATGATATTCTTCGCCGCCGCTTGCATAATTTTTTCACCGACAGGTGTTGAGCCAGTAAAAGCTATTTTGGCAATGCGTGTACTGGTCGCTAATGCCTCACCTGCTTCAGCGCCAAAACCATTGACAATGTTAAGCACACCAGCAGGCAATAGGTCTTCAATTAATTCCATCAATACTAAAATTGATGCGGGGGTTTGCTCGGCAGGTTTTAGTATTACACAATTTCCCGCAGCTAATGCTGGCGCAAGTTTCCATGCTGCCATTAATATAGGGAAGTTCCATGGGATAATTTGACCAACAACACCTAAAGGCTCATGAAAATGATATGAAACTGTTTTCTCATCTAACTCAGCGAGAGAACCTTCCTGTGCACGTAAACAACCAGCAAAGTAACGGAAGTGATCAACCGCGAGTGGAATATCTGCTGCTAAGGTTTCACGTACCGCTTTACCGTTGTCCCATGTTTCAGCGACAGCAAGTAATTCTAAATTTTGCTCTAATCTATCAGCAATTCTCAATAAGGTATTTGATCTGTCGGTGACAGATGTTGTGCCCCAAGCTTCTTTAGCTTTATGTGCTGCATCAAGAGCGAGTTCAATATCAAGGTGATCAGATTGTGGGATTTGACAGAACACCTGACCATTTACAGGGCTAACATTGTCGAAATACTTACCATTTTGTGGCTCAACCCACTGACCACCAATAAAGTTCTGGTAACGTGTTTTGAAGTTAATTACTGCATTCTCTGAACCGGGGTTTGTATAAATCATAACTTTCCTCTGAGTTTTGTTCGCTTGTTGAGCAGGTAGTTTGCTTTTACAGCGATTTTTATTGTTGTATTTTGCTATTGTGTTTTTGTACAAGGTTATTTACCTTAGACAATAAGTGATAACTTAACTGTGCTGTAAATTCAGAAAACTTGCCTATTAGTTCACATTAACGGATTAACTTTTATGATCACACAAGCCATTGATAGTGTTAGACAGCCACCAAAAGTACTGGTTGAAAATAAACTCACCTTTGCAGGTCCTGAATCGGAATTGAGTATTTATGATACTTATCAGCAAGCTAATAGAGTTCAGTTAAAATCGGACCAATTACTTTTTTGTGCGATGGTGACAGGTAAAAAAGTAATGCACAGTACATCTGATAATTTTCATGGTGAGTTTTTACCCCATGAGTCTTTCATTATGGCGCCTGGTAGCTCAGTAGAAATCGATTTTCCTATCGCAAAAATAGCCGAGCCGACTACCTGTTTAGCGATAGAAATATCCAGTGATAGAGTGCAGCAAGTTTCAGCCATGCTTAACCAGCAGAAACCAATCAATCAAGCTTTTGGGCAGTGGCAATACGATGACAAACTTGTACATACTCACCACAATAGTGAAACCCAAAACGTCTTAAATCGTATTGTGAAAATTTATTCAGAAAATCATCCCGACCGAAGTGCTATGGTCGCGTTGGCTGTATCAGAGTTAACTATTCGATTATTACATCAGCAGACTCGTGAATTTATTTTGGCATTCTCACAACAAGAGCCGGATAATAATGGTTTAAGTGCAGCGTTAAACCATATTGAATTACACTTAAATGAAAATATAAATATTGATGATTTAGCGCGAATTTCTTGCATGAGCCGGACGAAATTTTTTCATGAATTTAAAGTCCATCTAGGCTGCAGTCCTATGGCTTATCAATTACAAGGTCGTTTAAAGAAAGCCGCGGTGTTGTTGAAAAAAGGTGAACAAATAACCCAAACATGTTTTGCCTTAGGTTTTACTAATACCAGCCATTTTAGTCGTAGCTTTAAAAAGTTTTATGGCCTTAGTCCCCGTCAATATAAAGATCGCTATTTATCCCGTTTGATATGAAACCAATCGGATTAATTTAGCGTTAAGTTGGCCGATTAATTAATTCGTTTGCTATAAAGTACGAGTATGGCTAGCCACACTAGCTAAAAGCTTGTTAAAATTGCGCCATTATAATAGTTACCTTAGGATTTTCATGGCGATTAACTGGTTTCCAGGCCACATGCACAAAGCGCAAAAAGAAATAAAAGAGATATTACCGCAAATAGATGTGGTTATTGAAGTGTGTGATGCGCGTTTACCCTTTAGCAGTGAAAATCCTATGATCACTGAGATCAGAGGTGACAAGCCACTGATAAAAATTCTTAATAAAAGTGATTTAGCGGATCCTGAAAGTACCAAGATTTGGTTAGATTATTTAGAATCTCAGCATAATGTAAAAGCGATTGCGTTAACGACAGAGCAGCCGAGTGTCGCAAAAAACCTTGTTCATTTAATTCGTAAATTGGTGCCAAATAAAGATGAAGACGGTAAGCAAATTAATGCAATGATAATGGGCATACCCAATGTGGGAAAATCGACATTACTCAATACTTTAGTTGGTAAAGCAAAAGCAAAAGTGGGTAATGAGCCAGCGGTCACTAAAGGGCAGCAGCGTATCCGTCTTGAAGAAGGTTTGTACCTTTTTGATACGCCAGGCATGTTATGGCCAAAAATTGCTAACCTAAATTCAGGCTATCGCTTAGCCGTATCAGGTGCGGTAAAAGATACAGCTTTTGATCATGATGATATCGCTTATTTTGCCGCAGACTACTTACTTAAAAATTATCCTAAGCGGGTAATGGAACGCTATAAGCTTGAAGAGTTACCAGAGCATGAAGAAGATTTAATTGAAGCCATTGGCCGTAAACGTAGCTGTGTTAAAAGTGGTGGTCGTGTTGATTTACATAAAGCGGCAGTCATATTGATCAATGAAATTCGTGATAAAACACTAGGTGCTATTTCTTTTGAATTACCGGACATCATTGACTCTGAAAACGCACACTTTGCCGAGTTAGAAGAGAAACGAATTGCTGCCAGAGAAGCAAAGAAAACCGCTCGTGGTCGTGGTCGTAAGAATAAACGTTAACGGGTTTAAGCATAAGTTTTAACGGTTAACATTAATAATAATTTGTTCACAACAAGGTTTTAATCATGACTGAAGCAACAACATTTAATTTGCACCCGCAACTAGTGACTGATGGTATTGAGTTGGCGGATTTCCCTCTGTGTAAACTATTACTGTGTAACGATAGTGCTTATCCCTGGTTTATTTTAGTGCCTAAAGTTGCTGAGATTAGTGAAATTTATCAGTTAGATTGGCAGCAACAACAGCAATTACTTAATGAGTCTAGCTTGTTGAGTGAGTTGCTTATGCAAGTTTTTGATGGCGATAAAATGAATGTTGCCGCGTTGGGTAATGTCGTAGAGCAATTACATGTTCACCACGTTGTTCGCTTTAAAAGTGATGCGCAATGGCCAAAACCTATTTGGGGGCAGCAAGCGTTAACGCCTTATTCAGACGAAGAAGTAACTGCATTGAAAGCTAAGTTACTGCCACAACTAGCGGTAATTTTTAGCGATAAATAGCCTTTGCTGAGCAATGTTTCTGTTAATAATGAGTTTTCATCGTTATTAATTTAAAGCCCCAATATGTAATTCACATATTGGGGCTTTTTGTTGTTTTATTTTTTTATATTAGCTTCAATCTCTTAAGCTAACTTATTCTAATTTAAGTAAAACTAAGCTGCATTAGAAGCTTTAGTGATAGGAGTTACTTTATCTGCAGTCGCCTGACTTACTTTGGCTAAAGCTTGCGTTAAGTCAGCAATAATATCGTCGACACTTTCTAGACCGACTGAAATACGAATTAAACTATCACTAATGCCTGCATTTTCACGCTCTTCTGGTGTATAAGGGGAGTGTGTCATAGAAGCAGGGTGTTGAATTAAAGATTCAGCATCACCTAAGCTGACCGCTATTGAAAACAGCTCCATCGCGTCAATAAATGCGGTGCCACCGGCAAGATCGGTATTTAATTCAAAAGCGATAACACCACCAGCAGCTTTCATTTGCTTGCCAATAAATTTATGTCCAGGATGACTTTTAAGGCCAGGATAATAAACATCTGACACCATAGGGTGCTGCTCTAAAAACTCAGCGACAGTCTGGGCATTACTGCAATGTCTATCCATGCGAATAGGCAATGTTTTAAGGCCTCGCATAATTAGCCAAGCATCGTGTGGACTCATTGTGGCACCGATATCTTTGAGCGTGGTCATTTTTATCTCGTTGATCATCTCAAAACTACCACAAACAATGCCAGCGACAACATCACCATGGCCGTTAAGGTACTTAGTCGCGCTGTGCACAACAACATCTGCGCCAAATTTAGCGGGCTGCTGTAAAACTGGAGTAAGGAAGGTGTTATCTACAATAGACAATAATTTATGCTCTTTGGCAATTGCGCAAATTTTTTCTAAATCTAATACCACTAAGTTTGGGTTAATTGGTGTTTCTAAAAAGACTAATTTGGTATTTACTTTAATGGCCGACTTAATGTTTTCAGGATCTGTCATATCAACAAAGGTTACGTCGATAGCGAATTTTTTAAGCATGTGGCTCATCAAAGCAAATGAACAGCCATAAACGGCTTTTGATGAAATCATATGATCGCCAGCTTGCAAGTTAGTTAGCAACGCTGCTGAGACAGCTGCCATACCCGTTGCTGTTGCTGCTGCATCATCCATACATTCCATTGCCGCCACGCGCTGCTCTAACTGACGTGTAGTAGGATTACCTAACCGAGTGTAAATATAACCCTCGCTTTCACCGGCAAAACGATCGCCACCTTGTTGCGCATTATCAAAAATAAAGGTCGAAGTTTGGTATAAAGGCGTTGCCAGTGAGCCGAATTGTTTATCATCAATTCTGCCGGCGTGGATGGCTTTAGTTTCTATGTTGTCGCTCTTAAACTGGGTCATGGCTTATCTTCCAAAGTGAGATTAAATTATTATTGTTATATTTACGGTAGTCTTATATTAAGAAGAGCAATTATAGTGCCAATCAATAAAAGCTATGCTTTTCAAATGGATAGGTTTTTTTGTGTTAGTGGTACACTAGTTTTGTAACCATTTTATTACAAGGTTTTAGGGTGATAAGTATTTAACCGCTATATATAATGCGCTAAACATAGGTTTTAATGGATTAATTGCTTATTCTTATCGACTTATAAGTTTGTACTGATTTTATTACTGTGTCATATTTATAGTACAAGTTAATTTGAGGCGCTTCTATTTATGCGTATTGTTATTGAATCAAACGACCGGGTTGGTATTTCACAAGAAATATTAGCGGTGTTTGCGAAACAAGATTGGAATTTAAAAGCAGTAGAAATTACCAGTTGTTTCACCTACCTACATCTTGAATATGATGAACTAACCTTGTCTAAAATTAAGTCTTGCTTAGCTGATGTTGTGGGAGTAATTAGCGTTGAGTCTATAAACTGGCTTCCTAGCGAGCAGCGAGCAAATCACTTACAAGCATTATTAGACAAAATGCCAGAGCCGATTATTGATCTTGATAGTCGGGGCAATATCTTAGCGATGAATAAGGCCAGCCATAAACTTATGGCAAAAGTCGCGGGGCCTAACTCTGATTTAACTGCTCTAGATTACTTGGGCAAGCCTATTGATAATTTTATTAGCAAAATTAATAAGGCCATGCTGACTAATACAGCCACCAGTCAAGCCATTACTATTCAAGGAACAGCCTATATTCTTGATATAAGTCCAGTGTTATTGAATTCAGCCACTAACTCAGTAAAAAATAATTTAAAAGAGGCTAACGGCTCGGTATTGCTGCTGCGCTCTATGGATACTCTTGGGCGGCAAATTTCTCTAATGCAAAGTCATCAAGAGCACAGCTTTGACAACATCATTGGCCAGTCAAACAGTATCAGTTTAATTAAAGAGCAAGGAAAACGTTTTGCTGAATTAGATTTACCCGTACTCATTAGTGGTGAAACAGGTACTGGTAAGGAGTTAATTGCCAGAGCTTTACATCAGGCGAGTTCAAGGGCTAAAGCGCCTTTTTTAGCGATTAATTGCTCTGCATTACCGGAACACTTATTAGAAAGTGAGCTTTTTGGTTATGAAAGTGGTGCCTTTACTGGCGCACAAAAAGGCGGTAAACCTGGACTCGTTGAATTAGCGGAAGGCGGTTGTTTATTTTTAGATGAGATAGCTGAAATGTCACCGTATTTACAAGCTAAGTTATTACGTTTTTTGCAAGATCTTACTTATCGCCGTGTTGGTGGTACTAAGGAGTTGTTCGCTAATATTCGCATTATCAGTGCTAGCCATCAGAACTTAGCAAAATTAATTAATCAAAAAACGTTTAGAGAAGATCTTTATTATCGTCTTAACGTACTGAGTATCGAACTGCCGCCACTTAGGGAGCGTCTTGCAGATATTGAGTTACTCGCTAATTTATTCATTGAAAATGCCGCCAAACAAGTCAGTAATAGTCAGTCAAATAGCTCTACTAAACCCAAGCTTACAGCACAAGCCCTTGCCTTATTACAGCGTTTTTCATGGCCAGGTAATATTAGGCAATTACAAAATGTTCTATTTAGCGTGGTCGCGCTAAATAATGGTGGCAACATTAGCGTAGATGACTTGCAACAAGTACTGAAAAAATATTCAGCCAATGCTGCAGAAATAAATGATGTCAGTCTGGAGGATGTGCATGATTGGTCTAGTGCACAACGCGAGTTTGAAGCTAAATTGCTGGCACACTTATACCCGTTATTTCCAACAACGCGTAAACTTGCTGAGCGTTTAAAGGTGTCACACAATAAAATAGCGATGAAGTTACGTGAGCACAATATAAAGACATGAGTATTCATATCTCCGAGTAATAGCTATATAGTGGCTAAATCATTACATAAAGTTAACATTTTAGCTGTACAACACTGGTAAGAGTACTTATCAGTGATTTTTACTGTAATATCATGGCACTTAATTACTATATAGCTGTTTTATTGTTGAAAATATCACGGTAATAACAATATTGATGACTTACTTTTTTTATGTTATTTCAAAATATTATCACTAGCATGTTATGATTTTGTAAATTTAACCGAGCGTATCGACACTCATCTAGGACGGATAGGTTATGATTTTTTTCAATAAAATAAACAGTAAAAACCTCCCAAATAATCAGCAAGGGTTTACCTTAATAGAATTGCTCATTGTTGTTGCTATTATTGGGATCCTGGCCGCAGTTGCTCTCCCTTCTTATGCGTCATATATGCAAGATGGTCGTCGCGCTGAAGTTCAGCACTTTATTTTACAACAGATTTCGATATTAGAGCGCCAATATAGCCGAGAAGGGCAGTATCGAGCCAGCGGTGTTGCGGCAGATGAATTTGGTATTGATGCAACGGATTATTATTCTTTTACTTATGCGCCAGCAGCATCTGATGCATTAAATGATCAATTTACCTTAACGGTAACGCCTAAGTCGGGCAGTGCCCAACACGGTGATAAATGTGGGGTGATGACAATTAATCACCAAGGTACAACAACAGCGACGCCAGCAGGGATATCGAGTGAATGTTGGCCTTAATAAGATTAAAAAAACAGCTCAAAATGACAGCGTTGTCATTTGTTGTGTTCAGTATAAAAATGGACAGGTATATTACTTTCTATGGAATGGATGAAGAACTCTATGAACAATAAAGAACAAGCTTTTACATTAATTGAACTACTTTTTGTCGTCGGTATTGTCGGCGTCTTAACGTCTGTCGCGATCCCTTCATTTTCACAGCAAATGAAAAATAACAGATTAACCTCTAATGCTAATCAGCTGCATAGTATTTTTAAGTTTGCTCGAAGTGAAGCGGCTAAACGCAATAGCGATATTCAATTAAATGAAAATGCTTGAAATGTAAGCGCTTTCATTTTATGGTGTGGCTTATGATAATTATATGTGTATGCAGTCGTATAGGGAAAAATAATGATTAAAGGCCAAGGTTTTACCTTAATAGAGTTGATGATTGTTGTTGCTATTATTGGGATTCTTGCTGCAGTTGCCCTGCCTTCTTATACATCATATATGCAAGATGGCCGCCGCGCAGAAGTTCAGCACTTTGTTTTACAACAGATCTCTATATTAGAGCGCCAATATAGCCGAGAAGGCCAGTATAGAGCCAGCGGTGTTGCGGCAACTGAATTTGGTATTGATGCAACGGATTATTATTCTTTTACTTATGCTCCTGCCGCATCAGATGCATTAAATGATCAATTTACCTTAACGGTAACGCCTAAGCCGGGCAGTGCCCAATATGGTGATAAATGTGGGGTGATGACGATTAATCACCAAGGCACAACTACAGCAACACCAGCAGGATTATCGAGTGAATGCTGGCCTTAATAAGTTTAAAGTCAGCTGAGAGTGACAGCGCAATCACTCGTTGTTTTATGTATAAAAATGGACTAATTAACTATTTTCTATGGAATGGGTGAAGAACTCTATGAACAATAAAGAACAAGCTTTCACATTAATTGAACTACTTTTTGTCGTCGGAATTGTTGGCATTTTAGCGTCTGTCGCGATCCCTTCATTTTCACAGCAAATGAAAAATAACAACCTACGATCTAACGCTAATCAATTGCACAGTATTTTTAAGTTTGCCCGCAGTGAAGCTGCTAAGCGTAATAGCGATATTCAATTGAACGAAGATGGTGGTGAATGGGAGGTTCTTATTGCTGGGCAAGCTCAACCTTTGCAAACGTTTACCGCAACCCATAGCAGTATTTCGGTAACGGGCTTGGCCGACCTTACTATCAGCACGACAGGCGAAGTTCCAGGTGCGGGCAGTTATCTTATTACCGATGGTGATAGTAATACCACGGATTACTGTTTAGGTATTTTGGCTAGTGGTCAAAGTAGTCTAAGGCCAGATGATAATTCTGACAATGCTTGCATAGCACCGTAAATATAAGGATGGTCAAAATGAAATATGCAGCTTTAAGCAAGGTTAGGTCTTCAAAACAGCAAGGTTTTACCTTAATTGAAGTATTAATTGCTCTGGTTCTTTCGAGTGTTGCTTTATTAGGTTTAGCAGCCGGACAGTTAAAGTCATTACAGTATGCGACCAACAGCTTTAATTATACCGTATCACTTATACAAGCGAACAATGCTGTTGAACGTACTTGGGTAAAGTTATGTGATTTACAGAATGGAACGGTACTTTATGATGCGGATTATAATACTGAAAACTTTGTTTCCCCCGTTGCTACTTATAACGTTGCCATCGTTCCTGCAACGACACAAATTGTCGGTGGGGTATCTCCTTTTGTTAATAATCTTATGGTCACTGTGAGTTGGAATGATGCGCGCATGACTGATGATAATGCCAGTGTTATTCGAATTAATGCGCAATATCCACAAATTTGTTCATAAGGACTGACATTTTATGAAAAAAAATATTGAAGGTTTTACCTTAGTCGAACTTATGATTTCACTCGTTATAAGCAGTTTTATTTTACTTGGTATTACAGGTACTTATTCAAGTCTTAGCGGTAGTATTGAGGCAAGTAAAGAATTAGAAAATGCTCAAGAAGTGATCCGCTATAGCTCACAAGTATTTACCCGCAGTTTAAAGCAAACAGAAGTTTTGCCAATTGTTGCCGTTGCCCAGCAGCTTACAGTAGAACAACCAGCCAATGCGACTCCTTGCACAGGCGAAGATGCGCCAGCTGTCGCTTATACCGAAACCTATACCTTTAGTGCCGTAACACAAGTATTGAGTTGTCGAATTAACGCGGGGGCTAATGCCAATGTCGATGTTGACTTATTAAGTGGCATTAATGACATCACTTACACGCTGGATGGAAACCTCATGACTATCTCTGTAGAACCAATCGTTTTGCCGCAAAATTTTGTCGATAGTGAAATAAATATTGATATTGCGCTAACTAACCTTATTTTACGAGCTGCGATGCCTTAACCGGCTTGTGTAAAGGACTATTTAAAAGGGATGTTACTAAGTTGAAGTACTTAAAAATGAATGGAAAAAAAGCCTGCAAATTATCTATCGGGAAATCAAAGGCTCTACCAAGAAAAAAAGAACAGGGTTTTACGTTAATTACTGTACTGCTTTTGAGCAGTTTAGCCAGTATTTTAGTGCTGAACTCGTTAAAAGATAATGTCAATCAAGAACGTTTAAGTGGTAATTTTCAAAAAGAAATTAATGCAAGACTTGCCAGTGAACAAGGAATCTTCGCTTCAATTACAACCTTAAGTGAAGCTTTGGCTGATAATCAAAATGCGACCATTGCCGAATTACTCGCTTTAGGTGTACAAAATGGTAGTACTGACTTAGGTAGACAAACAGGTCATGCAACGCTAAATCATGGTGGTATGACGTACAAAGTAGCGCTGTCCGAAACAACACCCGGTGAATTATTACTGATCAGCGAAGGAAATCGTTTTGAAGGGAAAAAAGTACTCAAGGCTCGTTTAAAGATAAGCCAAGGCGGTGGCGGATCTCCTTTTTCTGATGCTGTGTCAGGGTGTGACGGGATTAACTTGGGTGGCAGTGGTCAAATAGATAGTTATGACTCTAGCGACTCATCAACCATTACTTACACCACAGATAGGAATGGCAATCAAAGTGTCGTGACAACCAGAGGAAGTAAAGGGCATGTTTCTACCATAACTAAGGCTGATCCCGACGCCAGCCCTCCTATTCTTGCTGATATTGTCTTGGGCGGTAATAGTCCGATTTATGGAGATCTTAATGCTACTGGAGGTATAGATACCAATACTTCAAATGTAGACGGAAACCTGCATGCCAATGGTAACATTATGATTGGTAACGGCTCTGGCATTAGGATTACTGGTAACGTACTTACTCAAGGTGATTATCATCAAAAAGGCGGAAAAATAGCGGGTCATGTTAGAGCAAATGGTGATGCCGAGATGAAGTGGACTACGTATATTCTAAACGATGTTAATGACGGTTTAGACATTTTATATGGTGGAGCAGATACTTTTCAAAATGATAACTCTGAATATCGTAAGACCAAGTATAATATTTTTCCAAATGTAGAAAAAGTTAAAGACTCTGATGTCACTGCACCGGGTTACGATGCAGCTGACCCCGAAACAAACTGTGATCATTTAAATATTACCGATAAAATTGATCTAGTCGCCAATGGCGCTAGCTCACTCCCTACATTTACTGGGTTAAGTACCAGTACTTTTACCTTTACAGAAAGCTTAGGCAGCGCTGAAGGGCACTATACGGGTAACGGCGATAGCACCAGTTTTTTATCGAGTGATGAAGATGTATTAGGTGAAACGTTACCGGTAATAAAGTTGGCAAGCTTTACTTTATCAAGTGATGCTAAAGCTATTATTAAAGGCGATGTTACTTTATATGTAGAGGGGGACTTTACCGTTACAGGTGGCGCAAAAATGACCATTGAGGCGGGCAGCAGTTTAACACTCCTTATTAAAGGTAAGGTCACCATTTCAGGGGGAGGTAAAATTGAATCTTTGAAACATGGCTTCACCTCCACGATACCGGGTAGAAAATCCCGGCCTACGATGAGTATCTATTCTTCGTATGCTAGTGTGACTGAGCATGTTAGACGTGATATATACCGCTATACCGATTATGGTTTTCAGACAAGTGGTGCCGGCGAGCTTTATGCCGCTATTTATGCCCCTTTAGCTTTTGCTGATATAGGAGCAGGGACTACTTTGTATGGCTCTATTCGCGCCAAAAGAGTTACGGTGACAGGGGGCTCGGCGATACATTATGATGCAGCGCTCGGTGACGCGGATCGTGGTGGTAGTTACAGTGCGACTGCAAAATTGAGTTTTCTAGGGTTTAAATATTAGTTCGTTTTACTAGGTTTCATCTTATTGACTTGATTTAAATTGTTATAAGCTTAAGTTATCATGCGTTATACGGTTGTCTAAACCCATTTATATTGCAATTTATGTCATGTGACTTAGTTGCTAGCGAAACGTGTGATAATAATGTCAAAAAACGAAAGTAAACAACTACAGCATTTCTATATTGCCCAAGAACAATCCATCTATCTACTTAGTCACAAAGACGCGACTAAGTTAAAGACATGGGTCGATCTTTGTCAGCAACAATTAAAACAATTAGATTTCGAAGACGTTGCTCTGTTAGGTAAGGGGGCTTATGGTTTTGTCTTTTCGGGCATTAAGCGAAAAGGTAATACAGAAACAGAACTGCCCGTGGTGTTTAAGTTTTCTCGTATTAATTTACCTCAACATGTACAAGACCGATTAGCAGATGAAGCCGATATTCAAGCTCAGCTTAATCACCCCCAAATACCGACTGTGATTGAATATCAGAAAGTTAAACGGCAATCAATTTTACAAATGACCCGAGCACCAGGGATAGATTTAGAGCAGCTATCACTGCAAGTAGGGCCATTATCACCTGAATTGGTGGTAAGTATTACTTTACAATTAGCCGATATATTATTGTATTTACGCCAAGCTAATAACCATCGACAATTAAAGCCTATTGTACATGGCGATATTAAACCTTCTAACTTAGTTTATGACAAAGCGACAGGTAAGGTACAACTCATCGATTGGGGCTCTTCTGTCAATGCACAAATGGATTGCAATAATCAAAGCACTAGTACCAATGTCATGGAGCTAATGAGTAGTGATTTACAACACAGCAATGCACGGTTAGGGGATGTTTATTTTATTGGTCCTGAACAACTCAATGGTGGTTTGTCGTCTCCGCGTTTTGATGAACAAGGTTTAGCTGCTACTTTATATGCACTAGCCTCAGGACAATCATGTCGCTATGGCATAAAAGTCATTCCACCTAATGCCTTAGGTTTGCCTAAATTACTCGCACAAGTACTAACTGGCATGTTAAGTGATGATGCTAAATTGCGCAGTCAAGCAGGTGATTATTTCTTTAATAACCTTAATTACCTCAAACAAGTTGTGTTGGCTGAACAACCGACAATGTCTGATGTTATCGCGAAAATCCCTGTTTGGGTTAAGCAACAAGATGCACAAATTGATACGGTAGTGTATGGCTCGCGAAAGTCATTTCTTCGTGAACTAACGGACAGTGATAGTTTATCTGAGATAGATGATGCACAGCTGGATAAGTATTATAAAAATTATTTGATGGGAATGGGTGATAATGAAAAAGCCTTTATTGCCGCATTAAGCCGGCTAGGTAACTTTCCTGTTGTTGGCGGCATTGCCATTCGTTGGGCAAAGGAGGGGGTTTATATTGACTCTAACCTAACGTTATTTGATGAATCACGAAAGGCCTCTTTTACCAGCGCGGTAAACAATATTATCTATTTAGCACAAGGAATATTTCGTATTGGTGTTTTTAAAAGTTGCTTGTTTAATGCCCGTAATACCTTGCATGTCGAGCGAATAAATGAAAGTAAGCCGTTTATTGCTGATAACTCACAAGAGATAGCCTTTGATGTAAGTGATGTTCCGGATGTTGATGATGTCACCCGATTACACTCTTATTTTGAAGATGGTAAAGATCCCGATGAGTACTTATATCTTCCAGATGAATTAATGGCTGTTTTAGCAGAGTTAAACTTAATACATCATACTGGGTGTATTATATTTGAAGTTCTACCGACACATTTAAAAATTCACAGTTATTTGATGTTGCTCAATCATGAAAAAGAAACCGAGTTTAAAGCTTGTTTATCGAGGATATTAGAACTTTTACCCGCTATTGATGGCATTGGTATTTCTGGCTTTATGAAACTACCCTATAAAGATACCCGCTTCTTTGAACATATTAGTAGCATGCCTGATAAATTTTACCCTAAAAATCCTAAATTAGTGACGTATTAACAGCGTTAGCTTGGGTATTAGCAATGAAAAAACAAAGCCAGTAGAGATACTGGCTTTTATATTTATAACTATTAAAGCATGAAGCCAATAATGACTACTTAACTTCTTCACCAGCTGCTTGTTTATCAGCATGATAGCTTGAACGTACCAAAGGTCCACAGGCAGCATGTACATAGCCCATTTTCTTCGCTTCACGTTCGAACATCGCAAATTCATCAGGGTGAACATAACGTTCAACAGCAAGATGGTCTTTACTTGGTTGTAAATACTGACCGACAGTTAACATGGTTACGCCGTGATCGCGTAAGTCTTGCATCACTTGAAGGATTTCTTCGTTCGTTTCACCTAAACCAACCATCAAACCAGATTTTGTCGCTACCGTAGGATTGGCTTCACCAAAACGTTTTAATAGGTCTAAAGACCATTGGTAATTAGCACCTGGGCGAACTTTAGTATAAAGACGCGGCACGTTTTCCATGTTGTGGTTAAAGACATGAGGAGGATGTTGATTCAAAATCTCAAGCGCTCTGTCCATGCGACCACGAAAATCGGGTACTAAAATTTCAACTTTAGTATTAGGTGCTTGCTCGCTTAACTCTTTAACACAATCAGCAAATTGTTGAGCGCCACCATCACGTAAATCATCTCTGTCTACAGAGGTGATAACGACATACTTCAAGCCCATATCTTTTAAGCTATCAGCAAGTTTTTTAGGCTCATCAGGGTTAGGTGGTAGTGGACGGCCGTGACCAACATCACAAAATGGACAACGACGAGTACATAAGTCACCTAAAATCATAAAGGTGGCAGTACCATGGTTAAAACATTCAGATAAGTTAGGGCATGAAGCTTCTTCACATACAGAATGAAGGTTGTTCTTACGTAAATTAGCTTTGATGTTATCAATACGTTCACTCGATTTTGGTAACTTGATACGTAACCAACTTGGTTTACGTAACATGGTCGCTTTAGTCGAGCTAACAACTTTAATTGGGATGTGTGCTAATTTATCTGCATCGCGAAATTTTTCGCCGGCAACACGATTGGCTGTTTTTGTTTCTGAGGTATTATTACCTGAAGTTAAGTCACTACTCATGGGACGTACTATTCTCGTTTGGTAAACCGGTTTGATAGCTAACGTTATTAGCATCAAGTAAGGTTATTAAATGTTTCACTAACGCTGTACTTGCACTAGCGGTATCTTTTGGGCCTTGTAAGTCGGCAGTTTGTACCATTTCTAAACCAGCATAACCACAGGGGTTAATACGCAGAAAAGGTGATAAATCCATATTGACATTCATAGCTAAGCCATGAAAAGAACATCCTTTGCGTACGCGTAATCCTAATGAGGCAATTTTTTTCTCATCAACATAAACACCTGGTGCGTCAGCTTTGGCATAGGCAGTAACGTTATAATCAGCTAAAGCAGATACAATGCTGTTTTCAATCAAGGTAACTAACTGTCTAACGCCTATTTTTTTACGTCGTAGGTTAATCATGACATAAACAACTTGCTGACCTGGTCCGTGATAAGTCACTTGACCGCCTCGATCAACTTTTACTACTTCAATATCACCTGGTACGAGTAAGTGCTCAGCTTTTCCTGCTTGTCCTTGGGTAAAAACAGCAGGGTGTTCGACTAGCCATAACTCATCAGCGACAGTGTTATCACGACTATCGGTAAAGTCTTTCATCGCTTGCCAGACTTGGCTGTAATCCATGGTATTTAATTGTCGGATCACGAGTGAGTCCGCAATGTTGCTAACATCAGACTCGATTGTAGAACTTGAGAGCACTAGGCAAACCTCATCAATCTATAGTAAAAGCTTATAAAACGTATCGTACCTGCTCAAGTGCAGTTAATGTTTCATAGATCATTTCGATGTGCTCTTTGCTGGTAACGGTCACAGCAATTGCTACTGAAAGGTAAGTACCTTTTGAGCTTGGTTTTATTTTTGGCGAGTAATCACCCGGAGTATGCTTTTGTAGTTCAGCTATGATCACGTCCGGTAAATCGTCAGAGGCAACGCCCATCACTTTAAAGTTTAATACCGTAGGAAATTCTAATAATTCGTCAAACTTGGTTTTCATCTTTATTTACTTCTTTTTTGAGCTATGTTGGAACGTATTGGGATATTTTAACATTAAATATTCAGGGCTGATATTATTTTGTTTATAACTCTTACGCAAAAACAATAAAGCCTCAATAAAGAGGCTTTTGATGCGGAATGTTTAACTGCTTTTAGTCAGCAAATTGCAACTTAACATAATCAACTAAGCGACTGAATAAGCTACCTTCATTTATTTCTTCTAAGGTCACTAGCGGGTATTGAGCGATATCATCATCACCTAACTGTAAAAATAAAGTACCTACAACGGTACCTTTAGCTAAAGGTGCTGTTAATTGTTGATTCAGTTCAAAATTTGCTTTTAAGTTGGTACGTTGGCCGCGAGGAATAGTGATTGGTGTATCTGAAATAATACCTAAATCGACATTTTCTTTGTCACCCATCCAGACACGGTTAGCGATAAATTTTTCACCTGCTTTGTATGGCGTAATTGTTTCGAAAAAGCGGAAACCGTAATTTAATAGTTTTTTACTCTCAACTTTACGGGCACGTTCACTTGCTGTGCCCATAACTACAGTCACTAAGCGCATATCGCCCTTAGTCGCTGAGGTAACTAAGCTGTAGCCTGCATTGGAGGTGTGGCCAGTTTTCATGCCATCAACGTTTAAACTTTTATCCCACAATAAACCGTTACGGTTATATTGTTTGATGTTGTTATAAGTAAATGATTTTTGTTTATAGATTGCATATTCTTCAGGTACATCGCGGATAAGGGCAATAGCAAGCGTTGCCATATCTCTTGGTGTTGTCATATGAGATGTACTGTCTAAACCATGACTGTTTTCGAAAAAGCTACTCGACATACCTAATTGTTCGGCATGTGCGTTCATTAAGTCAGCAAAAGCGCTTTCACTACCGGCAATATGTTCGGCCATCGCAACACAGGCATCATTACCCGAAGCAACGATAATGCCTTGGTTTAACAAACTAACAGGTACTTCAGTGCCTACTTCAATAAACATTTTAGAAGAGTCAGGAAACTTCTTAGCCCAAGCCTTTTCACTGATCATAACTTTATCAGTATTTTTAATGTTACCGTTTTCAAGTTCTTTACCAATAATATAACTGGTCATTATCTTGGTTAAACTGGCAGGAGCTAGTTGAGTATCGGCATTCTCTTCAGCAATTATTCTTCCTGTGGTGTAATCAATTAAGATAAAACCTTTGGCATTAATTTGTGGCGCATCGGGGATGATGGTAATAGCATTTGCGGTTGGTATAAGAACAATCGCAGCACTAAATAGTGCGCCACTGAAAAGAGTAAATAATTTTTTGGCAGCATATTGGCCAGAATATTTTGTTATTTTAGTCATAATATAGTCGTGTGAGGAAAAGTAAGGAAAATCAACTGTTCGAAAGTATACCACTTCTAAAAAACTTGGCTATGGGAAAAAAACAGATATTGTCATTAAAACCGCAGAAAAACCCTTTAAAATGTAACAACGTTTATAAAATTCGATGTTAATAGAGCTTTGTTATAGATTATTACTGGGGTGTACTGCGCGGATATGCATTAGGATAGCCATTTTCTTTTAATGCCAATAATAAAGCATTCAATGTGGCTAGATCGTCTATTGGACCGATTTGAATTCGATAAAGGCCTTGATGTTCAGGATAACTGGTTTTTTGCTTATATTGATTTTGAAGCTTATTTGCTGTGCTAATAGCCAGATCTTTTTTACTGGTGGCAAAGACTTGAATAAAAGGGGTCGTGATGCCCATGCTGCTATCCTTTAGAGCAGGAACTTGTGCTGGAATGTCCGTTTTAACTTTTGTAGGAAGTAGCACTTTAACTGTAGGTGAAGCAGGCATAATTATAGACGAAGAAGCCTTTGCTGTTTTTTTATCAAAACCGGTAATTGCGGTGATTTTAACGTGTGCAGTACCCGTTTTTAGCATGTCGAGTTTATAAGCTGCACTATAAGATAGATCAATAATACGTGATTGATGAAAAGGGCCGCGATCATTAACACGAACAATAACTGATTTATTATTAGCGGTATTGGTGACTTTTAAATAGGTAGGCAAAGGTAGGTTTTTATGGGCAGCACTCATCGCATACATATCATAAATCTCACCATTAGAAGTGAGGTGACCGTGAAATTTCTTACCGTACCAAGAAGCCGTTCCAGTTTGCTCAAAGCCTTGAGCTGATGGTAATACCTCATAAGGTTTACCAAAAACTTTATAGTCTTTATTACCGCCACGGCTATATGGCTCTGCACGGGCAATCGCATCTTTTAGCTCTGCTTGGCTTGGTAGGCGGGTAGGCGTACTGTCATGTTTTTGTTGATAGCGTCCAGAACTACAAGCGCTCAAGAGTGAGAACGTTAATACATAACACAGTAGGGTAAATCGTTGAGTCATAAAATTCATCGTTAAAAAAATAAAGTAAAGTGTTTATGGTAAACGCTAAACATGAAAACGTCGATGAGTACTGATCGCCATTAATATGCCAAAACCTAACATTAATGTCACCATTGAAGTACCGCCATAACTGACCAGAGGTAAGGGTACACCAACAACAGGTAAAAGGCCTGATACCATGCCAATATTTACAAAAACATAAACAAAAAATGTCAGGGTAAGGCTACCTGCGAGTAATTTAGTAAAGGCATGTTGGGCATTGACGGCAATCCATAAACCGCGCATGACGACAAATAAATAGACCGACAGTAATGCCGCAACGCCAATTAAGCCGAACTCCTCACTAAACACCGAGAAGATAAAATCTGTATGACGCTCAGGTAAAAACTCTAACTGTGATTGTGTACCTTGCAACCAACCTTTACCTTCAATGCCACCTGAGCCAATGGCTATTTTAGATTGAATAATATGGTAGCCCGAGCCAAGGGGATCTTGCTCTGGATTTAAAAAAGTTAATACACGTTGCTTTTGATAAGGTTTCATCAAAAACATCCACAAAACAGGGACAAAAGCGGAGGCTAAACCAACACAAACACCAATTAATTTCCAACTAGCTCCGGCAAGAAAAATAACAAAAATACCAGAGCTTGCAATAAGTAACGAAGTACCTAAATCGGGTTGATTAGCGATAAGTAAGGTGGGTAATAATACCAGAATAAAGGCGAGTATTACCGTTGATATCTTTACTGGTAGGTTATCCTGGCTGACAAACCAAGCAATCATAATAGGCACGATAAGTTTCATAATTTCAGAAGGCTGGAATTTTATAAAACCTAAATCAAGCCAGCGTTGCGCGCCTTTACCTACATGACCAAATAGTAATACGCCGACTAACATCAATAAACCCAATACGAAAACGGGGACGGCCCACTTACGATAAACTAATGGTGGGATCTGAGCCACGAGAAACATACCGAATAAGGCAACACCGATACTTCTTGCTTTACGATAAACAACGGCTGTCTCTTGACCACCCGCGCTGTAAACAATAAATAATCCTAAAAAGAGTAATACTAAAATACCCAATAATAGTGGCACATCGATATGAAGCCTTTGCCAAAAAGTGTTGTTTTGTTGTTCTTCTTGTCCTGAACTTCGCATTAGTCAGCCTCTTGTGGAGTGGTTGCTATAGGGGAACTCACTTTTTTGTTGGCTTTAGCGCTAATGTTAACTTTATGCGCTTGACTGGTTATCACTCTATCACCGAAATATTGATCCATTATTTGCCTGGCTACCGGCGCTGCATTGGTTGCTCCGCCGCCTTTAGCGACATTCTCAATGGCAACAGCAACAACAATTTCAGGTTTATCAAAAGGAGCAAAAGCGATAAACATAGCGTTATCACGTTGGTTTTCTGATGTTGTTTTTGCATCGTACTCTTCACCTTGTTTAAGGCGCGCTACTTGTGCCGATCCTGTTTTACCTGAAGCATCATAGGTAGTACCTTTAAAAGGTTTATGTGCGGTAGCGCCAAATTTTTGTACGGTACTATGCATAGCCTCTAACACGACATTCCAATGGCTATCATCTTTGAGCTTTAACGGTGCACGTGGTTCATAAATTATCGGTGTGTTCTGATGAGTTGTTTTACCACTACTTTCAATGATTAACTCACTTTTAGCTTTTAATAAATGTGGAACTTTGCGCTCACCGTGATTAACTAAAGTAGTTAACGCTTGAGTTAATTGTAGTGGGGTAACAGTCCAAAAACTTTGCCCAATACCAACTGATAAGGTTTCACCGGTATACCACGACTGATTAAATCTTTCGCGTTTCCAAGCAACACTGGGCATAATTGCTTTATTTTCTTCGTGAATATCAATACCGGTATAATCACCAAAACCAAAACGCTCCATCATAGTGCTAATTTTAGTAATACCCAATTTAAAGGCAAGATCGTAAAAGTAGATATTACAAGATTGTTCAATTGCTCTGACTAAATCAACCTTACCATGTCCCCAAGGTTTCCAATCACGATACTTATTGGGTAAACCTTTGAGTTGGTACCAACCTCGGTCGTTTATGGTGGTACTAGGTGTCACTATATTTTCTTCCAAGCCCGTTAATGCCAAGAAAGGCTTAACAGTAGAAGCAGGTGGGTAACCACTTTGTACACTTCGGTTAATAAGCGGTAAGTCTTTTGAATCAAGTAATTTTTTATAATTTTTGGTGCTAATACCATGGACAAATAAATTACCGTCATAGCTTGGGTTTGAATACATAGCTAAGATACCGCCAGTGCGAGGGTCCATTGCCACAATTGCGCCGCGCTTACCTGATAACGCACGCTTAGCAATCATTTGAAGTTCAATATCTAAGGTGAGTGTTAAGTCTTTACCCGGTACTGGAGGGGTATAACTAAGGGTACGGATCACTCGTCCTTGGTTGTTAATTTCTACTTCTTGATGACCAATGGTGCCATGCAGCATATTTTCATAATACTTTTCTATTCCTCGCTTACCGATAGCATAAGTTGCGGCATAGTTCTCTGATTTATCTTCTCGCGCTAATCTATTAGCATCTTTTCTGTTAATACGTGCGACATAACCGAGACTGTGAGTCGTTAGATCTGAAAAAGGATAATTGCGTTTTAAACGAGCGCTAACAAAAATTCCGGGGAACTTGTGCTGATTAACTGAAAATAAAGCCACCTGTTGATCACTTAAGCGAGAGTGAAGCTCTACGGGTTTGAAACGACGTTTTCGTTTCATTGACTTAAAAAACTTACTTTGTCTATCAGGGCTTATATCGAGGAGTTGACTTACTTGAATAATGCTCGATGTTATGTCCTCCACATCTTCGGCAATGACTTCTAAGCTATAAACAGGTTTGTTATCTGCAAGCAATACACCGTTTCTATCATAGATTAAACCACGATTTGGCGCGACGGCAAGTAACTTGATCCGATTAGAATTGGACCTTGTTTGATATTTCTCGAAAGATTCAACTTGTAGGTTATATACATTGCCAAAAAGTATTAATAAAACTAAAACAACGCCGGCAAAAGCTATAAAGGTACGTCGAGCAAAGAGGTTTGCTTCAGCAGATTGGTTTCGAATGACAACGCGACGAGGAGGCATTAGCGCAGGCTATTTAAACTAAAGTTATTTATTAAAAGTATGGCTAATAAGGTCATTAAAACAATTATTCTCTATGATAAGGATGATTAGTATTTACACTCCAAGCACGATATAAACTTTCTGCTATGAGTATTCGTACCATAGGATGAGGTAGTGTTAACGCTGAAAGTGACCATTTTTGTTCAGATGCTTTAATACAAGCGGGTGATAAACCTTCTGGTCCGCCAACGAGCAAGGCTACATCTCTACCATCAAGTTGCCAGCTTTCTAGCTGTTTGGCAAGTTTTGGTGTTGTCCAAGGCTGTCCCTCTACCTCAAGAGTGACTATGCGACTTCCTTTTGGAATAGCAGCAAGTAGTAACTCACCTTCTTTAGCGAGTATGCGACTGATATCTGCATTTTTACCACGTTTCCCTGCTGGTATTTCGACTAGGTTAAAACTTAAATCACGTGGAAAGCGGCGGCTATACTCAGAAAACCCTTGGATAACCCATGCAGGCATTTTGCTACCTACAGCATATAAGGTGAGTTTCATATATTCATCTTGATTATTAAGTTTATTATCATAGGAAGGCTTTTACGCTAGTAGGCTTAGCTAAAATGTTTTAGCTAAGCTTACTAGGCTGAAATTGACTAGGTTGAAATTGACTAGGTTGAAATTACCTTGAAAAAAGAACGAGAGCAAGGTGATTGATTTAATTATTTTCCGCTATAGCGAATTAAATCAAAGTAGCTCTCGTATTTTTATTCGGCAAAGTTAACAAGTAATTTATTCAGCCCAAAGCTGCTCAAGGTTATACTTGTCACGTTGTTCGTCAGTCATCACATGGACAATGATATCGACTAAGTCGACTAATGCCCACTCACCAACATCGTTACCTTCCATGCCACGTGGTTCAACGCCTTGAGCGCGACATTCCATAGCAACAGATTGTGCAATTGATTTTACATGGCGGTTTGAATTACCTGAACAAATAATCATGTAATCAGCAAAGCTCGCTTTGTCGCTAATATTAAGAGCAATGATATCTCTGCCTTTCATGTCTTCAAGTTTTTCTATGACAAATGCTTTAAGTTGTTCAGTTTGCAAGGTGTTATTCCTATCGTTAATCGTAACTTTTATGCGCTCTTTAACGAGCGATAATAAATAATAGTGCGATATTAACACTTTTTGCGCGCAGGGTTAACGGTAAAGATTGTTTTTGTTAATAAATTCTAAAATCGCAGGGAGCAATTGGTCATTACAACTTTGTTTTTTCATCAATTGTTGGCGAATTTGTGTTGATGAAATATCAAAAAAACTTTGCTTGGCAAAAAAAATCCTTCCTGTTTCATATTGAATCAGTTGCGTAATATCCGTTGTTTGATGCTGACTGAGTAATTTCTTAGTTTCAGTATTTAGTTGTTCAAAGGGATGATTGGGCCGCGTATTGACCACTAAATGACACAGTGACAAAATTTCTTGGTATTGATGCCAGCGACTAAATGTCATGAGTGAATCCATACCAATAATAAAATACAATGCTTGGTCTGGATATTGAAATTTTAGTTCTTTGAGCGTATCAACCGTATAAGAGTGACCTGAACGTTGTAATTCTCGTTGGTCACAGGAAAATAGTGTACTGCTTTGACAAGCAATTTCGACCATAGCGGCGCGTTGCTTTGCACTTGCGTGAGGTACTAAGTCAGGTGAAATTTTGTGGGGGGGGATATGTGCAGGTATTAAAAGTACTTTGAGTAAACCTAACTCATCGGCAACCGCCTGCGCTGATTGAGTGTGTCCTAAATGGATAGGATCAAAGGTACCACCTAAAATACCAATGCCTCTACTCAGACCATGATACGGTGAACTGACTTTTTCATTTTCATTAGTCATAAGGGTATTTTGCATTGTGAACTTAGCCATAGTTAAGGCTAAAGGCGGATGTTTTTTCACCGTGATACAAGGTGATGCACAAATCAGCTAAGAGAATGAAAATATTGAATTCGCTACTTGTTTTACTTAATAAGTCTATATCGGCAATACGCACCATAGCTCGTTTTACATTGTCTAGTTTGATGTGAGTTAAGGCGTGTTGGTATAAAGGTTTACGTTTATCCCAAATACGATATTGCTTATAAATATTAGCGATACTTTCACCTTGAGCTAACAGATTTAACATAGCATATAGCTGGTTTATTTCTTTATGAAAGACCCAGAGCAATTGAGCGGGCGCCATGCCTTCTTGCTGGAGTTGATCAAGCATGGTTATGCATTTAGCACAATCGCCGCGTAATAAGGCATCGATCACCTGAAAAGGGTTAAACTTCGCTTGTTTAAGAATTATTTTTTCTGCTTGTTCAATACTAATACTTTGTGAGCCAAAGAGGATAACAAGTTTTTCTAACTCTTGGGCAAGAGCAAGTAAATTACCTTCAAATAATTCAATGAGTAAAGCGTTTAATTCAGCAGATATATTAAGCTGTAGCTGTCTTGCTTGATTGTTCAACCATTGAGGCATAGCCTTGAGCTCAATATCATACAAGGGCAAATAACAGCCTAACTGGGTCAGGGCTTTAAACCACTTTCTATTTGCACTGGCAGCATCAAGTTTTGCGCCATGAAATATAAAAATAACATCTTGGGGAACATGACCACTATTAATGTCTTGAGTTAATCGCTCAGCCAAGGCAAGCAAGGCTTTATTTCCTGCATCGCCAACTTTTACAGTGGTCAACTCAACCTCAATAATCCGTTGGCTAGCAAAAAGGCTTAACGATTGATACTCATCAAGTAATTGCTGCCAGTCAAAACCAGTATCACTACTAAAACGAATTATTTCGCTAAAACCTTGGTTTGTGGCATGACTTTTAATGGTGGCTAAGCTGTTGTTTTTTTGCCAAGGCTCATCACCAAAAACCAACCAAACAGGTTTAAACCCCTGTCGTAGCGTACTATCTAGTTGGTTGTGGTAAATTTTCATGAAGGCCTTTTTTCGCTATAAAATGTGAGGTTACCGTCAGTGGCAATGTTAACTAGCGCTGTATTCTCGCTAAATCACGTAATATCTTATCTGCAGCGGAAGTTCTCATCTCACTTAATAATAAAGATAACTCTCTGCTTTTTGCTAAGGCGAGATTAGGATCGTCTTGATAATCGCGATAAAGCTCAAAACGAAAATCTCTTGCATCTTCACCGGTAAAGCGCACTTGATAATGTACTGAATAAATCAGTTCATATTCTGCTACTTGACCATTAGAAAATAACGATAAGGTCCGTCTGTCTAATTTATCCGAAATAATACGTAATTCGGGAATATCAGCTTTCGAATGCTTTAATACGTTAACTTGGTTGCGCGTCAAGCTGAGCTTTACTAATCGCGTTAATTCACCGTGAATATCGGTTGAACTAAGATAAAGCGTTTGCATGTCATCATCGAGCAAGTAATTACCACGTAATTGAAAACCACAAGCAGTTAATAAGCTTGTGGTTAACAGCGCGACGAGCATGTTTTTTAGCCATGCTCGGCTTTTAGTTATTAATGACAAAATACTTTAGTTCGCAACAATATTAAGCAATTTACCTGGAATATAAATAACTTTGCGTATGGTATTACCGTCGGTAAACTTCAATACACTTTCATTATTTAAGCCCAAGGCTTCAACGTCTTCTTTGCTTGCATCAGCAGCGACAGTTATTTTTGCACGTAACTTACCATTTACTTGTACAATGATTAACTTTTCATCTTCTACCATAGCGCTGTCATCTACAACTGGCCAAGGCGCATCTTCAACATTTACATCACTACCACCAACTAGTTGCCATAAATGATGACAAAGGTGCGGGGTGATTGGCGTTAACATTAATACCACAGCACGAACAGCTTCTTGCATTATGGCTTTATCTTCATCACTCTCTAATTTAGCTTTACCTAAGTGATTCATTAACTCCATTACGGCAGCGATCGCTGTGTTGAAGGTATTACGACGACCTATATCGTCAGTTACCTTAGCAATAGTTTTGTGTAACTCACGGCGTAATTTTTTCTGGCCAGCATTTAACGTTAAATCAGCAAGGTTAGCAACGTCTGACCCTTTTGTTGTTTCAACAAAATCGTTAGCTAGTTTATAAACACGTTTAACAAAGCGGTGCGCACCTTCAACACCGGCATCAGACCATTCTAAAGTTTGCTCTGGCGGCGAAGTGAACATGATAAATAAACGTACAGTATCTGCGCCGTATTTCTCTATAACTTCTTGTGGGTCAATGCCGTTGTTTTTAGACTTAGACATTTTGCTCATACCAGCAGAAAGCACTGGCAGACCATCAATCTTACTGATTGAAGAAATTACATTGCCTTTCTCGTCACGTTCTGAAGTTACGTCACTTGGTGCAATCCATTCTTGTGCGCCATTGTCTGCTTCACGGTAATAAGTATCAGCTAATACCATGCCTTGACATAAAAGCTTTTTAAACGGTTCATCGCATTTCACTAAACCAACATCACGTAATAATTTATGGAAAAAACGTGAGTAAAGTAAATGCAAAATTGCATGTTCAATACCACCAATATATTGATCTACCGGTAACCAGTAGTTCGCTTTGGCAGGGTCAAGCATTTGAGTATCGTCATTTGGCGAACAATAACGTGCGTAATACCATGAAGATTCCATAAAGGTATCAAAAGTATCTGTTTCACGTAATGCTTCTTCACCGTTATAAGTCGTTTTAGCCCACTCTGGATCAGCTTTAATCGGTGATGTAGTGCCGTTCATTACCACATCTTCAGGAAGTACTACCGGTAATTCACTTTCCGGAACCGGCACTGACTCACCATTAGCAAGGTTCATCATTGGGATTGGTGTACCCCAGTAACGTTGACGTGAAACGCCCCAATCGCGTAAACGGTAATTAGTTTTAATTTTACCTTTGTTTTCGTTAGTTAATTTATCGCTAATCGCAGTAAAAGCTTGCTCAAAATCTAAGCCATCAAATTCACCTGAATTGATTAAAGTAGATTTCTCTGTAATGGCAGCAGTATTAATATCATCGCCGTCTTGACCAGCAATAACTTGCTCTATTGCTAAACCATATTTAGTCGCAAACTCGTAATCACGTTGATCATGACCCGGTACCGACATTACCGCGCCTGAGCCATAATCCATTAAGACGAAATTCGCTGCCCATACCGGCACTAATTTACCACTAAGCGGGTGAATAGCTTTAAGACCAGTATCAACCCCTTTCTTTTCCATTGCAGCCATATCGGCTTCAGTGGTCTTACTACCTTTACATTCTTCGATAAACGCAGCTAATTCAGTATTAGTTTTTGAGGCAGCTAATGCTAGCGGATGCTGAGCAGCAAGCGCGACATAAGTAACACCCATTAAGGTATCTGGACGTGTAGTGTAGATATCAAATTTTTCATCTGAATCATTAACTTCAAAAGTCATCTCAACACCTTGAGAGCGACCAATCCAGTTACGTTGCATGGTTTTTACTTGTTCAGGCCATTCAGTTAACTGGTCTAAATCATTAAGTAACTCTTCAGCGTAATCGGTAATTTTGATAAACCACTGTGGTATTTCTTTACGTTCAACCTTTGCGCCAGAGCGCCAACCGCGACCATCAATAACTTGCTCATTCGCTAAAACTGTTTGATCAACAGGATCCCAATTTACTGTGGCATTTTTCTTATAAACTAAACCTTTCTCAAAAAGTTGAGTAAAGAACCATTGTTCCCAACGATAGTAATCTGGCTTACACGTTGCTAACTCACGACCCCAGTCATAACCAAAACCAAGCGATTGCAATTGATTACGCATATAATCAATGTTTTCGTAGGTCCATTTTCCAGGTGCGGTTTTATTTTTAATCGCTGCATTTTCAGCAGGTAAACCAAAAGCATCCCAACCCATAGGCTGCATGACGTTTTTGCCTTGCATACGTTGGTAGCGAGAAATAACGTCACCTAAGCTGTAATTACGCACATGACCCATGTGTAACCGACCACTTGGGTAAGGGAACATGGCTAAGCAATAAAACTTTTCTTTGTCTGGGTTTTCAATCGCTTGAAAGGTGTTGTTATCAGTCCAAAATTTTTGTACTGTTGCTTCAATCGCTTGGGGATTATAAATGGCTTCCATTAAGGTTTTCTCGAATGCTTTTAAGGTGTTATCGATTTGTCTGCTAAACGATACAACAAGGTATGATTTGACGGCTAAATCGACGTTAGAATATCGCTGTAGAATACCTTATATAACTGGGTAACAACAAGCATAATTGAGCACAAACTGTAACTTTTCCTATACTTGAACCTATAGTTAAACCAATATGTGTAAAGGAGAATAATAATGTCACAACAAAATGATTACTTTGCCGATATTTATAGAAAACTCAATGACTGGTTAGAAGAAGTAAAAGAGGAACAAAAGCCGCACATTGATGAGTTCGTTAAGCAGGCTAAGTTATATGCAGGTGCTGCTGAAACAATGTCAGAGGAAAAGCTGCAACAATTTACTGATAATTTAAAATATGATTTGCATGACTTTTATCAATTAAACCGTACACAAGCTAAAAACTCTATCTACTTAGGTTTATTAAATGAAACTTTGTGGGATAACCTCGGCAAGTTAACCGATAAATCACAAGTAGAATGGGCTGAACTTGTTGATGACTTTAAGCATGATGGTTTATACAAAAGTGGTGATTTCATTGGTTTTGGTGTGCTGCAATGTGACCAATGCGATGAAAAAACAACGATAATGCATTTTAGTGAAATAGGTGATTGTGTTCATTGTGGCTCAAGCGACTTCATTAGACTTCCGCTCAATCCATAACCTTGTACTACAAAATTCAAATTAACGGACTAACAATCAACTTGTTAGCATAAATGTTAGCAAGTACACTAACGCCAAAATTTAGATATGCTAACGGCTGTATATTTATAGGCCAATATGCTTATTCATAACCTCTTTTAAAGGATTTACATGACTAAAACTCCTACTTGCCTTGAAGATCAAACCCGTGTGGGTGTTGATGATCTTACTTCTTCTTTGTCAGCTTCATTATTTTGTCATAATACAAAACCAGCGAGTAAGCTCAGTGATGCTGGCGCGCAAGGTTTTGTTGGGCATGAAAGGGCAAAAGAGGCATTGGACTTTGGTTTATCTATGTCAGCAATTGGCTTTAATGTTTTTGCCTTGGGTGAGCATGGTACGGGACGACAAACATTAATTAAGCAAATGCTGACTTCTCTTGCAACCAAAAAGAATGCACCAGATGAGTGGTGTTACACCAATAATTTTGATGAAAGCCATATTCCATTAACCTTGTCAGTTAAACCCGGTGATGGTAAAGAATTACTGGTCAGTATGAATAAATTTATTGATGCGTTAATTAGTTTATTTCCCGAAGTTTTTGATAATCCGGGTTATCAAAGACAAAAATCGGCTATTGATAGGGAGTTTAATCAAAAATATGATCAAGCAATATCGGTGGTTGAAGAGCTTGCATTAAAAGATAATGTGGTTTTATATGAAGAAAATGGCGAAGTAGGTTTTTCACCTTTGGTTGAGGGTAAGCCCTTAAATGATAAAGAATTCTCGAATTTAAATGAATCTGACAGAGCTAAGTTCTACAAATCATTAAATGAATTAGAGAATGTTCTTTCAGAGCAATTACTTGAATTACCATTATGGAAACGACTTTCTTTTGACCAATTAAGAAAGCTTAAAAATGATACTGCTGAGCAGGCCATTAAGCCATATTTAACCGAATTAGAAAAAGAATTTAGTAATAACCAAGGCGTACTAAAATATTTAGCCAAAGTAAAAAACCATGTGGTTGATGTCGTATTAGAAACATTAGTAACTGAGTCTGATGATACGCCAACCGATAGAGAGTTACGTAAAGTAATGGTTGAACGATTTTTGCCTAACCTTCTGGTTCCACATGTTAATACTCAAGGGGCACCTGTGGTATACGAGCAAAACCCAACCTACCAAAATTTATTTGGTCATGTTGATTTTGCTAGCTTTCAAGGTGGTACTTATACTAGTTACCGCTTGATCAGACCTGGTGCTTTGCATAAGGCCAATGGTGGCTATTTATTATTAGATGCTGAAAAAGTCCTTAGCCAACCTATGGTGTGGTCTCGTTTAAAGCTAGCGTTAAAAACTCAGCAAATTACCATCGAGAACCCTTATTCTGAATATAGCCAACCAAGTGGCTATAGTTTACAGCCAGAAAAAATTCCTCTAGCAGTTAAAGTAATACTTCTTGGTGACGCTGAAATTTATTATACCCTGCAAGATTATGATCAGGAGTTTACCGAGTTATTTAGAGTCTTAGCTGATTTTGATCGCCATCTTGATAAAACAGACAGTAACTTAATTGCTTTTGGGCAGTTAATCAGACAAAGAGCTGAGAAACATAATTATCCACAAGTGAGTAACGAAGCGGTATTAGAATTAGTACGTTATGCGCTTAGGCGAGGAGAGCATAAGCATAAAATTTCAGCCAATATAGTGCAGGTAAATGACTTACTCGATGAAGCAAACTACTGCTGGCAAAAGCAAGGCGGCAAAGGCTCTTTAACCGCTGAACATATTGCTTTAGCACAAGCAGCGAAAAAACGTCGAGTAGGAAGATTAAGTGAGACTTGGCTCAGTGAAATTAAAGAACAGCAGGTTTTAATTAATACTGAGGGTGAATTTATAGGTAAAGTAAATGGCCTTACTGTTCTTGAAATAGGTGATAGTGTTTTTGGTACTCCTGCACGTATTACTGCAACCGTTTATGCGGGTAGTGAAGGTGTTACTGATATCGAAAGAGAAGTCGATTTAGGCAAATCGATTCACTCGAAAGGTGTTTTGCTCTTAACGGGATACTTAGGTCATAAATACGGACAAACATTCGCTGTAAGTATTTCTGCAAATATTGCCATAGAGCAATCGTATGGTCATATAGACGGTGATAGTGCCTCTATGGCTGAACTTTGCGCGCTCATTTCTTCTATTACTTTATTACCAATAGATCAAGGCCTTGCTATAACTGGTTCAATTAACCAACATGGCGAAGTGCAATCGATTGGCGGCGTTAATGAGAAAATAGAAGGGTTCTTTCAGTTATGCCAAGATAAAGGTTTAACAGGGACACAAGGTGTTATTATTCCAAAAACTAATGTCATTAATTTAATGCTTAATGATGACGTTATCAGTGCTGTATCTCGCGGAGAATTTGTAATTCATGGCGTTGAAACAATTGATCAAGCACTTGAGTTATTGATGAAGGTTGATGCTGGTGTTATTAGTAAAACGGGTCGCTATCCACGAAAATCTATTCATGGCTTAGCGCTAGATAAACTAGAAAACTTTGCCGATATACTTAATGGGGAAGAAGAATAGTTATTGTCTACATTTCAAGCTAAATATAAGTCGTTTTGTTCGAAAATTGCACATGTGTAATGTATTTGTTAGTATCTTTAACATAAAAACAACAACTAGCATGAGATTCAAGTGGAATTTTCGACGGAAGAACTAGATTTTTTTAATAACATATTTACTGATCCCTCTAATGACAGCATCGTTAGTGACTCTCAGCATCAGCTAACGGTGCAAACAGATATTCCTCAGTATTTAAAGCAAGTATTAGTGGGTAGTAAACTCACGTTATTAGCTGAAATTAGCCATTATCAATTATGGTTTCCCGTCGCACTATCTATTGATGGACAAGGTGATTTCTCGCCCAAACTGAGTACACCTGAAATAATTGATGTTAAAGGTAGTGAGCGCAGTTGGCGGGTAACTACTCCTAAGAATGTTGCTGTAATTGATGTATTTAATGGTCAACAAATTGAAATCCTGTCACTTTCATCTACAGGGTTAACATTAAAAATGCCAACGTCAGGTGAAAAGCATCTTGATCTACAGCAGACTTCATTTGAAATGAGCCTCGCTGGCGAAGTTCCCTTGAAACTCGAACTTGATTTAGTCAGACATGAGAAGGGGGTTGTCGCAGCCAAGTTTAAGGGCCTTCAAGAGGGAAGGGAATCATTGAGAAAGTTCCTATTTAACTCGCACAAAATAGAATACTCAAATCTTTACCAAGACATAATTTTATAAAGTTCTTGCCAATCCATCAATAGTCTGTATAATGCGCGCCTCGATAACAGGTTGAATGATTTTCAGCCAAAGTTAGTCCGATAAGGGACTTACTTATACTAACTAGCGATAGTTAAATGGATGTATAAGTATATCGAAATGAGTGGGGTTTTACCGCCCAATAGACTTACCAGCTAGTTCGCCCCTAGAATTAGCAAGAAATATAGCGTCAATAGAACGCTATGCGCCTTAAGTCTTCCTGGTGGTTTCCTCGTATATATTTTACGCAGGTTAAGACTTAGCAATTTAAATCAAATGCTATATATATAAGTGCAGCTAATTAACATACGTTAATTTGGCAGCGGCTTTGTGATTGATTTTTATAATTACACCCAAGTAATTATGCTTAAGTAATGCGCCTGCCTTGCGAAGAAGAAAATTATTTATGACTGATCAAAAAACTGAAACAAAAACTGTAACTGAACCTGAAACTGTAGCTTTTGCCTCTTTAGGCTTACCTGAAAACTTATTATCTGCTGTTCTCTCTATTGGCTTTGAATCTGCTACTGATATTCAAGCACTTACCATACCACCATTGCTTGAAGGTAAAGATGTTTTAGGTGAAGCACAAACAGGTACCGGTAAAACGGCTGCCTTTGGTTTACCTGCATTAGCAAAAATTGATACTTCAATTAGAAAACCACAATTAATGGTGTTAGCACCTACACGTGAATTAGCAATGCAAGTTGCTGAAGCAATCGAATCTTTCGGTAAAGACATGAAAGGTTTACGTGTTGCTACATTGTACGGTGGCCAATCATACGGACCACAATTTCAACAACTAGAGCGTGGTGCACAAGTTGTTGTTGGTACCCCTGGTCGTTTAATGGACCATTTACGTCGTAAAAGTCTTAAGCTAGATGAATTACGTGTTTGTGTACTTGATGAAGCCGATGAAATGTTAAATATGGGCTTTTTAGAAGACATTCAATGGATTTTGGATCACTTACCAAAAACAACACAAATGTGTCTTTTCTCAGCGACCATGCCACCAGCGATTCGTAAAATTGCTAACCGCTTCTTAAAAGATCCTGAGCACATTAAAGTAGCAGCTGTTAAAAAAGCAAAAGCTAACATTACTCAGTATGCATGGAAAGTTAGTGGCATCACTAAAATGACTGCATTAGAGCGTATTGCTGAAGTAGTTGAATATGATGCAATGATTATCTTTGTACGTACTCGTAATGATACTGTTGATATAGCAGAGAAACTAGAACGTGCAGGTTACCCAGCACTAGCATTAAATGGTGATTTGAACCAAGCACAACGTGAACGTTGTATTGAACAAATGAAATCTGGCAAATCATCTATTTTAGTTGCTACTGATGTTGTTGCTCGTGGTTTAGATATTCCACGTATCTCATTAGTTATTAACTATGATTTACCTGGTGACAACGAAGCATATGTTCACCGCATTGGTCGTACAGGTCGTGCTGGTCGTGAAGGTATGTCAATTGCTTTCGTACGTCCACGTGAAATGTACTCAATTCGTCATTATGAACGTTTAACGTCTGGTACTGTTCTTAATTACGATTTACCAAATATTCAAGATATTGGTAAAATACGTATTGAACGTACTCGTGTTGAAGTAGCAAAAATTGTTGCTGATAAAGATATCTCAAGCATGCGCGAAATTGTTGAAGCTATGGCCGCAGAGTCTGAAGTTTCTATGATTGACCTTGCTGCAGCGTTACTTTTCCAAAAGCAAATGAAGCAACCGCTTCAACCAAAAGAAGATCCTAAGCCTCGTCGTGATGCACGTGAACGTAACGACCGCAATGACCGTGGTAATGACCGTAATAGTCGTGGCAATGACCGCAACAGTCGTGGTAATGATCGCAATGACCGTAACAGTCGTGGTAATGATCGCAATGACCGTGGCACACGTGAAGAAAGACCACGTAAAGCTAAAGTTAACCGTAGTGATGTTGATTGGCAAACTTACCGCCTAGAAGTGGGTAAAGAGCATGGCGCTCGTCCAGGTGACATTGTTGGTGCTATCGCTAACGAAATCTCACTTGATAGTAGCTACATCGGCGCTATTAACTTACATGACAAGCATAGTTTTGTTCAGTTACCTAAAGGTATCCCAACAGACTTGTTTAACCAATTGAAAGGTGTGCGTGTTCGTCGTCAACCACTTGCAATCACTACGTCAGATGAAGCTGTTGTTAGCCAACAACGTACAAGTCGTCGTACTGAGAAAGCACCACGTCATAATTAATATAAAAGTTAATTGATGAAATAGCATTTCGCATAAAGACGAGAATATTGTCTTATGCGGATTGGTATCCCCTTAAAAAAGCGCCTTATGGCGCTTTTTTTGTTTTTTCGCTAAAGGAAAAACTACTTTCGCGTTTTTTATGCGAAAAAGAGTGCTTTTTTATCGCCGCCGCCTTGTTTGCGTAATGCTTTATCTATTACTATATACCCGCTCCACTTGAAGATGCAGGATTCAGCTGGAATTATAAACGCCTTTAGGTAAGGCATTGGTTGAAGATAATGGTTATTCCCTTGTCGAAATCAATAACGCAGCATAAAGCGTTTATAAACCAGCCCTTTGG
>CAJXYE010000029.1 GCA_913063325.1 uncultured Colwellia sp. | reverse complement strand
GAAACCGTTTTCACCCGAGTAAGTGCCCTCTACCAAAAAGTACAGGAAGAGGAAGGAAACAAACCATATTCGACACATTCACTGCTTCAAACAATAGTTTGCATTGCTTAAATCTGGCTGTGTAGAATATTCAAGTATATCAGTACACTATGTGCATCAGATAGAAAACCTACAACAAAAGTCAGTATAAACCTTCATCTGCAACGCAAGAACTCAACGCGAAAGTAGTTTATCATAGTTGTTTTTAATTTGCTTTATAAAAAATTAGATAAGTTCAAATTATATTTGTTTAAATGATAATAACTATCAAAGGCAGTGGGTATATAGCAATACAAGAGGTGGATGAGTTATGTTTTTGACAAAAAAAAGGCAACTAATTACATTAGCTGCCTTTTTCGTAACTAAAAAGTGAAGTGAACTAGAGCGCAGCTATTTGCTCTTTTTGCTCAAGAATTTTAGCCAGTGTTGATTCAGCATCAGCTAATTTTGCTTGTTCTTTTTCAATAACAGCAGCTGGGGCTTTACTAACAAAGTTTTCATTACCTAACTTTCCACGAACTCTACCTGCTTCTTTTTCAAGCTTTTCAATGGCTTTATCTAAACGCGCAAGCTCGGCTTCTTTATCTATTAAGCCAGCCATAGGTATTAGCACTGATAAGTCACCTACCACAGCAGAGGCAGAGGCCGGACCTTGCTCATCATCAGCCAATACCGTAATGCTTTCTAATTTTGCTAGTGAACTTAAGAACTGCTCGTTTTCATCTAAGCGACGTTGATCGTTTTCATTAACATTTTTAAGCAATACCGGTAATTCTTTACTTGGCGATATGTCCATTTCACCACGAATGTTACGAATAGCGATAATGAATTGTTTAACCCACTCTAAATCGTCGATAGCTTGCTGGTCACAATTCTTTTCGTTAAATTGTGGGAAAGCTTGAATCATGATTGAATCACCATTTTTTTCAAACTGGCTCATTGGCTGAACACGTTGCCAAATGGTTTCAGTAATAAACGGCATGATAGGGTGCATTAAACGAAGTAGACCTTCTAAAACGTTTACTAAGGTATGACGTGTGCCACGTTGTTGTGCTTCATTGCCTTTAAATAATACAGGCTTAGTAAGCTCTAAATACCAATCACAAAACTGGTTCCAGGTGAACTCATATAAAGCTTGTGAAGCAAGATCGAAACGATAAGTATCAAAGGCTTCATGAACCGTTTTAACCGTTTGTTCAAATTGACCTATGATCCAGCGATCGGCAAGGGATAATTCAATCTCACCTCCGTCCTTACCGCAATCGAATTCCTCGGTATTCATCATTACGTATCGGCTAGCATTCCATAATTTATTGGTAAAGTTACGGTAACCTTCAAGACGTTTCATATCCCAGCTAATATCACGGCCTGTAGTTGCCACAGAAGTTAAGGTAAAACGTAAAGCGTCAGTGCCGTGAGCCTCAATACCTTCTGGATATTCTTTTCTGGTCAACTTTTCAATTTTCTTGGCAAGTTTTGGCTGCATCATATTGCCGGTACGTTTTTGCAATAAATCTTCTAAAGAAATGCCATCAATCATATCTAATGGGTCAACAACATTACCCTTTGATTTACTCATCTTATCGCCATTTTCATCGCGAATAAGGCCGGTCATGTATATCTTTTTGAAAGGAATTTGTGCTTTACCGTTTTCATCTTTGTTGAAGTGCATAGTCATCATGATCATACGCGCAACCCAGAAGAAAATAATATCAAAACCTGTTACTAATACATCGGTAGGGTGGAAGGTTTTTAAATCTTCTGTGTTTTTTGGCCAACCCAAAGTTGAGAAAGTCCATAAAGCTGATGAGAACCAAGTATCAAGGACATCATCGTCTTGACGTAACTTCATGTCGCTAGCAATATCATTGTTTGCACGTACTTCTTCTTCAGTGCGGCCAACATACACTTTTTCATTTTCGTCATACCAAGCTGGGATTCTATGTCCCCACCAAAGTTGACGAGAGATACACCAATCTTGAATGTTATTCATCCAAGAAAAATACATGTTTTCGTATTGCTTAGGTACAAATTCAATTTGGCCATCTTTAACAGCATCAACTGCAGGACCTGCTAATTTCTCAACACGTACATACCATTGGTCGGTTAAAAGTGGCTCAATGATAACACCAGATCTATCACCGTATGGTGCAACTAAATCATGGTCTTTTACTTCAACCAATAAACCTAGCTCATCAAACTTAGCAACGATAGCTTTACGTGCGACAAAACGATCCATACCGGCGAATTCGCTTGGTAATTTAGTATCGTAAGCATTACAGACTTCGCCTTTAGTATCATAAACTTCAGCGGTAGCTAAAATAGCGGCATCTTTATCTAGGATGTTAATTTGTGGCAACGCATGACGTTTGCCCACTTCGTTATCGTTAAAGTCATGGCCAGGCGTGATTTTTACACAACCAGTGCCTTTTTCCATATCGGCATGGTCATCACCAACAATTGGAATTAAACGGTTTACTAACGGCAATAATACTTTTTTGCCAATTAAATCTTTATAACGAGGATCTTCAGGGTTAACCGCAACACCAGTATCACCTAACATGGTTTCTGGACGAGTAGTAGCAACCACTAAATAATCTAGACCTTCAGCTGTTTTCGCGCCATCAGCTAATGGATAGCGAAGGTGCCACATGTGGCCTTTTTTATCTTTGTTTTCTACTTCTAAATCTGAAATAGCGGTGTGGAATTTTGGATCCCAGTTTACTAAGCGTTTGCCACGGTAAATAAGGTCATCTTCAAAAAGGCGAACAAACACTTCTTGTACTGCTTCAGACATACCGTCATCCATAGTAAAGCGTTCACGAGTCCAATCAATAGAGTTACCTAAGCGACGCATTTGCTTGCCTATAGTACCGCCAGACTCTTCTTTCCATTCCCAAATTTTGTCAATAAAACCTTCACGACCATAATCATGACGCGTTTTATCTTCTTCAGCAGCAATTTTACGTTCAACCACCATTTGTGTTGCGATACCAGCATGATCACAACCTGTTTGCCATAAGGTATTTTTACCTTGCATGCGCTGGTAACGAATAAGCGTATCCATGATGGTTTGCTGAAAAGCATGACCCATATGTAAGCTACCAGTAACATTCGGTGGTGGAATAGCAATACTGTAACTGTCACCTTCACCTGTTGGGCTAAAGTAACCTTGCTCTTCCCAGCTAGTATAAAGGGACTGTTCAATGTCGGTAGGGTTAAAGGTTTTTTCCATCATTTTATCCGGTAATAGGTTTAATAGTTGTTCGATGTTTTGTTGCCGCACTGTTCATTAGTACTTTTATCAGTAAGGCTCAACAAAGTAAAAGTGAAGCATGTTAAATGCAACGTTTATTGAATTTGTCTTTGTGTTAAGTAAGTTACTCTTTGGCAACTTCCTCTGACACAGTTACCGCTTGGTTATCTACTTGAAATCCCCATTGTCGGCAAGTTTTAAAGCGTTCTCTCGCTTGTTGTTTAAGTGTTTCATCACTAGGCACAAAATCAACGATAAATTGAAATTGGTTAGCAAAGTTAGGAACTTCACTGTTTAAATTAATAAGCACAGCACGGCGTCCTTGTGGTGCTTGATAACCTATTTCAACAATAGCGCCTTGTTTTGGACCTTCACCAACTAGGTTGTGTGGTACAAAACTGTCGCTATCAAATGCCCATAACATCTCATCAACTTGCTCTGCATGTTTTTTATCTTGTGCATAAATATAAACACGCTGATTCTGCCGATAAAAATGACTGGCTTGCAAACAAGCATGATAGATCGCAGAGCGAGTATCTTTACCTGACTCTTCTGCTACATCATCCTTAAGTAGATAAAACATTACTTGAGTTTGCATTTTTTTACCTATGAATAGGGCCTAATTTCATTGACCTAATTTTACGACTAAACCCTAATAGCGTAACTATTAGGGTTTAATGTTAACTCTTACTAACAGGGGAGAAATTACTCGCCTTGCTCTTGACCAGCACGATTAAGTAAAAATTGCGTTAGCATGCTTACAGGGCGACCTGTTGAGCCTTTGTTTTTACCACCACGCCATGCAGTACCTGCAATATCTAAATGCGCCCAGTTATATTTCTTAGTAAATTTCGATAAGAAACAAGCTGCAGTAATCGTACCTGCTTCTTTGCCACCTAAATTGGTAAAGTCAGCAAATGGGCTGTCAAGTTGATCTTGATAATCATCCCATAACGGCAAACGCCATGCTCGGTCACCACTTTGCTCTGAAGCATTTAACAACTCGTGGGCAAGCGGATTATGACTACTTAATAAGCCTGTTGCATGCGCGCCTAAAGCAACAACACAAGCACCAGTTAAAGTAGCTACATCAATAACCGCATCAGGATTGAAACGTTCAACATAGGTTAGAGCATCACATAAGACTAAACGGCCTTCAGCATCGGTATTAAGTACTTCAACCGTTTGACCAGACATAGTCGTTAATATATCACCAGGACGGTATGCATTACTGCTTGGCATATTTTCACAACCAGCTAAAACACCAATAACATTGATAGGTAATTGCAGTTCAGCAAGTGCATGCATTGCACCTAATACACCGGCAGCACCACCCATGTCGTATTTCATCTCATCCATGCCTAGGCCTGGTTTTAATGAAATACCACCACTGTCAAAGGTTAACCCTTTACCTACTAAAACAAGTGGTTTTGAATCATCAGCAGCACCGTCATATTTAATGATACTCATTAATGATTCATTGACTGAACCTCGACCAACAGCTAAGTATGAACCCATACCAAGCTCTTCCATTTCTTTTTCGCCAACAATTGTTGTTGTAACGTTGTCGTAATCATTTTCAAGGATCTTGGCTTGCTCTGCCAGGTAAGCTGGATTACAAATGTTTGGCGGCATGTTAGCCACATTTTTACAGGTAGTAATACCTTCAGAAATAGCTAAAGCATGAGCAACTGCGCGTTCACCAATAGGTAATTCACGGCGAGTTGGTACATTAAAAATAATTTTACGCAAAGGGCGACGAGCCTCAGCTTTGCGGGTTTTCAAACTGTCGAAACTGTATAGGCCATCTTGTGCGGCTTCTACTGCTTGGCGAACTTTCCAATAAATATCACGACCTTTAACATGTAATTCAGACAAGAAACATACTGCTTCCATTGAACCTGTTTCATTTAAGGTATTAATTGTTTTGGTAATTATTTGACGATATTGACGCTCATCAAGTTCTCTCTCTTTACCACAACCAACTAATAAAACACGTTCGCTTAAGATATTAGGAACGTGATGTAACAATAACATCTGTCCGGATTTTCCTTCTAAATCGCCTTTGCGTAAAAGGTTGCTAATGTAACCTTCACTGATTTCATCAAGCTGCTCGGCTGTGCCGCTAAGTCTGCGTGGTTCAAAAACACCAACAACAATACATGCGCTACGTTGTTTTTCTGGACTGCCGCTTTTTACACTGAACTCCATGACTTTTCCTTTTACAATTTAATAGGTATTTAATTAGGTTTTTATTAAGCGGTTATACCATTTTGATTGGTATAACTTGCTAAAATAAGTAAAAAATAGCACTCTTGTCTATTCAAGTGATATTGCTAAGGGCTATAATTATAGTCGCACTCATCAATATTCGTTAGTTACTGACTATATAGTTTACTTATGAAAACGACAAGTTTACTTAATATTTGCCATAATGTCAGAAAAAAACTAAGTTTTTACAGGATCTTTTTGTGATCATTTTTCGTTATTTATTAAAAGAAGTCGCCAAAACACAATTAGCCGTATTTTTTGTGTTAATGACTATTTTTATCAGTCAAAAGTTTGTCCGCGTGCTTGGCGATGCCTCAGAAGGCAGTATTCCGGGGCAATTGGTGATGACTTTTATCGCCTTAAAAATACCAGACCTGGCCAGTTTTATTCTGCCGCTTAGTTTGTTTCTCGGCGTATTACTTGCTTATGGCCGTATTTATGCAGACAGCGAAATGACTGTATTGCATGCCTGTGGTGTCAGTGAGTGGTATGTTGTAAGGGTAACTTTAGTGCTGGGAGTGGTTACTGCAATATTCACCGGGATTTTTACTTTATACCTCGCACCACTTGCCTCGGAATACCAATATACAGTCAAGGAAGAACTCGCTGCTGACTCAGGTCTGAGTGCATTAGTTTCTGGACGATTCCAGCAAACGGGAAACCAAGATGCGGTGGTTTTCATTCATGATAAAGACCGAGAAACTAATAGCTTCAATAAGGTATTTGTAGCTCAGTTACCTAAAGGTGATAATATTGGCGCGAGCATTATCAATTCCAGTTTAGTGTACGCAAAAACCGGCAAGGTTTTTGAAGATGAACAAGGCTCTCAGCAGCTAGTATTGGGTGATGGCATTCGTTACCACAGAGATTTGGAGACTAAAGAGTTCCAGTCTGTGGCGTTTAATAAGTATTATATTCAGATTAAAGATCAAGAAGTTGAACATCAGCACCGAAAATTAAGCGCGTTAACCACACTTGAATTATATAATAATATGCCCCCAGAATTAGAATCAGCCTATCGAGCAACGATTCAGTGGCGAATTGCATTTCCTTTACTCTGTATTATCCTTGTTTTTGTTGCAGTACCTTTAAGTGTGGTGAACCCTAGACAGGGAAAATTTGGCAAGATGCTACCAGCCTTAATGTTATTTTTGGGGTATTTATTGTTGTTAACTTCAATGCGTTCAGCGATTGAGAAAAATGCTATTCCAAGTATTGTTGGTTTGTGGCCTATACATATTAGTGCCTTATTTATCGGCATCATGTTGTTAATGAAAGAACGGAGTAGTGGGCGAATCATCAAAGCAAAATTCCCAATATTTAACCGTAAATCGGCACAAAAATCGAATCAAGGAAAGGGAAGTTAATGCGTATACTTGATTTGTATATTGGCCGAGTGATCGCTTCGACTACTTTTATTACCTTAGCCGTGTTTATTAGTGTTAGTGGCATTATTAAGTTTGTTGAACAAATGCGCGCTATAGGGCGAGGTGATTATGACTTAGCGCATGCTGCATTATATGTGCTTTATTATGTGCCACGTGATGTGGAAGTATTTTTCCCCATGTCAGCTTTGATAGGCGGATTAATTGGTATAGGCATGTTGGCAAGCAATAGCGAACTGATAGTAATGCAAGCCGCAGGGTTATCCCGCTTAGATATTATTAAGTCGGTAATGAAAACCGCTGTTTTATTGATAGTTGTGAGTATGGCCATTGGTGAATGGTTAGCACCAAGTGGTGAGGCTAAAGCGCGTCAAATTCGTGCGCAAGCAATTTCGGGAGGCAGTTTAATTGCCTCTAAAAATGGTGTCTGGGCTAAAGACGGAGATTATTTTGTTAATATTGGTGAAGTGTTGGACAAAGGGCAGTTAAAGAAAATACAAGTTTATGGCTTTAACGAAGAGTTAAAAATAGATAGTTGGCTCTCTGCAAAAAGTGCAATCTATCAAGATAAAAGTTGGTTACTCACCGATGTAGAAGAGTTTGTCTTGATGGATGACGTAATAACGACTAAAAATCATGAGAAGAAAATTTGGAATTCATCGTTAACACCGAAAAAACTTGGCGTAGTAACCGTTACCCCTGAATCTCTTTCTTTAAGAGGTTTGATTGATTACTTAGATTATTTAGAAGCTAATGAACAAGATCCGAGTCGCTATGAACTCGCTTTCTGGCGAAAAATCATGCAGCCATTAACTGTTGCGGTTATGTTGCTTGTCGCTTTATCATTTATCTTTGGCCCATTACGTTCAGTCTCAATGGGGGCACGTATTATGATGGGAGTCTTTACCGGGATTTTATTTTTCATTTCTAACGAAGTATTAGGCTCATTAAGTTTGGTTTATCAACTGCCTCCGGTACTAGGGGCTGTGATGCCAAGCCTGTTCTTTGTTAGTGCCGCTTGGTATATTCTTGGCAAGAAAGGCGCCTAGCGAGCACAACCAAAAATAGTCCAAAGAAAAAACGCCATCCAAAATGGATAGCGTTTTTTATCATGTTTTTTGATTCTCACTCAGGTTATAAACGGCCTCTATTCGCTTCTAGTGAAAGCACCACCACTTCAGTATTGGTTAGTCTGTCTTGTAGGCTTAATTTATTTTTTCTATCGACAAGTACAATCAGGCTACCCAAACCCAGTAAGGTTGGCACTAATCGTTTTATCGCTGTAGTTGTACTGAGTAATGAGCCATCAAGGTTTTGCACTCGTAATCGCCATGCTCTCATACCAAGCGTTTGCCCCTTTTTAGACCAAAAATAGACGAAGAAGATGCAAACCCACACAATACACCAGCTATTAAAGGCAATTCTATAAGCGGGGTGAGAAGCATTCCAGTCAATGCCAAAGCCGCTGCGGGTAATTGATATTATTTCAAAATAATCTAAAGCAACAAAAAGGGCAACGCAGGCATACCCCGAGAGCATAAAAATAGCGATAATGATTAATGAATCATAAATCCAAGAGCCAAAGCGTCGACGAAATCCAGCGCGCGGGAAAGACGCATTTGATATGTTTTCCATGAAATCTCAATCTAAAGTAAAGTTATACCAATTTGATTAAATTTCTTCCCTACTCAGAGCTACATTGATGAGCTTAGAACAAACAAAATTTATTAAACATAGTCATTCTATATTTAGTTAATTTTGTGACGTTATCAGTTTATCAATGAGCTCCCAAGGGCGAGTTTAAAAGGCTTATATGCAGCGTTATTGATTTCGAGAAGGGAATAACCATTCTCATCAATCAATGCCTTGCCTTTAAGCCTTTTAATTCTCGCTGAGTGGGAAAGAACTTAATCAACTTGGTATTAATATAAGTTTTCGCTAGTTTAGCAAAATTTATCTGGATTGAGTATCTTGCTTACCTAGCGTAAAATAGCACTTATGCCGCGAAGGTCATTTTAGATAGTCAAGGAAGAGAGGAGAATAAGCATGGTTGCTAAATTCATTGCTCATGGAAAAACTGAAATAATAATTGAAGGGAATATTATTGTTATTAGGTGTGTAGGACCTTGGAATATAGAGTACTTTCAAGGTTTGCACCAAGATATTATCACCGCTGTTTCTCAGCTCGATATTAACAACTATGCTGTATTGTTTGTACCTATCAGTGAGGCTATTTGTGTCGCTGAAGCCATTGATTATCATGTTGATTTTTTGAAACAAGGTAATACTAAGGCAATCGCTGTCAATTTAACTGGCAGCGAGGTACCGACTATAACAAAAGATTTATGTCAAAAGGCTTATGAACAAGCGGACTTAAATTTTCAATTCTTCTATTCTGATGAGTCGGCTAAAGCGTGGTTACAACACCAATTAGTATAATTCACTGGCTATCTTTCTTGTCGAACATTTACATATCATAAACCTTTATATTGGATATAAGTTAATGCGCTTTTTACTCTTTTTTCTTTTGTTAACCTGTTCTATTAATGCTTTTTCTTATGAAGCAATAAAGCATTATGAAAACGCTTTGATTTTATTAAATGAAGGTAAGCTAAATGAAGCCGAAATAGCGGTTAAAAATAGTTTGCAAGATGATCTAAACTATTTACCTGCGCGGTTATTACTAGGTAAGGTGCTGTTAAAAAAGGGTAACTTAAGGTCTGCGGAAAAAGAATTTGAGCAGGCTAAAAAGCTTCATGCGGATTCTTATGCGGTAACTATGTCTTTAGTTGAAGTAAAGTTATTGCTTGATAAAAGTAATGAAGCCTTAGCACTTTTAAAAGCACAACAACATTTAAAGACGGATTCTCAGTATTACTACCTGCTAGGTAATGCACATAAAGCTTTATCGCAGTTAGATTTAGCGTTAGCTGCTTATCACCAAGCTATTGCTATGGATGCTAATATAGCCAGATACCATACTGCGCTTGCCGATTTATGGTATCGGCAAGGAAGTGCTCATAAGGCTGAATTATCATTTAAACAAGCCTTGTTAATCGATGGAAAGAATATTCCAGCATTACTGTTAAGTAGCGAAGTATATAAAAACCAGGGCTTATACCAGCAAGCACAAGAAGCACTTGCAATCATCTTCTCACAAGATAAAAACAATAAAAAAACATTATTTTCCCAAGCAAGTTTATTTCTAGCACAAAAAAAACTGCCTGAAGCACTCACCGTTACTTTAACATTACGCGAATTAACGCCTACAGACCCTTTTGCTAAGTTACTGCATTCATCTATTATTGCGCAGCAGGGAGACACTAAACAAGCACGTAGAATTTTGTCTGAAGTGGATCAGCAACTCTCTGGTCTGAATAAAAAATATAAAGAGAGTAAACAAGTTTTATTGTTGTCTGCGACGGTTAACTTTATCAACCAAAACAGCCATTCAGCGAAAAAACTTTTTGTTCGTTATATTGATTTATACGGTGAAGATGCCAGTGCCCGTCGTTACTTAGCTATCATTTCGGTTAGGGAGCAAGATTTAGATAAAGCGCAGTTACATATCGAAAAAGCCTTAGCTCAAGATTCAAATGATGTAGAGCTGTATGTCTTAGCTAGTGAAATTTACCGACAAGCAGGGCAATTAGATAAGCAATTAACTTTGCTTATAACAGCAAAGAAAAACTTTCCTAGAGATGCCAATATACGTGATCATTTCATTGCTAGTTTATTAGCTAATAATAAACCAGAACAGGCACTTGAAGAATTAAATAATACTAACGAGCAATCAAGTTTACAAAATAAAACGGTACTAGGTTTTATGTTATTGCAAGCGGGATTGTTAGAGCAAGCTCATGAAGTGACGCAAGCTTTATTAAATGACCACCCTGACAAAGTTGAAGTACTGCAACTCGCAGGTGAATTATCGCTTAAAACTAGCAGTAATAGTAAAGAAGCAATCTACTTTTTTGAACAAGCTTTAGTGCTTGACCCGAAATTTTCACCGGCGTTATTAGCGCAAGCTGGCCTTTTTTTACAGCAAGGTAAACTTGCTCAAGCTGAAGAGTATTACCAACAGCTGCTTACCATTAACCCTAAAAATACTACAGTACTTCAGCTTTATGCCGACTTGGCTATTAAACAAGGAAGATTGCCTTTAGCGATTAAGTTATTAGAATCACTCTCGGCTAAAAATAACTATCAAACGGGCAGGGCACTGTTAAGTTTATACATTACGACTAAAAAGATGGACAGGGCACTGAACTTGTTAGGTGAGTTAGAAGAAGATTATCCGTTAAATGAGGCATTATTATTAAGTAAGAGTAGAGTGCAGGCCCTGTTAGGCGAGCAAGACCCGGCAAAAAAATCATTAAAGATTCTTTTTGGGCTCATCTATGACGATTCACAAAAGTTGATTGTTTTAGCTAACGCTCAGCTTGAATTGGCTGATGTAGAGGCCGCGACTAAAACTATTCAACGTATTAGGTTCCTGGAGCAAGTTCCTGTCCCCCCTTTATTACAAGCAAGGTTATATGTTGCAGGCACTCAATATAAAAAAGCATTAATTATTATCGACAAAGCGTTAAAATCTGAAACTGATATGCAACCTGGAAGTCGACATTGGTTATCGCTAAAAGTAAGCGTGCTTATTAGCCAAGGGCACTTTGAACAAGCAACGAGTATTGTTGAAAGCTTGTATCTACAATATCCAGAACGTGAGTATTTACAACTTTTGGCACAGCTCTATGGTCAACAAGAAAAAGTAGATTTACTGATAACCTTACTGAGTAAATGGCTTGTTCAAACGCCGAGTGATAAATGGGCGGTTGTTCAGTTAAGTAGTTTAGCTTTGCTTCAAGATAACCTAGGCTTAGCAATTAGCACTCTTGAAAACTATCCTCATATAAAAAGTAGTCCCGCACTGCTAAATAATTTAGCGAACTATCACTTGCAGCAATATTTAATTACGCATGATAAAACAGTGGTTGGGGTGAATAAAGATTCAGTATTAGCCCCAGAATTAACCATTGCCGTAGAATATGCCCAACAAGCTTATAAATTGGTTCCATTAAATGCTGCTATTAATGATACCTTAGGCTGGCTTTATGTTCAGACAGGGCAAACTGAAAAAGGCCTCGGCTTATTACGAGAGGCGAGTGCGCGTGATGTGAAGAATGGTGAGATTTATTACCACCTTGCTTATGCGCTAGTTCAGTCTAATCGTAATCAGCAAGCATCATCAGCGTTAAATCAAGCGGTCGAATTATTACCGAATCATAAGTTACGTGACTTGATAAGTCCTCTTCTTAATAAGTAAATACAGTGTTAATAACTGACTAACTATGCGGTTACTTGCATAGTCAGTCAAAATAACCCCTTCTTTCATAAACGCCCAATAATTTTTTACAAGTAATTAACAATGACATCGCTGTCATTTTGTAGCTGGTTAGTATATGATTGCACAAAATTTACGCGAATCCGCATTACTTCTCACAGTAAACTGGTTGGCGTTCAGCTTCATATAATGACAAGGAAACGCATGAATAAGTTTTTAACACTAGTAATTACATTATTTTTAAGCTCATTTTTAGCTACACCTGCATCTGCAGTTGCGATTGATTTAGGTCAGGCGAATAAATATAACGCTTTTCTTAAAAATGACTTTACGACCCAAAGTGCCGATACACAAGGTCGCATTGCTGTAGGTGGTGATTTTAATGTCGATGGTAATCATGATATTGGTTTTCGTATTGATGACTACGGCATGGGAAATGGCCCAAGCTTAGTGGTGGGTGGTAATGTTAATAAGTCTGGCGGTGCTAGCTGGAATATTTATGGTAATGACCCTGCAGCCTCAGGTGACTTAGTGTATGCGGGCCAAGTTATCAATAATGGTCAAGTGATAACATCAAGAGTTGATGGGCAAGTAGAAGCAAACTTAATTAAAGCTCATAAAAACAATTTACCCGTAGACTTTGATAGTGCTTTTTCGCACTTAAATAAACTTTCGACTGATTTGATGGCGGCAACTGTCCATGGTATTGGCATCAAAGATGATCAAAGAAATGGTTCACCTTTAGTCTTCACCCCAACTACAACACCCGGTGATAATGTGTATGTTTTCAATGTATCTCAAGAGGAGATTAATGCTAATTCATCTATTTTTGTTGAAGGTGTAAATAGTGATGCAACCATTGTATTTAATATCACCAATGAAAATAACGTTGCAGGTAAAAATAATGAGAAAAACTATCAATGCATAGATGGTCAATTAAACTGTGCTCAATTAAGCCAAGTAGCTGTTAGCATTAATGGTGAATTAGTCAGTGATCACCTTAATAAAGATAATTTGGGTAATCGTTTAGGAAACCAAGTATTATTTAACTTTGGTAACGCAACAAACGTAAATATAGCTGCTTCGGTTTACGGCTCTATCTTAGCACCTAATGCAGACATTAAAGGTGTTTCAGGGCATGTATATGGACAGATTATCGGGAAATCATGGGAAAGTGATATGCAAATTAATTACAATCCATTTTCTGCAGTAGGCTCTACTCCACCTGGCCCTACGCCAGTTCCGACACCAGCAACAATATGGATATTCGCTTTAGCATTCGCCTTGTTATATGTTAATAGAAAGCCTTTTATTAGAATAAAGCGTAAGTCAGTAGCGGAGAAATCAGAGGCTGATACTGCGGGTAAAGCATTGGATAATAACTCGGTGACAGCTTAAAACTAGCTGAAGAGTGCCAACCTTATTTAGGATGGGTCATAGTAGAGTTATAAAAAAGCGAGTTTCTTATTTAAGAAACTCGCTTTTTTTGTGCTTATTAATCGAAGAAAATATGCCGTTAAATAGAATGTTCTAAATTTAGAGGCTTATTTAACTGACAGTGTCTAACGCGCCAGACAAGCGCATTAGGGTTAACAAAGCACGAATAACTAAGTCCTTTTTATCTTATAAAATCCGCAATACAAAGCAGGTACTACCGCCAAGGTTAATATAGTGCCTATACCTAATCCAAAAGCGATAACGTTAGCCATGCCATAAAACAGAGGATCCTTACCAATAATCAAAGGTAATAATCCCATCACTGTGGTGATTGTTGTCATTGCAATGGGTCGTAGTCGCGTTAAACAGGCATCAACCACCGCTTGATATTCAGATTTACCTGAGGCTATTTCAATCTTAATTCTATCAATTAATACAATAGCATTATTGATAATGATACCCGCCAAACTATATAGGCCCAGCGTTACCATAAAGCCAAAGGAGGCTTGCATGATAAAGAGGCCTAAGACTGCACCAATAAAGGATAAAGGTATAGTTAAGGTGATAACGGCTGCTTGTCTAAAAGAATTAAACTGAGCCACTAACAGTATTAAAATCAAACCTAATACTATCGGCATGCTAGCACCTAAGGCTTTTTGGGCAGCTTTAGACTCCTTTATTACCCCATCATATTCAATAGTATGATTAAGTGGTAAGTCTGCAGCCAAGGCTTGAATTTTCTCATCAATAATTAGCTTAAGATCTTCAGCGGCCATATCAGAGTTTCGTGCTTGAATGCTAATAGTACGGAACAAGTCTTCGTGGTGAATAATCGAAAATTGATTGAAAGGTGCTAAGTTAGCCACTTGAAATAAGGGCACAGTTTGCCCTGTTTTATTCGAATATATATTGAGTGTTCTAAGTCTGTCTAGGCTTTGTCGTTCAGCTTCCTCCGCTCGTAGTACAACAGGAATAACATTATCACCTTCACGAAACTCTGTTATTTTAGAGCCAGAGAAATATGCCTCCAACGCTTGGGCAATTTCGTCAGAAGTAAGACCCGAACGTTTTGCTCTATGTTGATCTATTTGCACATCTATTTTTGTGATCAAATTTTCCCAATCGGTTCGTATATCAAGCGTATTAGGAACATCGTGCAATACTGCCATTATCTGTTGAGCTTTTTTATAGATAATATCTTTGTCAGGTCCTTTTACTTGAATTTTAATGGTACTCGAATCTGATGGCCCTAAAAACATTTTTTTAACGCGTGCCGATACGTTAGGAAAGTCATGTTCAATTTGCTCATCAAGTTTTAATACCGTGGCACTGATATCAGTATTGTCCTTAACGTTTAATACCATAAAGCCCTTATTTTGTGCAGGATCTTCAGGGTTAAGAGACATCACAAATCTTGGGCCACTAAAGCCAACATAAGCAGAATAACTGTCAATAAAATCAAAACGTGTATCATCTTCTAGCCAAGTGAAAATATCTTTCATCTGGCGATTAGTTTCGGTAGAAGAAGTGCCGTTTGGTAAGTCAATATTGACCAGTATTTGGGTACGATCTGAATCAGGAAAAAACTGTTTAGCAACATATTTCATTGAGATGATAGAGCCAATAAACAAGGCTAACATAGCGGTCATAAATAGCGCTTTATGCTTGAGTAGCCAATGTAAAAAGGTTTCATAGTAGCGATAAAACTTACCAGGTTCAGGTTTGTCCGATCCTGTTTCTTTATCACCTTTATTTGCGGCCTCTTTAGCTTTAGAGCTTTTATTTTCAGGTAAGGTAATAAAGAAGTAACATAATAACGGTGTAACACATAAAGCTAATATCCAGCTGGTCAGTAGGGTTATGAGAATAACAAGCGAGATAGAACGAGTATATTCTCCGGCAACATGTTCAGCCAACATCAGCGGTAAGAAAAATAGGATCGTCGTTACTGAAGAACTTAATAATGGAATAGCGAGTTCTTTGCTACCTTGTAACATAGCGTTGTAACGATCTACGCCATCTTCTAATCGACGTTTGAAGTCTTCGGCGATAACAATACCGTTATCGACCAGTAAACCTAGTGAGATAATAAGTGTTGCTAAGCTCATGCGTTCGAGTTTCATATCACTAAATTGCATTATGCTTAATGTGGTTAGCATAACAAAAGGTACGATAGCACCAACAATTAGCCCCGTTCGTAAGCCTAAGAATAATATGACAACGACTAAGACTATGGCCAATGTTTGCAATACATTAACCGAGACACCATTAATAGTTTTTGTTACTTGGTCAGCCTGATAAGTAGCAATTTCAAGATTGTAACCAATAGGCAAACTTGATTCAATTTCATTGATTTTGCTTAATACCCGTGGGGCGTATTCTAATAGGTTGTTTTCTGGCAACATAGAAATGGCAAAAAATATTGCTGATTGACCATTTAAATAAGCCGTTTTATCGGGTGGGTCAATAAAATCACGGCGTAAAGACACAACATCTTTAAGTGCAATAAAGTCTTCGGTATTAGGAATGCTGATATAGGTTTCACCAATATCAGCGAGACTATTAAAATTACCTGAGGGTTCAACAATAAAGCTGATGGCCCCGGTGTTTACTTGCCCACCTGAACGGACAATATTTTGTTTTTGTAATTCACTGATAAGTGATTGTGGTGAAATTCCTAATTGCGCAAGCTTGGCATTAGACGCCTCTAAAAAAACACGTTCTTCTTGACGGCCTAAAATTTCAATTTTTTTAGTGCCTTCTACGCCATATAAAGTATCGCGGATATGCTGGGCAATATCATACATTTCACCCAGGTCAAAACCATCAGCGGTTAACGCTAAGGTGACAACAGAGACATCACCAAATTCATCGTTTACAAAAGGGGTACGCGTACCTGATGGCATTTTATTATGGGCAGCAGTTACCTTATTGCGCAAGTTTTGCCAGATATCATCAAGGTTAAAATAACGGTCGTAAATTTTAACGTGAATGATAGATATACCGGTAGCAGAGCTGGATTTTATCTCTTTGACTTGTGGGATTTTTCGTATTTCTTCTTCTAACTTTTTAGTGATTAATTGTTCTACTCTATCAGGGGCCATGCCAGGAAAAGAAGTACTGACAATAGCTTCACGAATGGTAATCGTTGGATCTTCTTGTGCTGGTAAGGTGAAATAAGCAAAAAGACCATTAACAAGTAACACGGCAATAATCAAAAATACGCTTTTTCGGTAGGTAAAAGCAAGTTGGGTAATGTTCATCAATATTCCTTAACCTAACTTAATTAAAACGTTGAATGTTATTATCAGTCAAGCTGACTTGTTGACCATCACGTAAGAAGGCAACGCCTGCGGTAGCAATAATATCCCCCTGCTTTAAGCCCGATGAAACGAATACTTCATTTTTGAAAATGTTTTCTGTTTGTACTTGGGTTTTAATGACTTGCTGATTCTCTGGGTTATAAACAAAGACATAAGCTTTTTGTTCTAAGCCAGCGCTTAATGCCGTTACCGGAATGCTATATACGTCACCTTTGTAACCAGTTCTGCCAGTACCACTAAAAGAAAATTCAACCTCAGCAGTCATACCGGCACGCAAGAGAGGGTTGTCACCTTGTAATACAACCGTCACTGGGAAGGCATTAGCAAATTCAGCCCGCGTACCAATCTCGGTAATTTGACCTTGCATAGTTAACTCAGGTAAAACCGGAAACTTGATAGGGAGAATAGAAAGTTGTGTTAACTCTCGAATAAGCGTTTCGGGTACCAGTACATGTACTTCAAGACCGTGATTACCCTCAATTTCAAAAAGGGATTGTCCAGCTGATATTTGTTGAGAAGGTTCAAATAAACGTTTAGTAATAATGCCATCATAAGGTGCTAATAAAATACTGTCTTGTAAGTTTTTACTGGCAATATCTAATTGAGCTTGGGCTACATCAGCCGCACTTCTACTCGCATCATAATTGGCTTTGGCATTGTCAAATCCCGATTGTGATACTACGCCTTGTTTAAGTAGTTTTTCATAACGGTTAAAGCTATTTTTAGCATCAACCAATGTAGCTTTAGCCTGCTGGTACTGTGCTTTTGCAGACTGCAGTCCCAAGTTAAAGTTACGTTGATTTAAGCGCGCTAGCTCTTGACCTTTAACAACTTCATTACCCAGATTTACCTCAATACTTCGAATTTTACCTTGGACTTCAAAACTTAATTTTGTCGCCTCAACGGGCGCAACAATACCTGAAAGCGTTCTGATTTGTTCAAAAGGAGATATTTCGACTTGTGTCCACATGATCGGACGAATTGGTTTGGTAATTTCTTTAGTTGGTTCATTACACCCAACGAGTAATAGGGCAATAAATATAAATGAGAGCGCGCGCATACGTGGTCCTTCAGGTTCTTTTGACTGGAAAAAGTGCAGGGATGTCCCTATTAGTAAAGTTCATTTTTACTGAGCTGTACAATTGGTACTGCTCAGTACCGTATATTTTGGTACTATGTAGTACCAAAGTCAACAATATAGTTATAATTATGGTTAATGACAGCACTTTAGAAATAACCAAACTCAGTCCACGAGGTCTGTTGATCTTAGATGCAGCACAAAGACTTTTCTATCATCAAGGATTTGATGAAACGTCTTTAGCAATGATCATCAATGAAGCTGGGGGGTCAAGACGCTCCATTTATAATGAATTTGGTAATAAGCGCGGCTTGTTGATGGCTGTTATTCAAAGACAGGTAAAGGCGCAGTCTGAAATTTTAACGTCAATAAATCGAGATCTTGAAGCAAAGGAAGCACTCAACCAAGTATGCAGTAAGTTTGTACTAGGTATGTTATCAGCAGAGTTAATGTCATTATTTCGTTTAGTCGTTCAGCAAGTTGTAAAATTTCCTGAGCTAGGTGAAATGATATACAAAAATGGACCAATGGCAGGCATATTACCTCTAGTTGATTATTTGTCTTGGTTGACTGAGCAAAAGATTTTAAAAATTGAAAACTGTCACTTAAGTGCCCAAATGTTACTCGAAATGGCAAAAGGACCGCTTCATACCCGTAGCTTATTATTACCAGATAAAAAAGTAAGTGATGAAGAGATCACTCATCAAGTGACAAAGGCTGTCGATATATTTTTAAATGCCCATAGAATGTAGAGTTATTGAACAAATAAGCGACACTTGATACATAAGGGGAGTGAACAGGTGAAAAACTTGTTGCTTACTGAACAAATTTTCGTATAATGCGAACCTCTTTAGCTTGTAGCTAAAGTCAATGTGTTGCCGGAGTGGTGGAATTGGTAGACACGTCGGATTCAAAATCCGATGCTTTCGAGCGTGACGGTTCAAGTCCGTCTTCCGGTACCAATTCAAGCTTATCAATAGCTTGAAAACAATAAACCAGCTTAGGCTGGTTTTTTTGTGTCTGAAAGATAATGTTAGAATGAATAAGTCATCAAACGGTATTAATAAGGTTTTTACATGGCAGCTACAGCGTACGCACTTCACATATTAGTTAAGCACAAAGAAATTGCAGAAGATATTATTGAGCAGTTAGCTAAAGGCGCTAAGTTTCAAACGTTAGCTAAAAAATATTCGTCATGCCCGTCTGGTAAAAAGGGCGGTGATTTAGGCGAGTTTAAACGAGGCACAATGGTACCTCAGTTTGATAAAATAGCATTTAAAGGCGCAATATTAGAGCCTCACCTCGTTAAAACTAAATTTGGTTGGCATGTTATTAAAGTGCTTTACCGGACTTAATTAACAACGAGTGTTTTAATATATGTATTACTAAAAAACCGATTTTATTATCGGTTTTTTTGTACCTGAAAATGATGATGTTTTGAATGCCCACACTGTTATTTCTCTACATTTCACATTCGTTTCACAAGCTGCTCAATATGATATCTCCATGAAATCTTATCGTGGTGAAAATGTATGTCTTGTTCTATTGAATTAAAAAATGTTTCTCAGTCCTTTGAAAGCTATGTTTCTGGAAGTAAGTCTTCTAACAGCAATTCTTCTGAGAATAATGAAGCAACAATTACCCTATTTGAAAGCCTTGATTTATCAATAAAACAAGGTCAATCATACGCTATAACAGGCCCTTCGGGCGCAGGTAAGTCAAGCTTACTTATGTTGCTTTCAGGATTAGAAAAACCAACAACAGGTCAAGGGCATTTCATCGAGGGTAATCACAGCTCAACGCTTGATAATTTACGTTCTGAAATTGGTTTTATTTTTCAGCAATTTCATTTACTACCTGAATTAACCGCTCTACACAATATTGCTTTACCGTTGAAATTACGTGGTGATAAACAAGCGATTAAAAAAGCTGAAACTTGGTTAGAAAAAGTAGGCTTGTCGAACAGAGCTCATCATAAACCATCACAATTAAGTGGGGGGGAGCAGCAACGTGTTGCCATTGCTCGTGCTTTAGTCTTTTCACCTAAATTTATATTCGCAGATGAACCCACGGGTAATTTAGACCAACACAATGCCAATGAAATTGCTGATATTTTATTTGAATGCTGCAAAGAGAACAACGCAGGTTTAATTATTGTTACCCACAGTAGTGTACTGGCGAGTAAGGCTAAAAACATCTATTCACTGGCCAATGGGGAGCTGACAAAAGTAACGTCGAATGATGTAGATAACGAGCAACAAGTTGAAGAGGGGCAGGTATCATCATGTTAATCAATCATCTTCAATTCGCTTGGCACTATTTTAAACAAGAATATCGTCAGCCTCATCAAAAATTATTACGCTGGGTGCAGGCCATCTTAATGATCTTCATAATCACTTTAACGTTATCAAGTAATACCATTCAACATTACTTGCACAATAACTTGAATAACCTATTAGGTGCCGATGCTGTATTAACTCAAAAAAATAAGTTAACGAGCAAGCAACTGACATCACTAGAAAATTTTAGTGAAAATGTCGTTAATACCTTACAAATCAATACAACACTCACATTTAATGGTAAATGGCAAAGTACAAAGTTAAAAGCTGTAGGAAATGATTATCCTTTACAAGGAGAGTTACTGACATCGCTGTCTTTACAGAGCCCCGCCATTGCCACATATGCGGGACCTGCAACGGGTAATGTTTGGGTAGACAGTCGATTATTAGCCAGCTTAGGGCTATCAATCGGTGACTCTATTGAGCTAAGTGAGCAAGAATTTATCGTCTCTAGAGTATTGATTCATGAACCTGATAGGTTAATGGAAGGGCATAATGTCTCAATGAGAGCTATCGTTAATATGAGCGATATGAAAAAATTAGCGTTTCCATTAGATCTTATTCAGCATAGTTATCTTATTTCTGCTTCAAAATCACAAGTAAAGCAGCTTATTGATTGGCAAGAAAAACAACTTCCTGCAGCTAAGGTTCACCACAAATCAGGTGCTCATCCGCTCGCTTTATTTTGGCAGCGTACTGAAAATTTTTTAGGCTTAGCTTCTATTATTTTATTTTTTATGGCTGCTATCGCTATTGAACAAATAGCGCAAGTTCACTTAAAAAAAGAACAGTATTTTTCAGCCATTTGTATGAGTTTAGGTGCTTCAAAAGCGACTGGTTTACAGTTGTCTCTTTTCAAATGGTTCATTAATATCTTAGTACTTATACCTGTAGTTGCCATTTTATCTAGTGCATTTCATTGGGTAGTCGTTAGTTGGTTATCTGAAACATTTGTCGAGCTTACTTGGCAGTTAGATGTTTGGCTTACAGCAAAAACAATAGCAACCAGTGTTTTGCTTTTTGCTGTTTTTCATTCACCCGTTTGGTTAACATTATATCAAACATCAGTATCGAAATTGTTTCACCAAAATCAGAAAAGTATTTCTTTAACGCTAGTTAAACTTTGCGCTTTAGTTGTTCTGGTTTTGGTGGCTGTTAAGTACTCTGATAATGGCCTGTTAACCTTGATGTTAGTGAGCAGTATATTAATTACCATCATGTTAATAGCTTTTATCAGTTGGACAGTATTAACCTTGGGCGAAAAATGTACTCAACAATTTTCAGGGTTAGTTCCTTTTACGCTGTTTATGATGAAGCAACGCTTATTAAGTAAAAGTACCCAAATCTTAGGTATTGGATTAAGTACATTTTTACTGTTGTTCACCCTAATGTTTTTAAAAGATTTAGGCAATACCATGGCATCATATCAAAGAACCCATGATGGCAATTTGATGGTTTCACAAGCAAGCGAAATTGAAATGGATGCAATCAAAGAATGGTCTAATAAATATGATGTTAATTTGCGTCAATCTAAACCATATTTCTATGCAAAGGTTGTAAAAATTAATAACCTAACTCTTAATGAATTTACCACAAAGCCCAGTGACAGTTTAGCGACGTTATCTAAATCTATTCGGCTTCATTGGACTCAAGCACTTCCAAATACCAATAGCTTAGTACAAGGGAAGTGGTGGGAGAAAGACTCGGAAAATTGGCAACAAATTTCATTAGAAGAAGAAGTGATGACTGATTTAGGTTTAGACCTTGGTGATGAGCTTACTTTCATTATTCATCAACAAAGTTATAACTTCACTATTACCGCAAGTCATGTTTATAAACCAGGCTCGGGTTCAATTATATTTTGGGTACAAATGCCCCAAACGGCAATAGAACATATCAACGCGCCTCAATACAATATGGCCAGTTTAGAATTGAATGATGATCAATGGCCACTGCTCGGTGAGTTGTGGAAAAAGCATCCGACCATACGCATGGTATCCTTGCAAGAATTAACAAAACAATTTGATTCAATCTTAGCAATGATTACCAAAGTTATTAGTGGTTTTGCCTTGATGATCATTTTACTCGCCATCATTGTTATTTTGTCTTCTATCAATGCGCTTGAAAGTAAAGAAAAGAAAAAGAACAGCGTGATTATGAGTTTTGGCTTTTTAAAAAGTACCTGTTTGCAGCTAAACATTATTGAATGGTTGATTACGGCATTAATCATAGCAACGGGCGCGATAGCCGGTACTTACCTCACGGGCATGTTAATTTATCAATCACAGTTTTCACTTATTTATCAACCCGACTTTTTGATTTTGATTATCACATTGACCATTATCTTGAGTACGGTAACGCTATTAGGTATCTATGCTAGTCGTCATAGTTTAAAGAGTTCGGTGAAAGAACTAATGGTAGATGTATAAGAATACTAATTTACACGCCAATGAAGTTTGCTCAGGTTAAATTTAAGTAATTTTAAAGTGTAGATTGGAGTTATCCCTACCTGCAATAGGCTGCTTTGGTAAAGTAGCCTATTTTTCTTCAAGTAAATGGTGAGGTATTGTGAGGTTATGACCCTCTTTATAACGCAATTCTCTACTAGGTTTTTAGGCCGCTATAAGCTCATTGCTGCCAGTGGGTTTCTGTCTTAGAGTGCTACTAATGCCACAAAGAAGATCAAGTCTATTAGGCGAAGTAACTCAAAATTAAGTGCACTATTGATACGTAAGCAGAGATAGGTATTTGAAACACTGTGTGCGCCAAGAAAAGTAAACCGCGAGAGTAGTTACGGTATCGTCATTTCATAACAACTACTGGCTAGGTATGACCTAATTAATTATTGTCTTCCAATAGCATGGAAACTTTTGTTTTTGTCACATCAGAACTAGATTTGGGTAACCACTCCCGCAGCGCCTCTTGCAACTTAATAGGGTTCACTGGTTTAGAAATAAAGTCACTCATCCCCACAGAAAGGCACTTTTCGCGATCGCCTTGCATAGTGTTAGCAGTCATAGCGACGATAGGCACCGACCTATTGAGTACATTAGACTTTAGAGCACGTATCTGGCGAGAAGCCTCATATCCATCCATGACTGGCATTTGGCAGTCCATGAAAACGAGATCATAGGGTAGGCTCTTTAGCGCGTGCAACGCTTCTTCGCCATTGCCCGCTAAATCGGCCTGTATGCCAAACTTCTTCAGCAAGCCTTGCGCGACTTTCTGGTTGATCGCATTATCTTCCACCACTAGCACCCGGGCTTTGAATTGAGTTAATTCACGAGGGCTAAATGCAGTGAGCAGCTGTTTATCTGAGCTATTAACACCTGCTACTTTTATCAAAGTATTGTATAAAACAGATTGGTCAATAGGTTTACTCAAATAGCCACCAAACCCTGCTATTTTTAATTTTTCCGTATCACCACGTAGCCCTTGAGAAGTGAGCATTACTAGATGGGTAGCAGACAAACTAGTATCATTTTTAATCTCAGAGCCTAACTGGAGTCCATCCATTTCTGGCATTTGCATGTCGAGTATCGCAATATGATAGGGAGCCCCTTGTGAAACACCCTCTGTAAGTTTTTTAAGTGCCAACTTACCACTTTCGACTAAAGTATGTTCTACCTGCCAGTTAGTCAGTATATGACCTATTAAGGTACGGTTAGTCGCGTTGTCATCCACCACTAAAACTTTCTGGTTATGTAAATTATCCGTTATGTAATCCGGAAGTTGATTGGTCGCATTGGCAAGCTTAAGAGTAAACCAGAAGGTTGAACCTTTATCTTTACTCGTTTTAACCCCTATTTCACCTTCCATCAATTCTACTAATTGTTTACTGATAGACAATCCTAATCCTGTGCCTCCATATTTACGAGTGGTAGAGCCATCGGCTTGGCTGAATCGTTCAAAGAGCTTATTCTGCTCTTCATCAGATAGGCCGATACCAGTATCAGTCACCTCAAAAAGTAACTGAGTCTGCTGCTCGCTCCGATTTTGTACCTTGCAATATACAGCGACCTCTCCTTGCTCAGTAAATTTAATCGCGTTACCTATCAAGTTAGTGAGGATTTGACGGATACGTCCAGGGTCGGCAATAAAACTTTGGTGCTTCATGACGTTAGCCGGACAAATTAATTCAAGACCTTTTTCATGGGCACGAAAAGCAATATTACTACCAAGTTCATGCAGCAGCTGCTCTAAATCGAACTCAAGCGGTTCTAGATCCAGCATACCGGCTTCCACTTTAGAGAAATCGAGGATGTCATTGATGATGGTCAGTAATGATTCCGCACTGTTTTTCACCGTTTTGGCGAAGTTGTGTTGTTCTTGATCTAACTCAGTGTCGAGCAATAGGTTAGTCATGCCTATGACCCCATTCATCGGTGTACGAATTTCGTGACTCATGTTTGCCAAGAAATCAGTTTTTGATTCATTAGCAACATCGGCTTGTTTTTTTGCTTCATCCAAACGGGTGATAATTTCTTTTTGCGAGGAAATATCTGTACGGATGGAGGTATAACCACTCAATTTATTTTCACTATCGTAAAGTGGCACTATGGTAGTATCTACCCAATAAAGATGGCCATCTTTAGCTTTGTTACACACTTCATCATGCCAAAATTCACCCTTAGAAACCGTTAGGAACATATCTCGCCAATAGTTTTTCGGTTGATTATCAGAGTTGAGCAGACGGTGGTTTTGTCCAATAAGTTCTTCTCTGCTATAACCACTTACGGCGCAGAACCTATCATTAGCGTAGGTAATAATACCTTTAATATCAGTTACAGAAACGAGTGAATGTTGATCCATGGCGGTTTTTTGTGCCGCCAAATCTTTATTAGCAACATCGGCCTGTTTTTTTGCTTGATCCAAATGGGTGATAATTTCTTTTTGCGAGGAAATATCTGTACGGATGGAAGTGTAACCAGTCAATTTATTCTCATTATCGTAAAGTGGCACTATGGTAGTATCTACCCAATAAAGATGGCCATCCTTAGCTTTGTTACACACTTCATCATGCCAAAATTCGCCTTTAGAAACGGTTAAGAACATATCGCGCCAATAGTTTTTCGGTTGTTTATTCGAATTGAGCAGACGGTGATTTTGTCCAATAAGTTCTTCTCTGCTATAACCACTAACGGCGCAGAACCTATCATTAGCGTAGGTAATAATACCTTTAATATCAGTGACAGAGACGAGAGAATGTTGATCCATAGCTGTTTTTTGTGCCGCCAAATCTTTATTAGCAGATTCGGCAAGTTTTTTAGCTTCTACCAAACTCTTAGTATGTTCATTGAGTGATTGATTTTGAGTATTTAAAAATCTTAATAGCTTTTCTGTTTCAATACGGCCTAAAACCGCTTTTAAAATAATGCCTGTATTTTTAATAACTTGATCAATAAGATGTTTGTGAGCGTTAGAAAACTTTTCAAGAGAACCAATTTCTATTACCCCTAATATTTCGTCTTCAAAGGAGATAGGCAGTAAAGCGATATGTTTTGCTGTTATTTTTCTAATAGGTGAATTTATCGAAAGATAATCATCAGGTATGTCAGAAATATACATAGTTTGTTGAGTTAAAGCACATTGCCCTGCCAGCCCCTCACCTAAGTTAAGTTTTTTGGACTTATCTTTAGCATCAACCGAGCATGCGTATGAACCAATTAACGTTAACTTAGCATTGACATTATGATTTGCGGGCATAACATTGTCATTGTCATTGTCATTGTCATTGTCATTGTCATGTTTTATATAAAACACTCCCACCAAGCCATTGATTTTAGGTACAAGATTGTTTAATAAATCAGAGGAAAAATTTTTAAGTTCGGTGTGCCCGGGTAAATTCTCCAAAATATTCGTTAAACTACTTTTAATCCAATCTTCTTCTTCTAGCCTATTTTTTTCTCCTTCTAGCGCTATATTTCGTTCTAACAGATTATCCTTCATTAATTGTACAGATTCACTCAACAAGCGAATCTCTTCAACATGGCTTTCTTTAAAGTTAAGGTTAAGCTGCCCCTTACTCATGCCTTTAATAATATTTATAATATCGTCTAATGGAACTTTAATTCGTCGAATAAAATTTAGCCCAACAAAAATAGAACTTATTGAACCAATTAACAGTAAAACAATGAGCAACCATTTTAACTCTTTAAACTGATTGTGAGTCTTAATATACTCTTGTGTCTGTAATTCATCTTGATTTTCAACCATTTTTCTTAGTGTTTTTTTTATTTCAAAAGCTAACGGTGCCGCCTTACTCTTGAGTAAAAATTTAGCCTGGTCCCAGTTTTCAGAGCCTCTAATTTCAAACATTTTCTTAGGATAAGAAGAGAAATCAGCCCTAGCACGACTAAAATTTTCATAAGCTAATAACTGTTTTTTATTCAGATGATCTTTATTAAGTGACAGCAGTGAAAAATTATAACTATTTATTTTCCACTGCTGTTCAAATTTAACTCTGAAATTGTCATCACCTGAAAGTATAAATGCTCGAATATTAGCAAGGCATAAGCCAAAGGTTCCGCGAACGTCGGTCAATATTGCTAAAATATTCTTTCGCGTGATACTTGAACCTCGTGTTTTCTCAAGTTCAATCATTGCGGTGATTTCAGCCATCAAAATAGCAGCTTTAGGTGCTGCTTCAGTGAAGAGAATTTCAGATGCTTCTCTATTTCGATCAGAATTAGCAATTATTTCTATTTGATTTTGATAACTTTCAAAGTCTTTTAATGAGGATTTTATCGAGCTGAGATGTTTAATGTTTTCAGGATTTGTCCAATGAGCGGAAAGAAGATCCATTTCATTAATCGATTTAGTTATTTCTTCACTCCATGCCTTTTTTCTCTCACGCTTAAATTTTTCACCTCCCTCCTCATACCCTATAAGCATCCAGCCCCTAAGTGCAGCTAACGAATGGTTTATGCCATTGAGTAACATTAAACTTGATCTTGCGGTTGGGCTTCTCAAGTCTTTTATTTTGTCACTCGATGCTTCAATGTTATTTAACTGCTTTAGCGTCAATATTAGCGAAATGATAAATATAGATAAAATGAGAGCATAGCCAAAACCAATTTGTTTTGATAAAGAATTTAAATTGAACATTATTTAGCTTTACTCCGAGCTTTTATATTTAGTTTGTCGCGCTTTGGTTATCAAGGATGGTAAATTGTTGTCGGAAATAAAAGTAGGGGTGATTCATGGCTCTCTCCGTGTACCAAGTAATGCTAAGGATGACAATCGTGTTTCAAGTCTTATTTTTGATAATAAGAAGCCTAGTCTATTATCGGCTGTGATTCTAATTATTCTGACTATATGATCTTGATGCAATTTAATATTAGTCTAAATTTTCATTTTGTCGATTTTAAGCTCTGCTAGTATTGAGTACCTGTTTTTGGCGGCAGAGTGGACTATTTTCAGTGGTTAACTAAGACTATATCTGGTAACAGTGATGATTAGCACCTGTCTCAATTTGGGGGCTAAAGCGAAAGAGGAGTCTGCTATTAACTTAAAGAGACCTTGTGTAAAATCAAATAAATCATGGTGTTATGGTCTAGTGTCGAGCTGACTTATGTGATCGGGTTTTGTTTTTATATAAAACCAATAATTATCAAAGCCTTAATCTTTGCAGTAAAGTACCTATTATTTCCAAATTTTAAAGCTAAATAAGTTAAATAAGCTAAACGATTTTCACATCTATTTCACTTTCTCTTTGTCACACTGCTTCATCTAATTAGGAGAGTGACCAATGCAACCGACGACTTATATTAAAAAAATTAGCTTTATTCTATTTACCTTATTACTGACCATATTTAATGCCAATGCCAATGCCAATGCCAATGCCAATTCAACTGATAAAAAAGTGTTAATGGTGGTCAGCGGTAATGGCCATAGTGAAGAAAAGGGCGAAGAAAGACCTGGTTATGAGTTTGATGAATTTTCAAAAGCCTATTCTGTTTTTAAAAATAATGGACTTACTGTTGATATCGCCAGTCCAAAGGGTGGTCAAGTACAAGCAGATAAATACAATCCAGAAAAATCTTATAATGCTGTTGTATTAGCTGATAAAGGCATTATGGCAGAGCTGAATAATACACTGGCGACCAACGAAATAGAGGCTAAAAATTATGATGCAGTATTTATTGTTGGCGGCAAGGGGGCTATGTTTGATTTACCAAAAGATGCAGCCCTGCAAAAAGTTATCGCTGACATTTATCAACAACAAGGCATTGTTGCGGCTGTTTGCCATGGCCCTGCGGCATTAGTTAATGTAAAACTAAAAGACGGTAGTTATTTGGTTGCCAATAAAGCGGTAAATAGCTTTACTAATCAAGAAGAAAATCTTTTCGGTCAAAAGTGGATAAACGATTTTGAGTTTATGTTAGAAGATAAGTTGACTGAACGTGGGGCTAATTTTCAATCAAGCTCAATCATGTTAAGTCATGTTGCTGTTGACGGTCGTTTAATTACGGGGCAAAACCCTACGTCAACAGTGGATGTGGCAACTGCATTAGTTGAAGGTTTAGGATTAACACCGGTTAAGTCAGAAACTGAAATTGAAGATAAAACCATGGCCATCGTTGCTAAATATATTGATGGTGATAAATCAGCACTTGCATTGCTAGAGAACAATCAAGAGCAATACTACATTCCACTTGTGGGCATGTATGGTTTCTATTTCTTAAAAATTGCTGATACAACACAGGGATTTGAACAATCACTCGCCTTGATGAAGGTGGCACAAAAAGCCATTAATAGCCCTAATCTAGATATGAAAATAGCAGAAACCCAAGTTAAATTAGGGAAAACTGATAATGCAAAAATAACGTTGAATCAGTTAATTACCACAAAACCTGATTACAAACCTGCTCAAGACATGTTAAAAACGTTATAAAGTAAGCCGCCTTTAACCTTCCCTTAAAAAGTATGTATACCCATAAGTGCTTTTAAGGACGCTTTAATTCGAGAAAAAAAATGAATAATCAGTCTTTATATATTTTAGTGGTGGAAGATCAGCAAAGTATCGCCCAAAATATTGCTAACTACATGGAAGCTAAAGGTCATGTATTAGATTTCGCCGAGCGAGGCGATCAAGGGTTAACACTGGCGTTAACTAATCATTATGACTTAGTTATTCTCGATTTAAATTTACCGGTAATGGATGGGCTAGAGGTTTGTAAGCAATTGCGCGAGCAAGCCAACTATCACGTGCCAATTATCATGTTAACGGCAAGAGACAGCATTGACGATAAAATTTCGGGATTTACCATTGGGGCAGACGATTACTTAACAAAACCTTTTTCTTTAGAAGAATTAGAAGTTCGCTGCTTTGCCTTATCAAGACGCCACTTATTACAAACCAATGATACTTTAACCTTTGATCAACTAATTATTGATAGAAAAAAACAGCAAGTAGTACGTGCTGGAAAGGCGCTGGAACTACATAGTATGGGCTATCGAATTCTTCTTATTTTAGCCCAAGAATATCCACAAGTGGTTAGCCGCTCAAAGTTATCTCAAAAATTATGGGGCGATGAACCAACAGAATCTGATGCACTAAGGTCTCACATATATCAGCTACGAAATATAGTAGACAAACCGTTTGAATACCCGATGATAAAAACCATGCATGGTATTGGTTTCTTACTACATGTAGAAAATAATGTAGAAAGTAATGACAAAAGTGATATAAATACTTTGGACGTGAATAATGATGAATAAAGAAAAAGCACAACAGCAAACCAACCATCCGATGAAGTTTCACAGTTTAAGTCGAAAAATTGTCAGTCAATTCTGTTTGTTTACCCTGTTAATTTCTACGGTTTGGTGCATGTTTTGCTTTGTCTTAATGTATAACATTGAAGATGAGTTTATTGAACGAGAAGTCAGACAAGAAGCACAGTATTTACAACAGGCCTACGACCAAAATAAACAGTGGCCAGCCTCTCGTGTTAGTTATATGACCTTATATTTCTCTAAAAACAACTTACCAGCTGATATTAAGCAGCGTTATATTGCCGAGCCCAATAGAAAAGAATTTTCGGGTGACAACGGCCGACATTACCACTTATTAGCACTACCAAAAGCAGAAAATACCTACCTAGTCGCACAAGTCAGTGAAATGTTATTAATTCGCCCTATAACAGAAGGCATAATAAAATTCATGCTAATTTCGGCCTTAGTCTTAGTTTTTATTGCCTTTATTATTGCTTGGCAGTTAGGTAAAAAAACAGCGATGCCATTGAAACAACTTGCCGATTTAGTGAATGGTGTTGCCCCTGAAAATATTCCTGATAAGTTTGCTCTGCAATTCCCCAATAATGAGATAGGAATTTTAGCGCAAACCTTAGAGACCGCTATGGCAAGAATTAATCAAAGCTTACTCAGAGAAAAGTGTTTTACCCGTGATGTCAGTCATGAACTTAGAACGCCTGTCGCTATTATAAAGAATGCCGTAGAAGTGTATCGTAATCAAAACTCTTCCAGTCAAAGTAACCCAGTTATTGATCGCATATCCCAAGCAAGCACTCAAATGGAGCAGACTGTTACCACACTGCTTACTCTTGCAAGAGAAGAGCATACCGAAGCAGACAAAAAGCATATTAAAATTCTGCCATTAATTGAACAATCAATTATTGACCAGCATCACCTTATCAATAACAAACCAATAGAGGTTGAAGTCAATGATAATTGTAATGCGCAGGTCTTCGCGCAATCAGGTATGTTAACGGTATTACTCGATAACTTAATAGGCAATGCTTTGCAATATACGCAAGAGGGTAAGGTCACCATTGAAATGCAAAATAATACACTTATTGTTGCTGATACGGGGCCAGGCATTGATCCAAGTATTTCAGGTAAAATCACCGAACCCGCGATAAAAGGCAGTCAAAGTACTGGTTATGGTTTTGGTTTGTCAATTGTAAAACGTTTATGTGAACACCAACATTGGTCTTTAGCGCTTTCAAGTGAACAAGGCACTAAAATCAAAATTACTTTTGCTAACGATCTAGCTAGCTAATTAGTCACGTTAAGTAAAACAACACCCTGGCAGGTTTTATATGGCATTAAAGGGAGATATTCTTTTTATGCTGTATTTTATTAGCAAATCAGCGGCTGCGCCCCAACCATTACCAGTAACATTTTTATCCGCAAGTACAGCAAAGCTTTGTTCGTCATCTCCGTGGTGTCTTAATCGATGTATCCAGTTTCTAAAATACCGTCATCTTCGATCAGAGACTTCGAAGATGACGGTATTTATACTTTTTTTATTTAATTACAAATCAACAACTTAATTTTATGTTACCCGTTACTTAGAAGCACTAAATTATCACATGAGGTAAATAGATTACCCTCACAATTTCACATTGATTTCACACAAAAACGAATACACTTTCATTTACTATCCAAAAGGAAGAAACAAAATGAAAAAGTATTACTTATTAGTGCTGTGCTTTGGCGCCTTTTTTAATGTCATTGCCGCGGAAAATACTGCAACAGAATTGCCCTTACTCAAGGAAAAAGTAAACCGCGCTATTTTGAAGTTTGAACAGACAAATAAAAATCTTTGGGCTTATCAAATATCGCGTTTTGAAGATGAAGAAGGAGACATATCAAGCAGTATTGAGCAACATTCCCCTCAGGAAGATAAACCATGGTCGCTTAAAAAAATTGATGGTCAATTACCGACGAAAAAACAAATAAAGAGTTTTGCTAAAAAGAAACAGAAACAAAGTGATAGTGTGAAAAAAGAACAGAACATACAGCTACCGTTACGCGAACTTATTCATCACGAAAGTCTGTCTTTAGTGTCTATTGACGATAAATATATTGTCATGGCGTTTAATGTTCATTTGAATAAGTTAGGAGAAGATTCAATGGGCAAACTGCAAGGACAATTAACTTATCAAAAAGAAAACCAATTTATTGAAAAAATATCGATTTGGAACAACGCAGATTTCTCTCCTATGTTTACTGCCAATATTACTGACTTAGCTATTAATTTTACTTTTTCTCATATTAATGGCGCAGTACTTGCCAAGCAAAATGAAATGAAGATGAAAGGCAGCTTTGCTTATTTTACTGAAATCAATGAGACCTCTTTAGATAGTTTTTCAGATTACTTATATCAAGGTAATGTCATCAAATAAAGTACGGCTAACGACACAAAGTAATATTGTTCTTGTACCTTAGGTGCTTACTTAGATTAAAAATAAGCACGTTGTAATGTAGGTACTATGATACGCCATTTTTATAGGATGTATTTTTATTGAGTTGGTTTGTTAAATCTTATGCGAAATACTTCTGTCTCAGTACTTTCTGTTTGTAACAGTTTTTCTGTATTGTCATCCCAAAGAGCGAGAGTTAATGATTTACCTGCATAGCTTTGAACAGGGCTGTCGCTTTCTAACGGCATTGTAAGCAGCGTTGTTAAGTCGGTAAAGTCATCTTTTGATATTACCACTGCATAGTCGGTATCAAGCTTTATCTCGATGACTTGCTCTAATGACTGAAAAAAGTGGCCATGCGAGAACAACTCAAGTGAGTCATCACGTAAATCTTTTACTTTAATAAATCTTGGATCGCTGTAGAAGCCTTGATAACCCTCTAATGACGTCCACTGCGTAAATGCTCCCATTTCAGGCGCCACGTCTGGATAATTCGAAGATATAACTGTAAAGGTACCCACTTGCTGGTTTTCATAATCCATAATCAGGGGAGTTATTGCGGGAAAATATTCACCGTATAGCTGCATTTCTTTTCCCTGAGTTATCTTACCGAAGGCGAATTCTAACTTAAGTTTTGAATTAAATGTTAGTTGCAAAGTCATAGGTTTCTTCTTGTAGAGTTGTTTAAGTGAGTGCATTATGAAACAAATCAATGCGGAAATCAATATTTCCGGAAATAAGTGTTTCTACAATTGCACTTTCGACTTATTTTATTTCTGTTAGAATTGCCGTTATGAAAATACATATATCTGAAAGTCCTAATAAAATTAGAGGACGAAAGCGTGATGAAAGTCGAACTGAGTCAATTTTGCAAGCAGCCATAGGTCTATTGCTTGAAGTTGGTTTTGATAAATTCAAAGTTCAAGATGTCGCAATTCGTGCCGGCGCTGGCACAGGCGCTATTTATAGACGCTGGCCCAAAAAAGAAACTTTAATTGCTGAAGCCATTAAGGTTATGCCTCAAACCAAAGTTGAGCTGACTGATGATCCTATCGCAGACTTGAGAGTGTTGGTGAGGTATAAATGCAGTAATACTTTTGAAAAACCAGATCTTGTACCTGGGTTGATTGCTGCAATGCGTGCAGACAAGTGTATTGAAGAGGCAGTAAAAGAAGGTTTTAGTATTAAGCACTTTAGATCCGCTATTGCACGAATTATTGGCGACGATCACCCGCAGCTTGATTTACTCACCGAACTTACTCCCGCCATGACTCTATTTAGGGCTTCATTTACACCAGAGCTCATTGAAACTGAAAAGATGACAGATGAAATTATGGCGATGATATTAGCCTTTTCAGGCAAAAATGCGCTTTAGTTTCCCCCACAAAACTTGAATTCTTGAATGTTTACAGGTGGATTGAACCCTGATTTAGTTTAGTTAATATATTTAGCTCTCTTCTTAGGAAGAGTTACTATGACTTAGATAAAAGCAGGGGTTAATAGCGCAAACTAAGATGTCGTTATTATCGGTCAAAAATTTAATGAAAAACCCACAGTTAATATCTTAAAAAATCATTTGTCTCAAAAGTGCGACTCACTGCCATAAATACTGTGTCGTAATTGGCACACTCCTCAATGTCTTTATATATAACATTTAAAATAAAGACTTAATTATCAGTGTCTTATTTTTTTTCTTACATTGGCACAAGACTTGTAGTAACTAATCATCGCAATAACAAATATAAGATGATTTATGGATATACAAAGAGAAGCCGTTCAAAAGCCACTTTGGAAAAAATACTGGTTTGTTTTACCTGTTTTTATTCTACTTATTGGCACTTATTCATTAAGAAATGTTTTAGGTAATGCCTCTTATTTTATTGAAAGAAATGCCCTTGTTACTGCCACGGTAGAAAAAGGTGATTTTCGCGTCAATATCCGTGCAACTGGCGTATTGAAGCCGTTAAATATTCGCTGGGTATCTTCACAAGTTTCGGGCAGAGCTGAGCAAGTTTTTGTTAAAGCTGGTGCGAAAGTTAATAAAGGTGATGTGTTAGTACAATTATCTAATCCTGAGTTACATCGTAATTTAGAAAAAGCACGCTGGGAGCTTGAAGCTAAAAAAGCTGAAAGCCATGTTGCTTTTGTAATGCTTGAATCCCAGATGGTTGATTTAGAGAACTCAGTATTGTCTGCCGAATATAGCTATCAGTCAGCCAAGTTAAAATTGGATGCAGAAACTGAATTACTTGCTCAAGGTAATGCGACTGTTTCTGCACTTGAACATCAGCGGAGCCAATTAGCGGTTAAGCAGCAAATGCAATCTTGGCTGGCCCAGCAACAAAAAACAGAAAAAATGAAAGTGAATATGACGGCAACCCAAGTTGCTCAACAAGCCCGTATTGGTTTAGTTGAAAATAATTATCAGCGGGTAAAAGAGCAAGTAGCATCGCTGCAGGTGAGAGCATCAACGTCTGGCGTGGTGCAGCAAGTATCACTTGAACTGGGAGAGCGGGCACAAGTGGGTGATAGTGTTGCACTTGTCGCTGATCAAACTACCTTGTTTGCTGAATTACAGGTACAAGAAGTGAGAGTAAGAGATATAGCTCTAGGGCAACTAGTGACCCTTGATACTCGTACCAGTGAGATTGTTGGTGAAGTGATACGCATCGACCCTGCAGTAAAAGCAGGCATGGTACTAATCGATGTTAAAATCACTAGTGAGTTACCAGTTGAAGCTCGTCCCGAATTAACCGTTGATGGCTTAATAGCCATTAGTAATATTAAAAATACTTTGTTTGTAAAACGTCCTGTTTATGCGCCAAGGCATACAAAAACAGGCTTGTATAAGTTAAGCCAAGATCAGCAATTTGCCAGTAAACACTTCGTTGCTTTAGGTCAAAGCTCAGTCAATAAAATTCAAATATTAGATGGCTTACTGGTTGGTGATGAAATTATTATTTCAGACACAACAAGCTGGCAAGAGCATCAAGAAATTAAGATTAATTAAGGACTTATTGGGCTAAAACTAACAAGTAAACCGTACTCAACAAATCGTTACTAATATTCAATAAATTAAGATCAGCCAATATTTATCAGCTGATTCGATAAGGAAATAATTATGACAGCACTCATTACTTTAAAAAACATTAGCAAAACTTTCTTAACAGAAGAAATAGAAACCCGTGCTTTAAATAGCATTAATCTCGTGATTAATAAGGGCGAATATCTTTCCTTGAGTGGTCAGTCAGGCTGTGGAAAATCAACGCTATTATCTTTGTTAGGCTTATTAGATGCGCCTAGTGCCGGGCATTATCATTTAGCAGATAGTGATGTCTCTGCTTTAACACGAGATCAACGCGCAAAAATACGCAGTGAACAAATTGGATTTGTCTTTCAGTCGTTTAATTTGATTTCAGACCTTACCGTTTTTGAAAATGTTATGTTGCCGTTAACCTATCAAACAGGTAAATCGAAAAAAATTATTGAAGCTAAAGTGAATGAAGTGTTGGCAAAAGTAGAGATGGCACATCGTAAAAATCATTACCCGTCACAGCTATCAGGCGGACAACAACAGCGTGTTGCTGTGGCCAGAGCTTTAGTCAATGATCCTGCCATTATTCTTGCCGATGAACCAACAGGTAATTTAGATTCAAAAAATGCCGAAGCGGTTTTACAACTTTTTGATCAACTTCATCATGATGGCGCAACTATCTGTATGGTTACCCATGATCCTTCATCGGCGAAAAGGGCGAGTCGTTGTTTAGAAATGTTTGATGGACAATTGATCAAAGACAATATTAATCATGACCGTCAAGCAACCGTTAAGCCAGTTGAATTGGCCGCGGGCTAACTTTAGGAGAATCACTATGTCGATGTTAATAGATATTAAATACGCATTTCGCTTGTTATTAAAAGCGCCTAAATTTACCGCAATGACATTAGGGGTGCTAATTGGCGGCTTGTCGATTAGTTTATTCACCTTTTCGTTTTTATATACCATGGTTTACAAACCTTTGCCCATACCTGAGGCTGAAACTGCCAAGGCGATTACCGTTGAGTTTGAGGGTAACTATAATTTAATTACCGGTTATGAATATAACAATGTTAAAGATAATGTGACCAGTTTTAGCGAACTGGGTGTTTATGATAATCGTAATATTCGTTTATCTGTTGAACAGTCGGGTAAAGATATTTCAGGAAGTTTTGTACAGAGTGGTTTTTTTGAATTCAGCCGTACCAAGCCTATTATAGGTAGAACGATTCAAGCACAAGATACCCAAGTTGGTGCAATTCCTGTGGCACTAATTAGCTATGACACCTGGCAGTCTGAGCTCAATGGTGATGAAAATGTTTTATCAAAAACTATGGTATTAAACGGGGCTATCACCGATGTTATTGGGGTTATGCCACAAGGGTACTTATTTCCAAATACCTCACAACTTTGGTTGCCATTGTCAGACAGTGTCTTTAACGCAACAGCACAGCAAAGTGAAAGCTATAATGCTTATGGTCGAGTTAAAGTGGGTATTACCATTGAACAAGCTGAGTTGGAATTAGGACAAGCGATTAACCAAGTTTATCAACAAAATGTTGAATTATATAACATGCCTGAGTTTGAAAAAGGCGTGAAACTTATGTCATTTCAAGCGGCGCAAACCGGTGGACAAGGCAGTATCGTTTTTGTTTTTCTCAATGCAATTTCATGGTTAATTTTATTACTTGCTTGTATCAATGTAGGAAATTTATTACTAGCACGTACGATTGAACGTCAAAAAGAAACCGCTATTCGTGCAGCTTTGGGGGCTACGACCTCTCGCTTGGTTAGCCAATTAATGTGGGAAGGCGTTATTATCTCAGCAATTGGTGGCATTTTATCATTACTCTTAGTTGGTGCTGCTTTAGATTATACCGAAATTGCGCTGCACTCATGGCTTCCTACGGGTGGTTCATTTTGGTGGCACTGGGGTATGGATTTACGGACCTTGTTAATGGGTATAGCATTTACGCTTATAACCATTTTATTATCAGCGTTTTTACCCGCATGGCGCTCAGCTAGACAAGACATTAATACCACATTAAGAGACGGTACTCGTGGTGCGCAAAGTAAAAAAGCAGGGCGTATTTCTCGTCTATTAGTCACTAGCCAAGTCTTTTTAGTTGCCACGTTAATGTTAATTGGCTCTGTTTCCGCCTATATATCACATAAATTTATTAACCTTGAAATGGGCGATAACTATACCGATGTAATGTCAGCAAGAATGTCGATACCAGAAGGTAAGTACCCAGAGCCAGCGCAGCAATTAGCCTTATTTCAATCGCTAAAAGAAAAAATTGAACAGCATCCTAACGTTGCTGGTGTTGTTGCAAACGATTGGCGACGTCAATCAACGGTGACTTTAGAGGGAAAAGATTATGCCTCAGAAGAAAGCAAACCTAAAATTGATACTATTACGGTTATTGGTGATACCGCGACAGTAGGCATTAACTTAGTAGCAGGTAGACAATTGACTCATCTTGATAAATTGGGTCACCGAAAAACAGCTATGATAAGCCAATCAATGGCTAAACGATATTGGCCTGGAGAGTCACCATTAGAAAAAAGTTTTCAAATAAAACTAGATGATAAAAATGAAAAAGTTTTTGTGGTGGGGGTGGTCACCGATCGTTTAAACCCGACAACTATTTTAAGTCGCTTAGACAGTGCTGATGAAATTTATGTATCAGGATTACAATTTATCAGTAGTTTTCAAATCGTCTATTATCGCACTATGCCTAATACGGAAAATGCGGAAGAAATCTTCTATCAGGCGATGTTTGATACTGATCGTTTCATTGAAATGACTTACTCGGTGCAGTTAGCGAGTAAAAACAGACATATGATGCGAGATTCAATGGGATTAATGTCGAACGTAACCTTTGCTACCGGCTTCTTTGCTTTATTATTAGCCATGGTTGGTATTTATGGCTTAACCGCAAACTCAGTGGCTCAGCGTACGCATGAAGTAGGCATTAGGCGCGCTGTTGGTGCCAGTGATAAAAATATTACCCAAATGTTTTTAAAGCAGGGGGCTCGTCAGTTGGTTATTGGTTTAGGCTTAGCGGTAGTGCTTTTTGCCTTAATCTCTTTTGGCTTTCATAAGTTTACTGAAGGAATCTTTCCTGTATATCTATACTTTGGCATTGCTATTACCGTTGTTACTGGGTTGTCAGTCATTGTCATGTTAGCAATCTATGCGCCCACCAAACGTGCAGTGAAAATGGAACCGAGTATGGCGCTACGCTACGAGTAATCCTACTTAGTTTTTATAAGCTAAGTAGCTTGGGCATAGGGTGACAAGGGGGAGTTAAGAATTCTTCTGTTACCCTTTACTTATTTTATCCCCAACTGCCCTTGTTCCTTGACTAATTTTTACTTACAGTAATGAGATAATCTAGGAAGGCATACTTCGGAAATTTAACGACTTATGATTAAAGATACTTGTGAATAAAAAAATACTTATCGCCGATGATGATATAAATATCATTGCTAGTTTGAAATATGTGTTAGCTGATGAAGGTTACGAGATTCTAGCAGTTACAACGCCACAAGCTGCTTTAGAGAATTTAAAAACTCAAAGTGTTGATTTGATTTTACTTGATATGAACTTTCAGCAAGATACAACATCAGGCGCTGAGGGCGTTCAATTAGTTGAAGCGATAACGGCGCTTGAATTAGCTATTCCTATCATAGTGATGACTGGCTGGGCAACTATTGATATTGCTGTTGAAGCTATGCAAGCTGGCGCAAAAGACTTTATTCAAAAACCATGGAAAAATGAGCGCATGCTTAGCGCGATTGACAATCAATTAGCGTTGGCAAAGTCCGATAAAAAAGCACAGCGACTAACTCAACAAAACCAGCTGCTTACCTCTCAATCTCACCCAGGCAATCGAAGTGGCATTATTGCACAATCGCCAGTGATGCAAACATTGTTATCAAGCCTGGATGATTTAGCCAAAAGCGAGATGAGCATTTTATTAACTGGTGATAATGGTACCGGAAAAAGTATGCTGGCAGCTTATGTACATAGTGTTTCGTTGAGAGAGAAACATTCTTTTGTACCCGTTAATATGGGCGCAATACCTGAATCTCTTTTTGAAAGTGAAATGTTTGGTCATGTTAAAGGGGCTTTTACTGACGCCAAAGAAAGCCGTATTGGCCGTTTTGAAATGGCAGAGCAAGGTACACTGTTTTTAGATGAACTCGCCAATATTCCTTATGCGCAACAAGCTAAGTTATTACGCGTTTTAGAAGAGCAGAAGTTTGAGGCGGTTGGTAGCAGTAAATCATTGCATGCCGATGTTCGCATTATTTCGGCAACTAACAGTGACTTATTGGAAGATATTAAAAACAATAGTTTTCGACAAGATTTATATTATCGCCTAAACACTATTGAATTAAGAGTGCCCTCGTTAAGTGAACGTGTTGGAGACATACCTGCGCTAGCTGCACATTTTCTACAGTCCTTCAGTGTTAAATATCACAGGGCGTGCCCAACGTTATCTGAGCAAGCCATTATGGCAATGCAACAATATAGCTGGCCGGGTAATATTCGAGAACTAAGTCATATGATGGAACGTGTGCTTTTCACCTGTAAAAAAGACAGTATCGATACTGCCGAGCTGATGTTAACTGGCGCTAATAATGTTGATGAAAGTAGTGCAGAGTCTTTAGAAGACCCTACGTTAAGTTTGGACGAAATAGAAAGAAAAACGCTGATAAAACGGCTTAAATTTCACCGAGGTAATGCCACAGAAACTGCAAAGTCTTTAGGTTTAAGCCGAAGCGGCTATTACAGGCGTCTGAGTAAATATGAACTGGATTAAACACCTTTGGCAATTATTCTTAGATAAATCAAAAATTAAACAAGGCGATAATCAGCATGCGCTTATTTTATTGGTGTGTATCCCTTGTTTTATCACCGCGGCCACAGGGCTATTTTTAGCCCAAATATCTGGCTATTTAATTGCATTTATCCTTATTGTTTTATTGCTGCTGTGCAGTTTTGTTATGGTGGCGAATAAGCAATATTCGCAATATCAAATTCGTACTTTATCTAACTTAATTGAGTCGATGATTGATGGCGACTATTCGCTAAGAGGGCGATTACAAACGAATCAAGCGTTTCAAGAATTACTTAATTCAGTGAATGTTTTAGCGGGTACTTTGTCACAACATAAAATTGAAGCGAAAGAATCACGGTTACTGTTAGAGCGCATCATGGAGCAGATGGATGCCATGGTGTTAGCTACAGATGAGCAGGGTTTTGTAGTGATGGCGAATGCGTCGGCTAATAAACTTATTTTGGGTGAGAGCGACAATATTAATAACCGCCAAATAAGCAAAATTCAATTAGCGACTTTAGCCATTGGTGCTGAAATAATGAATGCCAATGCAGGTATTATTGATTTTAAAGATAGCTCGATTACCGGTGAGCACTTTTTATCGAAAGAGTCTTTTTTAAGTGATGGTAAACAACATCAACTTTATACATTAACTAATGCCGAGCGTTTATTAATGGAGAAAGAACGTAGAGCGTGGCAAAGTTTACTGCGAGTCTTAAGCCATGAAATGAATAACTCGTTAACGCCTATTGTAGCCATTAGCCAATCAATGCAAAAAAAATTACACAGGCAAGATAGTCAGCTAAATAAAGAGTCGTTACTTGAGGGCGTTAATATTATCAATGAAAGGGCTGATTCTTTAAGTCAATTCATTGCCAGTTATAGCCAACTATCTCAATTACCTAAACCTAATAAGACTGCATTTAAATTAGCATTAATGATTGATAATTTAGCGACACTTTACCCGCAGTGTAAAATAGACAATGGATTAAAACCTGAATTATTAATAGAGGCGGATAAAAATCAGCTTGAACAGGTACTGATAAATTTATTCAAAAACGCGGTAGAAGCCATGGGCAATCTGGAAGAAAAAACCATTGAGGTAAGCTTTTCGCAAGAAGGCAGTTGGCAGCATATTTCAATTAGAGATTTTGGTACCGGCATTGCTAATTTAGATAATATCTTTGTACCCTTTTATACGACTAAACCTCAAGGCAGTGGTATTGGCTTAGCCCTGTGCCGGCAAATAATGTTTAACCATAATGGTTTGATAAAAATAGATAACTATTCCAGTGAACATTCAAACTATCATTTAAGTGATGACCAAAACATTTCTCAAAGTGATGATGCTGTGAAACAAGGCGTTGAAGTGGTTTTATCACTGCCTTATGCTACTAGCAATGGCTATAATACGCATTAATTAGCTGGCTAATTAATGCTATGGTCAGTGAGTAGTTAGCCTGATATGTTGACCTCAATTAGCGGAACAGTCTTATCCTGTAGCACTGATGCTTTAAATGAGCATTAACTTGAAAAGGAATCAGAATCAATGATCAACCCTTTGGTTATTTCAATACTCGGGCATTTAAGAAAGCAGAATAGCGCTTGTTCGCTGATTGATTTGGTCAACCTTTGTGAAGAGAGGATACTCTCGCTTATTCAAAAGGGGACTGATGCTCAAATAGTTATTTTCCAAAAGAATTTCTTTGTGATGAACGCCCTATATCAAATTCAGCGCGACATTCAAGCAGAGGGTTTTTTACTCAGTATTTTTCCCCTAGAAATTTCTTTGGTGCCTCACCATGTTGTAGGGAATTCTGCCTTGACTACACGTGATACAGAGTTGGCCAACTACTACTTGGACTGGTCGAACTTGGATACAGTTACAGTGGAAGAGGTTGATGAGCTATTTGCTCATTTTTGGCAAGGTTATCATGCTGTAGATAAACTTGGTGCTGCTCTGACTACATTAGGGCTCAAGCATGATTCACAGTGGACTGAAATACATCAAGCTTACCAAAAGAAAATTTTTACTAGCCATCCAGATAAGGGCGGTAATGCAAATGATTTTATCGAAATCCGAGAAGCCTACGAAATTTTAAAATTCAGTCACCAGTTAGCTTAACGATATTTTAGCTATATTCTTAGTGGTTAGCTTTGACTCATACTTTCTGCTTGTTAATTTAGACAGAGTAAAGCAATCGTTATTTGGACATGAAAAACCATTGAGGTAAATTTTTCATAAGAGGGCTGTTGGCAGCATATTTCAATGAGAGATTATGGTTCAGGCATTGCTAATTTAGATAATGTCTTTGTACCCTTTATCTCGACCTTGTTTAGTGGGAAAGTAATGCTCCATTATCGGGGTAAAACTAAGCACTTATGTTATCTATTAAGACATCTTTAATAAATAGTATAAGTGCTATTATTTACTTTCACTTACTATGACTCAGTAAAAGTTACATTGATTTTATCAGTAGCAGCTACATCAATAATTTTAACGTCACCAATACTTTTTTGTAATTTAGCGGCTGTTTTTGTTGCGCCACTTTTTTCTGCAAAAGTAACAATATCATCACCGTTACACATCACTTTTAAGGCGACAGTTTTTTCCTGTAAACGGTAAGATTTGATTGTAGATTTCAATTTGAATACTTTATTGCTTTGAGCCGCTTTACATACTTCAACTAATGCATTGTCAATAAATGATGGAGTAGCGGCTTCACTTGGTAAGCTCAAAGCCAATGCAGGAACAGCTGTAGCTAATGCGATAAGAGTTGTTTTAATTGTAGTCATAGTATTCTCCAAAGTTTTTATTTTATGAAACATTATTGTTTCATTCATACTAATTATTATTTTTCTTATTAGTAGTTAGACTATTACAAGTGCTGTGCCAATCTTAATTTTTATTTTATCTCATTGAATTTTAGTGTTTTTATTTTTATTTGAAATAAAGGCGAATCGCATGACATTATATGTCATGCGATTAAGTGGTTTAATTGACCACCTAGATGGTTTAATTAACCACGAAAAAAGTAGAGGTTAAAGCAGCAAGTACTGATAATGAAAATCAGCATCAAAAAAGGAAAATGTTGAAGAGAAGTCATTTTTATCAGATATAGCTGATATCATTCCATAGCAGATCTAATAATCCATCAATTAACTAACTTATCAAAGCAGTCACTAATTTTATGAACGCAAATTCTCTAATCATTCTCGATTTTGAAACAACCGGTCTTTCGCCTGATAATGGTGATAGAGCAATAGAAATAGGTGCGGTAAAACTTGAAAATGGTGTGGTAACAGAGCGCTTTCAAGAGCTGATGTATCCGGGGCGCCCGGTTAGTCATTTTATTGCCGATTATACTGGTATCACCAATGACATGTTAAGTACCGCAGCGCCATGTCATGAAGTTATGGAGCGTTTTGCCGACTTTATTCAAGGCCAAAACTTGGTTGCTCATAATGCTTCATTTGATAAGCGCTTTTTAGATAGTGAGCTAAAACGTATATCGTCAAGTTATGATGGTCAATTTGCCTGTTCGTTATTATTATCTCGTCGCTTGTACCAAACGGCACCTAACCATAAATTAGGCACATTAATAAACTACAAAGGCATTGCTTCAAAGGGCAGTTTCCATAGAGCATTATACGATTCTGAAATGACTGCCAAGCTTTGGTTAGCCATGTTAGATGACATCCAAGAAAAAGCTAATATTGATGAAGTACCCTTTTCATTAATTCAAAAATTGACGAAAACCACCAAAGCAAATGTAGGGAATTTTTTAGCAAAATACTGATAACCGTGTCCTCATCGATTTTTTAGTAAAGGCTTTTCAAAAGCATAAAATAACTATCGAAGTAAACTTTGTTAGGTAGCGTGGATGCTTGGAATTTCAGCTGAAATATTAGCATAAAGTATCTCACCAATGGCATTATAGATAGCGGACACTAACTGTTCCGACAAAGCAGCTAAATGATAATAGGGTTAGGCTATACTCGCCCCCCATTTTAATGAATTGTGATAACATTTTAACAGCGTACTTTCAGGTATTTTACTAACCTTAATAAGACCCTCAATATTTTTAATGTCAGGTGTTTCATAACACTTAGCCAATTCTAGTAGTTCAGACAGCACACCCTGTTGATTTAATAACGCCAATTTAATATCTGGTGAAAAAGGAAAACTATTTACGACTTCTTTCATTGATAAATTTAATATAGCATCCAAATTACTGAGTACCCCAGTTAAGAATGCCTTTTCTTTAACATGGCTAAATTGTTCATCTTCAGCGATAAATTCCATCATCTTACCTCGAACTAATGATTCAATAAAAACCTCTAGCGGACTTTGAGATGATAGTGTTGACATTGATATTATCGCAACATACTGCTTTATCTTATTTGTCCCTAAATAGGTTATAGCTTGCTTAATTGAGGTGATTTTAATAATGCCGCACTCCGATGTCCCATTTACCAATTTTAATATACCACTCACTAACGTTACATCGCGGCTAATGATTTGAGTCAGTTGGTCAAAGTCTAAATGAGGCTTATACGCCTCTAAGGTGAGTTGAATTAAATTTACTTTAAGAGGAGATACACATGTGCCAGATTTAATCTCGGGTTCATGGAAAAAATACCCTTGATAGTAGTCAATTTCCATTGCCCTTAATATTTTGAATTGTTCCTGTGTTTCAATGCGTTTAGCAACTATTTCTATATTGCTCTTAGCCGATAACAGTCTCTTTTTAAGTCCCTTTATTTGATTTAACGATACCTTATCAGTATCAACTTTAATCATAGAAATATACGGAAATAGGCTCTCCCATTTAACTGAAAAATCATAGTTATCTAATGCAAGAATGTAATTCTTTTCATAAAGTTGAGATATATTGAAAACAAGCTCATCTGTTATGTTAATTGTTTCTAATAGTTCAACTACAATAGTTTTTGGATTAAACAAGCAAGGAGAGTTCTGTAGTAACGTAAATTCATCAAAATTAATAAAAGCTAATTTACCGAAACACACATCCGATAAATTACCGAGTATATGATTTTGGAGTATGACTTGTGAGGTGGCTTTTTCTGGAGATGATTCATTAAACTCATTGCTTAGATTATTCCTAAATAAAAGTTCATAACCTATCGTTTTAAGACTTATATCTAAAATAGCTTGTCTTGCTATGAATGTACGCTGAATTACTTCCATTTATACGGTCCATCCTTAAACGTTAGTTGTGATATAAGGTTAACAACCCCTATAAATATTCATGAAATAGAGTAATTATTTATATGATGATCAGTGTGTAAATTTACGATAAAATATCGATTCACTGAGCATTATTAAGCAGGTATGGAACTTATCAAATATTTACTCTTACTTTTACTCTTTTAGAGTATAGTCGTATTTCTCAAGATTAATTATTAATTGAATAGAGCTAGTAGAAGCGTACGAAGTTTTATTTGTTACTCCAACATTTTATAAATCTACTAAAGCACATAGTATATTTTTAGTATTAATATAGCTCAATACCCTGCTTGGACTCTCTCTCAAACAGACGACAATATGCCAGCCTACTATATACCCGTTACCATTCAAAGTACGGGATTTCAGTGGGAATTAAAATGACTTTATCCAAGGAGAATAATCAAAGCATAGTCATTCTATGCTTTGATTATTTAACGCAGTATAAAGTCATTTTAAGCCCATAATAGAAGGGCTTGAACAACATCACTTCATCGTTGCTGTGATTCATAATGACGCTATATGGATATAGCTGACTAGAGAATGCAGGAGCAGATTCTCCTGAATAACCATTGTTTCATCACAGCGCCTTGAATTGAAATTGCTCAAGCACTCTGAAACCTATATCTTGATTGGTCACGGGTATAAATATACGTGCTACTTGAAATGTACCAATATTGTCACTTCTAGCTCCCGCTTTGTGCATGTTGTTAACTTTATTTTAATAGCCAAAAATATGAAAGCTATCTTAGTGACCTAGGAGATCTTTACACTTATTTGGCTGGTGAAGTATTCTTTCAAAAAGTTAAGCAGTAATCTGAGCTTTTTAGAATTGGCAGTACCTGGCGGGAAAACCCCATAAACATTGATATCGTTAAAGGTGTAATCATCAAGTACTGTTTCTAAGCTACCATCCTGAATTTTTGGCCAGGCATCGTAAGTAGGGATGCGTGCTAAACCATGCCCAGCTTCAACAAATGCGGTGCGTGCCGCGGCATTATTAGTACTAATGCTTCCTTTGGTGGCAATACTAAATGAGCGACTACCTTTCTTTAACGTTAATACCCCTGATGTCAGTTTATAGATCACCCATTGGTGATCAGCTAAATCGGCTGGTTTAGTTGGCCGACCATATTGAGTAAAATATTCAGGTGCCCCACAAAGACAAGTGGTTAGTGTGGCAAGTTTACTTGCTTGTAAACCAGAGTCAGGCAATGGTGCTCCGCGGATTGCTAAATCGATGCCTTCTTTCATGATATTGACGACTTCGTCAGTGAGCATGACATCAAGCTCAATTTTAGGATAAATTTTCTTAAACTCATTGAGAGCTGGCACCACCGTCTGCAAACCAACATTTACCGGGCAGGTAATTTTAAGTAATCCTACAGGTTCACTTTTAAAATTCTCTATTTGTTGATTGGCGGCACTGGCTTGCTCGGCAATAACGCGACAGCGCTCATAATAGGCTTGACCAGCTTCTGTTAGGCTAATAGAGCGGGTAGAGCGGTTAAGCAATTTTACCTCAAGTTGTGCTTCAAGTTTTTTCAGGTGATAACTCACAACCGCTCGCGAGAGCCCTAAATGTTTTGCCGCAGCGCTTAAACTGCCTTGTTCGATAACTTGCGCAAAAACGACCATACTTTTGAGCCGTTCAAATGAAACATTCATAACACTACCTAGTCATCAGAAATATATACCCAAGCGACTTCAAAATGCTCGTTTCAGGACGCCTGATCAATTCATGATCAAGGCGTGTATTTCATTAATGGTTGTTCCCTTAATGAACTACAGAACGATGAACGTGATTTGATCAGACGTCCCACAATGGCTGGTTTAGAAACGCTTTATACATCGTTATTGATTTCGACAATAGAATAACTATTATCTTCAATGAATGCCTCGCCTAAAGGCGTTTCTAATTCCAGCTGAATCCTGCATTTTGAGGTGGCTTGGGTATTTGTGAGAGTTTATTGTATCAATAATTAATACAATGTTGTCAGTTTTATCTGCATTGTTCACCTGTGGGCTTAGGCATATACTAGCTTTATTGAAAATGATAACGAATATGAACACACACTTACCTTACTTCTAAACAGTTAAATAAATGGATGAATGATAATGACTAAAAAAATATTGATGGTACTTACTTCACATGATGAGCTTGGTAATACAGGCCAAAAAACTGGTTTTTGGGTTGAAGAATTTGCCGCCCCTTATTACGCTTTCATCGATGCAGGTGTTGAAGTAACCTTAGCAACACCTAAAGGTGGACAAGCACCTATTGATCCAACAAGTACCCTAGAAGATTTCCAAACTGCTGCGACGACACGTTATGACAGTGATGCTGCAGCACAAGCTAAAATAACTAATACAGTACAGCTATCTTCACTTAACGAAAGTGATTTTGATGGCGTATTTTACCCGGGTGGCCATGGTCCATTATGGGATCTTACCGATAATACTGACTCAATCACTTTAATTGAAAGTTTTCTTAATGCAGGAAAAGCTGTTGCCACCGTTTGTCATGCTAGCGCTGCTTTATTAAATGTAAAACAAGCTTCAGGTGATTTTGCGATTAAAGGCAAAGCGGTAACTGGTTTTACTAACAGCGAAGAAGAAGCGGTTCAATTAACTGAAGTGGTACCTTTCTTACTTGAAGACGAACTTATTAAACGTGGCGGCGAATATCAAAAAGCAGAAGACTGGCATGCCTTTGCAGTACAAGATGGTCTTATTATTACCGGTCAAAACCCAGCAAGCTCAGCATTAGCTGCTGAAAAATTACTAACTTATATTTCAGCTTAATTATTCTATGTAGCTATGCCACGTAGTTGATTCGCTTAGTTAGCCGTTTAGCTAAGCTGCTCAGTAAATTTGTTATAGAAAAATTCAGGACTAAATATGTTAAATTTTAATTTTCAAAACCCGACAAAGATTCATTTTGGTGAGGGACAAATTAGTGTAATTTCAAAAGAAGTTCCTTTAGATGCAAGAGTATTATTGGTTTATGGCGGCGGTTCAATTAAAGGTAATGGCGTTTATAAACAAGTGATAGATGCCCTTAGTGAACATACTTTTTTTGAATTTTCAGGTATCGAACCAAATCCAACGTATGACACCTTGATGAAAGCACAAGAGATAATCAAACGCGAGAATATTGATTATTTGCTCGCTGTGGGTGGCGGCTCTGTTGTTGATGGTGCTAAATTTATTGCCGCAGCGGCGCTTTACGAAGGTAATGATGAAGGCATTAATGCCGGAAGTGATCCTTGGGATATTCTTGCTAAACAGCAAGTGATAACCAAAGCATTGCCGATTGGTGCAGTATTAACATTACCAGCGACAGGCTCTGAAAGTAATGGTAATTCGGTGGTAACTCGTGATGGTATTAAGTTGCCTTTTTCAAGCCCTCTGGTTCGTCCATTATTTGCTGTGTTAGACCCGAGTGTGACCTTGTCACTATCAGATCGTCAAATCAGTAATGGCGTGGTTGATGCTTTTGTTCATACCATTGAGCAATATTTAACTTACAGCGTAAATGGCAAAGTGCAAGACAGGTTCAGTGAAGGTTTATTACAAACCTTAATTGAAGAAGGACCTAAAGCCTTATTACCAGAGACTAAAGAAAACTTAGAAGTTAGAGCCAATATCATGTGGTCGGCAACGATGGCGTTAAATGGTCTTATCGGAGCAGGTGTACCTCAAGATTGGTCAACGCATATGATAGGTCATGAACTTACTGGTGCTTTTGGTATTGATCACGCACGTACCTTATCTATTGTATTACCTGCAGTAATGAAAGTGCGTAAAGGGCAAAAACGTGAAAAGTTACTCCAATACGCAGCACGCGTTTGGCGAATAACTGAAGGTGATGAAAACACACGTATTGATAAAGCTATCCGTCTTACTGAAGAGTTTTTCGAAACAATGCAAGTACCAACACGTTTATCTGATGTAGATCTTGCTAACAAAGATATTGATTTATTAATTGAACGATTAGGGCAACACGGTATGACGGCATTGGGCGAACATAGCGATATTACCTTAGAAATTAGCCGTGAGCTCTTAACTCAAGCATTGTAATTATAATGCCAGCATAAGTGGCGTGTGCATTATTTTAAACGATTCTCACGCTGACTATTTTCTAAATAGCTCTCGACATGACTTTTACCTTAGCTCTTTCTTGATACCTCTCTACACTAGGAACAAACATGACTCAAACAACTGATATAAATCGCCAAATGGTTTTGGCATCAAGACCTTTTGGCGCGCCAACAGCTGAAAACTTTACTCTTGTAAATAGCGAAAAACCGACACCTAAAGCCGATGAAGTATTACTTCGAACTGTTTTTCTTTCACTTGACCCTTACATGCGCGGGCGAATGAATGATGCTAAATCTTATGCTGATCCTGTTGCTCTAAATGAGGTAATGGTTGGTGGCAGTGTCTGTCGAGTAGAAGAATCAAACCATAGTGATTATAACAAAGGTGATTGGGTTGTCGCTTTTGGTGGCTGGCAAGATTACAGCGTTATTAATGGCAATGAATTACTTAAACTTGATAGCAATATGGCTAACCCTTCGCATACATTAGGCGTATTAGGTATGCCTGGATTAACTGCATATATGGGCTTGCTTGATATTGGACAGCCAAAAGCGGGTGAAACCGTAGTAGTTGCTGCTGCAACGGGTGCTGTAGGTAGCTTAGTTGGCCAAATTGCCAAATTAAAAGGCTGCAAAGTGATAGGCATTGCCGGTGGCGAGACCAAATGTAATTACGCTGTTGAAACGTTAGGCTTTGACTATTGTTTAGATCATAAAAGTGATGATTTAGCGGAGCAATTAGCAGCAGTTTGCACATCAGGCATTGATGTTTATTTTGAAAATGTTGGCGGTAAAGTCTTTGATGCGGTTATGCCATTATTAAATAGCTGTGCCCGTGTACCTTTATGTGGTCTTATTTCTCAGTACAACGCTACAGAATTACCTAAGGGTCCTGATAGATTGTCTTTACTCATGGGCACCTTATTAGTTAAGCGTATAAAAATGCAGGGGTTTATTGTTTTTGATGATTATGGCCATCGTTACAACGAATTTAGCGAAGAAATGGTGAAATGGTTAATGGCCGGTGAGATAAAGTACAAAGAGCATAGAGTTGAAGGACTCGAAAATACGGTAGATGCTTTTATTGGTTTATTGAAAGGTGAAAACTTCGGTAAGTTAGTTGTACGTGTTGGACCCGATAATATTGCGTAAATAGCGCTAAAAGTACCAAGGGCAGCCATTACATCAATGACTGCTTTTGGTGTTTGTTTGTTTGTGGTCTAGCTATATTATTTCAGTTGCCACTTTAACCAACGCCATCAACTTATTAAGTTGTTTATCAACTTCTTCTTGATTGTCCGTATCATTAGCCTCAGTTATGGTAAAGCCAGTATTTAACCTAAAATAATCTTGATACATATCACGGGTACTAAATTGCTCACCAATGCGAATATCAATATTGATTTTATTAGCTTGCTCAAGCAGTTTACGGCCATTTAAATTAGGCACCTGAACCCATAAAACAAAACCACCAGAAGGTGAGCTAATCTTACTGGCAACAGGTAAGTTCTTTGTTAAGTAATTCTGATAACTCAAGGTATGCTGTTGCATCGCTACACGCAATTTTTTTAGATGTTTTGAATAATCACCATTACTAATAAAGTCAGCTAGGGCAAGTTGCACAGGAGAAGACACGCCTTGATTACAGTACTTTCGCTTTTGTAAATATTGCTCGGAAAAACGACCCGGCCAGCACCAGCCTAGTCTATAACCGGCTGCAATTGTTTTTGAAGCTGAGCCACACCATAAAATATAGCCTTGTTTATCCCAATGTTTGGCAGGCAAGGGCATGACTTTACTGTGCGCCAATTCAATATAAACATCATCTTCTATAATCGGTATTTTGTAGGTCTGTGCAAGTTTTACTAAGTGCTGCTTTTGTAATGCCGTCATAGAAATACCTTGGGGATTCATATGAGAAGTGCAAAACAAACCGGCTTTAATCTGCTTACTCTTCATATGTTGTTCAAGTTGGACAAGATCAATGCCTTGCTCTGTTGACGGAATTTCGACAACTTTACGACCAAGTGCCGCCAACATGTCTAATAAGCCATTAAAACAAGGGGAGCTTATAGCGACAGCATCGCCAATGTCAGTGCATATTTCTATGGCGGTTCGAATGGCATCCATACAGCCATTAGTAATCAATAATTCATCACTGGGTATATGAAAGTCATAACTTTTAAAGTGGCTGCTCAGCGTATCTCTCAGTATTTTCTCACCCTGCACATCAGGATAAAAACTAATATTACTGCCTTGCCTTTTGAGTGCTCGACGAAAACTGTGTTGCAATTTATCTAGCGGGATAAAGTCTGCAGAGATACGTGCAACACCCAGTGGGCCAACGATATCTTTATTAATTGAATGATTAAATAGAGAGTGATTTTCCACCGCGGGTAACTTTGGATCCGTCATAATACTTTTAAACGCAACGAGTTCAGGCTTTTCATTAAGGGTTCGTTGCCCGCAAACAAAATACCCCGATTGTGGTTTAGCAACTATCCAACCGAATGATTCAAGATGCTGGTAACAGTTTAGTGCCGTGGTCATGCTGATTAAGTGTTGTTGCCGAAAGTTTCTTAAGGATGGCATACGGCTATTTTGCACTAGTTTTCCACTGCTGATATCTGTGATACACATTTCAGCGAGATCAATATATCTCATCTTTTCGTTCACCTTATCAATTTAAACTAAAGCATTCATTGTTACTTTCATTCAGTCACTTTTTTAAGCGTGACAATAAATAATACAAAATTGTACCCTTTTAAGTTTAATAAATTGTATCTGTTCTCTTTTTGTTTTTCATCAATAATAGTGCTTTAAGTAATAAAAACTCAAAGAAAGACAATAAAAGGATTAATGATGAATAATAGAGATCTACTACTGGGTATTTTTGTGATGATAATTTGGGGACTGAATTTTTCGGTGATCAAACTTGGTGTTAATGAAATTGATCCTTTGTTGCTTACCGCATTGCGTTTTAGTCTAGCTGTTATTCCTGCGGTGTTTTTTGTTAAGCGACCACTGGTGAAGTGGCGCTACCTAATGGGCTATGGATTGATTTTTGCCATTGGTGTTTGGGGTATGGGTAGTTGGTCAATCCAGGCAGGACTTTCTGCTGGTATGGCTTCGGTATTATTGCAGATGAATGTTGTTATCAGTTTGTTAGTCGGCTATTTCTTATTTAAAGAAAATATTTCTCCTATAAAAATTATTGGTAGCATTGTCGCAATTATGGGCTTGGCTTTAAGTGTTTCAGTAACCGATGGCTCAGTGACAAAGTTAGGCTTAATACTTATTTTGATAGCCTCTTTGTCTTGGAGTATTACTAGTATTATTGTCAAAAGAGCAGGCACAAAAGAAATCTTTGCCTTTAGCATTTGGGGTATGTTATTTGCCCCGTTACCTTTATTTATGCTGGTTTTTTTACAAAGTGATCCTGAAAAAATAATGACATTGAACTCACTTTTTAATAGCTCTGTTATTTTCTCTGTGTTATTTCAAGCCTACCCTGTGACCTTATTTGGTTACTGGGTATGGAATCGCTTATTAGTTAAATACCCATTAAGTACGGTAGCTCCGTTAACCTTATTGGTGCCAATTTTTGGCTTGTTGGGTAGTGCCATTTTTTACCAAGAGCAAATAGGGCTTGTGAAAGCAATCGCTTGTTTATTAGTGATTGCGGGTCTCATTATTGGATTGGTCAAAATGGATAAATTGAAAGAGTATTTACATCAATGTAAATCAGCGATAAGACTTAACCTTAAGCTTCGACCATAAGACTAACAACCAAGCTAATAACAAAGGTATTAATTTTTTGTCGATAAACCTTGCCGCATCGTTAAATATAGCGATAATCGGGCAAGGTTTTTTGCGTATTTAATATCAGAGAGTATGACGTGCATTTATTAGAAATAGAGTGTTTAGGCAAAACACTACGATTAGAAGGCTCAATGGCAGGCTGGCAACAATTATTTTGGGGAGAGCAATGTGTCTCGCAAATAGATGCCAGTGCTGACAGTGAGGATTCCACTCATAAAGAGTTTATTCATAAATTTACCCTAAGAACTGAGCAGGAAGGGCAAACCGAAGCAGGAGAAGGTGAGCAGGGGGAATTACACGTTGAACTTAATGGCTCATTGCAATGGCAACCTTTTGATTTACAGTTTCAACTATTAATCAATGACCAGCTTTTACACGAAAATACTCTCAACGAAAAAGATATCGAGCAGAGACAAATAGGAGAACACGAAAGACAACCAATGAAGTTTAGTTTCATTGGCATGGCAGGACTTGGTTTAAAGTTATTAAAAAGTGCCAAAGTAATTAAAGTTTTATTTGCTGCAGGCAGTTTAGCGGCTTATAGCTGGTTGTTTTCTATTGAATTTGCCATTGCACTTATCCTTTGTCTGGTCTTTCATGAATACGGTCATATCAAAGCAATGAAATACTTTGGTTTGAAAACGAAAGGCATATATTTAATTCCCTTTGTTGGCGGCCTAGCGCTTAGTGATGACAAAATTAATACTCGCTGGCAAGATATTGTTATTTCAATTATGGGGCCCTTCTTTGGCTTGATATTATCTCTCGCCTGTTTAGTGGGGTATTGGCTTACCGATATAGAAATACTCGCCGGTTTAGCGGTATTTAATGCGCTGCTCAATTTATTTAATATGTTACCGGTATTACCTTTAGATGGCGGACATGTGCTTAAAAGTATCGCCTTTTCAATCAACTCTAAAGTGGGCTTGGTCGCATGTGTATTAGGTGCAGTATTAGGTGTGTATCTTAGTTATCACTTTGGTTTAGCGCTATTAGGTTTTTTACTGGCTATTGGTAGCATTGAAATATTCTTTGAATATAAACGTCGACATTTAAGTGACTTATTACCGCTCAATCGTTATGCACAAATCGTATCAGCCTTGTGGTATGTGGTTACCGTCGGTGGCTTAAGTGCCATCATTTGGTTTGTTGGCCAAACGGCTAATGACGCTTTGTCTCTGCCACTTAAAATATTGGCTAGTTAGTCTAGCGGTCATCGTTTGCAGAGTATGTAATCTTTGTAGATAAGTATTAATCAAAACCAGCTATTAAGCTGGTTTTTTGTGCCTAAAAAATAATGAGAAATACCGTATGGAAAGTGCCTTTGGATCACGGCTAGCGCATTTTAATCCCAGACTCTAGTAGGGTTGAACGATATTCATCGTCCAGCCCTGCCATTTTCTTTTT
>CAJXYE010000028.1 GCA_913063325.1 uncultured Colwellia sp. | reverse complement strand
TTTGCACTATCGGCTAGATCGGTCAATGGATCGTTTTATCTATTTGAAAAATCCTTTTTCTTAACTGATCGGCATTACCCTCATTGCCATGTTTTATAATAATAAAGGCGCGGAGGCTTTGGTAAATAAGAATTATCCCTTGGCGTATCAATACCTCAAAAAAGCAACGCTTACCGATAATTCATTTGCATCAAGTTGGGGAAACTTAGGTATATTATATAAATTGTCAGGTCATTATGAGATGGCTGAAAAAGCCTATATTCATGCAATTAATTTAAAGAAAGACAGCCTGTCTTCCTTGGGGAATTTAGCTTTGTTACTAAAAAAACAAGGACGGTTGAATGAGGCGTTACCCATTGAAGATTACATTCATAAAATTAGAGTAAACAACCCTTATTACCACGCTTTATTGGCTAATGAAGCATTTTATAGACAGTCTTATCAGCACGCGATACAACATTATAAAAAAGCCATTCAACTTAATGATGAACAACATGAATTTTACTTTGGATTAGCTAAAGTATACTACAAGCAAGGTAAGTTAAAGTTATCCAAAAAAGCCATGAAGAAAGCGGTAGTATTGACGAGAGCAAAAAATACCAAAAAACAATATATTGCCAAGTTAAACTTCCTTAAATACCAAGAGACAGTGCACCATTGAAAATTACTTGCAGTAAAGCACTCCTAATACTCATAACATGTTTTCACATAACAACGGCGTGGGGTACAACTAAGCTTTTAACTTCAATAACACAGAGAGAAGATAAGTTAACAGTGCTTGAGCATTTGGGCACTTTATCTTCTGATAACTTTGAAGGCCGAAAGTTTGCTAGCCAAGGTAGCATTAAAAGTCAGTCTTACCTTATCTCAATACTAAAACAATTAGATGTAACTGCATTTAATAATCAATACCGCCATACTTTCAATCGTTCGGGTTTATCTCAGACAAAACGGGGCACTAATATCATTGGCATTATTGAGGGAACTCATTATTTAGATGAATATATAGTACTCAGTGCTCATTATGATCACTTAGGAACTAAAGGAAGAAAAGTTTACAACGGAGCTGATGATAATGCTTCAGGGACATCAGCATTACTGTATTATGCACAAATATTAAAGGAAAACCCGTTAAAACACAGTGTTATTTTATTGTTTACTGATGGAGAAGAAGTTGATCTATTGGGTGCTAAGGCATTTATTTCACAACAAAAAATAATACTGTCTAAGGTTAAACTCAACATAAATCTTGATATGATTTCTGGAAGCAAACGTACAAAGAAATTGCGCTTTATTAGTAAAAACCTTTCACGGATACTCTCTACTCAAAGCCTTACTGATTTTTCTAAACTGCAAAGTCATTTAAATAAAAATTCAGTCATTCATTTAACCCATGGCTTTAGGGGTACTAGAACTATGGGTTCAAAGGTAAAAAGAAATAACTGGCTTATGGCAAGTGATCATGGTGTATTTAGCAAAGCAGGTATCCCTTTTATATATTTTGGTGTCGGTACACATAAAAACTATCACACTGAGTTTGATAATTACGGAAATATAAATAAGACGTTTTATCTAGCAGCTGTTGATGCCATATTTGCGCAGCTTATCTATGTAGATAACGCGATGTTTTAGAATCATGGTAATCGTCCAATACCCAGAATAAAAGCTATCAGCCTTATCGAATACCTTAGTATTGATGACTTAAATGCACCACTAACTCCGACAAAATAGCTAAACAAATTACTTTCCTGACTTAAAACAAACTTAGCGGTAATTGCCTGAAAAGCGTTATAAATCGTACTGATAACCGCCATCAAAGTTGTTATTATACTCAACGCATTCGTTGTATTAGCTGCAATAGGAATTGATTTCGTAATTAATGCACAAAAATTAGTATTACTTGGCTTACATTTATATTGGACAGATAACGGAAAATGAAAAATAAAAACACATCAGTTGCAGAGAACAACCAAAGTTGGAATTTACTTTTTCTCGCATGGATATTGGTCACAAGTGGTACTTTGATTAGTTTGTTTTTTAGCGAAATAGTGCAATTACCTGTTTGTGTATTGTGTTGGTATCAACGTATTGCACTATACCCTTTAGTGATTATGCTGCCTTTTGCGCTCTTCCCGTTTGATATAAAGGTCATACGTTATGCAGCTCCATTAGTTGTTTTTGGTTGGTTTGTTGCGTTATTTCACGTATTAGTAGTCGCTAAAATTATCCCCGAAGCAGCACAACCTTGTGTGCAAGGAATACCTTGCTCTGAAATACACTTTAACTTACTGGGGTTTTTAAATATCCCCGTGATGTCGTTACTCACATTCTCTCTTTTAGGGCTATTACTCTTTCTTGCCAAGAAATCATTTAATAGACTAAATACTTGATGGCTCGCTAAAAATCTAACAGCTTGAACACTCTATAGACAACCAACTTGTACATTTACTAGGATTAATCATGAATAATAAAACCCTTTTTATTGGCGTTACTGCGTTTATTGGCATTATATTTATTGCAGCGGTTGGCATGTACAAAAGCCAACAACCCTCAACAATAGCTAGCGAAATATTACCCGCATTAGAACGCATCAATGCTCCTGAAAAAGGGGGTAAAAATGGGAAAGTAACCATTGTCGAGTTTTTCGATCCGGCTTGCGGAACCTGTAGCCAGTTTTATCCACTTGTTAATAATTTGGTTAAAAAATATCAGGGAAAAGTGAAAGTAGTAATGCGCTACGCACCTTTACACCAGGGCTCTGAAGATGTTGTGAAAATGTTAGAAGCGGCTCATATTCAAGGGCAATTTTGGCCGGCCGCAAAACTTTTATTTGCTAATCAACAACGCTGGGTTGAACATCACGTTTCACAACCATCAAAAGCATTAGCAGGCATTAAAACACTAGCATTAGATCATGACCAGCTAGACAGGGACTGGCAAAGTAGTAAAGTCGCCCAAATCATCGCCCAAGATATGCAAGATGGCCAAACGTTAAAAGTGCGTGCCACACCACAGTTTTTTGTTAATGGAAAGCCCTTGGTTGTTTTCGGTTATGAAGAGCTTGTTAACTTAGTTGAAGAAGCGATTGCGGAAGTCTATTAGCTAGTTTTTTAGCTCCGAAATAAATGAGGACATTGCTAGCCCTGCAAATTGTAGGGCTTTTTTATATGTAAATTTTAGACTTAGCCCTTAGTAGTAACATTAGGGTAACAAAACAATAACCTAATTAACAAAAACGAACCATTCGTATTTATTTAGTCGGCATTTCAAGCAGTTATCTGTTGATCTATATCAACTAAAGAGGCTTAATATCGATCCTTATAACTATCTAATTTGATTGTTTTAATTTCATACTACTTTATCAACTTACTTTTTGGATCTAACTTAATGAATCATACGTCAACCAATGAAATTACCTTTTCTGATTCAGAACAACTTGTCTCAATTACGGACCTCAATGGTAGAATAACTTACGCGAATGATGCATTTTGTAACGTTTCTGGTTATTCCCTTGCTGAGTTAGTGGGCCAACATCATAATATTGTTCGTCATGCCGGTATGCCTAAGGAGGCATTTGCTGACTTATGGCAAAAATTAAAACGTGGAGAGTCTTGGCGAGGAATGGTTAAAAATCTGTGTAAAGGCGGCGGCTTTTATTGGGTTGATGCTTACGTAACGCCGCTGTATGAAAACGATAAAGTTGTGGGCTACCAATCCGTAAGAACTAGGCCATCAGATAGCCAGAAACAAAAAGCTCAGCAGTTATATGATGCCATAAATAACGGTAAAACCAGCCAAGATTTTAATGCTAATACTTTGCTCAAGCGTAGCATCACTGCAATTGTTATCCTCATCGCTTGTTTATTAAATGTTGTATATACAACACCTTTAGTTTCTACGGCCATTTTATTGACCACCTTAAGTTTAATTTTTATAATATTTTCAGAAGAGCTGTTTGTTTTTCCTCGATTGGCGGCTCTGACTAAAAAGACACTTGATAGTCCATCACGACTTATATTTTCAGGTAAAGGCCTAACCAGCATAGTTAATTACCCTACTGAGTTATACAAAGCAAAAATAAACACTATTTTAGGGCGTAGCAAGGATTCAGGACGAAGTTTAGTGAAAGTTGCAACGGAACTTGAATTGGCTGCTAATAAAATGCTTGAAGGGATACATGAGGAAAACTCTCATATTGAGCAGTTTGCCACTGCAATCAATCAAATGAGCGCAACCATAGAGGAGGTTAGTGTTAATACCACACACACTCATGACAAAATGGTCAATATTCAGGATGAATGTAGTCAAAATATAGAAATAACAAAAGCAACTCAAGCTAAAATAATCTCACTTTCAAATGAAGTAGGAGTTGCTGCAGAGAGTGCTATCGACTTAGTTAAAGATGTAGATAAAATATCTGTCATTATGTCCGAAATTCAAGGAATTGCTGATCAAACAAATTTACTCGCGTTAAATGCAGCGATTGAGGCGGCTAGAGCGGGTGAGCAAGGACGTGGGTTTGCCGTGGTTGCTGATGAAGTGAGAACTTTAGCAAGCAGGACACAAGGTGCTACGGTTCAAATAGAGACTTCTGTTAAAGCATTACAAGCTACATTGAAGCAGTGGAGTCAGGTCATGCTGGCAAGTAAGGCCGATGCAGAAAATTGCTCTGAAGATACCGAAAAAATGAACCAGGCAATGGAAAATATTATCAATAATGTGAATGAAGCAAGTGATATGACCGCTCAAATAGCGACAGCCACTGAAGAACAAAGTGTTGTGGCGAATCAAATAAATCAAAGCATACTCATTATAGATGGGATCTCAAAAAATAACGCTGATTTAGCTGCCCAGGTTAATAGCTGTGGTATTGAAGTAAATAAAAGTGCCGAGTTGATCGACGGGTTAAGTACAACATTTAAATAATCAATAACCCTACCTTTCAGCTTATTTTCAATGAACTGAACCCTTGTTAATTTATTGATTTATATAGATTAACAAGGGATTCTAAATTTCCTCGTAATTCGTCTAATCGGACAATAAAAGAATAACTCCGCATGTCGCTTACTTTTTATCAAGTAATATGTATACCCAAATGACTTCAAAATGCTCGTTTCAGGACGGCTGATCAATTCATGATCAAGGCGTTTCTAATTCCAGCTGAATCCTGCATTTTGAGGTGGCTTGGGTATATAACTTGAAAAGCCTATTATTAGTACCAAGATATAAGTAAGGCTTATATTATTAAACTCAGGGTTTTATTTTTGATTATTCTACTTCTTCTACTTATTGGTATTGTCATTATTGGCTATTTAATAGCAAAGCCGCACTGGCGTGAGTATAAACGTGACAATATTAGAGCCTTGCCTTTCAAAAAAGAATGGCGAAAAATAATCCAACAACGTATGCCATATTTTCAGCAGATGCCAACTGATTTACAGTTACAACTTAAACAACATATTCAGGTATTTATCGCAGAGAAAAACTTTATTGGCTGCAATGGTATAAAAATAAACGACGAAATAAAGATTACTATCGCAGCTCAAGCTTGTTTGTTACTTCTTAATAGAAAAACGGACTATTATCCTAAATTAAAGACAATTTTGGTTTACCCAAGTGCTTTTATTAAAGAGCAAAACCAAAGGAGTGCAGATGGTACCCAGTCAACAACAAAAATAGCCTTAGCCGGTGAGTCTTGGAACTTCGGTAAGATAGTCTTATCTTGGGAAGATAGCGTACATGGGGCGCAATTACCTAATGATGGACACAACGTGGTTATTCATGAGTTTGCCCATCAGCTTGATCAAGAAAATGGTACCGCTAATGGCGCACCTATTTTAGGTAAAGATCAAACGTATCAATGTTGGTCAGCCATATTTTCACAGCAATTTGAAATATTAAGAAAACAGGCAGCAGCTGGTAGACCATCTATATTTGACTATTATGGTGCTACTGAGCCTGCAGAGTTTTTTGCCGTAGTCAGTGAAGTTTTTTTTGAAAAATCTAAAGAATTTTCTATCGAGCATCCTGCATTATATCGACAATTAACTCATTACTATAAAGTGAACCCAATACATTGGTAAAATGACTTACTATCGATGATAAAATTACTTTATGAAAGAAAGTAAATTGTTAATAAGAATTAAATTGACTGGGTTATCAAAAAGATATTAACACTAGTATCGTAATTGACTATACTAAAGATGTTGGAGTCATAACGTTAAAGGATTAATAACTAAGTATGGAAGTACACCAAATTTCTTTTGCAAAAATAGCTGTTTTAAGCAGTAACTGTGCCGAAATCACAGTGGATCCTGGCGTAGATATTGACCTCAAAATGGTTGATGAGATTCATCATTTTTTACTATCACAATTTAATCATTCCTTTTCACTGCTCATTAATAAAACCAACGCCTACTCGACACAACTTGATGCACTTATCCAATTTGGCACTTTACCTGCGATAGATAAAATTGCCATTTTTGCGCCTAATAAATTAGCCAAAATGAGTGCAGATTTTTCAGCGACTATTCCAAGTTCAACTGTGTTAAATATTGAAGTTTTTACAGAACGCGATGACGCGCTTGATTGGCTAACTTTAGAGTAAGTAACCAGCAATAGCGTGAATGGGTCACTACACTTTATATAGACAAAATCCTCGACAATCCGCTTTCTATTTACCAACATTTTTGCTGTCTTAACACCCATAAATACCGTTTGATAAACGTCATAATAAATGAAGGTAAGCAATAAATGACTTGGATCTAAACCTTTAAATTCTCACTAAGCGATCACTTTCTTAGATGGATTGGTATTAGTAATATGTTTATATGTTTGACCCCATGCTCTCTCCACAGGATAATACGGTTTTAGATTTTTCAGGTAACTATCCATGTTCAAATATTTTCGTGTCATCAGTCTTCTAGAAGGCTTATCTTTCTTAGCGATATTAAGTGTTACGCTTGGCTTAGTCAGCCGAGATTTTGTTTTTCAATTAGGTATGATCCACGGTGTATTATTCATGATCTACCTTTTATTGTCTTTAATCGTTTCTAATAAACAACAGTGGTCACTAGTTACTTGGTTATCTTTATTTATCGCCTCGATAGTTCCTTTTGCTTTTATAGCAGTAGAGATCTTTCTAAGTAAAAAGCGAGCATATCAAAAGCCTGCTCAGGCATAGTTCCGCCATTTTAGTGGTGTCATGGAGAGGGTTAAGTTATTGGCAAATATATTTAGTGATATTCCAGCGGAAATACCCAATGAAATATTTGAAGATATTATCACGACTGAAAAGCTCAGAGTTGAGCGAATAGTGTCAAAAGGGCATGTAACTCCTGATACTCAGTGGTATGACCAAATTGAAAATGAGTGGGTGATTGTATTATCGGGTTACGGGGTCATTGAATATATTAATGGTGATAAGGTCACGCTAAGGCAAGGTGATTATCTACATATTAAAGCCCATGAAAAACATAGAGTAATAGAAACCTCAACGGATGAAAATACAGTGTGGTTAGCTATCTTCCATTAAGATGACCGATCACATTAATGAAACGCTACACGACTAAACTATTGCTCAATACTTGTTCAATTCAGCTTCATAACACCTTTTCAAACACGAACAGCAGCTCCAAGCTCACTAAATAGTTCGATATATAAAATAAGAACTTGAAATTTAAAGGCTTTAGGGTAAGTTATTAAGTATACCAGTAGCTGGATTTACTAAAACCTCTACATATGTTTAAGGATTATCATGAACAACTCAGAAATTACGAGTTCACAGGAAATATTGCTTAACGTTACCAAGATTGTTGAAACTGAGTGCGCACAAGATGCAAGTGCACTACTTGTTGATGGTTTTGTTTTACTTGGGGTAGGAAATAGTGTTTTTGTCGATGCACAAAGTCGCTTTGTTTATACCCTTGGTTTTCCTAAACCGATTGAAGAGTTAAGCCATTGGGCTAGTAGTAACTTTTGATATAATAATACGCCTATCCAGTGAGTCAAATAAACAGGAAGTTAAAAGTGGAACAAGATTTTAAATCAATTATTGAACAAATAGGTGAAGATCCAAGTCGAGAAGGGTTAATCGACACACCAAAACGCGCAGCAAAAGCCTTGAAATTTCTAACGCAGGGATATGAGCAAGATATAGATACAGTTATCAATGGCGCTTTATTCAGCTCAGATTGTGATTCAATGGTTGTGGTTAACAACATTGAATTATATTCGTTATGCGAACATCACATGTTACCTTTTACCGGCCTCTGCCACATTGGTTATATCCCAAACGGCAAAGTACTCGGTTTATCTAAGCTAGCTCGTATCGTTGATATGTTCGCACGTCGGTTACAAATTCAAGAAAATTTAACGCAAGAAATAGCCAATGCCATTATGGATGTTACCGGTGCTAAAGGTGTTGGTGTCGTTATGTCCGCATCACATTTATGTATGCGTATGCGCGGTGTTGAAAAACAAAACTCCCAAATGAAAACCTCATGCATGCTCGGTTCATTCTTGAAATGCAAAGATACCCGTGCTGAATTTTTAACGTTGATTAGAGATTAATGAATAGTAGCGCGTGGGTATTAGTAACCGGTGGGGCAAAGCGCATCGGCGCGTTCCTCAATCAAGAGTTTGCTCAACGCGGTAAGAATATTGTATTGCATTACAATCAATCTGAAACTGCGGCATTAGCACTAAAAGTGCAGTTAGAAACATTCAATATCAAGGTTGTCTTATGGCAAGCAAATTTAGACGATCCTGCAACCATTGAACAACGCTTTTCTGAGCTACTCACGCAGGTTCCTCATATTGAATTATTGATAAATAATGCCTCAGTGTTTGAACAAGCCTCATTGCTTGAATCAAGCTTAGAGCAAATTCAAAGCAACCTTAATATTCACCTTACTAGTCCATGGTTACTCATTCAGGCACTAGTAAAACAAAATAAGCCGTGCCAAATCATTAATATTTCAGATGCCAATTTATCACATCGTTACACCAGTAAATCGGCTTATTTCATCTCAAAAAAAGCCCAAGAAACATTAACTGAACTGGCGGCAATAGAATGTGCACCCAATGTTCGAGTTAACGCGATAGCACCGGGTTTTGTTTTAGATCCGACACATGCAGCGAATAGCGAAGTAACGTCAAATTTAGCTACGCCAATAGCCACTCAGATAGCTGCTCGAATCGAAACAAAAGACATCAATATTTTACAGCGTAAAGTTCCGTTAGCTGACTTATATTCAGCCATTGATTTTTTATCAAAAAATAATTCGATTACGGGGCAAACATTACCGATAGACGGAGGGAGTCACTTAAAATGTCCACCATATATGTTGAAAAATTAGAGATTTATACCATTCTTGGTATCACAGAAGAAGAGCGCAAGAATAAACAAAAACTCATTATTGATTATTGGATTGATGCAGACATATCTAAGGCAATGTTGTCTGATGACATAGACGATTGCGTTAATTATCGTACGATCAATAAGGAAGTTTTAGCCATAGTGCTCGACTCCAGTTATAACACCATTGAACGATTGTTGGGTGTACTATTAGACTTGATCCTCTCGTTTGATGGCGTATTACACGCGAAGTTAAAAATTGCCAAACCAGGTGCTTTACGTTACGCAAGAAGTGTCTCTGTTACGGCAGAGCGTTTTGCTTAATGCCTTTTTACATTGTCGCTGTTGGCTCAAACATTGATGCTGAAACACATATACAGCAAGCGTTTGAAAAAATTAAGGAAATTGACAGTCAGGTGAGTATAGCAACATTATTACGCACCAAAGCTGTGGGTTTTACCGAGCAAGCAGATTTTATTAATACAGCCTTTTCATTTCATTGTGCACTTAATGCGGCTGACTTGAAAAGCCATTTAAAGTACATAGAAGCACAATTGGGGCGAATACGAACCAGCAACAAAAATGGCCCTCGTAGTATCGATTTAGACATTGTAAAAATAGACAAGGTTATTGTTGATGACGATTACCATCAATACGACTTTGTGAAAAAATCTGTAGATGAGTTAGTATTAAAACAGATAAAAAAAAGTAAATGACATCTGCAACGGAGCTGTGATGTACAAAGGACAATTAAAAAGTTGGAAAGATGATAAAGGATTTGGTTTTATTCAATCAAGTGAACTTAGCCAAGATACTTTTATTCATATATCAGCATTAAAAGCTATGAGTAGGAAGCCTAAAGTAGGTGACTTTATTTACTTTCAAGTAGGCAAGCAAACTGACGGTAAAGTCAAAGCGATTAATTGTCGTATTGAAGGCGTTGCTGCTAAATCACTTAAATCAAAACAAAGGCACACGCCTCGTTTACTTAAAAAATCTTCAGCTCCAAAAAGTAAAAATGTCCTGTTACTAGCCGTTGTAATAATAGGTGTTTTTTCTTATCAACGATTAAGCTTAGCGCCAACAACTTCGCCTGTACCGCAGACGATGTTATCGCCAAGTAGTTCTATTTCCGCTACTACATCCCCAGTAATTAGCATCTCAAAATATAGCTGCGATGGTAGACAGCATTGTAGCCAAATGACATCGCGTTCTGAAGCTGAATTTTTCACTAAGCACTGTCCAAATACCAAAATGGATGGTGATAATGATGGTACTCCTTGTGAAAATGATTCACGCTTTTAATGCCTAATCTACAACAGCTCTTAATTTATCCTATAATTATTAGGCTACCTAAGTAGTCATAATGATGTTTTAAATTCGCTATAATTTAGTACTAAATAAGCATTAAATAAGCACTAAATAAGTTACGAGGGGTAACATGCAGCAAATTGTTATTAACTGGTCGCGTTTATTTCGGTATTCTTTGCTGTATATCGTCTTTTCTATATTAGTGACAATCTTCATACTTATTTGGTTCTCATCGAGTATAGAAAGTGTATGGAGTAATGATATTTCTTTTTCAATTGAACAACTTATAATATCATTTGAACTATCAATGACATTGTTTATCTTCATCAGCTTCCCCGTATTATTGTTTCGATTTATGTTTTTTTTCTCGAAAATGCTCTATCGTGGCCGAAAAGCTGATATCGCGATTCTTAATTTCAAAACGTTATTCAATCCTCTAAATTTTTTGTTTGTTCCTAGCTTACTTAACCCGTTAGGAATAGGATATCGCAGACGTTGTTTAATATCATTGATGTTATTAATATCAGTTTATCTGTTAATGATTATAATCATTAACTAACGATTTCAAAAAAACCGGTAAGGCGTGCACCTTAGTTATGACTAAGTAGAAGGTTCAATCAAACTATATTGTTTGATGTAGACTGTAGTTGTCTTATTTTATTAAAGAGAAAGATTAAAAATATGTATCAACAAATAAGACACTTAACGATATAATTAGTGCAATGATAGATAATTAGGCTTATAAATGAAGAAGACTTATATTGCTCGACAAGCAATTTTTGATAGGAATTTAAACACCATTGGTTATGAGCTATTTTTTAGGGATAGTTCCGTAAATGAGTTCCCCGAAATAGATCAAGAGATTGCCAGCTCTAAACTTATCATTCAAAACCATATTCAAAGTGACATTCAAACTTTATGTATGGGGAAGTTGGCTTTTATCAATTTTACTGAAAGTAATTTAATACATAAGTTTCCATTAATGTTTGATAAAAGCTTAATCATTATTGAACTCGTTGGTCATAAAAAACCATCCCAGAATTTAGTTAAAATTGTTAAATATTATCATGAACACGGCTACAAAATAGCGCTAACAGAATATGATTTGGCGAGTCATTGGGATGTGTTGTTTCCCTATATCGATATAGTTAAAGTCAATATAGAAGAAATTAACACCAAACGTTTGATACCTTCAGTTAGCAGAATGAAACCGTTCAACATCCGCTTAATTGCAGAGCGTGTCGAGACAAAGAATCAGCAGCAAACACTTGCCGAAGTGGGTTTTAATTATTTTCAAGGCTATTTTTATCACCAAACAGAAATAATTGAAGGACAAACGCTAACGACATTAAAAATAATGATGTTACAGTTGTTAACTGAAACAGCAAACGACACCTTAGATTTTGAAAGAATATCACACATAATCAGCCAAGACGTGAACCTAACCATAGGTTTATTAAAAATGGTTAATAATGTATCAACAGGCTCGAACGTTGAAATTGACTGCTTAAAACAAGCCGCGACTTATCTAGGTGAAGAAAAGTTAAGGCAGTTCATCGCCATTCTAGCCTTATCAAATCTAACATCACATAAAGCTGATGAAATATGCAAACAATCATTAATTACGGCTAAAATGATGCAATCCCTTTGTAATGAACCTAAATTCACCACTGTATATGATTTTGCCTTTATTACAGGCTTATTAAGCTCTATTGAATTTATTTTATCTATGCCTATTGCTGAAATTATTAAAACGATGCCATTAGCCGCACCGATTGAAAAAGCATTACTCTCTTATGATGGTTTATTAGGTGATTTGTTAAAGATAACAACGGCCTTCATCTCAGACAATAACGAGGATAATAATCAGCTTATGAATGAACGTGGTCTTACTGAAGAGTTTCTCCAACAAGAGTTTCTTAATGCATGTGAATGGTGCAGAGCATTAGAAATAAACAGTTAATTTCGTAATACAACACTAGGTGGGGCAATTAATTTACGTGCCTATGTACATGGTTCAGGGAGGTCATCCCCGTGGTGTATTAATCGGACGTGCCATGGATGGCACTTATTAGAGAATGCAGGACGCACATTCTCCTGGAGCCAGTGTGTAAAAAGTGATGGATTTTCGATCAGATACTTCGAAGATGACGTTTACAGCAATATCCTGAGTTAACTACATAGGTATGTTAATTTATTGAATATTAGTATTTACATAATAACTGATACCTAGATATATACTTATGATACTTCAAAATGTCTGTTTCAGGACGCCTGAGCGATTCATGATCAAGGCGAGTATTTCGAGATAACAGGAGTATAGGATTTAACATTCGCATGTATAAAAAAAACCAAAGCACAAAACCACAAGTGATTTCTTATGAACGCGTCAAATCATACATGCAGTGGATGATTGAGCGATATGGAGATTATTCAGCAAAAAAATTGCTGCAAAAGGCGAATTTATTATTTAAGGATGATACACAATACAATGAATCAGCACTTGAATACCTGATTGAACGAGATATTGTCAATGATCAGCGCTACGCACAACGCTTAACCCAGACTCTGTCTGAGAAAAATATAGGCGCGAATAAAATCAAAGAAAAGCTCTATGCAAAAGGTTTTTCATCGCACACTATCAGTGAATGTATTGGCACACTAGAAACAACTGAAGATGATTATTTTGATAAAGCGCTAACACTTAAAATAAGAAAATTTGGTGAAGAGCCTATTACTGAACTGAAGTTAAAACAAAAAGCATTAAGGCATTTAATTGCAAAAGGATTTTCATATTCAATCGCTAGTCAAGCGGTTAGCCACACAAGTCACGAAGATTAGTTGCTTGAATAAGCAACACTCTTTATTCATTGATCTTGGTAAAAGTGACCTTTCTCACCTGCACTGTATCTTTATACAGTACAGGTATGTATGATCAGCCTATATAAAGAACAGTTTCAAATATATGAAAAATAGAATTTATTTTACCTCTTTTATAAAGCTTAATAATTAGCATGACACATACTCTATACCGTAATTTTTTTGGGAAATGGTTTGGTAAAGCCAAAAGCATCGAAATATCAGAAATGGGTATAACGCTAATTGATGTAGACCAAAACTCTCATCACATTTTAGCTAATCAACTGATTGATTTCCCAACAATTGAACAATCCACTTTTGGAAGAACGTTAGTCATTAAAACTAAACGTGAAGTATTTAGAATATGGGGGATTAGTGCGACTAGTGTTAGAATCTTTGACAACCAAGCCAAGCTTGGTCTTAATAACAGCATTAGTAACAATATTACTGCTCAGCTAGATTTTTTTCATAAGGAAGCACTCAGCCAATTTCTCAGAGCCTCGTCAATAGAGAGATTAAATGAATCGATAACACCATTTATTCAAAGCTATAGGTCGTCAAAAGAGCGCTGGAAACAACTACTATCAAAACAGCAATTATCAAAAATTGACGTGATTTCGAGAATGCCAGCAATTAAAGATGCACAAAGCTACAGACAATATTATGAAAATAGGATGCTTGATGCTCAACTTTATTTTTTTGACGGGATTGAATCAAATCCATTGACCAAAGAGCAGAGACTAGCCGTTATTAGAAATAATGATACAAATCTTATATTAGCAGCCGCAGGTACAGGAAAAACATCGGTAATGGTTGCTAAAGCACTGAGCCTAATTACCCATGATAAAGTGCCAGCTGATAAGGTTTTATTGCTTGCTTATAATAATGCTGCAGCCAAAGAGCTAAAAGAAAGATTAGAGGCTAGAAAAAATTCGTTTGGCATATGCTGTGAATCACCTACTATCATGACCTTTCATGCCCTTGGTTTAAAGATACTCAAACAGACAAAATCAAATACAAAGTTATCTGTCTTTGCAAATGACCCAATTCAACTCGAGCATTGGTTTACTCGGTGGTTTGAACATCATATCAGTCAAAGTTATACAAACATGAAACGCTTTATTGATCTTGCCTATCAGCTCAATGACACTTTTCAGATACCTTCTACCGGGAAATATAAAGCCTATGTTAGTGACAGTACATATCAAACATTACAGGGAGAGAAGGTAAAAAGTCATCAAGAATTATTAATTGCTAATTGGCTATTTATAAACTCGGTAGATTATCGGTATCAAGGGAATTATGTATCAAACCGCAGGATAACTGTCGGTCGAGAATGTGATAACACACTGATAGAAACTCATGATGATGACTTTATCGAAGATAATTTAGAAAGTCGACTAGCAGAACAGATGGATCGAAATGGTATTGCATTGGAGCGCAAAAGCCCTGAAGTTATATTAACGGCGCTTAAAAACACGAGTTTATTAGCTAAAAATACCAAGAGATATATAAAGCTGTTACAAGCAATCAGAGTTGAGCAACTAAATAGTGAACAAGTTGAAACACGTTTAAACAACGCGAAAGTACATCACGCAAAAAAATATACGCAACTATTACATGAGATTGTGCAAGCATATAAAGCTGAGTTAATGAGACAAAAAGCCATTGATTTTGATGACATGATTAGTCAAGCTTGTGACCATGTCACTTGTGGAAATTTGGTGCCGCACTGGACAGATATCCTTGTTGATGAATTTCAGGATATATCAACGGCTAGAGTGAATTTATTAAATGAACTCATTAATAAAGGTCCGAGACCTAGGTTGACCGTAGTCGGTGATGACTGGCAATCAATCTATCGTTTTTCGGGGGGAAAATTAGCATTAATCACCCAGTTTGAAAAATATTTTGGTAGTCATTCAGTAACGGTATTACAAAAAACATTTCGTTATAATAATAGTATTGCAGAAACGGCAGGCAAATTTGTTATGCAGAACCCGGAGCAGTACAGCAAGCAAATTGAAGCACACCATCAGGTAGAAAAATCACAAGTTTATTTAGTAGAAAGTGATAAAAGTGCTCTTAATGAAAGTATCGCTCAGGTTATCAATACCATCAAAGCGAATGATCCCACGGGCACAATCGCACTATTAGCACGTTACCGATACTTGCTTAACAATGCGAAAACAGAGCTAGCTCGTGCTTGTATCAATGAAAATATTTCATATTGGACATTTCATGGCTCTAAAGGTTTGGAAGCCGATTATTGTATTATTGTTGGATTCTTTAAGGGAAATACTGGCTTTCCTAATGTAAATAAAGAAGATCCTGTGCTCGAAGCTTTATTACCTCTAGGTGATGGTTTTAAACATTCCGAAGAGCGTCGGTTATTATATGTAGCAATAACCAGAGCGAAGAAAAAGGTCTATCTCATTGCAGATCCCACAGCACCTTCTGAGTTTATCTCTGAGCTATTATCACCAAGTTATGACTTACAGATAATACCTAAAAATTATATAAATCGGCCAGGTGAAAAATTAAGAAAGGCTGCTATGATCAGTGCTGAGTGTGAATAGGAATATTAATATATCATGCATTACTTATAAAATAACCGACTGATAAATATCAATAATATCTTCAATGCCATTGTTGTGTTCCTGTTTTACACCAAGCATCATACGTTGATAATGTGCAATAGTTTTAGTTAAATACCGCTTAGCTATTTCAGTTTGTTTCTGTGTTTCAGGCAACCATATTTTATCCCCTACAGAGCTAATTTTACTCTCTGAGTCACTGCTTGATGAGACAAGAAGTACTTCGTAAAAACGGTTGTTTTCTTCTACTAATTTTTCGTCTTTCAAACTGAAATCTAATGCAATTAATTTACTGCGAAGTGAAAATTGGTGATGGACAGGGCAGAGCAAAAAATCTATTTTTAAACTTTTGTGCTTTTTGTAAATTTCTTCAATAAATTTAATCATCAAGTCACCGCCAACCCCAGCAATAATAACTAGATGTTTACCTTCATATTGTTCTAGAGGCAACGACGCTACATCGAGACAATGAGTTTGCCAAGACGAGTTTATGTAAAAACGTTGAAGTTTATTCTCTAGGTCAACCATTAGCTCTGGAACTATATCTACAAAATGAATTTTACTAGGGATATTAGTTAAGATATTAGCAACTTGTCTCGATAACAAGCTGCCACCGAGCAAGCCATGATCACAACAGCAATCCCAAATATGGCTATAGTGTGATGCCACCATCTGATCAATTTTCTGTAGTCGTTTACCAAGTTTTAAATTGTGCTGAGTTTTAGATTTCAAAGTGGATACTTTATAACAGGAAAAACGTTCGTATTGTATAGTGAAGTCACTTAATCACAAGTAGTAACTGTACTTTTAGAACAATGTTTTAGTCAACTATTCAATTACTCCGACACAAATTGTTACTACTTGTAATACAATTCGCGATGCTTTGTGATAATTTCGGCTGCGTTTACTGATAGAGTAACAGGGATTTTTACTTATCATCGTATAACAAAAATTATAACATGATGAATTATAACCATTTGGAGTGGACGAAAAATGCGTAAATTATTAGTTCCTTTACTTATTAGCTGTAGTTTTTCAGCTGGATTTGTACAAGCAGAAAACTTTAGTGAAGATATTAAATCAGCGATGAAATCAGAACTTCGTTCTGAAAAAGATAAAGAACGTGATCGAAATCGTAAGCCATTAAAAACGCTTGAATTTTTAGGTATACAGTCTGACATGACAGTTCTTGAATTAATTCCAGGTGGCGGCTGGTATACCAACTTACTTGCTCCCGCTTTAAAAGATAAAGGTCAACTTTATGTTGCTATGGCGTCAGACAAATTATTAAGTAAAGATGCTTTTGATAAAGTAAAAGCGGTAAGTACTGATTCAAAGTGGGAACGTAACGAAGAAGAAGAGCGCTATAACTTATCAAATGTAGACTTTGATGTTGAGAATATTGACGCTGTATTAACCTTTCGTAATTATCATAATTTGTCATTAGCAACACGCACTAAAGTCAATGAAGAAGCAATAAAGGCGTTAAAGCCAGGTGGTATTTACGGTATTGTTGATCATACTCGTCGTCACATGCAAAAAGAAAACGATGAAAATGGCCGCAGGATTGATCCAGTCTTAGTAATAAAAGAAGTACAAGCAGCGGGATTTGTTTTTGTTGATTACTCATCAATGCATTACAAGGCCGATGATGAATTGCGTTATGAGGTAGGTCGAAAATCAGTTACCGGTAACTCAGACAGGTTTACATTGTTATTTAAAAAACCGATGAAATAAATTTACATTGTTGATGTAAAGTTAAAGCGTATAAGCCTAGTATTTAAAAACACTAAAGCGGATTGTTCATTTATGAGCAATCCGTTTTATATTTATATAGTCAATTTAGCTGACTTTAACCAAGGCTTTGCCCATAGAAACATAACTAACTTACTCAGCAAAGTAATGAATGGATAGAATACATACAATATGTGGGTGATATTTTAGCAGTTGATAAATAATTTTATCAGCAGGGCATTTTTATTTAATATTTAGTCCATAAATCTAATGTTTTATTAGCATTTAGTACGTTAATCATACATATCAGTGTTGTTCAGGCTTGCTTAATTTTACCAAACCAACGTAAAACTACTCTACAGACCACTGAATTCAATGGATTAACAATATGTGTGCAAATAACAACCTGACGCTACGTGAATTCTGATAATGTTTGCTTGTCATTACCGGTTAATAATCACGTAGCACGCGATTTTTACTTAAGCTATTAGCATAGTGAATAGCGTATAAAGTAGGGCGGTTATTTCTGTATTTAGAGTCGCTAATAAAGTAACTAATCAACCTTTCTTCTTTTACCACTTTCGGCACGCTTCTTATTTTCACTCTGAACATAAACTGTATCAGTTGTTGCCATACTTGCATGACCAAGATCTTCAGAAATATCTTTAAGAGGGCGGCCACGTTCAATTTCCATACTGGCACCGGTATGTCTTAACCAATGTGCAGAAGCTTCTTTCAACTTAAGTGCTTTATTTTCACCTTCAGCTCTACGCATATTGTCATGTGCTTGATCAAAAACACTTTGAACGATACGTCTTAAATGTCTTGATGTCATACCGCCTTGGCCTCGGATTTTCTCAACTAACACTGAATTTTCATTACTTGCAGGTAAACCTAATAAACCACGAGATGAACGGTAACGCTCTAAAAATGGTAAAAAGTCGATTGGTACCGTAATATCACGTATTTTACGGCTTTTGCCAAATATTTTAAGCCACCAGTTTTCGTCATCATCTTGCCAAAAATGTCCCATAGTTGGAGACCAGGTTTCACGATCAGACAATTCTGAAATCCTTAAAAACAGTGTTTTTAAGGCGGCAATAACAAATAAGTTACGTTCAAACATTTCATCTTCATCAGCCATTTGAACAGCCGTGTCTAATACGTATTGCCATTGGCTAGCGGTTAATCGTTTGATTTCTTTTACTTGTGAATCGATTATGAAATGTCGGCAATCCTTTTTAGCAATTTGTGCAGGGTTACCAATACAGAAATCTTCAGCCATTAAGTGATTATAAAATACGATAAGCGCGGTAAACATTGATGAGAGTGTTTGTTGCGATGGACGGTATTTTTTCTTATCAATTTCAAATTGAGATTTTAAACTTTTAGGCGCTTGAATTTTGAATGGAAACCAATGTTCATTTGCAGCTGAATAACCATTGGTAATTCTAAAACGTTCTTGGTTTGAAGTGCCAATCCAAGTAACTGGCGGTTGCCAACAAAAGTCAGCATATTCTAGTAAGTCAGATTTTCGTAATTGATCGATTGGTTTTTGTTTTTCGATAAATGACCATAACAGAAAACGCTCAACGTCACTTCTAAATCGGTCATAAGTATGCGTAGATTTATTTCTACCAACATAGGTAAGGAAAAGTTTTCCCCAGTTAAACTGTTCAAGCCACCAAGGTTCATTAGCGGAGAATAGTTTTTCTAACTCAGGATAATCATCGAAGTCGAATTCACATAAATCGATGTATGGTGGAAATAAAGGAACAGGCTTTTTTAAGGAATGAGTTAACGGCTTATTTGTAGCTTTAGTTAATGACATTTATTTGAACACCAGAATTTAAAATCTAACGAGGATACATAGGTTAAAGCTAGTTTAAATCATAACACCCACTATGTCCAATACTGAAGAGTATCGGACATAGTGGGTGTATATATCTGTTATGGTGCCTATCCCTGTCGTTTTGTTAATCCAAGCTTACTACTGGATCGACCCAGTCAACACTTGCAAACGTAAACCTTTATTTTTAATGGTCTATATTATCATTTAGCATTTTGGAAAATATTACTTTGCAAATATAACACTGGATCAACTTTTAATTTATTCTTTTGCTTCACCGAAATAATATTCAGGATTTTGTACTCGTGCGCTACGTGCATTAAATAAAACTATGTGTAACTTACCTAGTTATTTTTCACATAGCTTCACAAGATTAACTTGTAAATTTATACTGATCGGTTTTTATATTTAAGCTGTAATGAACCACTGTATGGATAATCATCATCACGTAAACCGACATTAAACATAATAAATATCAAAGAACTTTATACTTCACAACTTATAATTATTTTGGTGCCCACATCGATGGTCGATTCTACTTCAATACTTCCGTTATGCTCTTCAATGATACCAAATGAAATAGCCATACCTAACCCTGTACCATTTCCTACATCTTTAGTTGTAAAAAACGGATCAAAAATTCGTTCCATAGTTTGTTTTGTCATACCGCAGCCATTGTCTTCAAAGGTTATAATGAGTCGGTTATCATGTTGATCTGTTTTGATAATGATTCTACCTTCAACATTATCAGTGGATGATTTCTTACTTTCAATTGCGTGACAAGCATTGACGATAATATTCATAAACACTTGATTAAGTTTTGAAGGAAAGCACATAAATAGTGGCTCAAAGTTAAACTGAGTTTCGATAACAATAGCATCATATTGAGTTTGTACCAAATGTAGGGTTGAATTAATTAAATCAGACACCTTTATTTGTGCTTGTTTCGTATCATCAATACGAGCAAAGGTTCGTAGGTTTGCTACTATGCTTTTAATGCGAGTTGTCCCTTCAGACATTGTTTTTGTCAGTTCAATTAACTTAATAAACTGCTCATCAATAGACTGTAAAACTTCAGGATCGGCTTTATCACCTCCTGCTAATTGTTTTAAGAATGCTTTTATTTTTATAATTTCATGCTGCATCATATAAGCAGCAGCATGAGCAAAATTAGTTGGATTATTAATTTCGTGGGCAACACCAGCAGTCATCGTACCGATTGAGGCCATTTTACTTGATTGAATGAGTCGCTTTTGAGTGGCAAGTATTTCTTTGTTCTTTTCTTCTACTTCATTTATTTGGGATTCTATCTTTTGGTTTTTAGCTTCAAGCTCCACTGTACGTTCAGCAACTTTATTTTCTAGTTGCGTACTAACGTTTCTTTCAAAAAGCACCTTTCTTCTTTGTAAATATATAAACGCTAAAGCTAGGCTTAGTAAAAATAACCTATCATTTTCAATATACGTCCCTCTAAACTCTATTCGTTTTACTGTTAGTTTGTATAAACCATCGGTTGCTAACCCCCCTGTTGTCACAGACATGGTATAAATGTTGGTAAAATCAGTTCCTCCATCGGCTAAATCATGACTTGTATTCCACCAAGTAGGTACATAAAAGCTGTGAAATTTTATCCAAGTAGGGGTTAAAACTTTGTTTTCAAAGAACTCAACCGTATTATATTTTAAACTATCGTTGACTCCTTCAATGGAGTACTTATCGCTAAAATTATGTAGCTCTATTCTCGTACCAGGTTGGTTTTCGTGGTCATGATCTATCCATAATCCAATGCGATCATACCCAGATAAATTTCTACCAATAACTTTTCCATTTTTATTTGAAGACAAAATGAATTTCAGTTCGCAATATTGCCAATCAATTTTTCCTTTTTTTATCTGGCAATTAAAACTTACACCATCATGTAGAACTTTATGAGACGAAATTGAAGAACCTCCTTCAACACGATCATCTCTTGTTGAGATGTTATCTGGATTAGTTAGATCAAGGCTAAAACGTCTTTCAAAACCCAACAATTGAACAATACAAACAATAACTGTCAACAATAATAAACAGCTAACCAATGTTAGTTGTTTATCCTCAATTTTTAGATTATGTAAAAAAGACAAGTAATTAAATTCCCTATTAATTAATAAATCTATTTGTTGATCCGATTATTATTTTACAATGACTTAAGCGAATTACGAAACCAATAAAATAGGCTGTTATAAATTATTTTTAATGGCGGCATGAGAGACAGCAATAATGCCACCCGATCACCATTTAATTATACCTATCTATTAGTACCGAAAATTAATTACTGTTATCCCGGAAAAATAACTGAGTACCAAAAGTAACTTACCGGTTTATTTCACGAAAATAATATTTACCAACCCATGCTCATACAATAAACACTGAGCTTTGTGTAGCTATACTACCTGCCTTTATCCACAACAAAACCATAGCAAAGTCTTCACCGTCGCTATTGATAATATTTGGTTGTTTTTCAATAAGCCCAATATCACCGCGATCAAATTCATAATAACGAGTATTATTGTTATGGGGATCTGAAATCAACACAACTTTATTTGTATCGTTAGGATGTTTACCCAATGCTCCTGAAAAAACTACATGGCCACTTTTAAATGTATTTATATCAAAAGGGATCTGATATTTAACTAAGTTAGTTGTTTGAGATTCAATAAAAAAATAGGACATAATTTACCTTAACAAATTATTTATTTTACATTGAGTTATTTACGCTAGGCATTTCGTCTGAACAAAACATTCCTGACATAGTATTCTCAATTGAAGAATTTGCTCAATATAAAGTATAGATCAAAAAAACACGGATAAGCAGTGACTTAAGCATCACTTGATGTCGATCAGACAAGTATTAAAAGGAACATCCTTAGTTGATTTTATCAAATGAAGCTTCCTGCTTTCAATTTTCTACCAGCGTGAAGATAATTTTATAGACGATTGTCTGAGTTCGTTGGTTTAAGTGGTAATTGGTATCAAGCTTAAGGAAAGTTTATGTTTAAGCATGTGTTCTTGTTTTAAGGTTTTTCGGTGCGTTAATAACGTTTCAAATATGTTTTGCCAGCATGCATCTTTACTCGTTATGATTTCTTTGTCATTGCATTGATTATGTAAAAAAGAGATTGAAGCGCCCTGCTTATACCATTCTTGTTCGCTGCCTAACAATGGCATATCAACTTCATTAGAGTTTTGCACTGTTAGCCAATAGTCTGCATGACTAGTAAGTGCAATTTCAATACCTTTAGGATCGAGATCACTAAAGCAGATTAATGGAATGTATTCCTTAAAACGCCGAAAGAATTGATAACTGGTACTTGTGGTTTGTTGCGCTTTAATATCGCCACGATAAAGCCACAAAGCTTGAGTTAAATCTATATCACTTTTAACAGAGGTTAAATTGATTTCACTAAGGTTTGCCATGACGGCGAGGTTTTCAACAAGTACAATAGCACTATGTTCAACAGATTGAATTTCATCAGCTTTTACATAGTTCCCTAAAGAAGTGAGTGGCGATAATTCATAGATTGATTGGTTTAGCTTTAGGCTTGATAAACTATTTATTAAGATAAACTCTTTACTGACTGCATAGCTATGTGCTTTCTCATTTCGAGATTTTTCTGCTGTACTTAATCTATCTGCTTTGTCGGGATATGGATCGTCTCTTATATCTACACCAAGGGTTCTTCGAGTTTCCTCACTCAAATTTAAAACATCTGTAAGACTAAAAGTCAGTTGCTTATTCGCTAAATCCATTTGGCCAAAGTGATAATCATCATGCAATTTTTTGACTAAGATAGAATTTTTAATAAGCTCGCCTGGTCGATGTCTTTTGATTATATCTTGGCTAAATTTATAAAGTGACTTATTCATTGCTGTTTTCATCTGCATTCCTTTGCTATTAAATCAAATAGGTATGAATAAGTTTTTATGCGCTCTGTTTTAATTCGATAACTACATCACTATAACTGTAGTTATCGGTTGTGCCTGTAACAGCAACGCCTTTCATTTTGATATTAAGTGCATTTTGTTGCGCGTTAGTTAATTTGCAGTAGCAACTAAAAACTAACTCTATCCATTCTTTCGGTGTTATTTCTTGTGACTCATCAAGCCAAGTATTCTGCAGTTCTTGATAAAAAGTTAACGCTGATATAGCACAGTTGTTAATAATGACTTTTTCAAATAAAGCTTCAGTTTGTTGTTCAAAAAAGTCTTCTTCTGCCGCGATTTTCTCAACGGGCTTTAAACTCACTTCACCAATGGTTCTGCTTTTTACCGGGGCAATAACCGCTTGTTTACGTAATGTCTGTATCAGTTTTATTAATGGCTGCTCAATATCAGTTTGTTTGGTATCCACATAACTTTTCAGTGGCATAACCGCAGCATATTTAAGTGTTTCTGGTAAATTAGGCAGCTCAAATAAATTTTCATCAAGATCAAATTCAGGATGTTTACGTAAAAATCGCGCCATATTACGTAATTGACTGGCTTGTTTTTCATCACGGCGTAAGCGAAACAAACTAATGCGCATGTTATCAATAATCAAACGTAACTTAGGCAGTATTTGATTATACCAATAAATAAAGTTAGATATTTTACGAGCAAACTCATTAGGACAAAGCCAATCGAGCCATTCATAGCAATCTTGTGGATCTATCTGCTGAAGTTCATTGAGTAACTTTTGTGCATGAGATAAATAGCGTTCATTTTGGCGTATTTTGTTAGATAAACTACTAACAAAACCAAATTGACTAACTATAGCAAAGTGCATGGTATCTAAGTTATTGTTTAAACTATCTTTAGTTTCATAAAGTAAATCGTCAAGTTGATCCAGATAATACTCGGCGTCTTCCTGCTCTTTGGCATTGGTTGCAGCTTCATAGTCTCTTACCACTTCATCAATCGCATCAATTACTTTGCCCATATCGGTAAGTTGTCGATAGCTTGATTGTTTACGCATTAATCGGTTCAACATGCGTTTAAGATCAGTGGTTACCCGGTATTCACCTGGCGAATCATCAGGCCTAATCAAACCTGACTTGTGCAATAAATTGATGGTATTGCCATCTTGTTCATCACTCGCCATAGAGCCATAAACATAAGCGTTTGCGAGTAATTCGTTATACGCGCCAATTTGCCTTAATAAGGTGGCAACTTGGTTTGAGTCAAAGCCAGCCATTAAAAAAGTAGCTCATCTTGTTGGCTTTTCTCTTGCTCTGGCAAGCTCACTAACTCGGCATCATTCAAAAACTCAATTAATAGGTAGATTAAATCAAAACGCGCGGTGGCATAATAGCGACTGCTGCCGGTGTTTTTACGGACAAAATAATGCATCTCTTCAAGCTTTTGAAACACCATTACTAATTGTTCTCGTGTTTCAGTTTTATTAGTTTTAAACGGTTTTATTGATGTTAACCGGCGCAGTTGTTCACTTAAGGTTTGATCATGTTCAAAGGGATCAAATAATTCATTTATATTGAGAACGGACTTAGCTCGAATAGGTAAATCGGCTTGAGTTGCCGTTAATAATAAATCTAAGAACTCAACTAAGGGTCTAAATGTACTGCGCATTTCAGAAAACAAGCTACTTAATTCACTGTGATTACTGTCATCTACTTGATTAAAGGTACAGTAAAAAGCATCTGCACTATCAAGATAGGTTAACTTCCGCTCCAAGTTAGACAAGAAGTCATTCACTTTCTCATTTTGACTTTCAGCTTTTAAATATAGGTATTCTGCTTCGTAAGCTGTTTGACAAATTACCGCACCGCCAAGTAGCTTTTGGATACTTTCTTTAAACATTATTTGTCTCCTTAGCACTTTCTTCGGTATTAGCAGCTGTTTTAGCATCAGACTCAGCTATCGTAGCAGAAGATTTTTTACGTTGTGCTAGAAGATCATCTAAACGAGATTGAGGAATTTCTGCATGGTAAATTTTGTTATCTTTTAATTTATAGTGGCGATTATACAAAGATAATATATGGCGATCCGTTGATGGTGAAGCCGATAACATGCTGATATGGTTGTCATTAAACATCTGTAATAACAAATCAATGTTCTCCGCAGCTAATTCACCTAGCTCATCAACAGGTAAAATTATTTGGCTAACGTGTTTGCTGTCACCACGTAACATAGCTAATAGACCCGCATATAAAGACAACATCGCTAAGTAAGATAACCCGGTAGAACTGACTTTTTTAAGCTGTTTAGCATTACGAGCTTGTTTTACCTGCCCTTTTTCAACAATAGTGAATTCAATGTCGAATAAATTATTATGCGCTAATTCAAACCCTTCATTAGGTAAGTAGTTTGCCAGTTTTTGCATGGCGTAAACTAAATCATCAGGCACATCACCTAAACCATCGCGTAATTGATCCTTACAAAGGTCAAACACTTTCGCAAATGCTTGCAGTGGTCCCCAATAATCTAACTCTTCTTGCTTCATTACCGTATTTACACTGATATCAGCTAGCGCTTCAAAATGCGCTAAAGCCGTTACCTTGGTGGATAAACGTTTACCAATTTGTTTTATTTTATGACCAAAGTTTTCAATATGCTGATAAAACTCATTGATCATGGTGGCATTTACGGTAACCAATTGATAAGTGCTTTGCTGTTTTTGCTCGGCACTATTTAGCAGCTCACTTATTGGCTCACGGTATTTAAAGAGTGCTTGAGCACCAGAATAAACATCGTGTTCTAATAAAAGCTTCTGCCAGTTGTCATACAGTTCGCTGCCTGAATGATCTTTTCTGAAACGCTCACTGAAGGTATTCAGTTGATTACGTAATCTTTTTTCAATGATTTTAAATTGTTGATGAAAATCATGACAAAAACTCACCGTTAAATCTGCTTGGTTAGACGGCTCTTGCTCTGAAATTTCATCGGTTATACCAGACATTTCACATAAACGTTTATTGTCGTGAAGTTGAACTAACAAATCATCGCTGGCTTGTTTTTCTTGGTTTGCTTTTTTAATCAGATGTTTTAAGTCTTTAATTTGTGATACTAAGCTAGTTTCTTCATCTTCATGATTGGAGTCTAAGTTACGCTTAGCAATTTTTCGGTTTTGGTTTTCTTCCACTAAAGCATCACGATGACAATAGCGTTCTTGAATAAAGCTTTGATAGTCTCGCGCTTTTTGGGCAAAGGTCGCACAATCACTTAATGATTTTTCTAGTACCTGACGTTTAGCAATGTTTTTATCTACCTCTCCTTCGGGATCAAGGTGTTTAATATCACTTGCCTGTTGCTTCTTAAGATCAGATAAACGCTGTTTTGCATTGGCTTTTAATGCCAATAATTGCTCTGATAGCACTGTTAACTGATTGTCCCTATCACTTTCAACAACCATACACTTTTCTAACTTGTCATTGGTTAGTTCATGTAATTGTTCTGATTTATTCTCAGCAAAATTTTGCTGCTTCTTATTAACCGCTTTTAATTGCTGATTTAATGTTTGTAATTGTGCATCAATACTTAGGCGATGCTCTTTAATAGCCAACTGTTTTTTAACAACGAGACTTTGTTGTTGTGTTTGTAACTGACCTAAGGTTAGTTTTTGTTGATTTAACGTTTGTGAATGTTGGCTAATAGTGACTTTGTGCTGATTAATCTCTTTAACGATCAATTTTATATGTTCATCAAGCTGCGAGATTTTATCGGTTTGTGTTTGTAGCTTATTTTCAACAACTTGACGTTTTTCTCGAAGTTGCGTCTCGTCTAAAAATAAAGAATCGTCACAAGGCAGTTGCTGTAAATCTATGCCTAAGCCATATAAACTTGGAACTGATGTCTCGTTCTCTATCCACTGCGGATTTAAATCACTGCGTGACAGTTGCTCGGTTGTTAACAAACGGCCGATATTGTCTTGCCATTTATTAGCCAATGGCTCATTTATTAAATAATGATGCAAAGAGCCTGGCTGTGGTAGCAGTTGCATTTCAATTTGATGATATTCTTTACGTAATTGTTCAAGATAACGATTTGATTCACTACGTTGCACTAATCGTTGGTCTTGTTGCTTTTCTAATTGATATTGCTGCTTTTGTAATTCTGATTCTTGCTGCAAAGACAAATTATAATTTTGCTGTGCTTGAGAAAGTGCTTGAATGTTCTCGTCAATATCAGAAGTTAATTCTGCCGGTATAGCGGGCTGTGTTAACTGTTGCTTAGCACTGTCTATATGATGTGATATTTGTTGCTGATCTTTTTGTAGTTTAAGCTCTTCTTTATGTAATTGTGCATTAAGATCATTAACTTGTTGATGATAAACTTCATTGATATGGGATAATTGTGTATTAGATTCTGTAGAAATCTGCGTCGATTTTTCTTGGTTACTACTGATATCTTTGAGCTTTTCTACTTCAATTTTTTGAATAAGCTTATCAAATTTTTGCCCTATCTTAGTGATGTTACCTTCAAAGGCATCAATCACAGCGATCACTTCATTCAACTCGGTTTGAATTTGTGGCGCTTGATCAGCTTTTATTTGATAGCTGCTGGCATCATCATCATCATAATTGAGTTTATCTTCATCAAGTAAGTCAATCTTACTTAAATCGGCTTCAATTTTGGCATTAAGCTCTGACTTGGCTTTTAAATATTGTTCAACGGCATTAGCAAGCTCTGCTTCGAGCTTGTTACGGTTTTCGATATTAGTTTTTTTAGCTAACTCTCTTTCTTGTTGCTTGGTTTCTAATCGTGCTTGGTGTGATATCACTTCCGCATGAAGGTGCTGTAATTTATTTAATAAGCTAGAAAATTCACTAAAATCGTTTTGCCAAACCGAAATTTTATCTGCTACCTTTTTAATAGCACGACTGGCCTGGATGTCTGCAAGCCAGTGAGTTATATCAACTTTATTTAAACTCAGTTGTTCTTTTTCATCGTTAGTATTACGAGCAAGGTGATCACTAGCAATCGCCACTAACATGCGTTTTACCGCTTCAAAATCTAAGTTTTTTTCAATAGTGCCATTGATGACTTTATCTATATGAGGACTGGCTTGATCGCTGAACGAAAAACGTGTTTGCAACAAACGTATTTCTTTGTGTTTTCGACCACTGCGCAGATTTTGAATGACCTGACGGTATTTATCTATGCCAAGGAATTTTGAAGATTCTTTGCCTATGTTACGGTAGTTTTTTTCAATTTCATTGAGGGTAAACGGCTTCGCTTTTCCGCCTTCGATATTAGGGAAAAAATATTGACTGTCATAGGCAGCATCAATAAATTTAAAATGCACACCACGGCCATCACTGGTTGCTAACACTTGGCACGTTTGACCGAAAGGTCTTTGATATTCGTAGACTAAAATACTGGATTCACGTGGTAAGTAAAAATCAGCAAAGTTTTTTGCTTGATCAACTTTACTGACTATATCACTGGGTCGCATACCATAAAAAAGTGGTAACAATCTCATTAGTGAGGTTTTGCCGGCACCATTGGTGCCTTCAAGTTGAGTATGACCTGTTAAATCAAGTTCGTTTACTTGGCTAGGCCAGAAACTGTCAATGATGATGATGCGTAACAGCGAATAGCCGTGTTCTGCCATAATGGTAACCTTAGGGGAAATTCATACCTAACTTAATTTAAGTTAGGTAGTTTAATTGTAAGTTTAAGTTCGATAAATTTAATGGAGAGGTTGTAATTTTAGTACTAACGCAGGATCAATTTTTACATTGAACCAATTAATGCGCCAGTCTAAATGTGGTCCAGTTGCCCTGCCACTTTTACCTACGGCGGCGACCACTTGCCCTTGTTCAACCAAATCACCTTGTTTTACATAAGAATCACTTAAATGTAAAAAGGTTGAGCTAACACCTTGGCCGTGATCAATTATCATAGTGCCACCCGAGTAAAACATGTCTGGAACCCATAACAAGACAGTACCTGATGCAGGTGCTTTTACAGGATCGCCCGTATTGCCCGCATAATCTAAACCAAAATGTGGTCTTTTAGGCACGCCATTATAGACACGTTGGCTACCGTAAACGCCAGTAATAGTGCCTTTGATAGGCGCGATAAAACCTTGCGCAAAAAAGTCGAGTTCACTTGATATTTTACGAGCCGCTTTAATCTGGGAACTGTCTTGTTGTGAGCGTGCAACCGCTTTTGGATTTGGCTGCATTATGCTCTTTTTAATGCCTTCAATGCGCTGAATCTTATATTCACGTGAATTAGGCTTTAATGTTTTAGTTACCCGATCACCATTAATTGACGTGATAACTAATTCGTAGCTTTGTTTATCATCTCGAGAGAAACCAAAAGCGTAATCACCGCCACTTGAAACAATAATTGTTTTACCGTTTAGGGTAACCGTACTATTGGGTGACGTTTTACCCACCATTAATCCGCCCTGCTGCATAACACCTGAAAGCTTAATGCTTTCTTGTGCTACATGCTTTTGAGGACTCGCGGCTAAAACCACAGAGCTTAAAGAAACACTGGTAATAACGGCAATTGAAATTAATGACTTTGCTATATTGTGAGTTAAGTTTTTAGCTAACTGTTTACTGGACTTTCTAGTAAGTGTGCTAACCATGAACAATTGCTCCCTTCGCTACACCTTCGTAGGCAATAACTTTAACATCGTTATTAGCTAGCTCACTATGCATTGCTTTGATTTGTCTTAAAATGTAATCTGCCAATAATTCTACAGTAGAGTCACAATCAACAACGTCTAATATTTTGCTATCAACGGCAATATCAAATCGACCTTGCGGTGCGTGATAACTAAAATATTGGTGATCGGGTGTTAAATTGTTCATTGCGTGTGCAGATAACTCTATATCAGCTTTAGAAACTCTATCAGCTTCACTTGCAATATAGATATCTTTCCAGCGCTGACACCACTGTGCTTCTAACTTCGCGTCTCTTTTATCATCAACAAGAATTTGTATTTTAGAACGGTGTCCGTGAGCAATACGCTGGCAGTTACCATCGTGTAATTTTAAACCATGAGTGTAATGATAATAGTCAGTTGTGATAACTTCAGGGCGCAGTACTAAGGTTAAACCTTGAACATTATCTGGCAGTTGAGCCAAAATAATATCCGTTAGGTGTTTAGTTACCGCTGGTATGCTAATAGTTAAACAGTCTAGAGAGGCAAAAGCACACGCAGGAGATTGCAAATAATAGCTTGCCACGTCACTTATAAAATCAATGGTTTGATGACCGTCGTTATGTGGTGAATCAGCAAGTGTTAACGCTTGTTCTTGAATGGGTAATAACAATTTATGATCAACGGCATCATCAATAATGGCTTTAATTTGCTTTTTAACGACAGCAAAATCAAGCACCATACTCATTTCGTTTAACGAACCATCAAGTAATACGTCAACAATCCAACTCTCACCCACAATACCGCGCTGCTTGCACAGGTATGAAAAATCAATAACGGTGAGATCATCTACAAATAACTGCATTTTTTTCCTTAATTAAATTTTACTTTTGGCTCTCTGATTATTATACAGATTAATGCTTGCACTGAACTTAACAAAATATACGTTAAGCTCAGAAGGACCAAGCGTTAACCTTCGACTTGCCATAAAACATCTTCACCTGCACGAACAGGCACAACAACATCATCACCAAAGGTCATGGTCGCAGGCACTTGCCAAGTTTTCTTAACTAGCGTTATTTTATCAGTACTTACGGGTAATTGATAAAAGTTTGCACCGTTTAGACTCGCAAATGCTTCTAATTTATCTAATGAATTTTCTTGTTCAAATACTTCAGCGTATAACTCGATTGCAGCAAATGATGAATATACACCAGCACAACCACAAGCAGACTCTTTAGCATGTTGCGCATGAGGCGCAGAATCAGTGCCGATAAAGAATTTATTGTTGCCACTTGTCGCTGCAGCTCTTAACGCTTGTTGGTGAATATTACGTTTTAAAATAGGTAAACAGAATAGGTGTGGACGAATTCCGCCAACTAACATGTCATTACGATTATATAACAAATGATGAGCGGTAATAGTCGCAGCAAAATTATCACCAGCTGAGGTAACAAAATCTACCGCATTTTTAGTGGTGATATGCTCTAGTACGATTTTAAGGTTAGGATAATTAGCAACTAGCGGAACTAAAATGGTATCAATAAACATTTGCTCTCTATCGAAAATATCAATTTCAGCATCAGTGACTTCGCCATGTACTAATAACGGCATATCAACAGATTGCATTGCTGAGAATACTTCTGTTAAATTGGCAACATCCGTTACGCCTGAAGATGAGTTTGTTGTTGCACCAGCAGGATATAATTTAGCCGCATAAACGTAACCAGAATCTTTCGCCTCTATAATATCTTGTGCGGTAGTTTTATCTGTTAGATATAAGGTCATCAATGGCTGAAAATGGACACTTGGTGATTGCGCCATAATACGCTCGTGATAGCTTTTTGCTAATGCAGCATTAGTTACTGGCGGCACTAAGTTTGGCATAACTATGGCTCTACCAACATAACGACTAATGTCTGCAACCGTATTTTTTAATACGTCACCGTCACGTAAATGTACATGCCAATCATCCGGTCTAGCGATTGTTAAAGTGCTAATTGAAGCATCATTTGAGGCGTTGTTTGAGGTATTATTTTCATTTGTCATTTCAGATTTCCAATTTTTTGATGATGTCAGTCACATTGGTTAAGGATGGATTATCACCCATCAAGCAACTGTTTTATAGTTGTTTTTTAATAGCCTTAGCAATACATAACGAGGTAACGCGATACTAAAACATAAGGCGTTACTACTCTTATTGATAAATATATTAGTCTTCTTGCACATTTTCGCTATCAAGTAGCGCCATTAATTGTTCTTTTAAATTTGGTGGTACTTTATAGATGGTTAACGAATCATTATGAGGATTGTAAACCACGTCTTCACCAAAATGACTGCGCTCAAAACTCAAGCTTATACCATTACCATATCCTGAGTATTTAGTGATTTTGTTAACCACTGCTTGTTCGTGAGGAAACGACTCTTCAATGGGATAAGACTGGGTTTGACAGAACTGATAAAAATCTTCTTCTGCCCCTGCACTTTCAATTACCTTGCCGACTTCTTGCAATGAAACATCTTGAGAGCTCGCTTTTTGTTCTTTACAATAACTAAGCAACTCTTTACGTGTTTTTTGTTTTTCAGCTGGGTCTAATTGATTAACCGCTACATAATCTTCAACCGCTTGCACTAACGTTTGGGTTTGTTCTTTAGCGTTTAGACCTTCTTCACACCCTAAAAAGTCTAAAAAGAAATCTGAGACCTTACGACCTGCACGACCTTTAACAAATGAGATATAGCGATTTCCTTGGCTATTATCTTTATAATCAAATAAATCGATGCGTGCGGCGAGCTGTAATTTGCTGGTATCTAAATGTTGCGCTGCTGATATATTCAACTCACCATCAACACTGTAATGTTCTGAAACCGGTATAACCGCAACAAATAAGTAACGACCACCCATGTATTCATAATGACAGATAACAAAATACCCTGTCTCTTCTATGTCATATTTTTCAATTTCATTTTTTAATACATTGCCCGCTTGCGTACTAAAGTCATAGAAATTTTGCTGCTCTGTTAAATAACTTTCCATTAGGTCAACAAAACGTGCTGAATCACCCTCGCTAGGCATGGATGAAAAACTGCCATACGCTTTACTGCCTTTTGCATTATAAATGGCATGTAAGCCATCAACAAAGTGAGAGGTTTTTGTGTTTTCATCTTCAAAGTCAGAATTTTCAGGTCCTAGGCGTAAAACCATTTCACCTGTATCTTCTTTTTTAGATAAAAAATGTAATGCAATGTTTTTAATTATTAAGCTCATATGATTTTTATTTTCAGTGACTGATGTAAATTAATGTTGGTGTTTTGTGCTGCCACGATTACTCTTTTTTTACAGGTATATATTAAAGTGTGCAGGCATTTGATAAACTAGAGAAAACAAATTTATCATTAACGAAAACTATTATTATGCCTATTGTATCTAAATATTCGAACGAACGTGTAGAAAAAATTATTCAAGACTTGTTAGATGTTCTTGTAAACGAAGAAGCCACCCCTGATTTAGCCCTTATGTGTTTAGGTAATGCCGTAACTAATGTTATCGGCCAAGTACCTGAAAGTAAAAGAGCAGCAGTGGTAGATAACTTTACTCGTGTTTTAAAACAAATGGTTTAAGCCTATTTATAGTGTAAACACTTTGGTCTAACTTTATCCGCAAAAAGAAGAATTAATATCAATGGTTTCTTTTGATACAAAAAGCTACAGCAAAAAATTATTACATTTGATCAGTTGGAGCCATTGGTTCACATTTTTCAATATTTTAGCCGCAATTGCACTCTCCTCATACTATTTATTTAGCGATACTGCTCCGACGACTCTGCTTGGTCAGGCTTATTTAGTGACAACTTGGGTGAGTCATATTGCGTTTCTGACTTTTATGAGTTTTGTTTTAGTGTTATTTCCATTAACACTGATCCTGCCACACACAAAGTTTATCAGAACAAGTGGCTCTATCATTTTTACCATTGGTTTATCACTACTTGTATTAGATGCCTTTATCTATAGTCGTTTGGGTTATCACCTCAACGCCTCTTCCAGTACACAAATTATAAGCTTGTTGACCGATATTGCTAAAGACAACAGCCTGTTTTTCACTATTGGTGGTGCCATTGCTATTCTAATTTTAGCGTTTGAATTAGCGGTAAGTAATTATGCTTGGAAACATTTAAAGCAATTACAAAAAACTGTTTTTGCCCGCTTTGTCATTTTTACTTTGGTAATATCATTCTTCTTTAGCCATGTAACCCATATCTGGGCTGATGCTAACCTTGATTATGATATTTTACGACAAGACACCGTTTTACCTTTGTCTTACCCGGCCACAGCTAAAACACTCTTAACTAAATACGGTTTATTTAATATTGACGATTATATAGAGCGTAAAAATAGCCCGTTATCATTTAGTCAGGCTATTCCTAATTACCCCACTATTAATACAGACTTGTGCCTAGACGAAAAAATAAGTAAAGCGCCGACTAATTCAACTTTCTTGATCCTAACAGAGCAACAAATATCTATTACTCAGCTTACTCAATTTATTGGTCGAACAAGTGCTACCAGCTTACATTTAACCAACAACATTGATACCGGCTTAAATGATGATGCTTGGTTTAATTTACTTTATTCTTTACCTAGCATTTATCAAAAAGATATTTTAAAGCAAAGTATTAAGCCGCTTTTGTTTCAGCGTATCGATCAACAAGGCCTTTCAACTAGCCTAACCATTATCTCTGATGAATTCTCTGTACAAACCTTACCAGGCGATAATTCACCAGAGGATGCTGCCATTTTAGAACCTCAATGGTTCGAGGCGTTATTCAATAAAAAAACAGCATTAGAAAATGTATCAAGTCTACTGTTTGCTGAAAAATTAAATAATAAAAAACCAGGCTTACATGTTATTTACTTTAAAAATAGCCATGCTATTGATGCTAAAGCAGCAGTAAAAAATAACAACCAATATCAGTTTGAGTTATTTGTTGATGCTTTACTCTTGGCTCAGAAACAAAAAACTCAAAAAGATATTATTTGGATTAGCTCTATTGGTAATCAAAGTAATGAAACACGCTTAAATACAAAACCTGCTTTATTTATCTACCCTCAAACGACTAAGGCAATGCATAAGGATATTACATTCAATACCAGTAATATGGACTTACAGCCAACATTGATGAAGCAATGGCTTAGCTGTAATATGGGGACTAATAGTAACGGTAGTGATTTACCAAACTTAGATAAAGACCGAGTTATTGCCAATACCACAGATAAAGGCATTATTATCTTTGATAAAGACAAATCAGTTTTTGTTGACCAAAATGGCAATTTTCAAAGTTACTCACGTCAACTTTCAGCGCCAATAACCGTTAATGCTGACTTCCCTTTAATGATTGATGGTGTACATTTTATTAAGCAATTTACCCAGAACAAAGCGCAGTAAGTGCTTTATTTATACAATTTGTAGCTATATCGAATAATAGTTAGCCGTTTAGTCAATCACAGCTAACTATTAACTAAATTGTCATTGCATTACCTTGATAAATCATTAATATACAAGCGGTAAACTTGATATACCATTTGCATTGATTAAGCTTGCATAATTTAATGAGAGTAAATATTCAAGAACAAGGCGCTTGATTGAGCAATAGCTTGCTATTGGAATTGAAAGCAACGATGTTATTGGAGATTTAGGCCATTTAAAATGATAACTTAATTAGTATAACTGGTATTTTCCCCTAAAGTTTACATTGTCGGGGTATAGCGCAGCTTGGTAGCGCGCGCGCCTGGGGGGCGTGAGGTCGACAGTTCGAATCTGTCTACTCCGACCATATCATTAGCATCAAAGCCCTGTTATCACAGGGCTTTTTTATGCCCGTTATTTAATGATGACCCAAGATAGAGAAGTTATTGGTAAGTCTTAACCAAATTGCTATTAGGGCTAGCTTAAAGCACACGTCGAGCCGTAGGACTTAGTTAATCGGTAATGGGATTAAGCATTGGCTTTTGGCCAAACAACTTACCGTTTCTTGCCTCTGTTTCAACTGAATATGCTTCAGCGCTGGTGTCGACTAAAACATATTGATACTCTAAATGCTCATGAATGTATCGTTTGGTAAGTGTATCTAATTTTAATTGACCATTGGCAAATAAAGGTAAATCGCCTTGCGTAAGCGTCGGTATAACCAGTCTATTGGCTACACAGACGCAAAACTGGTCACCACTTAAACGGCCGATGGCATGACGGTTCAAACTTGTAACTAACCCGTACTTTTTCTTATGCTGATTTTTCTCAATTTCGTGCCCAGACATTCCGCAATAAAATAACTCATCGTCATTCCAAATTGCATAAATACCTGCTGCCACACTCGGTATATCTTTATTAGGCCAGTCAGAAAACTTAAAGTGTTTAGAAAATTTCATAATTCACCTGAAATGATTAACGCTATATTAAGGAACTAATATAAGTTCGTTATTATTTTGGTCAACGAACAATGACAACAATATTTTGTCCGTTTGAATAACTTATTATAGCCTTGAATAATGTCTTTCGTGAACTATGGGTAATTAGTAGCTATTAACTTCCAATGATTGAATGAAATATCTCAACAACTCCCACCATCAGCCCTCGTTGCAACTTGGCTAAAAATAATACACGGCCAATATATGACTCAATATACTATTAACAAACGTACAAAGTCACTTTGCTATTATTTCGGCTCTATTGAGTTGCTCTATGTATACGTTGAACATAATGGGGTTAACCAAAGGAAAGCATCATAAGGCAATTAGCTTGAATAGATCTTTAAACTATTCAAGTGGCTTTTTTGTATCTGACTAACTATTATTATTTACTCGCCTTAAATGTTACTTGGTACATAAATCCACCCATTCAAAGCGTAATTTCAGCCAATAAAAGTCACGAGCCTTATTTCTCAATTTACCTTTGGATGTATTAATTCCGCTTCGCTTGATATGACAACTCTATTGTTTTCTAGTCAATATGGGATTAATGAATATGAAACAAGTTGATGACCATGTAAAAAATGATTTTGACATTAAAAATTTAGATGAGGACCATAAAGAAATATTCAACTACTTAGAGCAGTTACAAGCTATTGTTAGCGAGTCTAAGAATCATGTATATGCCGTTGGTATACTCGAAAGGTTAGTTACCTTTTTTTTGGCTCATGTAATCAAAGAAGAACAACAATTACAGAAATACTTACCCACGGGCATAGTTGAAGCGCATATTTTACTCCATCAAACCGAACTTGATTTGTTAGATGAGAGTATAAGTACGTTAAAAACAAAGCTTACATCACATAATATTCAAATCATTACTGATCAACTGATTAAAGAGTTTAACAATCATATATATCGATATGATAGAGATATAATACAAAGATTAATCAAAATAAAAAACAGCTGACCGTCATACATTCCCGAACCAATAAGCTAGAGCCTGTAACAGATTTTGTTACAGGGTTATAAGCTACTTTTGATAATGGTTAACGCCCTAGTAAACTTATAGATTTACTCCCCGATACTTTAATACAACATCTAGCATCCTCAATTTAAGCTCACTTGTTCTTAAGATAAATGATCTAATTCCAAACATTTGTCAGCATACTCGGCCTTACTTATAGAAAAACTAGTCTTAATTACTTGATAAAAGTCAAATTTAATTGCGTTTTTATGTGCCAAATTGATTGTTGGGGTCTATTATAAAAACAAAGGAATTCTTGGGTTTAGCTTATTATGAAATCGAACAATGCACCGCCCCCTCAGTATGTGATTAATGATTCACTTCATCAATTATTTGATGCTGTCGATGCTGTTTCTGTACAAGGGTATGACGAAAACCGACAAGTAATCTATTGGAACTTTGGCAGTGAATTACTTTATGGATATACCCAAGAAGAAGCGACAGGGCAAAAGTTAGAGGATTTGATTATTCCTGAGTCTATCCGTGAGTTAGTTGTTGCCGCCCACAGTGACTGGATAACAAAGGGGATAGAAATCCCCGCATCTGAGATCACTTTACGCCATAAAAATGGTAGCGATGTAAATGTATTCTCAAGTCATGTGCTGTTTACAAATCAACATAACAAAAAACAAATGTATTGTATTGATGTTAATTTGGCCGATGTTAAACATGCTCAATCACAAGCACTATTTAATGAACATATGCTTGAGGCAATTATTAGGGCAATACCTGATTTATATTTTTTGATGGAAGTAGATGGCACTATCATTGATTATCATTCAGGTGATCACAAAAATAATTACCTTGTACCAAACCAGGTTATCGGCAAACGAATTGCGGAAACATTGCCTGATGAAATTGTCAGTAAGTTTCAAATTAATATTGATAAAGTTATAAATAAAGAAGGTATGGTAACTTTTGAATATGAGCTAAACATGCCAAATGGATTAGCATACTTTGAAGCCAGAATTAGCTATTTGTCAGAATATAATCAAATAATGACAATTATTCGTGATATAAGTGAGCAATATAAGTCGGCCGAAATAATACGAAATAAGGCTTATTTTGATACTTTAACCTCACTACCCAATCGCTTTTTAGCCCTCGATCGTTTATCGCAAATGCTTACTGAATCTGAAAGAGATAATGAAAAACTTGCCATTTTCTTTCTAGATTTGGACGATTTCAAAAAAATAAATGATTCATTGGGTCACGGAGTTGGCGACAAAATATTGATTAAGGCGGCCAAAAGATTAAAAAAGATATTGCGAGAAGGTGATACCGTTGGCCGCTTAGGTGGCGATGAATTCATTATTTTATTACGCGGTATAATAAATGAACATGATGCTTTAGTTATCGCTGAAAAGTTACTTAAAACATTTAGAGAGCCTTTCCTCATCGATGGTAGAGAGTTAATACTGACGTTCAGTGTTGGCATCGCTATTTCGCCTGAAAATGGTAATTGTGCCTCAGACTTGTTACGTAATGCCGATATAGCCATGTATGAAGCAAAATCTTTAGGACGTAATACCTATTCCTTTTTTACTAAAGAAATGAATACAGTCATGTTACGTCGTTTTGAAGTGGAAGAGCAAATGCATGGCGCCTTAGAACGCAATGAATTCGAATTATATTACCAACCTCAATTTGATGTCAAAAGTGGAAGTATAATTGGCGCAGAAGCTTTGTTACGTTGGCATAATGAAAGCTTAGGCAATATAACACCTGATGAGTTTATTCCTATTGCGGAACAAACAGGCTTAATTGTATCTATTGGAAAATATGTTATTAAACAAGCATTACGCTTTTTAAATACTTGGCAAAAAAACAACCAAACAGAATATACCATGGCTGTTAATTTATCCCCCCGCCAATTTAGGGATTTGCAGTTAGTCAGTGTGATCAAAAAGTCGCTCCTTGATGAGAATATTAAGGCGAGCAACTTGGAGATAGAAATTACTGAGGGAGTACTAATGAGCGGCCAATCTTATATTCATGATGCTTTAATTGAAATTAATGCATTAGGGATAACGTTATCGATGGATGACTTTGGTACGGGATACTCATCTTTAAGCTATTTAAGAGAATATGCTTTTGATGTATTGAAAATAGATCAAAGTTTTATTCATGGAATACCGATGAATAAGGCAGATTGCAACTTAGTCAAAGCAACTATCGCAATGGCACATAGTTTAGGTTTGTCGGTAGTGGCTGAAGGGGTCGAAACTCAAGAACAATTGACGTTATTAGACGAGTTTGATTGTGATTTAGTGCAAGGGTATTTTTTTAGCAAACCAGTACCTGAAATGCAGTTATTGGACTTCTCAAATAGCTATAAGTTATCACCTTAAGCCATTGTTAAACTCACGGCTAGGCACACAATAAAGCGGGTCATTTAAATTAATGACCCGCTTTAGATTTATTGAGATGATTTACTACCGTAAATCATCATTTACCATGGTGATTTTATTGGAGTACATCTGCAAAAAGTAATGAATGCGATTAGATCGCCTCTTAGACAACATTACTCTAATTTGCCCTGCAAGTAGTGCTTCACTCCTCTTAATCTTAATTAACGGAACAAAAGGCTTATTATCAATACTTATAGTAGTCATGTGATGACATACTGCCTTAATTCTTGCTTGCTCGATATCCAATGGTTAAATCCTAATAGAAGTTATTTCTTATGCTTATGATATCTAGTGCAAAGTTTATAACTGCTATAAGTTGTTCTAAAAATGTGTTCAATTGTTTTTGGTTACTAAACAAACCACAATAACAACAATGAGTTAACACCCTATTTACACAAAACTTTACCTCCAATCATTTTAAAGGCCGGTGTTCCTCTGATCAAACAATCTCGTGCAAATAGCTTGTGACAGTTAGGGCATGTGCAGGGCGCATCGGTATAGTCTTCACTGATGCGCTCTTTAAAGCATTTGATTAAAGCGCCCTTTCCTGCTTTTCGATATTTAAACAGTAGATAATTACAGGCCTTACAATAAATATTTACTGTTTTACTTGGTCCTTTTTTATTGGGTTTTGCCAAATCTCCCCCTCGAAAATATAATGCTATATACCCTATCTACTTCTTTAATACTTTTAATTCTGCCAAATTATCCGCTATGTCTTGTGCAGCAGATTTAGGCGTAATATCGTCATCAATTTTTAGAATTTTGCCATCCTTGGAGATATAAAAAGTAACACGACTTGCCACTCTGAACATATTAAGTACTTGATAAGATTTTGCAGCCTCTTTAGTAGGGTCACTTAGCATAGGGAAATCAGCCCCCGTTTTTTCAGCAAAATCACGGTTATCATCAAGGGGGTCAACACTTGCCATAACATAACTCACATCAAACTCTCGAATAAGGTATCCTTGTTCAGTTAACGACTTACATTCGATAGTACAGCCACGTGTGTTTGCCATTGGATACCAAGCTAATACCACGGCTTGTTTACCTTTATAGTCGCTTAACTGGTAATAATCACCCGTGGTGGCTTGTAAATTAAAGTTAGGCGCTTCATCACCTACCTTAAGGTCTGTCGCAAAGCTAGAGAAAGCGACAAAGCTGGCCAAAGTGAAAATAGTTTTTATCGTTCTTCTCAAACTGTGCTTAATTTTAAGGCTCATGTCATTTTTCATACTGGTCTCTTATGTGAATATAATAATACGGAAATAGTAACAGTCTATGGCGATAGTTAGTTGAATAAAATTTATTAATTAACGTTTTTAAAACTGTCACGGTAATAAAATCCTTGAACAAAATCACATTTAAGTTTTTTTGCCAAGGCTAAATCATCCGCTGTCTCGACGCCTTCTAGTATCACTTTTTTCTTAGTACTGTGTGCATAATCAATAATAGACTTAACTAAAAGCATAAAGTTGTTATTGGTTTTATTTTTTATTACAAATTTATCAAGTTTTATATAATCAACAAGTTGAATAACCGAGGTAGAGATCATTGATTGTGGGTTATGGCCGGGATATCGGTCATACTTTCACCATGGTTGATAAAACTAAGCTCGTCATCGAGGTATGCAGGCTCAGCTGGCTCTATGTCTTGAGCAATTACTTGCGGCTCAACTTCAACAACAATGTCTTTAATTGGTTGTGCAGTATCGCTACAAATGCCAGAGCCAATAATGAGTATTTCTATCTCAGACGACAAGTTAGTATCGAGTGTAACACCTGGCACTATGAGCACAGACCGATTGGTTACTTTTGTGCGGATATGATCGATTAAGCCATTGTAAGTTGATAATTTTGGCTCTGATTTACAAAACAATTGGAAAATGATCCCTTTTGCAGTATCAATATTGGCGATTGAAACCAGTGGATTATTTAGTGCTTGGTCGAGGGCATCAAATGCTTCCTCTTCAGAGTCTGCTTTACCAACACCTAAAATAGACTCTCCTTCAAAAGACAATATCGTTGCGAAATCGTTCTTATCAACATTAACATAACCTGTTTCGTTGAGCATCTGTACCAAGGCAACCAATAAATTTTTAAGCACCTCATTACTTTGATTAAAGGCAGAGAATAAGCCTACGCTTTCACCTAAGCCTGCAAGTAACAAGTCATTTGAAAGCGTAATATAAGCATGTATCGGCTCTTTAATGTCATCAATACCTTGTAACGCATAATCCATACGCATTTGCCCTTCTGATTCAAAAGGCAGGGTCACAATGGCCAAGCAATTAATATTAAGTTCGCGCGCTATGTTCGCGACTAAAGGACTCGCCCCAGTACCTGTACCACCACCAAAACCTGCAGTAATAATAACAATATCGCTGTCCATTATGGCACTACGAAGCAAGGCCTCACTTTCTTGTGCTGCCTGAAAACCAATATTAGGATCAGAGCCAGCGCCGTAACCATTCGTTAAGTTTTCACCTATTAAGATTTTATTTACAACCTTGATACTATTCAAAGCAGCAAGATCGGTGTTAACTGCAACCAGGTTAACTTGCTCAGATAAATTATTCTCATGAAGCATGTTAACGGTATTACAACCACAACCGCCTATACCTACTACGGTAATTAATAATTCTGGGTTTCCGTTAAGAAGTTCTTTCATATCATTCCTTGGGCAATCAACAAAACAATCACCAAACTTTGCAATGCATCCTGGGGAAATAGCCAAAAATTTCACGGCTAATGTTAAGTCTTATATTCGATGAATATTACAGTTCTTTTTATTTATTATAGAGATCAAATTCTTGATGATCCACAGGAATATATAACTCTAGCCACATTGAATATTAACTTAACAAATACTCAATGTTTAAAACTTATAACAGGTATAATCCACTTTTTTTTTCTAGGTAATCAGATCGTTTTAACGAGAGACTATCCACATTAAAGTCCCCCCTTAATAGTAAACACCTACCTACAGAAAGATACTAGAGTTATCAGGGTTGCTGCTAGCTACATCAACTAGGGTTACCAGGGTTGCATTCGTACCAACACAAGGGTTACTGGGGTTGCAATGAGATTGCATTAGCGAGTTAGCGGGGTTATGATGTTTAGTAGGTCTTTTTTTGTACTGTTAGGAGTTTAAAATGAACTATGCTGTGGTGTTTAAAAATGATGATAAAAGTACAGGATATCAGGTCTCAGTACCCGATCTTCCGGGGTGTGCTATTACAGATAAAAGCATTGATTTAGGTATGGAGCAAGTGACTAAGGCGATACAATCTCACCTCGCTATTTTAGCCGAATATGGTGAAAAAGTGCCAAATGCAAAAGGCCTAGACAGCCATAGAAAAAATTATATCTTAGAAAATCCCCATACATTTTCTCAAGCATTTTGGGCAATAGTCAATATTGATATAACGCCCTACCTCGGCAAAAGTCATAAAATAAATGTGACCTTACCTGAATTACTCATTGCCCAAATAGATGACAAAGTGAGTAAGTCATCGGATTACAAAACCCGTTCAGGTTTTATCGCCAGTGCTTGTTTTGCTGAATTAGAAAAGTAGTTTTTGTTTTTGTAAAATACAAAATAGCCTTAGACCCAGTTCCATAAATTTCAGCTTAGTTAACTCCCCAGACGATATTATTAGAAGTATCGTTGCGAAAGTTAGCTTTATACTAGTAAAGGGGCCAAATTAATATGCTGAGCAGCGAGGTTAATTTTTTGATAAAAAGAAACCTCATGTCCCTCTTCATCAATATCAGCAATATAATCAAACTGCGCAATTTTGGGTATAGGTAAAAGCAGTTCTAACTCTGAAATATTTTCAGACAAATTATTCATCGACTCACCTACTGCGCAATTTGCAATCCAAGCAATACAATCTACACCATCCGCTTTAATTGTTTCATAGGTTAATAACGCATGATTTAAACAGCCTAGCTTCATGTTCACGATAAGAATCACTTGTAACTTGGATGCTTTAACAAAATCAGATAAGAATTGATAAGCCGGTCTTTTATTCTCATCATTCAACGTTTCGTTACCATCCTGCGGTAAAGCGTCAAGAGATGATTGGCCTAAGGGCAAACGCCAACCTCCAGCGCCTTCGACTAAAGTAATATCAGCATTGAGTGATTTAACTTTATCAAAATGATGAGTTAGTTGAGTAAGAGATATTTGTGTATTTTCTTTTTTTGCTGCTATGTGTGGAGCAATGGGTTGCTTGAAAGCAATGGGATTAATATGAGTAATACTTTGTTCACAGTTAGCAAACTTACTGAGCAATTTTGCATCCTCATTAATAAGCACGCCATCGATTAACTCACAACCAGCTGAAATTGGTTTAAACGCAGCAACTTTTTTGTCTTTTGTTAAAGCATGAATTAACGCACAGCTAGCAAAAGTTTTACCGGCGTCGGTATCGGTTGCAGTGATAAAAAATTGTTTCATAGTTTTCTTAAATAAAAGTTAAAGAGTTTTTTTGTAAAGTGTATTTAATAGAACTAAGTTGCAGTGCATACAACTTAGTTTGGATTAAAACTAAAGTTTACAGAGGAAGCGTATTTATCTGGCTTGATTAGTTATTTAACTTAACCACTAAACCAGAAAATAAGCGATAAGTTGCAGGGTAAATACCATTAGGCTCTAAAAAATCTTGGTAGTGCTCTGTCATTTTAAACCACTTATCTTTTCCAGACAGGCCTCTATTTTGTTTCTGTGCTAAATGATTTGCCCCTAAGCCTTTTAATTCACGTGCTAAATGAATTACGTTTTGATATTCCAAAACAATATCTTGGCACTTTTGTTCTAGCAATTTACCTTTTTCATTATTGAATAAGGTATTTAACTCGGTAACCGTTTTAAAATCGATGACATGTTGATCATCATCTACTTGTTTCCACGAAGACTTCAATTCGTGCAATGTACCATCAACTAAGGTGGTAAAAATAAGTAAACCACCGGGCTTTAAAACTCTTAACATTTCAGTGATGGCATCATCAAGTGGATCAAACCATTGAATAACTAAATTTGAATAAATGAAATCTATACTATTATCTTGAAGGGGAATTTTATGTGCATCACCTTCTAACCATAATATTTTGTCATTACGATTCGCTTTAGCAAAGTGAAGCATTTCATGTGAAATATCTAAACCAATCACTTGGCTATATGAGCTAGCTAATAAGTCGGTAAAAAAGCCAGTTCCAGAGCCCAGATCTAACACGGTAAGATCGTTGCGGTTAGGTAACCATGGCATTAAGTGTTTACCGGAAAAACGTTGTAATCTTGCCGATACATCATAAGATTTACTAGCAGAGCCAAAACTTTTAGCAATTTTCACTCGGTTTGTGTTTTCTTGTTCTGTTTGAACCATTAAGCTATAGCCTTATTGATACTTTGTGCTAAATACTTGATATCTTGAGTATTATGGCTGGCGCATATTGTAACGCGTAACCTAGAGCTGTTCGCAGCCACCGTAGGAGGTCTTATTGCGGTTAACCAAATACCCTTGTTTTTTAGTTTATCACTAACCATTAGCGCTTTTTTCTCATCGCCAATGATTATGGCATGAATTGAAGATTGTGTAGTGACCAACTCTACTTCTGCTGAAAGTAAGGCAGTAAATAACTCACTTAGTTCACTAATTTTTTCTCGACGCCACTGTTCTTTTTTAATTAACTCAATGCTCTTTCTTGTTGCCCATGCAATGGCTGGAGAGATGGCAGTCGAATAAATATAATGACGAGAAAAGTTAACTAAGTACTCATGTAAATCTTCATTACAGGTTAAAAATGCGCCGCTGGTACCAAGTGATTTTCCCATTGTTGCCATGGTAATATCGATGTCAGCAAAGTAATTACTGCCCTGACCTTCATTACCGATAACACCAATACTGTGCGCGTCGTCTAAATATAACCAAGCCTGTTGGGATTTTGCTAAATTCGCCAGCTCTAATACTTTTGCTTGGCAACCATCCATACTGAAGACACCTTCAGAGGCGATTAGTTTATTTGAACAGCTATTCGCACTGCTAAGTAATTTAGTTAACTGTTCAATATTGTTATGGTTAAAGCGTTTAACTTTTGCTTTGCTATGATACGCACCGTCAATCATAGAGGCATGACTGAGCTTGTCTAGATAAAAATGACTTTCTTCACTTTTACCTAGCGCTTGAAATAGTGCTAGGTTGGCTGCAAAACCACTTGAAAACAATAGGCATTTTGGTTTATTTAACCACTGACAAATATCATCTTCTAATGCCTGGTGAGCATAGTGATAGCCAGTAACTAAGCTAGAGCTACTTGCGCAGACACCAAATTTATCAGCACCTTCTTGCAATGCTTTATTTATCTCAACATGATTATTTAATCCTAAATAATCATTGGAAGAGAAATTCAGGTAAGCCTTTCCATTTATAACAATTTCTTTGCCTTGACTGGCGGCACTATTACAAACCAATTGACGATATCGAGATTTAGTTTTCTGCGCATTAACGTCGTGACGTATAAAATCAAAATTCATAAATGAATAGTTACCTAGCAGAGTGATTTCAGTAAATATATCACAGGTTTATCAAAAAGATAGCTTCGTTATCGATAAACCTTATGATAGTTCTTACTCTGCAAAGTTATACTGAAGCGTTATAAAACAAATCACTGTTTTGTTGATCAACAATAGCGGTTTTAATAATTTTGTCCGCTACCTCAGTATCGCCAGCAACTGTTTCAGTATTAATACCTAGCTTTTCAAACAGGGCAATATCTTGGTTTGTTTCTGGGTTCTCTGCCGTTAATAACTTACAGCCATAAAATATTGAGTTTGCGCCAGCAAGGAAACACATTGCTTGCATTTGCTCATTCATAGCCGTACGCCCTGCTGATAATCTCACGTGACTTTTTGGCATCATGATTCGTGCTACGGCAATACAACGAATAAAGTCAAAGCTTTCTAAATCGTCAACATTCTCTAATGGCGTACCTTCTACCTTAACTAACATGTTAATAGGTACACTTTCTGGTTGTGGGCTTAAGTTAGCAAGTTGGATTAATAATGACGCACGATCAACCGCTTTTTCACCTAAACCAACAATACCGCCACTACAGACCTTCATTCCTGCACTGCGGACATTACCTAACGTATCAAGACGGTCTTGAAAAGTTCGGGTAGTTATAATTTGGTTATAATGCTCTGGAGACGTATCAAGGTTATGATTGTAGTAATCTAAACCAGCATCGTTTAACCGACCGGCTTGCTCACCCGATAACATACCTAAAGTCATGCACGTTTCCATGCCTAAGGCTTTGACACTTTTTACCATCTCTAATACATAAGGCATGTCACGTTCTTTTGGATTACGCCATGCAGCGCCCATACAAAAACGAGTTGAGCCCATTTCTTTGGCTCTTTGTGCTGCTTCTAATACTTTTTCAACTGCTAAGAGGCTTTCTTTTTCTAGATCAGTTTTATTGCGAGCACTTTGTGAACAGTATTTACAATCTTCTGGACAAGCACCGGTTTTAATTGATAACAAAGTACTAACTTGTACTTCATTAGGATTAAAATTTTTTCTATGCACGGTTTGCGCTTTAAACATTAAGTCATTAAAAGGCATAGCGAATAATTCATTCACTTGTTTTAAATTCCAATTATGACGAACAATAGAATTTAACGACTGGGTTTGCTCAGATAATTGTGGTGCTGCTTGCGGTGTTAATACTGCTTCGGACATATTTAAACTCAATTGCATCTAGTGAACTTAACGGGTAGTCTAGCCACCCTAAGCATGATGTCAACGATTAATAAGACCTTTAGTTAACAAATGAACAACAAACATACAAATATCACCCCATCTAAACAAAATTCACTGCTTCGTTTTGATAAAGAGAACGTCTGGCACCCTTATACTTCAATGTCTGAGCCATTGCCGAGCTATCTAGTCGATAGTGCACAAGGGGTAAACATCAACCTTGCTAGTGGTGAACAGCTTATAGATGGTATGTCTTCATGGTGGTCTGTTTTACATGGCTATAATCACCATAAGTTAAATGCAGCACTACAGGAGCAAGCGGCAAAAATGTCGCATGTGATGTTTGGTGGTTTAACCCATCAAAGTGCCATTACTTTATGTGAAAAGCTTATTAATTTAACGCCTGAAGGATTAGATAAGGTGTTTTTGTCCGACTCTGGCTCTGTCAGTGTAGAAGTAGCCATGAAAATGGCATTACAGTATCAACATGCCGTTGCTGAAAAAAATCAGACTAACTTAACAAAAACTAAACTGTTAACCGTTAAAAATGGTTATCACGGTGATACTTTTGCAGCGATGTCAGTATGCGACCCGGTTACGGGTATGCATCAAATATTTGAACAAGTTTTAATGCAGCATTACTTTGCTCCAGCACCTTCTATAAAGTTTGGCGAGCAGTGGTCAAATGATGAAACGATAGAATTAACTGCTTTGTTTGAACAACACCATAGTGAAATAGCTGCCTTTATTATAGAGCCTATTGTACAAGGCACTGGTGGCATGCGATTTTATCACCCTGAGTACTTAAGAGCCTGTCGTCTACTGTGTGACAAGTATAAAGTTTTATTGATAGTAGATGAAATAGCAACAGGGTTTGGCCGCACAGGTAAATTGTTTGCTTGTGAATGGGCAGAGATCAGCCCCGATATAATGTGTTTAGGTAAAACGCTTACCGGTGGTTATATCACCCTCGCGGCAACCTTATGTACCACACATATAGCCAAAACCATTAGTGAAGGCGCTGCAGGCTGTTTCATGCATGGACCAACCTTTATGGGTAATGCCCTAGCGTGCGCGGTAGCTAATGCTAGCATTGATTTGTTATTTGAAAATGATTGGCAGTCTCAAGTTCTCGCTATTGAAACAACTCTCAATAGCTTGCTTAAACCTTTAGCTAAACACGAAAGAGTTATCGATGCCCGTGTTTTAGGTAGTATTGGCGCAATAGAATGTAAGCAAACCGTTAATGTCGCACAGATACAAAAACGTTTTGTCGAATTGGGTGTATGGATCAGACCTTTTGGCAAGTTAATTTATATCATTCCGCCATTGATCATTACAACTGAGCAATTAACCGCATTAGTCAATGCAATAACTACGGTGCTAAATGAGGATGATTGCTTTAACTAAAAGCAGTAAGTTAATTATTTAAGCCAGCAAGTAAAGACTATCATCCTTCTCAAGAGGATTTTAACCATTGCTTACTGTGCTTTTAGTAATATATATACTAGCCAAAAAAGGTTAATACTAAGTAAAAACCATAAATTAAAATGCGGATTATCAATACGCCTGCGACTACGATACTTATCAATCATTAAAGCAAAATAACTACCTAGCGCACTCAGCCAAATCATTATGTAAAGATACCCCGTTAACGGCGTTAACCAAAACTGACGGATCTCAATGTCGTAGTAACGTAATACGCCATAGTCTTTTTCTGGTACCGCATAATAAGACATGATTAGTGCTACAAGGAATAGTAACCAGCTTAATATTGTAATGACAATTTTTGCACTACTCCAAACGTCGGTCATTTTCCGACGTTCTTTTCCAAGCTCTTCTTTGGTTTTCCTTACTCTTTTAGCCGTCATTACCATTAATTCCATCCATTTAGAGACTATTTGGTATTGTTCATTGCACTTTTGCCCATCTGAACTGTTGTTTTTAAAATAGTTACACCTTTTTATTACCCACAGGCACTATTGGTTATTGTTCGATGCGAGATTTGGTACTGTTCATTGCATTTTTTCCCATCTGCACAGCTGTTTTTAAAATATTTACCCCTTTTTATTACCTACAGGCACTATTTGTTAATGTTCAGTGCAATTAAGCATTGCATTTACGCCTTGTCACGGTAACATATCACCCCATTTTTAGCATAATACCAATTTGCCTACTCTCGTATGCTCTTTTTGGTATTAAGCACATATTACTCAATTTCATAAGAATAAGAGGTCATTAAATGTCGGTTATAGCAATTACTGATGTATTAGCGGGAAAGTTTCCTGTTGATGAGAGCATTACAGTACACGGTTGGATTAGAACTCGTCGCGATTCAAAAGCGGGTATTTCATTTTTAGCACTACATGACGGTTCATGTTTTGACGCTATACAAGCCATTGTGCCTAATGAACTCGACAATTATGAAAATGACGTTCTTAAATTAACCACTGGCTGCTCAGTGAAAGTTACCGGCATTTTAGTTGAATCTCCTGGTAAAGGTCAGGCCTTTGAAATCCAAGCAACATCTGTTGAAGTGCTTGGTTTTGTTGAAGACCCTGATACTTACCCTATGGCAGCAAAACGTCATAGTATTGAATTCTTACGTGAGCAAGCACATTTGCGTCCACGTACTAACATTGGCGGCGCAGTAACTCGTGTACGTAACTGTTTAGCGCAGGCTGTTCACCGATTCTTGCATAGCAAAGGATATTTCTGGATCAGCACACCACTTATCACAGGTAGTGATTGTGAAGGTGCTGGTGAGATGTTCCGTGTAAGTACTTTAGATATGGAAAACTTACCACGTAACGACGAAGGTAAAGTTGACTACAACAAAGACTTCTTTGGTAAAGAGACCTTTTTAACGGTATCTGGCCAATTAAACGTAGAGACTTATTGTAACGCGTTATCAAAAGTTTATACTTTTGGCCCTACATTTAGAGCAGAAAATTCTAATACTACCCGTCACTTAGCTGAATTTTGGATGGTTGAACCTGAAATCGCTTTTGCTGATTTATCAGATGCTGCTGACTTAGCCGAAGAAATGCTTAAATACGTCTTTAAAGCTGTTTTAGAAGAACGTGCTGATGATATGGCCTTCTTCCAGCAACGTGTAGATAAGACTGTTCTTGACCGTTTAAACTCGGTAATCAATACCGATTTTGTTCGTCTTGATTACACCGATGCGATTACTATCTTAGAAAACTGTGGCAAGAAATTTGAAAACCCAGTTGCATGGGGCGTAGATTTAAACTCAGAGCACGAACGTTACTTAGCTGAAGAGCACTTTAACGGCCCTGTAGTTTTACAAAATTACCCGAAAGATATTAAATCTTTCTACATGCGCTTAAATGATGACGGTAAAACGGTTGCTGCTATGGATATTTTAGCACCAGGTATCGGCGAAATCATTGGTGGTAGCCAACGTGAAGAACGTCTTGATGTATTAGATAGCCGTTTAGAAGAAATGGGCTTAGATATTGCTGATTACGGTTGGTATAGGGATTTACGTCGTTACGGTACTGTTCCTCATTCAGGTTTTGGTTTAGGTTTTGAGCGTTTAGTTGCGTATGCCACTGGTATGCAAAACGTTCGTGACGTAATACCATTCCCAAGAACGCCTAACAACGCTGCGTTCTAAGTATTAGTTCTAAGTAATTACATTTAGAATAAAATAAAGGCGACCTAGGTCGCCTTTTTTATAGCCTTAAATTTTAAGCTTATCAAATAGCAAGCTGTCATGAAACGGGTCTACAATGACTGCTCCAAAATTGTAGCATTCATATTTTTTCCGCCAAAAAAGTTCTTTCTTGGAGTATAGTTAATCCAATCAGTCTGGCTAATGATTTTCTTATTTTCATTAAATTCTTGAATAATGACAAACAACCACGGCCCTAATTTCTCACCATTGTAACTAAACTGATGGAAGTAGCCTTCTGTGACCGCAATATTATTGTCGATAACTTGTTTAGTAACGGTAAGTGCTCTCGTTCCGTTTGGCAATTCAAACTTGCCTTTATTCCAATTTAAAAATTCTTTTATCTGTATTTTATTTTTAAAGGTATTACCGTAGACAATATCTTCAAATGCTGCATCTTCAGCATAAAAAGACATAAAACGCTCAAAGTCATTCCTTTTCGAATAAACACTAAAGTATTCCTCTACTGCCATAGCCACACTTACATTGCTTTTTGCTGAATTTGTTACAACACAACTGCTTAATAATAACGTTAGTAATAAAGATAATAATAATCGCCTATGCAATTTTCTCTACTCCCAGTATGTGACTTTATCTTGGTAACTTTTAGCTGGCTTAATATGCGGAGCTTTTGTTGGTGTGCCTATATACAAGAATCCGGCAATATCATTACCCTCCTCTAAACCTAAACCCTGCTTTACCGTTTCATTGTAAGCTAAATCGCCGGTACGCCACATAGCGCCATACCCTAAAGAAAAAGCTGCCATTTGCATGGCATGCGCACAACAGCCTGTAGCAACTAATTGTTCTTGTTGTGGCACTTTATTATGCTCAATATACTTGGTTGAAATAACAATAATCATTGGTGCCCTAAAAGGCATTTTTGCTACTTTAGCCATTTTCTCAATTGAGGCATGTTCATCTATACTTGTGCCTTCGATTAGTCCAGCTTTAATCGCCATGTCATTGGTTGTCGCTTCAACGTATAGATCACTTAAACGCTGTAATCCTTGTCCTGAAATAACATGGAAATGCCAAGGTTTTAAACCTGCATGATCAGGTACGCGCATACCCGCAGCTAGCAAAGTGGTTAAGTCTGTATCTGAAGGAGCCGGTTCCGTTAGTACGGGAGTAGATTGTCTTTGTAGTAATAATTCAATAGCTTTCATACAATGCCTCTAACAAGTGGTTATCATAGAAGTTTATCTGTTAGTTTGTTGTTGTGCACGTTTATCTAGTTAATTACTCACTAATTTTTTGTGAATAGACTAAATAATCTTATTACCATTAAATCCTTATTTATGCTTGACTTAATTTCGAGCAACCGCCACTATCAATCGTAATTAACTGTAAACAATAATCTGGGTAACAAGCAACACAATGCAAAGCAACTTCACTGCCATGATCAACAATCGAACCCCTAATGCGGTAGCTATAAGCTGTCTGCTTATGGTCAATCGACTGTGGCAAGTTAAGAGCCTGAATAATTATATTTGGCTAAACTATGCGGAGTATTGAGAACACTATTTATAACCAGTTATTTATCTAGTTCACTCTTAAGCCGCAGAAATCACTTCTTGCGGCTTTTTTTGTTTTTACCCCTTCAAATTACCGCAACTTTTCTGCCTAAGCCCTAGCGTGTTTTTATTTATAATAAAATTCAAAAAACTGCAATTAAGCAAATAAAGGAGAGTAAAAATGTCAGTGTCAATTGCCTACTTGGCGGTACTATTAATTTGGTCTACCACCCCACTGGGTATTGTATGGAGTAGTGAGTCAATTAGTCCGAGTTTAGCGGTATTATTACGCATGCTTATCGCCTTAATATTAGGTGCGTTACTCATAAAGGCTAATCGAATTGATCTACCATGGCACAAGCAAGCAATAAAATTATATACTTATTCTGCAGCAGGTATTTTTGGCGGTATGTTGTGTTCTTATCTTGCAGCACAGTATTTATCTTCTGGCATTATTTCATTGGTCTTTGGCTTGTCACCGGTTATTTCAGCCATATTAGCGAAGCAGATTTTAGCTGAGCCGAGTATCAGTAATATTCGTAAATTCTCTATGGTCATATCCCTCATTGGATTAGCCGTTGTTTGCTCTGATAATTTCACCTTAGCGCATGATGGGATTTATGGCATCATATTCATCTTGTTGGCTGTGTTCTTCTTTAGTTTAAGCGGAGTATTAGTGAAAAGTGTTCCATTAGCGATACACCCTTTAGCCACAACCGTTGGTGCGTTAAGTGTTGCTACGCCAATGTTTTTAATCAGTTGGTTAGTTTTAGATGGCACCTTACCTGTGGAAACATGGCAAGCAAAATCAATATGGGCAACAGTATATTTAGGTATCTTTGGTTCGTTAATTGGCTTTTATGCTTATTTCACCGTACTGCAAAAACTATCAGCAAGTAGTGTCACCCTAATTACTTTAGTTACACCGGTGATCGCTTTAACCTTAGGCGCATTATTAAACGGTGAAGCAATCACTGATAAATTATTAATCGGCGCTTTTATGGTGCTATTAGGGCTAAGTATTTATCATTTTGGTCATTTATTGCCTAGCTATAGACGCAAGGAAATTAATAGATAAACAATAAAAAACCGCGATGAGTTAATTAAAGAAATAACTCATCGCGGTTTTTTCAATCAAAGTCTATATGATTATATAGTTAACATGGTAGGTATTATATTAACTAAAGCGCTGTTCTCGGACTAAAAAACGTTGGGCAATATAATGATCTACGCTGGTATAACGCCCTGCACCGATAAAGAATAAAGCGAGTAACATAATAAAGTAGGTTGTCGAAAACTCGATACCATTATTTAATACCACAATATTTCCCTTCTCATAAAGCCAGTCGGTATTGCCGTTTTCTTTCAATATTTCGCGCATTCTTTCAAGTCGAATGGCCGTTTGTTTACTATTTTCTAGACTCGCCTCTGCGCTATCAACACCAAGCCAAGTAGCAACGTTAGCTGCGCTAATATTGCTATTAGTAGGCGTAATTGCAAACCAACCGTTATCAGCATGAACACTTGTTGCAGCAACAATCATGGTAATCATGAGCGGGATACTAATTAAGCGTGTTAATGCGCCAATTAGCAATAACCAACCTCCAAAAAACTCAACGAAAATAACTAGGTTGGCAAGTAACGCAGGGAATGGCAAGCCTAGGCCCCAGTCACTATTACCAAACCAAGCAATGATATTTGGATCAGCAAATATCGCACTAAAACCAGAAACATCGTCACTGAGCAACTGGGTTTTACTAAAGCCTGCCATGATGAATACGGGGGCGAGATAAAGTCTTAATAACAAGGCGGGTATGCCATCAAAGTATTTAAGCTGCTTTAAAAAGCATTGGTAATAATGTTGTAATATTTGCATTGTTTTGTCTTATAAAAAGTAATAGATCGATTAACAATAAGAACGTTAAAACCCCGAAAGACTTTCATTTTATGATAGTTATCGAACCAAAGGGCTATATTAGTTCACATTGCCATAAATACTTACAATCTAGCTCGGTGCATTTGTTAAGTTCTGGTAAGTATTAAGGTAGTATATACCCAGCATTGAGATATTTTTAAACTAACCTATTTTAAGATAATAATTATATGAATAACAATCCAGGCATTATAAAACGGATATTTTCTTCAGTTTGGCGCGCGTTAACCTTTACTCGCTCTGTTGTGGTTAATCTCGTATTCTTTATACTTTTGTTCGCCTTTATCGGTGTGCTTTTAAGTGGTGAAGAGCAAATACAAGTACCCAAAAAAACAGCGCTAGTACTAAACCTTGTTGGTGATGTAGTAGAACAAAAACGTGAAGTTGACCCCATGGAAGCTTTTTTAAGCGAAGCAATGGAACAAAAGGAAGATAAACCAGAAGTTTTATTGAGTGATATTATTGATGTCATTGGTAAAGCTAAAAAAGATGATCGGGTAGCAATATTAGTTTTACAACTACAAGGTTTGAATAAAGCTGGCTTAACTAAGTTGCAAGATATTGCCGTTGCCTTAGAAGATTTTAAAAGTTCTGGTAAACAAATTATTGCGCTGGGCGACCAATTCTCACAAGACCAGTACTACCTCGCCAGTACAGCCAACGATATTTGGTTAAACCCACAGGGGTTTATGTTACTTGACGGTTACGGCCGTTATAAAATGTACTTCAAATCAGCATTAGAAAAATTATCAATTAACCAACACATCTTCCGTGTTGGTACATTCAAATCAGCGGTTGAACCATTTATTCGTGATGATATGTCTGATGCCGCTAAAGAAGCCAACAAACTTTGGTTAGCTGACTTATGGATGCAATACAAAGAAGATGTTGCTAAGCGTCGCGGTTTTGGCGTCGAAAATTTTGATGAGAACATCGATACTTTAGTCTCCAAGTTTAGCGCCGCTGAAAGCAGTTTTGCTAAATATGCGCTGAACAATAACTGGGTTGACCAATTAAAGTCACGCCAAGAAATGCGCACTGAGCTTATTGATTTAGTGGGTAAGAACAAAAAAGGTGACAGCTACTCTCACATTGGTTACAAAAACTATATAGCTGCTACCAGTTCACCTTTAGGTGACTCTGGTGAACTTACTGACGTAGCTAGTGATAAAGTTGCCATTATCGTTGCTAAGGGTACCATTTTAGATGGAACACAAAAACCGGGTACTATTGGCGGTGACTCTACTGCGATATTACTTCGAAAAGCACGTAACAATGATGATGTAAAAGCGGTTGTTTTACGTGTAGATAGCCCTGGTGGAAGTGCATATGCTTCAGAAATAATTCGCCAAGAAGTTGAATTATTGAAAAAAGCAGGTAAACCGGTTGTTGCTTCAATGGGCACATATGCCGCATCGGGTGGTTACTGGATTTCAGCACCCGCAGATAAAATCTACGCAGCACCTTCGACCATTACGGGTTCGATTGGTATTTTTGGCATGATGATGACATTTGAAGATTCATTAAGCAAAATGGGTATTCATACTGATGGTGTTGGTACTACTGATATTGCCGGTTTTGGTCCAACCCAAGAATTAACTCCTGGTATGGCTAATTTATTCCAACTATCAATCAACAGGGGCTATCAAGAATTTATTCAATTAGTTGCGAGCAATCGTAATATGACGGTAGAAGAAGTGGATGCTATTGCTCAAGGTCGTGTTTGGTCAGGTAAAAAAGCAAAAGAACTTGGTTTGGTTGACGAACTAGGTAACTTGACTGACGCAGTTGTTGCTGCGGCAAACTTAGCTAAATTAGAGCACTACGACACATTATTAATTGAAAAAGAACAATCTTCACGTAATAAAATAGTGCAGCAATTATTAGGTAAATCTGCAAGTATCGTTAGCTATTTCACCCCAGGTGAAGCGCAAATAACGATTGATTTAGCGACGAATTCAGCACGGAGTGCACCGCTTTCACAGTTCATTAATATGATGACTAGTCAATTAAGTCAAATAGAACAGTTTAATGATCCACAAGGACGTTATACCTTATGTGTAGCCTGCAGCGCTAACTAACACACAGCTTAGAACATTTGATTACGACCTTATCAAATAAGGTCAAGTGTTTACTTGAAGGGGGGAGTTATGAAAATACTCCCCCTTTTTTATTCTCGGCGCTATAACAGAAATAAATGTTAACGATAAAGATCCTATCTTCACTTCAATCAAGGCCTTGCCTTTAAGCCTTTAAATTCTAACTGAAACCTGCATCTTCCGGTGTAATGGGTATATAATACGCTAATCAATATTACCCAATACCTTTCGACTTCAATTATCGATTTTAACTACCAGCGTCAATGGCTGATTTACACGGTTGAATAACACGATTGAATAAAATAAGTAGTCAAACTATGAACAAAAAAATTTACGTCGCCTATACTGGCGGTACTATTGGCATGATGCAAAGTACTCAAGGTTTTGTACCTGCTAAAGGTCATCTTACAGAATCTATCAATGCCCTGCCTGAATTTCATCGCAGTGAAATGCCTGACTTTACCATCAGTGAATATCAACCATTAATTGATTCATCCAACATGACACCAAGTGATTGGCAGCGTATTGCTGATGATATTAAAGCTAACTACGATGACTACGACGGATTTGTAGTATTGCATGGCACAGATACCATGGCATATACCAGCTCGGCATTATCATTCATGTTCGAAAATTTAAGCAAACCCGTCATTGTCACCGGCTCACAGATCCCATTGAGTCAACTTCGCTCAGACGGACAAGTGAATGTGCTAAATGCTTTATACATTGCAGCAAATTATCCAATTAGTGAAGTGAGCTTATTTTTTAATAACAAACTCTACCGTGGTAACCGTTGTATCAAAGCCTATGCTGATGGTTTCAACGCATTTGATTCACCCAATATGCCTGTGTTACTTGAAGCGGGTATTAATATCCACCTAGTCGCAGGCACCTTGGCTAATACAGTTGACGACGTTGATCCATTAGAGCTTTCAACTATAACGCCACAGCCCATTGGTGTGGTTCATCTATACCCTGGCATCAGTAGTGAAGTCATTGAAAATGTCATAAAACAGCCGGTGAAAGCACTTATTTTGCGTAGTTATGGTGTTGGCAACGCACCGCAAGATAAAGCATTACTCGCTTGTTTAAGAAAAGCGAAAGAAGAAGGTATCATCGTCGTAAACTGTAGCCAGTGTATTAAAGGTACGGTCAATATGTCGGGATACGCCACAGGTAATGCACTGAGTGAAGCAGGTGTTATTAGTGGTCATGATATGACCTTAGAGGCAACGTTAACAAAACTGCATTACTTACTCAGCAAAAAATTAAGTTATGAAGAAATGTGCCAGCAAATGGACAAAAGTTTACGTGGTGAATTGAGCTAAACATAAAGAATAACTACAGACAAATTATTGAAGAACCAATGAGCCTTTTTTATAATACCAATCAGATTGGCTATGTTTTACTTAAGTGTTGCTATACTGTAATTATAAGCAGTATGTCGATATTGGAGTAAATATATGTCTT
>CAJXYE010000027.1 GCA_913063325.1 uncultured Colwellia sp. | reverse complement strand
GTTACTCCAAATAATTGTTTGAAGTAACTTAACTTGATAACTACTTATTGTTTAGATGCTCTTTGCCGGACGCTTACGATCCTATATACAAATCTATATCTAATAGTTTTAATCTCTACAGATAACCTCAATTAAGTACAAAAAAGGCGAACCATTTCTGGTTCGCCTTTCTAAAGTTCATCTAAAGTTTCCAACTACATTAGCAGTTTCCAACTTGATGTCACCGGTTTCCAACTTGATCTGTTGTGATCATTCGAAAATTTAGTCAACATATGTAGATATCGGAGGACAACTACAAACCAAGTTACGATCCCCGTATACATCATCTATACGGTTAACCGTTGGCCAGAATTTGTTAGCTGCTGCCGCTGGTACTGGGAACACAGCTTCTTGAATCGTGTAACCACGATCCCAAGTATCAGTAATATCCGCTAACGTATGTGGCGCATTCTGTAATGGGTTGTTATTTAATTCCCACTCACCTGACTCAACTTTACGTACTTCATCACGAATACAGGTCATTGCTTCAATAAAACGGTCAAGCTCAACTTTAGACTCTGATTCCGTTGGTTCAATCATGAACGTGCCCGCTACTGGGAACGACATCGTTGGTGCATGGAAACCGTAATCGATTAAACGCTTAGCGATATCAACTTCAGTAATACCTGATGTTGCTTTAAGTGGACGTAAATCAACAATACATTCATGCGCAACACGACCGTTTTTACCTGTGTATAACAACGGGTAATGTTGGCCTAGTTTAGTTGCCATGTAGTTAGCATTAGTGATTGCATACTTACTTGCATCAGTAACACCTTTCTTACCTAGAAGTGCAACGTAAAGGTAAGAGATACATAAAATACCGGCACTACCGTATGGTGCTGCTGATACTGCGCCGTTACCTTTAGTTTCTTCATCTACGTTAATTAACGCATGGTCTGGTAAGAATGGTGCTAAATGCGCTTTAACGCCGATAGGACCCATACCTGGACCGCCGCCGCCATGTGGAATAGCGAAAGTTTTGTGTAAGTTAAGGTGAGAAACATCAGCGCCGATATGGCCTGGTGATGTTAAACCTACTTGAGCATTCATGTTCGCGCCATCAAGGTAAACTTGACCGCCGTTGTTATGAATGATATTACAAATTTCTGCAATCGTAGTTTCATAAACACCGTGCGTAGACGGGTAAGTGATCATGATACAAGCAAGGTTTTCGCTAAGCTCTTCAGCTTTGGCTGTTAAGTCAGCCATGTCAACGTTACCTTCTTTGTCACAATCTACTACGACAACTTTAAGACCAACCATTTGCGCTGTTGCAGGGTTAGTTCCATGTGCTGAAGATGGGATTAAACAAATGTTACGATGTGAATCACCACGGCTTTCGTGATATTTAACAATTGAGATTAAACCTGCGTACTCACCTTGTGCACCTGAGTTAGGTTGCATAGACATTTTGTCGTAGCCTGTTAATTCAACTAACCAGTCGGCTAGTTCATCAATCATTTTCTTGTAACCTAATGCTTGGTCAACAGGTGCAAATGGATGCATGTTAGCAAATTCAGGCCATGATACTGGGATCATCTGCGCTGTTGCATTTAACTTCATTGTACAAGAGCCAAGAGAAATCATTGAGTGGTTCAATGCTAAATCTTTGTTCTCAAGTTTTTTGATATAACGAAGCATTTCTGTTTCGCTGTGGTACGAGTTAAATACTGGGTGAGTTAATATTGCTGACTCACGAACTAATGATACTGGAATTGAAGAATGACCACATTCAACAATTTTGTCATCTAAATCACTAACGTTTAGACCGTGATCTGCACCTAATAATATATCGAAAAGTTGTGCTACGTTGTCACGGGTTGTGGTTTCATCTAGTGAGATAGAGATTTGACCGTCAACATCGCTGCGGAAGTTAACACCAGCAGTTAATGCGCGTGCTACCACTTCATCTTTGTTATCAAGATTGAATGTTAATGTGTCGAAGTAGTTAGCATGAACAGCCGTTAAACCCTTAGTTGCTGTACCTAAACATAAAATATCAGTTAAACGGTGAATACGGTTAGCAATAGTTTTTAAACCTTGAGGACCGTGGTAAACCGCGTAAAACGCTGCCATGTTGGCTAATAATACTTGCGCTGTACAAATGTTTGAGTTGGCTTTTTCACGACGTATATGCTGCTCACGTGTTTGCATAGCCATACGTAGTGCATTGTTATCACGTGTGTCTTTTGAAACACCGATAATACGACCAGGTAACGAACGTTTGTATTTTTCAGAAGTAGTGAAGAATGCCGCGTGTGGTCCGCCGTATCCCATTGGAACACCAAAACGTTGCGTTGAACCAATAACTGCGTCTGCGCCTAATTCACCAGGAGATTTTAATAATACTAAGCTCATGATGTCTGCTGCTACAGCAACAATCGCTTTTTTCTCATGAAGTTTAGCAATTAAGTCGCTGATATCAGTAACTTCACCGCTTGCGCCTGGGTATTGGATAAGGGCGCCGAATACATCGTGATCTGCTGCCTCTGCCGCAGGAGCAACAATAATATCAAAATCAAACATTGCTGCACGTTGCTTAACAACGTCAATTGTTTGTGGGAAAACATCATCTGAGATAAAGAATAAGTTTGATTTTTTGTTTTTAGAAACACGTTTGGCTAATGCCATGGCTTCTGCTGCTGCAGTAGATTCATCTAATAATGACGCTGAAGCTAAATCAAGACCAGTAAGGTCGATACACATTTGTTGGAAGTTTAATAATGACTCTAAACGACCTTGAGCAATTTCTGGTTGATACGGCGTATACGCTGTATACCAACCTGGATTTTCTAGTACGTTACGTAAAATAACGTTTGGCGTTAAGGTACCGTAGTAACCTAAACCAATGTATGTGTCGTTCACTTTATTTAAGCTAGCAACGGCTTTTAAATCAGCCAAGGCTTGAACTTCTGTTTTACTCTCTTGGATGTTTGGCAAATCAGCTAAACGAATATCACTTGGTACGATTTCATCAATTAAGGCATCAACCGACTCAACACCTAGGTCTTTCAACATAGCTTGAGTTTGTGATTCGCTTGGGCCAATGTGGCGACGAATGAAGTCTTCAGTTTGCTCTAACTCAGTTAATGAGTTAACAATTGCTTTTGAGGTCATAACAGTTTCACTTAAATAAATTTTATAAATGTAGAATAAAAGAAAGCCTCATATCCTTAAAAAGAAGAAAGAGGCTTAATATTTAATGTAGGTCTAAAATTTAGAACTACTGTTTTAGCTAAGATAATCAGTATTTAGGCAAAGCCGTCAAGTTACTTGTCGTTGGAGCTTAGTCCGCTAAGTGACAAGACAAGAAACGCCGACAATGCCGACTAAAGTTGATTAACGACGCTAAAAACGAAAATTAGTCTTCGTCGATAGACGAGGCATAACCTTCAGCATCAAGTAAGTTTTCTAACTCACTTGCATCATCAAGTTTCACTTTAAATAACCAACCTTCACCAAACGCGTCAGAGTTAACTAGCTCTGGAGAGTCTTCTAATTCTTCGTTGATTTCAACAACAGTACCTGAAACAGGTGCATAGATATCTGAAGCTGCTTTTACAGATTCTGCAACAGCAACATCATCGCCCGTGCTGATTGAATCATCAACGTCTGGTAATTCAACAAATACCATGTCGCCTAAAAGGCCTTGTGCGTGTTCAGTAATACCAACAGTAACGATACCGTCTTCTGCTACGCTAACCCATTCGTGTGAAGTGGCATATTTTAACTCTGAAGGAATATTGCTCATTTTTATTTTTCCTATTGTTATACCAATTGCACTAATTAAGTAAGCATTTTCAAATGGTCTAAATGTCCAATAACATCGTTGCTTTCAATCCCAATAGCCAGCTATTGCTCAATCAAGCGCCTTGCTCTTGAAAATTTATTCTCATTGAATTCTGTAACCTTAATTAATCCAAATGGCATTACTTTATTAGTAAATTGATTAGTAAATTGACCAAATACTGGATTAGATCAATAGATTAAATTTCTGTAAATTTATATAGCACAAAAGCTGCTAGATAATAATATAAATTCTAAATAATTGGAATTACAGCAAAGCCGTCGAGTTGTGAGTCCTTGAGCTTAGTACACTAAGTGATAGGACGAATAACGATGACAATGCCGCTGTAATTTCAAGTATGACGAATTAGAATACTTTTTTGCCGTTACGAACAAAGCTTGGCTTAGTAACAGTAACTTTAACTAATTTCTTACGCATTTCAACTTCAACTACATCGCCTACTTTTACGCTACGTGGTACACGTGCTAAAGCAACACTGTGGCCTAATGTTGGTGAGAAAGTACCTGAGGTGATTTCACCGTTGCCAAATTCAGTCACAACAACTTGATGTGAACGAAGCACACCTTTCTCTTCCAGTACTAAACCAACAAGCTTAGGCTGGTCGCCAGCCGCTTTTTGTGCAGTTAATACGTCACGACCGATAAAGTCACGGTCTGTTGGTTCCCATGCAATTGTCCACGCCATGTTAGCAGCGATTGGCGAAAAAGTTTCGTCCATATCTAAACCGTAAAGGTTCATGCCAGCTTCTAAACGTAACGTATCACGGGCACCTAAACCACATGGCGCTACGCCTGCGTCTAGTAATTTTTGCCAGAAATCTTCAGCGGCGCTATCTGGAACGATAATTTCGTAGCCATTTTCACCAGTGTAACCGGTAGTTGCGATAAATAAATCGCCAATTTGTACACCAAAGAATGGCTTCATGCCTTCAACAGCAGCGCGCTCTTCTTCAGATAATAATGTCGCTACTTTTGCGATAGCTTCAGGGCCTTGAACGGCGATCATGCCAAATTCAGGACGCTCAGTAATTGTAAGATCAAAACCAGTAGCTTGCTTAGTCATCCAGGCAAGATCTTTTTCACGTGTTGCAGAGTTAACCACTAAACGGTAATTAGTGTCAGAGAAGAAGTAAATGATCAAATCATCAATCACGCCGCCTTCTTCGTTTAACATACCTGTGTATAACGCTTTACCTGGTGTTGTTAACTTAGCTACATCGTTAATCACTAAACGACGTAAGAAGCTTTTTGCATCTGTGCCTTGCACATCAACAATTGTCATGTGTGAAACATCAAACATACCAGCATTTGTTCTTACTGCATGATGCTCTTCAATTTGAGAGCCATAGTTAATAGGCATTTCCCAGCCAAAGAAATCAACCATTTTTGCGCCAGAAGCTAAGTGCTTTGCATGTAATACTGTTTTATTTGTCATCTGTTCCACCTAAGAGTGATCAAAAGGATTATCAAAAGAAATAATCAAAGTTGACTAATTATAGCCGCCACGTATCGTTGATTCAACAGCAAAAATCACATTTTAAAAATATAAACCCGTGTTTTATGGAATATCAGAATTAAATTTGCAAAGTAACATCGTTTTGAAATTAATCTCATCATTGTCTTGATGATTGCGGTACAGAACAAATAAAAGCCAATAAGAATTTTGGCTTTTATTTTTTCTGTATAGAGCATTGTGGCTGTTATTACTTATAAAGCCACGCTATTGGCTGCTTTATCGGCGGTGTTACAGGCTATCTTTTTGGTAGGCAAGCTCAGGAAGGTCTTCCTTGATACCTAACGCTTGTGCAATTAAACGATTTTTAGCCGGCCCGAAGTTATTAAGGATATTCATGCCAACACCACGTAGTAATTTGATCGGTGATTGTTGCGGTGCGAAAGCTTGTTTAATACCTGCCATGGCTGTGATCATTTCAGTCGCTTCACTTTTACGCCAGCGAGAAAACGCTTTAAGATCGGTCTGGTTCACCAGATCGGTAGTTATTTCTTCATCTTTATTGAGCTTAGCCGTTAACGTTTGCGCCAAAGCTACCGCATCAAGTAAACCTAAGTTAACCCCCTGCCCCGCCAATGGATGAATGGTATGGGCTGCATCACCAATAAGTACTACACGGTCTTTAACAAAGTCTTGTGCCAAGCGCATAGTCAATGGATAGGTAAAACGTTCACTTACCAGGGAAATATCACCTAACTTACCATCACTTGCTGCAGTTAACTCTTTAGCAAACTCAATAGGGTCAAGGGCTGATAAGCGTGCTGCATCTTCAGGCGCTGTTGAATAAACAATAGAACATAAGTCACTTGTTGATACAGCTGTATCATCCGACTTACTCTGTTTTAATGGCAGAAAAGCTAAAGGTCCTGTCGGTAAAAACACTTGCCAAGCTGTGTTTTTATGGCCTTGTGGACAAGCTACGGTTGCCACAATGGCGTGATGGTCATAATCTTTAAAGATCATCGCCATGTTCATTTGTTTACGTACCCAAGAATTTGCGCCATCCGCACCAACAACTAATTTAGCCATAACAGGTGGTGTTGGGGCACTTTTTGACTCTTGTGCATTCTCAAAAGTAGCAAAAATTTCACTATCGCCTTGATTGATACTGGCTAGTTTATTGTCGGTAAAAAAATGTATACCTTCATCAAGTTCAGCTTGCTGCCATAAAGCATGGCGAATAACTTTGTTTTCGATGATCCAACCAAGATTATCTTCAGGTGGAAAGCTGACACTGTCTTTGGCTGAAAAATCTAATTTACCTACGCCGGATTTATCCCAGACATGCATATGCTGATAATCTTGTACTCGACTTTTTTCAATCGCTGACCATATATCTAAATTAGTAAAAATATTTTTGCTGGCGACATTAATGGCACTGACTCTAACGTCGATATTTTCATCAAGTTCAGTCACGGTTGCAGTATCGACCATAGCTATTTTTAACTGGCTAGATTTACGCAAAGCTAATGCAAGCGTTAAACCCACCATACCTGCGCCAACAATTAGTACATCAAATTTTTGCATGTTTTTCTCTTCTTCAATTCAAATAATGCCACATGGACTTGGGAAAAGTGCTCTAGGCACTGACAAATAGCAAAGCCATATGGATCCCCGATTAAGTGACCACGGGGATGACAATAAAAAGGGTGATACTGTATCAGCTGTTATTCTCAGTCGTCATCCTCGAAGTTTCTGATCGAGGATCCAGTTTTCTCTCACTTTATTACGCCTAACATTTGCAGCCGTCATAATCGAAGTGTCTGTTCGAGTATCCAGTTATCTTTTACTTTAAACGAATTACACTCTCAGCCGTCATACTCGAAGTATCTGATCGAGTATCCCGTTATCTTTTACTTTAAACGAATTACACTCTCAGCCGTCATACTCGAAGTGTCTGATCGAGTATCCAGAACTTGGTCAACTAATACTCTTAATAACCCATAGTTTTTTTAACTAAAGCAGTTTTAAGTGGCGAAATAATATTAAGTGCCTGTAAACCGATATTACGGCCTACAACCAGTGGCGGTAAATCATTAGCAAACAAAGTCACCAATGAGTCGGTTAATTGAATAACTTCGCCTTGGTCTTTTGACCTATTGGTTTGATATGCATGTAGTAATGAAAAATTACCGATATCTTGCTTATTCACTAGCGCCTGTTCCACTAACCTAGCCATCACCTGAACATCACGTAACCCTAGGTTAAAACCTTGACCAGCAATAGGGTGAATAGTGTGTGAGGCATTACCCACTAATGCCATACGATGATAAGTTTGCTGCTGAGCTTGTAATAGAATTAAGGGATAAGTATCGCGTTTACCAACATGAGTAATGGCACCTAGATAACTACCAAAGGCTCGCTCTAATTCAACCTTAAAGGCATCATCGCTCAAGTTCTTAATTTCTTCTGCTTGGCTAGGGGTCATAGTCCATACTAGCGAGCAACGTGAATCTCCACCAGTTGAACTATTAGCTAAAGCATTTAGCGAAGTCTTGCCCTTCTTTAACGGATTTAACGGTAACATGGCAATAGGGCCACTTTCTGTAAAACGTTCAAAGGCTTTTTGGTGGTGGGCTTTGCTGGTTGAGACATTGGCAATTAAAGCAACTTGCTGATAATCATCACAAGTGACTTCAATATTTGCTATTTTCCTCACCGGTGATTGAACACCATCACAGCCCAGTAGTAACTTAGCGGATAAGACTTTACCTGAGTTAAGGGTAACCTTTAGCTTTGAATTGTCTGTTGCGTTTTCATTTGACTCTTGCCAAGTGATGTCGGTTATTGAGTCAGGACTAAACCATTGAATATTATTCTTTGTGTTTTGACTTAGCGCTTTTAATTGTGCTTTACCAATACGGGCCATATCAATAACGTAACCTAGGGCATTAACGCCATGTTCTTTGGCTGCTAATCTAGCTTTACCAAAGTGACCACGATCAGAAATATCAATATCAGTAATGGCACAAGCATCATCTTTTAGGTATTGCCAAACGCCAAGCTTGGCCAAGTATTTAGCACTACCGTGAGAGAGTGCTAAAACACGCGCATCAAATAAGGCATTTTCATCAACAGGATTATCTTGTTTAACAGGCAAAGCTTCAACAATGGCGATAGATAATAAGCTACCGTCGGCTTTGGTTAATTTGCTTAGACTTAACGCCATTAAGCTACCAGATAAGCCGCCGCCTGAGATAATGACATCAAAATGTTGCTTATTCTCTTTATTAGAGCCTTGCATAGGGTTTTGCTTAACGTTTTCCATGGCGGTCATATTAGCTTGTTGTTTAAGTGTAGAGTTCAATTAAGCTAATTTTACCTAACTAACGTTAGCTTTGTATTGATTTAGTTATGCTTTTACAATGGCATTTTTTAATCGGGTGCTTTCATTAATAATTCAATTTCGTCAATCGTTTGTGGCGAGTTAACGCTAAAGTTTTCAAAACCTGTTTTTGTGACCGCAATATTATCTTCAATACGTACGCCAATACCGCGCCATTTTTCATCAACATTTAAATCAGTTAAGGGAATATAAATACCTGGTTCAATCGTCATCACCATGCCTTTTTTGAAGGCGCGCAACTGTTCTCGCTCAGTACTAATATGATAATCACCGACATCATGAACATCGAGGCCTAACCAATGGCCTAAGCCATGAATAAAGTAATCTTTTACTTTTTTCTCGCCGATTAATTCCGCTAAATCTCCTTGCAATATACCCAAATCGACTAAACCTTCAGTTAAGAAAGCATTGGTAAGTACATTGAGTTCTGCAAAACTCATACCTGGCTTAATAGCATTAATAGCTAGATTTTTAGCATCAAGTACCAATTGATAAATGGCTTTTTGCTCAACTGAAAATTGACCATTAATTGGGAAAGTACGGGTAATATCTGCTGCATAGCCGTCTAATTCAATACCCGCATCAATGAGTAATAAATCATTGTCTTTTAATACATCATTATTGGCAGTGTAATGAAGAATATTTGCGTTATCACCGCCAGCAACAATACTGGCATAAGCTGGGTTTCGTGCACCGTACTGGGCAAATTCATGTAGTATTTCAGCTTCAATTTGATATTCAAACTTACCTACTTGGCATTGCTCCATTGCACGTTGATGGGCGAGCCCTGAAATGTGATTAGCGTGACGCATCAAAGCTAATTCATTGTCGGTTTTAATTAAACGTAACTCTGCGACTATAGGGTCTGCATCAACTAATTGCTCTGGTACTTTAGCGCCTTGGCGTATGCTACTTTTAACTTTCTTTAACCAAGTAAACACTTGCGCTGCAAAAGTATGATCATTAAAGCCAAAAAACACTTGGCTTTTACCATCAAGGTAATCTGGTAATAAGTTATCAATGTCAGCTACTTCAAAGCTTTCACTCACGCCATAATCTTCTACGGCTTTGACTTGACCAATACGTCGACCTTGCCAAATCTCATGTAAAGCGTCTTTAGGTAATGAGAATAAGATAGACTCAGCTTTACCTTCTTTACCTTTAAGTAAAACTAATAACGCATCAGGTTCATTAAAACCGGTTAAGTAATAAAAGTTTTTATTCTGACAGAATGCATACTCAGTATCGTTACTGCGCGTCAATTCACTCGCCGCTGGAAATAATGCAATGCTATTAGTTGGCATTTTAGCCATAAATGCTGCGCGGTGCTTGGCGTAATCACTTAATGGTAATTGGCTTATTGGTGCATTAGTTAAAGGTATAGTGGTCATGTAATTGTCTGCGCCTATTTATTATGAGTATGTTTAACCTAAACGGTTAACCATTATTTATTAAAGTTAAGGTTAGTGAAGTATTTTTTTATCTGCACTAAGACTTTCACTATTAGGCGGCGTCGCTAATTCAGAGAAACATAATAAAGCGGAAATTCGAACATATTCTCCGATTTCAAAATACGCTTGTTCAGTATCTTCATCTTCTTCCATTTCGTCAGATAAGTTAGCAATCTCAACAAAATCAGTCAGTACTTCTTTAACTTCGTCAGAAACTACTGGCGTATCTTTTTGCTGTAAACCAAAACCTAAGTTAAAGCCTTGCACCCAAACACTTAACGCATGACCACGTTCAGCCATGGAGTCATCGTCATCGGGTAATAAAAGATTAAAGCTATAACTGTCATCTAATATGCCATTCCATAATTCATTATACATTTGCTTGATCGCTTTTTTAACTGCTACAGGAAAGCCATCACCTTCATTGAATAAATCATGCAACATGACTAAATAGCCTTGGTCTTCAAATTCAAAACCGGCACAAACTAACCCGGTTAAAACACCATGAAGTTCGCTGGCATGGGACTTTACATCTTCGCTAGTCAAAATGGCTTGCATCGTGGAGAAATCCATTAAGTTATTGCTCGACTCGTTCTTTGAAGTTATTTCAGTCATGATTTATTTTCTATATTTGCTGGAAGTTATGGAAACTAATGGTATCACTGGGGAAAATTACAGAAAAGGAAAATAACAAAAAATGGTGATAAAGCACGCTATTTACTTGCATAGGGACCCCAGCATGGTTATCATTGAAATAATAGCTCAAATAATAGCTATATTATTAATAATACTTGGAATTTTTGTACATGGCTCAACGAACCGTAGAAATCAACATAGTTGATCGCAAGCTGAAGATAGCTTGTCCAATAGGGCAAGAAACCGCCTTATTATCTGCGGCGCAAGAATTAAGCGATCGCTTAACTAAAGCGGGGGCGAGCAAAACAATCAGTACTCCTGAGCAAACTTTATTAATGACAGCCTTAAATTTGGCTAATGATTTGCTGAAAACCCAACAGCAATTAAAAGTTGAGCAGCAAGATAATCAAGAAAAAATCTCGTTGCTGCAATCAACTATTGAACAAGCCCTTTCACCAATTAAGAAAAAAATTGCCTAAGCATTAAGTGCTTACTCTACATAGTCCCCTTCAATTAATTATTATTGTCATTAGCTTCTTTAATAACAGTAAAAGCTTAAAAATAAAACATAACGAATAATTACCAAACACTTAGTGAAAAATTATAAAAAAAAGCTTATTCGATGATATATTTTTCGCTATACTGAATTTGTCTTCTGGGGTGTTTGTATGCGAACTATGTCCCTGAGCCGATAAGTTTTACCTAAGGAAGTTGACTATTAACTATTGCGCAAGCCCGGCTCGTATCGGGAAGCCTACGGTTAGCATGATATTTCCGCCCTGAACCCCCGGTGTTCAGGACAAATGTAAGCTGCGGCACCTTGGAAGCGACTATCCCCTTCAAAAGTATTTCTTTGTACAACAATCAATATCAACGATATTTCCGCGCAACCTTAGACAGCACCCAATGTTCAGGACAAATGTAAGCTGCGGCACCTTGGAAGCGACTATCTCCTTGTAAATGTCTCCTTTAGTACAAGAAAATATCATCCTAATATTTCCGCGCAACCTTAGACAACACCCAATGTTCAGGACAAATGTAAGCTGCGGCACTTTGGAAGCGACTATCCTCTTTTTATAAAAACCTCCCGAAGAATAAGTAAATATCAGCGATATTTCCGCGCAACCTCAGACAGCACCCAATGTTCAGGACAAATGTAAGCTGCGGCACCTTGGAAGCATTCAGCTTTTAACTTTGATAAAATCCGGTCGTGGCATTTTGTCTAAAATGCTATAAAGGTACATCACTATCAGTGTTAAAGCTGCGGCGATAAAAAATAACCATGGCCCACCCAGTTGGTCGAGGATAATGCCTCCACCTAATGGTGCTATAGCATAGCCAAACTCATAAAATGAAGCCGCACCGAAGTATGCACCACGTAAATGATCTGGGGCTAAGCGATCAATATGCACATTCATTGTTGGGAATAAAATAGTCTCCGCTAAACTCATTACTACAATTGCGCCAATCCAGCCCCAAAACAATGTCAATGGATTCATAGCGAGCCAAATTTGTGAGCACATCAATAACACTAAACCCACTTGGATTCTGGCAACCAACGACAAATTCGACATCAGTCTTAATAACAAGAATTGTGTAGAAATAATAACTAACGCATTAGTGAAGATCATTGCTGATATCAACTCTAGTAAGTCAGGAACTTTAGCGCGGGTTAAGTATTGAATGAGTGAGCTATCCATTTGTGCATAGATGAACATGCATAAAATATTAGCAAAGATAAGGCACTGTAATAATTTATCGCTAATAAGTACCTTTAGGATTTGATTTCCTGCATTTACTTTAGCTTTATCTTCTATAGCAATTGAGTCAGCAGCCTTATTCTCTCCTGCTTGTTGGACTAACTTTTTGGCAGTAGCATCAGTCAACTTTTTATGTTGATGAAAACCCCACCATAAAAGCATTAATAAAAAGGCAAACGCCCCTGCAGTAATATAAAAACTTGATTGCTCTCCTGTTAACCCCATCCACAGACCGAGCATTGGACCAACAGCGCAACCTACATTGACAACAAAATAGAGAGATTGCATCGCTAGCTCGCGGGTAGCTTTATCATCAATAATATCGCCGATTAATGCCGAGGTGAGTGGTCGCCATAGTGCAGTTGCAATTGAACATAAGGTAATGACCAGTGAATACCCAGTAATAGAGTCGACTTCTGCTAATAACGAAAATGAGATAATATATAAAACACCACTGGCATACATTAACTGATGGCGACCTATACGGTCCGATAATGCACTGCCGACAAAACTAACCAGTACTGAAATAACTGCAGCGCTGGAAAGGATAAGCCCGACCTCGGTGGCTGATAGAGCGAACTTTTCATAGAGAATTACCGCTAAAAATGGCCAAACCATGTAATAACTACCACGGGTGATAAATGAACCAAATAGCAAGATCCACATTAGTGGTGGGAATTGTTTAAAACGATCTACTGAGACAACACCTGACATAAATTTCCTTCATTCACTGGCAAAGTTGAATAATACTAATCCCACTAACTATGTGATCATTTCTACTTGCCAAAGTTACCAACTACTTCGTTATTTACTTAATAATTAGAACAGCTAGTTATTAAATAAATGCCTTGTATTTGGCAGCTTTTTCTCCGTATAAAATAGATCACCTAATTAAGGGAAATGGTATAACCTGCAGTAAGTAGTACTTAAATTATATAAACAAAAAACCTTATATATTAATTGTATTGCTTTTGTCGATGGAAAAGCAATACAATTTCGATAGAAAATCTATTTAAGTATCCGGACAAAGATCATCACTAAGCCAGTAATAAAACAAAATAGCAATTCAGCTGCCATTGGGGTATTTGACTCAGGTGTCGGTGGCCTTTCCATTGCACTGTGCATTGCCGAGAAATTGCCTCACGAAAACATCATTTATGTGGCTGATAGTCTTCATGCTCCTTATGGAGAAAAGTCGGTCGATTTTATTATTGAACGTGTTAATAAAATTGCCGAGTTGCTCATTGCCAAAGGTGTAAAAGCGTTAGTTATTGCTTGTAATACCGCAACAGTGAATGCCATAGAGCAACTGAGATCACAGGTTAACATTCCTATTATCGGTGTTGAGCCCGCAATAAAACCGGCAGCTAAACAAAGTATTAATAAAAAAGTCGCCATATTAGCAACACAAGCTACCAGTAAAAACCAACGCTTTAATGATTTAATAGAATTACACCGCAATGGCGCAGAAGTATTTATTCAACCCTGCCCTGGCCTAGTCGAGTTTATTGAACAAGGTGAGCAACATAGTCACATTTGTAATACTTTACTAGCACAATATATTGAGCCGCTAGTGGACAAAGGGGTAGATACATTAGTACTAGGGTGCACACATTATCCTTTTATTCAGGAGCAAATAAGTGCCATTGTCGGCCAGAAAATAAAAATCATTGAAACGGCTGCGCCAGTGACACTTCAGTTATCAAAAAAGTTAGCTGAGCTAAACATCATGGCCTGCGTTACACAACGAGGAGAACATCAGTTTTTTAGCTCACAGGTAACGAATCAGCAAGAAAAAATATTCAACAAACTCTGGCAAACATCGCTGACCTTGCAGCCACTTGATTAAAAACAAGACCACTTCAACTACTCATCTTCGCATTAAAGCCAAGGAAACTTAATCTACTTCAATAAAAACAAAAATTTATAGCCGTTTAGCCGTCTAGGCGTAAAAAAAGCTAGAATGTTGTTTTCAACAAGTGTAGAATCGCCTCAATATTTTATATAACTCAAATTTTTTGCTGAGGACTTATGTCTAGACACTTTTTTACTTCCGAGTCAGTTTCTGAAGGACACCCAGATAAAATTGCCGATCAAATTTCTGATGCGGTTTTAGATGCTATTATTGCTAAAGATAAAAATGCCCGTGTTGCCTGTGAAACTATGGTTAAAACTGGTGTTGCTATTATTTCTGGTGAAGTAACGACTAACGCTTGGGTTGATTTAGAGACAATTACTCGTAATGTTATCAGCGAAATTGGTTATACCTCTTCTGATGTCGGTTTTGATGGCGCAACGTGTGGCATCATGAATCTAATTGGCCAACAATCGCCTGAAATTGCTCAAGGTGTAGACCGTAGTAGCCCTGAAGAGCAAGGTGCTGGTGACCAAGGTTTAATGTTTGGTTATGCAACCAATGAAACACCTACGTTAATGCCTGCGCCATTATATTATTCTCACCGTTTAGTTGAACGCCAAGCTGAAGCACGTAAGTCAGGCGTTTTACCTTGGTTACGCCCTGATGCTAAATCACAAGTAACTTTTATCTATGAAGATAACAAGCCTGTAGCGATTGATACTGTTGTACTTTCTACTCAGCATAACCCAGACATTAAGCAAGAAGATTTAGTGAATGCGGTAATGGAAAACATTATCAAGCATGTATTACCTGCTGAGTTACTTACCTCTGAAACTAAATACCATATCAACCCAACGGGTCGTTTTGTTATTGGTGGCCCAGTTGGTGATTGTGGTTTAACTGGTCGTAAAATTATTGTTGATACTTATGGCGGCATGGCTCGTCATGGTGGTGGTGCATTCTCTGGTAAAGATCCATCAAAAGTTGATCGCAGTGCTGCTTATGCTGGTCGTTATGTGGCTAAAAATATTGTTGCAGCTGGTCTTGCTGACCGTTGTGAGATTCAAATATCTTATGCTATAGGTGTTGCTGAGCCTACTTCAATTTCAATTGATTCTTTTGGTACAGGTAAAGTGTCTGAAGAGAAGTTAGTTGAGCTAGTACGTGAGCACTTTGACTTGCGTCCTTATGGCATCACTAAAATGCTAGACCTATTACATCCTATGTATCAACAAACAGCAGCTTACGGTCATTTTGGTCGTGAACCTTATGAAATGACTGTTGGTGATGATACTTTTACAGCCTTTAGCTGGGAAAAAACAGACAAAGCAGACGATTTACGTAAAGCAGCGGGTTTATAAAAAACAATCCTTTACTTATTAATCACACATAAAAAAACCAGCTAATCGCTGGTTTTTTATTTTTTGCTTACGCTATCGATTAAAGTACAAACTATTTTGCAGCATCTAGTCTTTTACGTAAATTCTTACCCCAAGATTTGAATAAGCTTTTAGCATCTTTAGTACGTTCCATATCTGTATTTGGTTGGTAATCAGTCCCTACAGCTATAGTACCTTCAAAAATATGAATTAAGCTTCTTGTTTTACCATCGCGTAACTGAACTGATAAATGAAATTCACCAGAGCCTTTAGTCGTTGTTTCTGTATCTTCTTTTGAAGCGTATGGCATGAAGCTGATAATTTCTACATCAACAATAAGAACACCTTTGCCTTCTTTTCCGACAACTTCATAGCGACCATTGTTTTCAGTTAAACCTGCTTCAACACCTTCTTTAAAGCGTCTTTTCAAATGAGCTAAGTTGCTCTCTGTTACTTGCCAGTGAAAGCTATCTTTCTCAATCCACGGTGGTGAAATAATTTTGGTATCTGATAGGTCTAAATCTTCAAGGTATATTTTTTTGTAACCACTTAATGAAATTATTGGGCTAGCAAAATCTTTATCAACAGAGATAATTTCACCAGCAAGGGCAGATTGACTAGCAAAGCCTAAAGAAAGTACACCCGCCGCAAGCGTGGTAAGTATAATTTTTTTCATGATAATTCCTTTTTATTAATTAAATAATTACCTTAGAAATTACAAGCTATCTGGTAGCTAGTCAAATGAAACAGATAAAAGACTACAATTTTATACAATGCTTCATTGTTTTTTACTCTCTTCGCCCTTATTTTAATTAGATGTTCATGATTCACCTTTAAGCCTAATTTATGCGTAACCCTAGAATTTACCAACAAAGCCTGTTTACAGTTAATGAAATAGTCACTTTATCCGAAGATGCTTTTGGCCATATTGTCCGAGTATTGCGTTTAAAGGAGGGTGATAGCATTACACTATTTAATGGCAATGAGCCTTTTCAGTACACAGCTGCATTATGTAATGTAAGTAAAAAGTCAGCTGAAGCTAAAATAATATCAAAAGAAGATAACCTAAGTGAATCACCGCTTAATATTCATTTAGGACAAGGTATATCTCGTGGCGATAGAATGGACTTTACCTTACAAAAATCAGTTGAATTGGGTGTAAATACCATCACACCACTATTTACTGAACGTTGTGGCGTGAAGCTAAATGCAGAGCGATTAGAAAAGAAGCGCCAGCAATGGCAAAAAATAGTGGTCAGTGCCTGTGAACAAAGCGGCCGTGCAAGTGTGCCTATAGTGGCAGAGCCTATGCTTTTGGCTGATTGGTTAAAACAAGAAACTAGTGCTTTGAAAATTAATTTACACCCAAAAGCCGAGCATTCAATTATGACCTTACCTGTTGAGAATACTCGAGTAAGGTTGCTTGTAGGCCCTGAAGGTGGTTTAAGTGATGAAGAAATATCACTTGCAGGACAACACAATTTTCAGGATGTTTTACTCGGCCCGAGGATATTACGTACCGAAACAGCGGCATTAACGGCAATTACCGCATTACAGTGTCGCTACGGCGATTTAAGATAAAAGATATTTATATACGCTAAGAAATTTTCAAATACAGCGTAAACATCAACATTGAATAGGATAAAAGATGACTACAAATAAAGTGATAAAACTCGGCGTGGTAATGGACCCTATCTCACAAGTGAAAGTAGCAAAAGATTCATCCATGGCGATGATGCTTGAAGCGCAGCAACGTGGTTATGAACTTTATTACATGGAAATGAAAGATTTATATCTTGAGCAAGGCCAGTGTCGTGCGACCACACACAGAGTTAAAGTATTTGACGATAGTGAGCATTGGTATGAACTTTCTGACCCGCAAGATATTGCGGTAAGTGAATTAGACGCGGTATTGATGCGTAAAGATCCTCCTTTTGATACTGAATTCATTTATGCAACGTATATGCTCGAACGTGCTGAAGAAGCAGGCACACTCATTGTTAATAAACCACAAAGTTTACGTGATTGTAATGAAAAACTATTTACCGCTTGGTTTAGTGAATTCACCCCTAAAACGTTAGTAACACGTAGCAGCGATAAAATCCGTGAATTTCACCAAGCTGAAAAAGACGTCATCATCAAGCCACTTGACGGCATGGGCGGTGCTTCTATTTTCCGTATTAAGGAAAAAGATGCCAATGTCGGCGTAATAATCGAAACCTTAACTAACCATGGTGAGCAATATGCCATGGTACAGGAATTTATGCCTGAGATTGCTGATGGTGATAAGCGTATCCTTATTGTTAATGGTGAGCCAATGCCTTACTGCCTAGCGCGTATACCTGCCATGGGTGAAACTCGTGGTAATTTGGCTGCCGGTGGACGTGGTGTTGCTCGACCTCTTAGTGTCAGTGATAAAGCTATTGCTGATGCCATTGCTCCTGAGCTGAAAAAACGTGGTCTATACTTTGTAGGCTTAGATGTTATTGGCGATAAAATCACTGAAATTAATGTGACTAGTCCTACTTGTATACGTGAAATTGAAGCAGCTTATCCAATAAATATCAGTGGCAAACTGATGGATGCCATTGAAGATAATATAAAATAATAAGGGCGGGAATTGCATGGCAAAATTACAAAAATCAGAACTAAAACCAAAATCCGAAGCAAGGTTACCAAAAGAGCAGGATATAGGTGACTCACAGGCAATGATTAGTTTAGAGAATCAATTATTGATTGCCATGCCTTCTCTTGATGACTCGTATTTCAATAAAACGGTCACCTATATTTGTGAACATAATGAAGATGGTGCGATGGGGTTAATCATAAATTTACCTGTTAATATCACCCTATCGGACTTACTTAAGCAAATCCCTTCAGAAGAAGATGATAAATTTGACCAGGCTGGTGATAGTACTAACAGTGATATCGCTGACAACATCGGCTTAATTGATAATACTGTCACGGATATTACCAATAGCTTAGAGCAGCTAGTACTCGCAGGAGGGCCCATTGCTCAGCAGCGAGGTTTTGTATTACATAGCTCACAAACGGGATGGTCGAGTTCATTAGCACTGAGCAAAGAGTTAATGATCACCACCTCAAAAGATATTTTGATGGCATTAGGTACTGAAAAAGCACCAGAGCATTTTATGGTGACTCTTGGTTATGCTGGTTGGGGCCCTGGTCAACTTGAGCAAGAATTACAGGCTAACTCATGGCTTACTACTCCTGCAGACAATGAAATTCTTTTTAATACCCCAATTGAACTGCGTTGGAAAAAAGCTACTGAAAAAATGGGCATTGATCTAGCGCATTTATCTTCAGATATTGGGCATGCTTAATCGCAGCCCTTTTCAATTCAATTTGCAACTTCCCCACTCCAAGGAAAAAAATGTCGACTCAAACTAAATCGCCGATTGGCCAACGTACTGTTATCGGATTCGATTTTGGTAAAAAATATATTGGCGTTGCCGTAGGACAAGAAATGACAGGCAGTGCCTCGCCGCTTGGCTCGGTAAAAGCGACCGACGGTATTCCACATTGGGATAACTTAGCCAAATACTTAACAGAATGGCAACCTGATTTTATCGTCGTTGGTTTACCATTAAATATGGATGGTAGTGAGCAACAACTTACTTTAGACGCTAAGAAATTTGGTAACCGAATCCATGGCCGTTTTGGCATAAAAGTAGAGTTTCAAGATGAACGATTAACTACTGCTGACGCCAAAGAGCAATTATTTGCGCGCGGTGGTTATAAGAACTTAAAAAAAGATAATATTGATGCTGAATCAGCAAGATTGATTATTGAAAGTTACTTTGAACAACAGTACGACTAAAAATAGTAATCATTCCATCTGATCCTTGAGGTACCATGAGTATAATATCTATCATAATGCCACTTATCCTAGTGGCGTTATTAGGTTTTGTGTGTGCAAAAAGCCAATGGCTTAATCGCACTCAAATAGATGCGCTAAGTAAATTTACTTTTTATCTTAGTATTCCTGCTTTTTTATTTTATCAAATGGCGCAGGCTAATTTCAGTGAACAAATTAGTCCCGCATTATTTGCTGCTTTTTACTTGCCGGTGTTAGGCTGTTATTGCATAGCATGGCTAAGTCATTACTTTCTCATCGAAAGAAAAAAAACCTCATCAACGGCTGGCTCAGCGGTGTTCTCTTTAGGTGCAAGTTATTCCAATACCGTAATTATTGGTTTACCCATCTTACTCACATTATTTGGTGAAAAAGTTCTCGGCATAATATTCTTAATTATTACTTTTCATAGCGCCCTGCTTTTTACCTTAACAAGTGCCATATCAAGCTTTAGTGCTAAAGGTAATAATGTATTTAATGTATTTAATGGCAAAGATATTATCAAACAGAACCTTAAAAACCCATTGGTTGTCAGTATTTCAACAGGCTTAGTGGTTAATTTACTCGGCATTGAATTACCCACGATATTAGCTGATTGCTTAATGTTAATGGGGAAACCGGCGATTACCTTAGCGTTGTTCATTTTGGGTGCTTCACTTGCTTATTATCATGTCCGCGATAAGCTTTTTTCAATTGGTATAGCCAGCTTAATCAAGTTAGTTTTATTACCTGCTTTAGTCTTGCTAACAAGCCAGTTTTTATTCCAGCTATCGCCACTGAGTGTAACTGTACTCGTTATTTTGAGTGCTTGCCCAACAGGAGTAAATGCCTACTTAATTGCCAAAACACACCAACAAGAACAGCAAACTGTCGCTGGAACTGTGGTGATGACAACATTGTTAAGCATGATCACCATTCCTCTGTGGTTAATATTATTTGTATAAAGGGCTAGTTGCATAGCCTTATCAACAGCTCCACAGCCCTAGTTGACACCCTGATAATAAATTGACTTTTAGCTCATTGATATTAAACTGAAAACTAGTTTATATTTCAATGAGATAAATAATCATGTCTGCGAAGTTGTTAGTCAGCTTTTATAATCTATTTTTACTATCACTGGTACTCATTTCGCTGAGTGCTTGTGATAATAATAAACCAGGCATCGCTTTGGGTACCTTGGAGCGTGAACGTATTGCCCATACAGCAACGGTTAGTGAAGTTATCACTGAATTACCCGTTAGTGCGGGAAGTCAGGTCAGTAAAGGCACGGTATTAGTAAAACTCGACGATACCCTGCAAAAAGCGCAAGTTGCCAAAGCAAAAGCCGAAATGCAACAAGCTAAAGCCAATTTAGAAAAAGTCCATAACGGTGCTCGGGCTGAAGAAGTTGCCGATGCTTCTGCACAAGTTGCCGGTGCCAAAGCTGCATCAGTGAAAAGTGAAGCCAATTATCAACGTGCTAAAGTTCTCATTAAAAAAGAACTTGCTAGCCAAGCAACACTTGATAGCACTTTAGCCTCACGTGATGAAAATACCGCTCGACTGCAAAGCGCTCAAGAAAACCTATTAAAGCTTATTAATGGTGCTCGAATTGAAGACTTACAAATCGCCAAGGCCATATTTGCCACTGCCATCGCTGTCTTAGATAGCGAAAAGAAAAAGCTCAGTGATTTAACTATTACCGCTAAGCGTGCTGGTTTATTAGATAACTTGCCATGGAATTTAGGAGAACGTGTTACCCAAGGCAGTCCTGTGGCAATTGTACTTGCGGGCTCAGCACCTTTTGCTCGGGTATATGTACCTGAGCCCTATCGCGTTAACGTCAGAGTTTCAGATAAACTAGCGGTTCAAGTTGATGGCTTAACTGCGCCCATCATGGGTACAGTTCGCTGGATATCTTCCGAGCCTGCATTTACGCCATATTATGCGCTCAACCAAGCCGAACGCACTAATCTAATGTACTTAGCTGAAGTACAATTACCCGATAGTGCCGCTGAGTTGCCTATGGGTGTTCCTGCACAAGTATTGCTCCTTACGGTGCAGCATCCATGAGTACAGAAGCCATGAGTGCTGCTTATATTACTAATTACAGTAATGACTTTGCTATAAATGCTGAAAAATTAACGCGTAATTTTGGTCAATTAAGCGCAGTATCTGAGCTAGATCTACAAGTTGAAAAGCAAACTATTTATGGCTTTTTAGGACCTAACGGCTCAGGCAAAACCACCGCGATTCGATTACTGACAGGTTTATTAAAAGCGACTAGTGGTGAAGTCAATGTATTAGGTTGTCAATTACCCCGAGAGTCCAATAAACTACGTTTAAAAATTGGCTACATGACGCAAAAATTTTCACTTTATGATGACCTTACCGTCAAGGAAAACCTGCAGTTCATTGCAAAAATCTATGGTTTAACGCCCAACGAACAAAAGGCGCGTTTAAGTGAATTATTAACTATTCATCAGCTCACCAAACAAGCTAAACAACTCGCAGGCAGTATGAGTGGTGGTCAAAAACAGCGTTTAGCCCTTGCAGCCGCTGTGATCCACAAACCTAAATTACTCTTTTTAGATGAACCTACCTCGGCAGTAGATCCACAAAATCGTCGAGAATTTTGGGAACAATTATTTGATCTATGTGATCAAGGCACCACCATTTTAGTTTCCACTCATTATATGGATGAAGCTGAGCGCTGCCATAAATTGGCCATACTCGAAAATGGCATAAAAAGAGCAGATGACTCTCCACAAGCATTAATGTCTAATCTGGCGGCACAAGTGGTTGAGATAGCGGCAAGTGATTTGCGCCAAATCAAAAATAGCTTGATTAAACTGCCACAAGTTATCTCTGCAGCGCAGCTTGGCACCCACTTACGGGTATTAGTAAAAGAAGAAGTCACTCAGCCCATCGCATTACTGCAACAACAGCCTTGCTTAAATCCAGCAGATCAACTCGCCATCGTTAGACCCAGTTTAGAAGATGTCTTTGTAAGTTGTACTGGGCGAGGAGCTACGCTGTAATGAGAACCTCCCTAATAAGAATCCAAGCCATAGTTATCAAGGAGTTGTTGCAACTCAGACGTGACAAAATGACTTTTGGCATGGTGATAATGATCCCTTTGGTACAACTGCTGTTGTTCGCCTTTGCCATTAATACCAACATTCGCGACATCCCTGTAGGCGTGGTTGATCATAGCCAAACAGCACTAAGTCGAGTATTACAACAAACAGTGAGTGCCACTGGTATTGTGACTTTCACTCATCATTATCACTCAACAAAACAAGCTCAAGCAGCGATAGATCGCAGTGAAGTTCGCGCGGTATTAATCATCCCCCAAGATGTTAGTCAACGTTTAGTTCACCACCCCAGTGTAGGGTTTGGCTTACCACCTTCGAGTAAAGAAGAGACCAGTCGCCCTATTGCACAGTGGTTAGTTGATGGCTCAGATACTGTTATAGCAGGAAGTATAAAGAGTTTACGTAGAATGCCTTTAGTCGAATTATTAGATAAACCGGCAAACCGAAATACGCCTACCTTTGAAGTCACCCTACTCTATAATCCAGAACAACGTAGTGTCGTTAATATTGTCCCAGGACTGGTTGCGGTAATCCTCACCATGACCATGATAATGTTTACTTCTGCCGCTATTGTTAGAGAGCAAGAGCGAGGTAATATGGAAATGTTAATTATTACACCTATGGCTCCGCTTGAACTCATGGTGGGTAAAATAATCCCGTATATTTTTATTGGCGCCATTCAAGTGACCATTATTTTAGGGCTAGGCTACTGGCTGTTTAACGTGCCCTTTAATGGTGGTTTAGGGCAACTTGTATTGGCAACCTTTCTTTTTATCTGCGCCAGTTTAGTGCTTGGCTTAGTGATATCAACCATTGCTAAGAGCCAATTACAATCCATGCAAATGACAGTGTTTGTTTTACTGCCCTCCATTTTATTATCAGGCTTTATGTTCCCCTATGAAGGTATGCCACTTCCGGCACAATATATTGCAGAAGCGTTACCCGCAACACACTTTATCCGCTTAATAAGAGGGGTGATATTGCGTGATGTCGCGGTGATTGAAATGAGTTTTGATATGCTTTGGCTAATTGCTTTTACTTGTGTTGGTTTACTTATTTCGGCATTACGCTTTAAGAAAACTCTTGATTAGCGATGACTTAAATGACTAAAGAAAAAGAAGCTACGCCTAATCTATTAACGTTTAGTAGATCCAATCATAAACATTGCTCGCTTAGGAATAAATGCACTGCCGTTTTGATCAACAAACTTAAAAGCAATGGCGATATTTTTTAGCCCTGAATTTTTAATAATAGAAAAGTGTAAATGCGGGCCAGTAGAAAATCCTGACGAGCCAGAGCGAGCAAGTTTATCACCAACAGCTACTTTATCTCCCTCTTTTACCATGGCTGTGTCCATCAAAATATGTGCGTAGGATGCAAAAGTTCCATCATCATGCAGCACTTTAATAACATTAGCTTTATCCAAAAAATAGTTTGTTCTACCACTCATATGATAATCATCTTTAACCCAAACCACAGTACCAGCTCGAACCGCCGTTAAATAAGTACCTACATCCATAGCAATATCAACTGCATACTTATTGTAGTCATTAGTATGGGAAAACTTGCCATTAAAACCTTGAGTGATCTTATGCCCTTTAGGTGAATAAAAAGGCGCATGATAGTCGTAGTCATCAGCAAGGCTATTAGGGTCGCCTAATGCCCAACGATAATTTAATTTAGGTGCTTTGGCCTTACTTTCCAGTAAAGCGATACTGCCTTGTGCTGGTATAACTTTGCTGATGAATACCTGACTAAATGGCGAAGTAAAGCCAACTTCAATAGGCGAATAAAATTCATTCTTAGCATGCAAAGTATAACCTTGCTTTCCTTTTATATTATAGAGCTTAATCTTAGCGCTTGGCTTTTTCACTGTGGCATATTGTAAAGTAGAAAAATTTTGCTCTTTTTCGGGTGGTTTATCGCTGAAGACCCAATTACCTTTAGCATCTTTATATTTGAACATTTCCCCAGCTTGGCAAGTACTAATACATGTAAAGATTAGCAGTAGAATAAATAATCTCGGCATTATTAAAGTCCTTGTTTACTTTGGATATATCACTAGCACCTTGCTACATATTAAGCCAATTATGCTATGATTCATACTGATGGCAGGAGTTGTCATTATATACCCGTACCATTCAAAGTGCAGGATTTCAGTGGGAATTAAAATGACTTTAGGCAAGTTAAGTAATTTAAACATAGTCACTCTATATTTTGATTATATAACGCCGCGAAAAGGCATTTTAAACCCATCGCAGAAGCGCTTGAGCAACATCACTCCATCGTTGCAGTGATTTATAAGGGAATAACCATTATTTCATCACTGCGCCTTGAATTGAAATTGCTCAAGCACTCTGAAACATGCATCTTGATTGGTAACGGGTATAGATCAAGCAGCATAATTACAAGAAGGATTTTATCAATATGTTAAGACTATTCAAGGCAACATTACTGTTAGCAATTAGCGCTGTATCACTTAATTTAGCTGCTGAAATTTATACTTGGACCGATAAAAACGGCAAGGTTCACTTCAGTGATAAGCCTAGCATTTCTGAAAAAGTAACCACTATTACAGTAGAAGAAAATAACAACATTGCTGATGCGGTTACTAAAAATAGTCAATGGCAACAAGACTATAACCAAGCTAAGCAAGATAAGGCTGAGCAATCACAAAAGCATGCTAAGCAGGCCCGAGAAAATAAAGGTTTTTGCGAGCAATTAAAGCGCCGAATAGCAATTATAAATCAAGGTGGCCGTATTTACGTTATGTCACCTGAAGGTGAACGAGAGTTCAAAAGTGAAGAGCAACTTAAAGCCGAGCATCAAAAAGCAACTCAGACTTATAAACAAATTTGTCGTTAGAAAAGTGTATAAAATGCTTAGCTCAGATCATTAGCTAACAATCTGTTTTGAGGTAATCATGACAACAACATTACCTGTTATAAATATTAAAGCGCAAAGTACTCACCATGCACTTTTTTTAATGCTTATTGCACTCATTACCTTGATAATAACCTTTGCCATCAACCTAAATTATTGGCGTCAGTTCCAGCTAGTATTCACCTTTATATATTTGTCAGAGTTAGTGCTTTTTATCACTGGATTAGCTAAATACCTCCAGCCACAACACAGCTTATGCCTTACTCCTAAAGGTATTAAATATCAACATAGCTATGGACAGTGGCAAATGCGCTGGCAAGAAATCCAACAGATATCTTTAATGAATGAAACCTTTGGATTAACACAAGTTCAGTTACCTTATATAGGTATACGACTGATAGAGCTATCGACACTTGCTCATCAGATTTCACCACGCTTAGCCAATCGTCTTATACATGAACAAAAGCCTTTGTTAGCTTGTGCTATCAGACTAAAGTTTTTAACGCTAGAGCAAGCTCAGCTCAATTTCGATGCTTATATTTTACCTTCTGGTGAAAGACTAAAAGGGCCATTAGCTGCATTTATGCATCATACTACCGTATTACATAAAGCGTTGGGCTATCATTTATTTTTACCTGAAACCGCCATAGACCGTGACCTTAATGGGTTTTGCACTTTGCTAACACAATGTAAAAAGTCATGCTCTGAATATAGCTCCGCATTATAAAAAATACGAGCCTATTAAAGTGAAGATTTTGGCATTTTATCAACGAGTAAATCAATAAAGCATCGTACTTTAGGCGATAAGTGCTTACGGCTCGGGTAAATAGCGTATACATCAATAGTTGGCGCGATATAATCACTCAGTAATATGGCTAATCTTTGCCCTTTCAATTCTTTTTCCATCACAAATTCAGGTAAGCGGCAAATACCATGACCTGCAAGTACCATAGCTAGTTCCATACTTGCGCTATTGCATAATAGTTTAGCCGTTACTTCAACTTGGCACTCTGTACCATTGGCATGACTGTAGAGCCACTTATTAGCTTGCTTTAAATTACTATAACAAATGCACTGGTGAGACTTTAGTTGCTCTGGTAATTGTGGCACCCCAAAAAGTTTTAAATAGTCATGAGATGCAACGGTATAACTTTTACAGCTATATATTTTACGACACACTAAACTTGATTCAGCCAGTTTATCTGTGGCCCTAATAACCAAATCAAAACCATCTTGTACCAAGTCGACATGCCGATCATTTAAATCTAACACCAGGTTTACCTCTGGATACTGATGCATAAAAGTCGATACCACCTCTTGCAAATGGCTTTCTGCGAACGAAGTAGGACAGCTCACCTTAAGCACACCTTTAGGCTCGATATGACTTTGTGTTAATAACGATACCGCATCATGAGCATCAAGTACTAATTGCTGGCATTGCTCAAAATAGACTTGGCCTTCGGGCGTCAAACTAATAGAGCGCGTTGTTCGATTTAACAAACGTACGCCAACGCGTGCCTCTAGCTTGTTCAGTGTTTTACTAATATAGGAATTTGAGTGGCCTGTGACAATTGCAGCACCAGAAAAGCTGCCACACTCGACAACTTGAGTGAATATCACCATGCCATCAAATAGCTTGGCGTCTTTACTTAAAGCAAGGTTATTATGAGTCATATGGAAAAAGTCATTCTCATTTAAGGGTATTAATTACATTCGATTATAGTTATATACTACTTACATCTTATATCTAAGCAATAATGTTTAGCTATTAAATTAATCTTTTTAGATACCTAACTAGGTATAAATAAGGAAGCATCATCATGAAATTATTAGCTTTTGCAGCCAGTAGCAGTTCAAAATCAATCAACAAACAACTGGCAACTTACGCCGCTTCACTAGTACCTAATGCTACGGTAGAGATATTAGATATTAACGATTATGAAATGCCTTTATTTAGCCAAGATAAAGAAGAAGTATTAGGCCAGCCTGATGAGGCAAAAGCTTTTTACGCTAAGCTAGGCCAAGCGGACGCTATTATTATTTCATTTGCTGAGCACAATGGCTCATATACAGCAGCTTATAAAAATTTATTTGATTGGACTTCTCGAATCGACATGAAGTTATTTCAAAATAAACCTATGGTATTGCTTGCCACTTCGCCCGGCCCAGGTGGCGCTAAAACGGTATTAACTGCAGCAGCGGGGTCAGCGCCTTATTTTTCAGCGGATGTCAAAGGCAGCTTATCAATCCCAAGTTTCTTTGACAATTTCGACAACGAAAAACAGCAAATATCTAACCCAGCAATACTTGATGAATTGAAAACGGTTCTTGCTCAACTAAAATAATCAGAGTTAGCTCTGTTAAGTTAACTGAGTAACAACCTTTAGTTAGTTGAGTTACTGAGTTAAGTTAATAAATATATAAGTATTGCCATCAACCCATACCCGCTCCACTTGAAGATGCTCGTTTCAGGAAAACTGAGCGAATCATAATCAAGGCACATTTTTTGTTAAGGGTTATTCCCTTAAAAATAAATGTAACGATGAATATGGTTTGCTCAGGCTTCCCCCAAAGGGCTGGTTTATAAACGCTTTATGCTGCGTTATTGATTTCGACAAGGACGCTGCATGGATGCAGCTTATTAGAGAATGCAGGAGCACATTCTCCTGAATAACCATTATCTTCAACCAATGCCTTACCTAAAGGCGTTTATAATTCCAGCTGAATCCTGCACCTTCAAGTGGAACGGGTATGTACTCACTGATTGATGGGGATATTTTTTCATATCCAACAATTGAATCATTAAAAATTCGCTATTAAGGCTTCATATTCTTGATTCAAGCTATCTGCTATAACTTTTACCTTAGTCTTATTACCTTTCCCCCCTTGAATAGTGTGACCAGTTAGCATAAATTGACTGACATTATCTTTGCCCAATACTTATGATTATTCTATGACTCCAGTTAGCTTTTTCCCGCACAAAAATAATGAAATGTTTGTTGAAAATATTGCGATTCGCGATATTGCCAAACAAGTTAAAACGCCTTTTTATTGCTATTCAAGCACAGCTATTGAATCAAGTTTTCAAGCATATCAAGATGCTTTTAGCAGCCAAGATGCTTTAGTTTGTTTTGCCGTAAAAGCGAATAGTAACCAAGCCGTTCTTGCCACTTTAGCTAAATTAGGCTCTGGTGCTGACGTGGTATCAATGGGAGAGATCCGCCGAGCAATTACGGCAGGAATTCCAGCGAATAAAATTGTTTATTCTGGCGTAGCTAAAACGCAGGAAGAGATCACCTATGCATTATCATTAGATATTTTACAGTTTAATGTTGAATCTGAGCCAGAGCTCGAGCTTATCTCTAAAGTAGCGACGTCACTTAATAAGACGGCTGCAATTGCTTTTCGTATTAACCCGGATGTTTGTGCGCAAACTCATGCAAAGATTTCTACTGGTAAAGCAGAAAATAAGTTTGGTGTACCCATTTCGAAAGCTCGAGTAGCCTATAAGCTAGCTGCATCTCTACCGGGTATAAAAGTACAAGGGGTTGATGTACATATCGGCTCACAATTAACTAGTTTGGCTCCTTTTGAAGAAGCTTACCAACGCATTGCACAACTCGTTATTGAGTTACGTTCTGATGGTCATGAAATTAGTGTTGTAGATGTTGGTGGTGGTTTAGGTATTACTTATCTTGATGAGGTCATTCCAAGTAAACAATCTTACGCAGAGCTAGTTAAAGCGCAACTTGGTCATCTTAATTGCAAAATAATTATTGAACCGGGTCGTTCATTATTAGGTAATGCCGGTATTCTTGTTTCTAGCGTTGTCTTTGTGAAAAATGGTGAAGAGCGTCAATTTTTGATGCTTGATGCCGGTATGAACGATTTAATCAGACCCAGTATGTATGAAGCATATCATCAAATTATTGCCGTGAACAAAAGTAGCAAAACCTTAAAAACCTATGATGTGGTTGGCCCTGTTTGTGAAACAGGCGATACTTTTGCCAAAGCAAGAGAAGTTCACGCGTCAGATGCAGGTGATTTAATTGCTATTATGAGCAGCGGTGCATATGGTGCAGTGATGTCATCAAGTTACAATACGCGCATGTTAGCGCCAGAGGTGATGGTAAAAGGAAGTGATTTTTCGATAGTAAGAAAGCGTCCGAGTTATGAAGACGTAATTAAACAAGACACTTTGCCAGACTGGTTATAAGGGTTAACCTACTCGGTTAAAAGGTAACTGAGCCTAATACGCTCAGTTACTATCAGATTATTATTAATGGCTACTAGCACCAACTGGCTTCTTCTGTAGGCTGTTTTAAATGTTCTTCAATATTTGCTAACAAGACACGATAACCGACATTGCCGTAAAGCACCTGTCTGCCATTATCGATAATATAAGATGGACTACCTTTTAAAGACATTGTTTTTGCTTGCTGATAATCGGCCATTAACGAAGCCATGGCACTGCCATCATCAATCGTTTTTTTAATTGGTTGAATATTAATACCAGCTCCTTCAAGTAGCGAAAATAACACACTAATTTGTGAGATGTCTTCCGCATCAATAAAAAAGGCTTGGCGTAGTAATAAAGCCACTTCAATGCTTTTTTCTTTGCCATAGCTCAATTCAACCGCTTTAAGTACCAGATGTGAATTAGCCGAAGTGGTAGGCCGAACATCTGTCCATAATTTTGAATTAATCGGTGCATCGGGGTAAGGCGCTGCCGCTTGGTGAACATGCTGAGCAAAACCTGAAAAACCACCCTTTTCTTGCCACTGACTTGGGATTTTATTAACCGCATCACCAAAGACATCGAGATAGTGATAACGCAATTCAATTTTTCCCGATAACTTTTCATTCAGTTCATCTATGCGTCGTTGTGCTATCCATGCCCACACGCATAAAATATCACTGTAATAATCGATTACCACTGGTGTTGCCATGTTTTACTCCCCTTCATCAGGTACTGAATTTATGTATTAAAACTAACTACAAGCGTTACAAATATCATCGAGGCTTGAGCTGATCACTGACACATTGTTATAACCCACACGCTTTAATTGCTCAGCAGAAAAAACCGCACGTGCACCTGTTGCACAATGAATAAAGATAGCGATATTTTCATTTGCATGCATTTGTAACATCTTCATTTCAAGCAAACCTCGAGGAATATTAATCACGCCTTTGGCTGATTTATCAGCATATTCACTTGGCTCACGTACATCAATAATTAAACCATCTTGTTGCTTAGCTAATGCTACCGCCTCATCTGCAGACACCATTGTTAGCGACTCTTTCGCTTGAGCGATGACTTCTGGTATTGTTTTTAACATGGTTATTCCTCTTACTTAAGTTTAGATTTAGGTACTGCTATTGCTTCATTTATTGACCGCTAGTTGTTTTCTTATCTTTTAAGCCAATATTTTTCAAAATAGTCATCATTAAACACCACTTAGTAAATGATGATTGGATCAAATTAACAGCAATAAAGACGGTGAACCATAACCAATTTAACGAAAAATTAATCGCTAAAAAGAGTGATAATAAAATCATAATACCAGCAATAAGCCTTAGTGCTTCATTAATAGTCATGTATATCTCCTCAAAGTTGCAGTGAATAATTTTATATATTTATGGCCTAGCTAACATCTAAATAATGAACTAATTAAATAGCCATAAAACTAACAGTTATAAACATTAGCATTTACTAATAAAACATATATTAGCCTTTACTAATTTAGAAAACAAGTATAAAGTAAAAAGCATCAAATCGAGCGAGTTATATTGGAACATTCTATGAACACTGAACAACAAAACCTGTTAGAAAATGCTCAAGAAGTATCGGCAATTTTGAAACAGTTATCTAACCCTTACCGATTAATGATCCTTTGCTGTTTAAGTGATAATGAGCTTACTGTCGGTGACTTAAATCAACGCATTGATTTGTCGCAATCTGCACTTTCACAGCATTTAGCTAAATTAAGGGAAAGTAACATAGTGACAACAAGACGCGTATCTCAAACAATATTTTATCGTATTGCTAGCCCTAAAATAGAAGAGTTGCTACGCGTACTACATGAGAAGTTTTGTAATGATGGGCAAAGTGTTTAAGTTTACGTGAAGCAAGACGATTATTACCTTGAGCGATAATACCAAACGGATTAATAATGGCTATTGGCACAAATTTTACATCAACCTTATTAAGTAAGGTACTTAGCAGCACACTGCCGCTATTTTTTTTGATATTATCAATACTTGCCGGACTTCTGGCGCTGAACTTGACTCCGCGTGAAGAAGAGCCGCAAATTATAGTGCCCATGATCGATATAATCGTCGATGCTCCCGGCGTTAATGCAAAACAAATAGAGCGCTTGGTCACAACTCCCCTTGAAAAGCTCTTGGCACAAGTCCAAGGCGTAGAACACGTTTACTCAGTAAGCAATAGTGATCAATCGGTAGTAACACTGCGCTTTACTGTTGGTGAAAATCGCGAAAAAGCACTATTAAATACCTATAATAAACTACACGCGAATACTGAAAAAATCCCTAAAATCGTCACCGATTGGCGAGTTAAACCCATTGAAGTCGATGACGTTGCTATTGTCATGCTAGCCTTGTATAGCACTGACAGTAATCAGGTAGATGACTTCGCCTTGAGGCGCCTTGCTGAAGAAGTTTCTACTTTTTTACAAGCGATTGAAAGTACCAGCGAGGTTAATATTATTGGTGGTCGTGCTCGACAAATACAAGTCAATATCAAACCAGAGCAAATGACGGCACGACAAATAACCATTAGTGATATTTTAAACGCCATCAAGGTATCTAATGTACTTAAAAATCATGGAAACCTAACGCTTTCAAATAAGTCACTAACCCTAGAAAGTGGTGATACCTACCGAGATATTAAAGCGTTAAAGGAAACACCCATTAGTGTCATCGATGGAAGTATTATCTTATTAAAAGATATTGCTAATGTGATTGATGGTCCTGCTGAGCAAACTAGCTACACTTGGCTTGACTTTACTAAAAATCAGCAGACAAAAGATCATGTAAACGGCGCCAGTGCAGATCACCCTATGGTCAGCATTAGCATTGCTAAACAACAAGGTAGTAATGCCGTAACCGTCGCTAAAAAAGTCCATGAGAAAATAGCTCAATTACAAAAAAATATTTTTCCAGCCAATGTCGAAGTACAAGTTTTACGTGACTATGGTCAAACAGCCAATGAAAAAGTAAATGACTTAACCACAAGCCTCGCCTTTGCTGTATTTACTGTGGTGGTTTTTATTGGTGTATTTTTAGGTTGGCGCTCAGCTGTAGTAGTAGGCTTGGCTGTACCTATTTGTTATGGAATCACTTTATCTTTAGATTTACTCTTTGGTTACACCATTAACCGCGTAACCCTATTTGCTCTTATTTTATCGTTAGGTTTATTAGTCGACGATCCGATTACAGGTGTTGACAATATCGAACGCTATTTAGCTAAAATTAAAGGTAAAGCAAACCAAAAAAGTATGCATGATGCCATAGTGTCAGCTATCAACGAAATTCGTGTGCCTTTATTAATGTCTACCGTCACCATAGTACTGGCGTTTATTCCGTTGGCATTTATCACAGGTATGATGGGCCCTTATATGGCTCCAATGGCCTTTAATGTACCGTTAAGTGTTATCAGTTCAACCTTGGTGGCATTCCTAGTCACTCCTTGGCTTGCCAGTAAATTTATAAAACCAAAATCAGCAACCTCAAGCACTTCAAGATCTGAAAATGAATCGGATACTTTAAACAAACATCAAGAGCCAGTATTTCAACGTTTATACCGGAAAATACTCAACCCACTGTTAGATAATAGAGCGAAGGGAAAAGCAGTTCTGGGCTTAGTGTTAGTCTTATTTATTCTCGCTGCTTTGTTACCCGTTATGCGCTGGGTTCCCTTGAAATTATTACCTTTTGATAATAAAAATGAAGTACAAATTATTATTGATATGCCCGAAAGTGCCACGTTAGAACAAACAGCCGCCATAGCCAAAAGAGTTTCGGTTATCGTGCAAAAACTACCCGAAGTAACCGCTGTTGCAAGCTATGTAGGTTTGCCCTCCCCTATTGATTTTAACGGTATGGTTAGGCAATATTATCAACGCCACGCCCCTTATTTGGCTGACTTACGTATATTGCTTATTGATAAAAACCAACGCCAGCATCAATCTCATGGTGTTGTATTGAGAATGCGAGAGCACTTAGCCCCCTTAACAAATGAATTAGCACAAAACGGTGATATTAAAATACGCGTAGTAGAAGTGCCCCCTGGTCCACCGGTATTAAGCACACTTGTTGCAGAGGTTTATGGCGGTGAATTCACTCAATATGCTCATTTACAGCAAGCCGCATATTTAGTAGAACAACGCTTGAAAGTAGAACCTTTTGTCGTTGAAGTTGACTCGACGGTTGGCGGTGAGCAAACACTATTACGCTTTATTAATGATAAAACTAAAGCGGCACTGTCTGGTATATCAACATCGAGCATCAATCAAACTATTGGCGTAGCAACAAAAGGACAAGTTGCCGGTTATTTACACCTTGATAATGAAGCATCTCCATTAGCCATTAATATTAAATTACCACTTGAACAGCGCCAGTCGTTAAGTGATCTCAAGCGATTATCGTTAAAAGGACAAGCTGGCATAATACAAACGAGCACACCACAAGGTATTGATATGGCACCGCAACCTATAGTGTCTTTAGGTGAACTCGGTGAATTTATCGAATTCCCAGCTGATAAAGCTATTTTTCATAAAGATTTAAGACCCGTTGTCTACGTAACAGCTGACATATCGGGAAGAACACCTGCAGAAGTGATCGCTGACATTAGTAGTGATTTAGTTAACAATCAAACAAATATAAACATCACCGATACTAAGGGGATAAATTGGCAAGACAGAAGTTTCCTAAATAATGGCGGCGGTATTGCCTGGCAATTACCCGATGATATTGAGCTTTCATTTAGTGGTGAGGGTGAATGGCGAATTACCATTAGAGTTTTTCGTGATATGGGCCTCGCCTTCGCTTTTGCACTAACAGCCATATTTATTGTACTGCGCCTGCAAACAGGCTCTATGGCTTTATCTGCCATTATAATGTCAGCAATCCCCTTAACGGTTATTGGCATTATGCCAGGTTTCTTTTTATTAAATCAGTTTGGCGAACGTCAAATTTCCGGAGCACCTGATCCTATATTATTTACTGCCACAGCCATGATAGGCATGATTGCTTTGGCGGGCATAGTGGTAAGAAACTCGTTAATATTGATTGAGTTTATTAACCAAGCTCGACAGCAAGGTACTCCAATTAAAGAATCGTTGATTCAAGCAGGAGCAGTGAGGATGCGGCCGGTATTATTGACCGCGGGTACGACACTATTAGGTAATTTAATTATCACCTTAGATCCTGTATTTAGTGGACTTGCCATTGCCATAATATTTGGCATTATCTCGTCAACTGTATTTACTCTACTGGTAGTGCCTATCGTTTATTCGTTAGTTTTTGATGGTAATACCAGAGTTAATAACGAGCCTGACGGCGAACGCTACAACATACCAAGCAACGAAAAAAGCGATTTATCAAGAAAAAAATCAGATAACAATATTGAGGTTTCATCATGAAAAAAATTATTATTCCTATCTCAGCACTGATTTTTTTACTGCTCATGGTCGCTTGGTTAGCTGGCACTTTTAACAACAAGATAACTCCGAGCTTTGAACAAGCCACTCCTTCATTAATTAAGGCGACAACCTATACAGTAAAAAGCAGTACAGAAGCTATATTTGAAGGTGTTGCTGCCAGTATTACCGCAAAACAAGCGACAATAATTTCATCAAGGCTTCTCGCGCGCATAGATAAAATAAACGTTCGCTCTGGTGATGTAGTTAAAAAGGGCGACGTATTGATAATGCTTGAGAATAACGACTTGTCTTCAAGCGCTATTGAAGCTGGTGAGCGAGTTAAGGCCTTAGTTGCAAGACATACAGAAGCGCAACAGAACTTTCATCGCGCTAACGAATTATTCAAAAAGAAAATTGCTTCTCAGTTTGATTTAGATAAAAGCAAAGCTGACTACTTAAGTATTAAAGCCGAGCTGACTGCCGCCAAGCAAAACTTAGCTCAAGCCCAAACGACATTAAGCTATGCAACACTTAGTGCGCCAATTGATGGCAAGGTAGTTGACCGTTTTGCTGAGCCTGGCAATACCGCACAAGCCGGTGAAAAATTATTATCACTGTACAACCCACTTTCATTACGTGTTGAAGCACAAGTGCGTGAACAATTAGCACTAACACTCACGCAAGGTCAAAGTATCACAGTAGATTTACCGACAGTGAAACAAACATTAATAGGTTTAGTTGAAGAAATAGTACCTGCAGCTAATACTGGCTCTCGCAGCTTTTTAATAAAAGTGAGCTTACCTTACAAAGAAAATCTATTGCCTGGCATGTATGCTCGTTTATTAATTCCTGCAGGTCATACAGAAAAACTTTATGTACCACAAAGCAGTATTTCTCAAATAGGTCAACTCGACTTTGCTCAGGTACTGATTGATGGACAAAATCAAAGGCGCTTTATACGCGTAGGTCAAATAAACCAACAAGGCTTTGTTTCAATTATCTCGGGTCTCATTGAGGGGGATATTGTTGTTGCTGTTAATTAAATAATTTATAAAATAACTCATAAAGTCATTCATAAAGTCATTCATAAAATAATAGCCTGCTGACTCATACCGATAATAAGGTTACTAATAGTTGTCATTGCCCTTCAAGTAAGAAACTAAAACATTATGTATTTTTAGCGTTAATTACTTGAAATGCACCGATAACGTCTAACTTATTACGTTTTTTGAATTTACACTCAGTTTACAAGTTGGCTATATCATTAAAATTTGATAGGATCGCCGAAAATTTAATCCCTCTACATTTTATTTGATTAATAATCATTTTTTAAGGATGAACATGAAATCTAAAATAGCTATTGCAGCACTGCTTTTATTACCTCTTTCAGGCCAATATGCCATGGCTGAAGAAGCGACCACTGAAGAAAAATCTTCGTTAACTGTTTCTGCCGAATTAGGTATGTTATTTAAAACAGGTAATACTAAAAGTGGCGATATTAAAGTAGGCTTAAATTTAAAGCATGAAAAAGACCAATGGTTAAATATGGTCGCGTTTAACGCTTTAGCTAAAAAAGTTGAAACTGAAGACGAAGACGGCAATGACAACTTTGAAAGTACTGATAATAAGTGGGATATTTTAGGGCAAACTAACTATTCATTTGAAGAAGGTGGTAAAAACTACCTTTACGGCAGTGCTTTCTATCAACAAGATAAGTTTAAAAGTTTTGAATATCAAACGTCTGCATCATTTGGTTGGGGTCGCCACTGGTGGGAAACTGAAACCAGTTCATTTTTTGCCGACGTTGGTCCTGGTGTAAAATACGATGTAATTAGTGCAGAAGCAGCTACAGAGACAATAGCAGCAACTAATGAGTACAGTGAAACAGCAGCAATTGTGCAAGCTCAAGCGCTATACACTAATCAAATTAATGATTTTGTTGAGTTCAAACAATACTTCGTTGCTAAGCAAGCTGTAGAGTCTGAAAAAAATAGTTATTACCGCTCGGAAACGTCTCTAACAACTAAGTTAATAGAATCTTTACAGTTTAAATTTTCTTTTCTTGTTGAGCATGATACTGAAGTAGAAAAAGGTTTTGAGAACACTAACACTGAAACGTCAGTAACTTTAGTTTATAGCTTCTAAGCAATAACGTTACTTAAACAAAGGGCTGCTATTTCATTGATGAAGGCAGCCTTTTTTATTGTCCGATTTTTACTTATTGAGCTCTAATACTGTTAAGAATAAAGGGATAGAAATAAAAAACCAGCCCTAAGACTGGTTTTTTTATTAGTTGGTTCGGGAACTAATCGATACTAACTAAACTGGTTAGAGGTGTTGTTCGCGCCACCTGCTTTAAGGGCATTCTCACCGGCAAAGTATTCTTTATGATCATCACCCATGTCAGAGCCTGACATGTTCTGATGTTTAACACAGGCGATACCTTGACGAATCTCTTTACGCTGTACACCTTCTACATAACCAAGCATAGCCGCATCACCAAAGTACTCTTTAGCTAAGTTATCAACAGACAATGCCGTTGTATGGTAAGTAGGCAGTGTGATTAAATGATGGAAAATACCCGCTTCACGTGCTGTATCAGATTGGAAACTACGGATTTTATCATCTGCCGCAGCTGCTAATTCAGAGTTATCGTAATCAACATTCATTAAATCTCCGCGAACATAGCTAGATACATCTTCACCAGCTGCAACCATGGCATCAAATGCTTGTTGACGGAAGTTTAGTGTCCAGTTAAATGATGGGCTGTTGTTATAAACAAGCTTAGCATTTGGAATTTCTTTACGTACTTCGTTCATCATTGCGGTGATGTCTGCAACGTTTGGTGTCGCGGTTTCAATCCAAAGCAAATCTGCACCCGCTTTAATTGCTTCAATGCTATCAAATACACAACGCTCTTCACCCGTACCTTGACGGAACTGGTATAAACCAGACGGTAAACGTTTAGGACGAACAAGTTTGCCATCACGATTGAAACATACATCGCCTTCAGCCATTTGTGCTACATCAATTTCTTCAACATCTAAGAAAGAGTTATAAATATCACCTTGGTCGCCTGGCTCTTTAACAACCGCGATTTCTTTAGTAAGGCCAGCACCTTCAGAGTCAGTACGTGAAACGATAATACCGTTGTCGATACCAAGCTCAAGGAAAGCATGACGTAATGCACGAATTTTAGAATGAAAATCTGCATGAGGAACGGTAACTTTACCATCTTGATGGCCACATTGTTTTTCATCTGCAACTTGGTTTTCAATTTGAAGCGCACAAGCACCAGCTTCAATCATTTGCTTAGCCATTAGGTAAGTCGCTTCGGCGTTACCAAAACCAGCATCGATATCAGCAATAATTGGTACAACGTGAGTAACGTGATTATCAATTTGATCTTGGATAGCAGCTTTATCTGCATCATTTGCTTTGTCTAATTCACGGAAAAGACCGCCTAATTCACGTGCATCTGCTTGACGTAAGAAGGTGTAAAGCTCTTCAACCAAAGAAGCTACCGACGTTTTTTCGTGCATAGATTGGTCAGGTAAAGGACCAAATTCACTGCGAAGTGCAGCAACCATCCAACCTGAAAGATATAAATAACGACGATCGGTCTTACCATCAAAATGCTTCTTGATAGAGATCATTTTCTGTTGACCAACAAAACCATGCCAGCAACCTAGAGACTGAGTGTACTGAGAGCTATCAGCATCATAAGCTTCCATATCGCGACGCATAATGTCTGCTGTATACTGAGCAATCTCTAAACCCGTTTTGAATTTGTTCTGTGCACGCATACGAGCAACTGATTCTGGGTTTATAGCGTCCCAAGAGCTTCCTGCATTTGCTTTAATCGCTTGAACTGCTTCTATTGCACTTTGATAGTTAGACATATCATTCTCCAAAAGTCTTGTTGTGGGTTAATTAGTTTTATTTATAGTTAATTAGTATTGGTTAGTTAACTTTCGACTTATAAGCATTAACGTAGAGGTTGAACCTCAAGCTGACAACAAACAAGTAAGCTTTCATACCGGACTACAAAAACAATAACCCATCACAATGGTATTTTTAAAATATATAATTACTATTACCATCATTCACACCATGAATACCAATAATCTTCATTTGCTATAATCTGCTACTTTTTATTGTTTAAAAGGTAGAATTTCATTGAAATAGCCCATCTTTTAGCTTATATCTATCTCACTTATATTTATTAGCAGAGCCATTAATGACATGAATATTTCTAAGATTGATTTGAATTTACTTATTTATTTAGACGTATTGCTACGAGAAAAAAATGTTACCCGTGCCGCAAGTCAACTTAACATTACTCAACCGGCAATGAGTAATGGTCTAAAACGACTAAGAACATTATTTAACGATCCAATTTTAGTACGTACTTCTGACGGTATGGTTCCCACAGAACGCGCTCGTAGCTTGGCACCAAGCATTCGTAAGATATTGCTTGAATTAGAAGAAGCGTTACAAGGCGAAGAGGAGTTTAATGAGCTGAACAGCCAGCGTGTCTTTAGAATAATGGCCAGTGACTATGCCGCATCAACTTTAATTCCCACCTTGTTAAGGGCATTAAATAAAGTTGCTCCCAATATCACTCTCGACATTATGACACCCAGTGATGTCACCTTTCATGACGTTGAAGCGGGGAAAATTGATATGGCGATCAATCGCTTTGATGAGTTACCACAATCTTTCCACCAAAAAGCGATTTGGCGTGATTCGTTTTCTTGTTTATTAAGTGCCGATAGCCCATTAGTCAGTAAATTTAACTTAAATGCTTATTTAGATGCAAAACACGTTTGGGTTTCAAAAACAGGCTTTGGTGTCGGTGTGGGAATGGATCCTAAAGATGTTCAGAAACTAGGATGGGTTGATGAAGCACTTGCACGTTTAGGAAAGAAACGTGACATAAAGGTTTTTACCCGTAATTATCATGTCGCAATGCAGCTGGCTTATGAAGATAACTTAATTGCAACTTTGCCGACAAAAGCAGCCCAATTACACAAAAATGACAGTAATTATACTATTGTAAAACCACCTTTTGAGATCCCTGAGATTGAATTAAAAATGATTTGGAGCCCTTTGCTTCATCATGATGCCAGCCATATTTGGTTTCGGCAATTAGTTATTGCTGCTGCGTTAAAATGTCAGGAGAATATTTAAACCACTATGAACAATGTGCTCTATACCATTTTTGTTATCAGTATAAGTTTACTGCTGGGTAAACTCGCTAACTATCTATTAGCGGCTTTACCTGCCAGTTTATATGGCATGATTATTTACGCGCTTTTTTTACAACTCAATTGGTTTAGCGCCCAAAAGGTTACTAAAACTAATCAGTGGTTTATCAAACACATGGGCGTATGCCTGGTGCCTGCTGGCATGGGGATCATCAATCATTTTGATCTCATTCAGCAACATGGCCTTGCGCTAGTGATTATTATTTTTAGCTCAACTTTTATCTTACTCACTATTATTGGCTACTTAAGCGAACGTTTTTTAATAACACCTGATAATCACAAAACTATTACCAACAATATTGCCCAAAATAATACCAAAACAGGGTCAAAATAATGCTAACTACTTTCATAGCTAATAGCCCTATATTGGCCAGCATATTTATCACATTAATCACCATAGCAACCTACCAGTTAGCCGCTAGATGCCAGCAAAAATGGCAATATATATGGTTAAATCCTATGTTGATTTCTATTAGCATACTGGTGCCTTTCTTATTATTAACTGAAATCAATTACCAACAATATAGTGATAATACTCAAATACTTAACCTTTTACTCGAGCCAGCCATTGTTGCCTTAGGTTTACCACTTTATCAACAGTTTAAACAAATACGTTTTTATTGGCGAGAAATGACCGCTATTTTAGTCTTAGGTATTACAGTGGTAATTGTCGTTAGCTTTATTCTGGCTATGTGGATGATAAAAGCGCCCGAGATTGCGGTAGCGTTATCATTAAAATCCGTCACTACCCCGATAGGTATTACCTTAACCGAACAATTGTTTGGTGATAGCTCCATCACCGCTTTTGCCATATTGATTGCTGGTTTATTTGGTGCCTTACTCGGGCCTCAATGGCTAAGCTTTATTGGCATTAATTCAGCTAAAGCTCAGGGGTTAGCCATTGGTAGTGCCAGTCATGTTATTGGCACGGCTGTACTGGTACGTAAAAGTGCAGAACATGGCGCATACAGCTCTGTTGCATTGATTTTATCTGCAGTACTCACCGCATTGATCAGCCCTTGGTTAATCCCTTTATTGCAGCAACTGTTTAACTAGGACTATAAAATAGTTATTACCACCAAGCATCATTCACAATGTGAATGATGCTTATCATAAAGTACAATGACATGAATAACCTTACATCCCCGCCCTTCAAATCACAATTTAACTTAGACTTAACAATAGCTTAAATAAAACCTTGTCGACATAGTATTCTATTCAGTGCTTTGTCTAACCCTAAAGCACTATTGCCAGCAGTGATAATAAGCCATAGGATTATCACTATCAGTTATTTATAGACCCTTTTTAGCTGCACCATTGCTAAAATGACGCTAGAAATAGAAACTTTTATACAAACATTCTTGACGGTTAAATACCAAGTTTTGAAAATAAGGTGAAGTAATAATGTCAGCGACAGTAACGATAGAAAATTTAACAGTAAGCCAGTGTCTTTTTGATTTTATTGAAGATGAAGCATTGCCTGGTACTTCCATTAGTTCCGCACATTTTTGGCAACAGTTTTCTAGTATCATTAATGACCTAAGCCCCGAAAACCAACAGCTACTATTAAAGCGTGATACCTTACAAAAAAGCATTGATAATTATCACCAAAGCAATAAACCACTTGAATTTTCTCACTATAAACAGTTTTTATCGGACATTAACTACCTTGTACCGCAAGTAGAAGACTTTAGTATCAACACCAGTAATGTTGATAATGAATTAGCCTTAATGGCTGGCCCTCAGCTTGTTGTACCTATAATGAATGCCCGCTTCGCCTTAAATGCAGTCAATGCACGTTGGGGTAGTTTATATGATGCTCTTTATGGTACCGATGCAATCAGTTATGACAATGGCGCACAGCCAAGTAAAACATATAATCCGATACGAGGTAAAAAGGTTATCGCTTTTGCTAAAGACTATTTAGACCAAGTTATTCCACTGCTTAGTGGTAATCATAGTCAAGCCGTAAGTTATCACTTAACCGAACAACAATTGATGGTCACTTTGGCAGATGGTCAGCAAAGCCCCTTAAAAGATCCCACCGCATTCCTTGGCTTTACTGGCAGCATAAATAAACCCGAGTCTATGATGTTTACTCACCACGGGTTACACCTAAGTTTATTATTCAATGACGATAGTGCTATAGGTAAAGAAGATGCTGCTGGTTTAAGTGACATCATGCTTGAATCAGCTTTAACAACCATTATGGATTGTGAGGATTCAGTCGCTGCTGTCGATGGTGAAGATAAAGTAGTAGCCTATCGAAATTGGCTAGGACTAATGACGGGTAAGTTATCTGCAACCCTCACTAAAAATGGTCAAACGATAACCCGCACTATGCATAAAGACTTGAGTGTTCAAACATTAAATGGCGATAGCATTACTCTCAAAGGCCGCAGTTTAATGTTCGTACGTAATGTTGGTCACTTGATGACAAACAATGCCATTATTGATAAAGAGGGTAACGAGGTGCCTGAAGGCATACTTGATGCAATGATCACCAGCTTAATTGCACTGCACGATTTAAAAGGCAATAGTGAATTTAGCAATAGCAGTGAGGGCTCTATTTACATTGTTAAGCCTAAAATGCATGGCCCTGAAGAAGTGGCTTTTGCCAACACATTATTTTCTCGAGTAGAAGCGGCGCTATCACTACCATGTAACACGGTAAAAATGGGCATTATGGATGAAGAAAGACGTACCAGTGTTAACTTAAAAAATTGTATATATGCAGCAAGAAACCGTGTCGTATTTATCAATACTGGCTTTTTAGATAGAACAGGTGATGAGATTCATACCTCGATGATGGCAGGACCCATGGCAAGAAAAGCGGACATAAAGCTCACCCCATGGATAAGCGCTTATGAAGATAACAATGTTGATGTTGGCTTGGCATGTGGATTTAGCCAAAAAGCACAAATTGGTAAAGGTATGTGGCCAATCCCTGATCAAATGTCGAACATGTTGGCAACTAAAATAAACCATGTAGAAGCCGGAGCAAATACGGCATGGGTTCCCTCGCCAACCGCGGCAACGTTACATGCCCTGCATTACCATAGAGTGAATGTTTTTGGATTACAACAACAACTTTCCAAGCGCACCCCTGCCAAAATAGATGATATTTTAACTATTCCGTTAGCAGAAGATACCAATTGGACTGCTCAAGAAGTTAGTGATGAGTTAGACAATAACTGCCAAGGTATTTTAGGGTACGTAGTTCGCTGGATAGACGACGGCGTAGGCTGCTCTAAAGTTCCTGATATAAATAATGTCGGTTTAATGGAAGATAGAGCTACTTTACGTATTTCTAGCCAACACATTGCTAATTGGCTTATTCATAACATTTGTACAACAGCACAAGTGCAAGCCAGTTTAGAGAAAATGGCGGGTATTGTTGATGAGCAAAATGCTAGTGATGGTAGTTATAAAGCGATGAGTAATGACTATACTAATAGCATCGCTTTTAAAGCAGCTGCAGCATTAATATTTTCAGGCGTAGAACAGCCTAATGGTTATACCGAGCCGTTATTGCATCAGTATCGCTTAGAAAAAAAGCGTCAACTCAGTTAACCTCTGTCAATTCTACAGCTCAGTATTTCAAATTGAGATAGGTAAAATAGTTAAAGCCGCCGTTATGGGAAGTAGACCATAGCGGCATTTTTTTATAGGCAAAGCTATGATGTGAACGTTAATTGTAATAACTTATTCAAGTGTATTGTTACCAAATAAAATAATTTGAAATATTTAATTAACTGAACCGTTCTAATATTAAAGCTAAAGTTAGATTTTATTTGAGAATATCGCGTTGAACTACCTTGTTAAGACGCGTATACCATCTACCGTGTGAAAGAAGCAGCTTATCTCAAGTAACTAGCATAAAGTTTAAACAACCTTTAAAGTAACACTTGTAACAATTTAGTATAATTAATCAATAACACCTACTTAAACAAATGCGGCATCGCTAAAAGGATATAGGCAATGAGAACCATTAAATTACTGTTAGTTAGTTTTATCACATTCCTAATTTTGATGAATATTTCTCCAGTAAATGCTAAGCCTGTAATTAAAGTGCAACATTTAAACGTTAATAACATGCTGACAACTGGCCTTAATAGCTACGATATAATTAACGTCGCGGGTAAAATCCCTAATGCTTTATCTTCAAACTACAGCAATAATTTTTCAAGCAGTTTAATTTTATCTCATCCTATAACATTAAATGATAGAAACTCAGATGTAACAATCAGCGTAATTAACAAGTCTAATGATTTTTTTACTAGCGCCATGGTTTTTAACGATAAATTACATCAATTTATGTCGTATTTCACCACATCTAACAATGAAACGATTATCGCCCCATCAGTTTCATCCTCTGATAGTAAAGTAATAAAAAAGAAATGTAGTAGCACTTTGAGCTTTAGTTAGCATTTTTTAACGACTGGGTATTTCTTTTACCCTGCTATCGCAATATTACTCCTTTGAAATAGTGCAATTAAATAACACATTATTTTAGAATTATTAGCCGTTTATCTACACAGTTAACCTCCCTCCTCAAATTAAAGTACTTTTTTAATAAAAATAAAAACTATAAATATTCTCCTGGTCCATTTTACGTTACCCTGCTTTATCGATTATTGATTACTTGTTTATCTATGCAACCATTGAAAAAACTATTTACTGGCTTACTACTCATCCTATTATTGCTTATTGCCACTGCTTCAACCTGGCTGTACAGCAAAGTAGATGGTGCTTTGCCAGTGCTCGATGGAAAAAAAACAGTTTTTGGTTTAAAAAAATCAGCCATTATTGAGCGTGATAAACAGGGAATTGCCACAATTAAGGCGCAAAGCAGAAATGACATTGCCGTAGCATTAGGTTTTGTTCATGCACAAGAACGATTTTTTCAAATGGATTTACTTAGGCGTAACTCTGCAGGTGAGTTAGCAAGCTTATTTGGCCCTTTAGCGCTTGATTATGATAAATCAATTCGTAGACATCGCTTTCGAGACAGAGCTAGAGCCATAGTTGCTGAGCTACCTCAACAGCAACTAGAATTAATAAAAGCGTACACTAGAGGCGTTAACCAAGGTTTAAAATATTTAAATTCATCGCCTTTTGAGTACCTCCTACTTCAGCAAGAGCCTGTACAGTGGAGTGAAGAAGACTCTATTCTTACCATTTTCAGTATGTATATTGATCTTCAATATCATGATGGCAGACGCGAGCGCACACTAGGTCTAATGAAAGCAGTTTTATCCGGCGATGTTTACGCATTTTTAGATCCCAAAGGCAGTATCTGGGATGCAGCTATAGATGGTAGCCAATATCCTCAAGCTTCAATGCCAACAAATGCTTGGCCTTCAGCTTCTAGCTTCAATACTATCGACACAGATAATACCAACAAAGAATCAATGATATTAGCAAAAAACAATGAAAACAAGTATCAAGGCGACCATTTACCTGGCTCTAATAGTTGGGCTATTTCAGGTGCTTTAAGTTCGACTGGGAGTGGAGTAATAGCCAATGATATGCACCTGGGAATTCGTGTTCCTAATACTTGGTTTCGTGCCTCTTTTGAATACCCCGAGAGCAAAAAAGTCAGTTCGAAAACTGTCAATTCAAAAAAAATAACAGAACACATTAAAGTGACTGGTGCCACCTTGCCAGGTACTCCTAATATGGTAATAGGCAGTAATGGAAGTATCGCTTGGGGATTTACCAACAGCTACGGTGATTATAGTGATGTTATTGTATTAACGACTAATACTGATAATAGCCAATACCTGACCCCTTCAGGTTATCAAAACTTTACTATTCACAAACAAGTCATCGCGGTCAAAGGTCAAAAAGCACAAGAAATAACCGTCAAGGAAACCATTTGGGGCCCTGTTATTGGTAAGGATCACCAAGGAAAAGTACTTGCCTATCGCTGGGTTGCGCATGATAAAGAAGCCATTAATTTAGTAGCCATTGAATTAGAGCAAGCACAAACCGTCTCACAAGCTTTTAATATTGCTGCTCGTTCAGGCATTCCTTCTCAAAATATACTTGTGGTTGATAAACATGGAGACATTGGTTGGACAATTATGGGGCCAATTCCCAACAAAAAAGGCATCATTGGTGAAACACCAACATCATGGTCATCTGGTAAAAATCATTGGCAAGGCTACTTAAAGCCAGAACAATATCCTCGTATGAAAAATCCTGAAAATCATAGACTATGGACAGCTAACTCTCGCGTTGTTGGTGGTGAGATGGTTAAAAAACTTGGTAATGGTGGTTACGCACTAGGTGCTCGATCAAAGCAAATAAGAGATAATTTATTCACTCAAAACAAATTTGATGAGCAATCTCTTCTTCAAATTGGATTAGATGATCAGGCTGTTTTTTTACAGCGTTGGCAACAATTCATCCTTAATACAGTATTAACCAATCAAGTATTGGCACAGCATAATAACTTTCAACAAGTGAAGGAGTTGTTAGAAAAACCAGGTGAATTGAGGGCAAGCATCGACTCGGTTAGTTATCGTTTAGTTCGAAACTTTAGAATTAATCTAAGGGACAAGGTTTTTTTCGAGTTGAAAAGCAGTTTAAAAAACACTGATAATGCTTTTAATTTCAAAAGCATTCGCCATCAAATCGAAGTACCATTATGGCAACTCATTAATGAACAACCAGAGAATTTCATGATGCTTTCACAAGACAGTTGGCAGGAGGTTTTTACTAAATCATTAGAAGTAACTATTGCAGACATGTCTATAGACCAAACTTTAGAGCAAGCTACATGGGGGCAACAAAATAGATCAGCGATTAAACACCCACTGAGTAGTGCAGTTCCCCTGCTTGATTATTGGCTAAATATGCCAAGTATCGCTTTGCCTGGAGATAGTTATATGCCAAGAGTACAAGGAAAATCTTTCGGTGCTTCAGAACGAATGGTTGTTTCTCCGGGTCACGAAGAAAGTGGTATTTTTCATATGCCAACTAGCCAGTCTGGGCATCCGTGGAGCCCATATTATGGCATGGGCCATAGTGATTGGGAGCATGGAGTAGTTTCTCCATTTTTACCGGGTAAAACTCAGTATAAACTAACGTTACTTAGCTACTAAATAACACCTAAATTTACATAAAAACTTTATAATAATTCAATATCGAGAGCGTGATGACTATTTTGATAACGTGCTTGTTTTTAGCACTACTTTTACCACTACTTGCAAAAGGGCCTGTCGCTTATGCTATGGCTAAACTCGGTGGATATAATAATAACCACCCAAGAGATCAACAAAGTAAATTAACGGGCTTCGGTGCACGTGGGTTAGCAGCCCATCAAAATGCTTTTGAATCAGTCATTATTTTTGCGCCAGCTATAATTTTAGCGCTGACAACAGGCAATACCCAACAAACAATAGCCATATTGGCAGTTGTACATGTTATTTCAAGAGTATTATATAACATCTTATATTTGTTGGATTTTGCCCTGTTGAGATCGATAGCATGGGCAATTGCCACCTTATGTAGCTTCGCCATAGTATTGCAATGCATTCCCTAAATAGTACAGATTAACAAAAAACGTCTAAAGAAACAGTTGACACAATTTAGCTAAGCTAGCTAGAGTAACTACTCAAACGAGCATTCAATTAACAATAAAAAGGTAAACAAGTGAGCGAAAAGTTAGATTTAAATGAGATACGCCAAGAAATAACGCTTTTAGACCAAGACTTATTAGCTTTGTTTGCAAAACGTCGCGCGTTAACACTTAATGTGGCAAAGAGTAAAGTACAACAAATTCGCCCAATAAGAGATCAGCAACGTGAGCAAGAGCTTTTAATTCGCTTAATTAAACACGGTAAAACGCTAAATTTAGATGCCCACTATGTTACCAGTGTATTTCAGACGATTATTGAAGACTCTGTATTAAATCAGCAAGCTTATTTACAAAGTTTAGCCAACCCTGATATTCAAGTACCAACCGTTAGTGTTGCATTTTTAGGTGATAAAGGCTCGTATAGCTACCTGGCTAGCCATCGGTATTTTTCACGCCGAGCTGAGAAAATCATCGAGTCTGGCTGTCAAAGTTTCAATGAAATATTGCAACAAGTAGAGTCAGGCCAAGTTGATTACGGTATGCTTCCTATTGAAAATACCAGCTCAGGTAGCATTAATGAAGTTTACGACTTATTGCAACACACTAACCTTTCAATCGTTGGTGAAATAACGCAGCCAATTGAACATTGCTTGCTAACATCAGTAAATACAAGTTTAGATAAGATAAAAACCATTTATGCTCATGGGCAACCGTTTGCACAATGCAGTAACTTCCTAGATAAACAAAGCGGTATACGCATTGAGTATTGCGATAGCACTGCTGATGCCATGGCTAAAGTCGCGGAATTCCAAGATGATACTATAGCTGTTATTGGTAGCGAAGAAGGCGGACAACTTTATCAGTTGCATGCATTAGAGCAATCTATTGCCAATCAAACTGAAAACCATTCTCGCTTTATTCTCGTTGCTCGAAAATCAATAGACGTAGCAGAACAAATCCCAGCGAAAACAGCAATAATTTTAGCCACAGGTCAAAAAGCAGGTGCCTTAGTAGAGTGTCTATTAGTACTTAAAGAAAAAGGTATTAATATGTGTAAACTTGAATCTCGCCCGATCCAAGGTCGACCTTGGGAAGAAATGTTCTATATTGATGTAGAAGCAAACATAAAGAATTTTGCTCTACAGGAAGCGATTAATGATATTACCCCACATACTAATTTCATTAAGGTACTAGGCTGTTACCCGGTTGAACATATCAATCCAACGAGTGTCCCAAGTAGCGAGCTTTAAAATATATTTACTATAGTGCTATATATCATTAATCCTGCGATATATAGCACTAGCGAGATCATAGCTAAAGTGTTATAAATATAAGATAAGTTGTATTGATTGGTCAAATATTATGCAGTACTATCTATTTAACAATAATGCCTTTAAAAAGTCTGATTTATCCACGCAAAAGGCTCAAAGCCTTCCTCCTTCAAGTTTACTTAATATCCCCTCTAACAAGGTTATTGGTTTCTCCCTAATTGAGCTACTAGTGACTATAGCTATAGCTGGTATTGCATTAGCTATCGCAGTACCTAGTCTAAGTAGTTTCACCATGAAGATGCGTGTTGATAATGAAGTAACCGAGCTACAGCGTTTATTACTGACAACTCGAAATGCCGCTATCAATTCAGGGCAAAATGCTACGCTTTGCCCCCTTCTAGCTGATGATACCTGTCAAAACACAACCGTTTGGACCGGTAGGATAGGGGTAGTTTCTATTGACGGGCTAATAAAGGAAAGAGAGCCAATTCAAGCGGGTGATAGTCTTAATTTTAATTTGAATAGTGTAACATACAGCCCAAGCGGTCAATTAAATACCGCCAACAATAGCTTGCTTATATTTAGCTATTGCCCAAATGGTAATGCTAATTATTGTCGAGGTGTGGGCTTATCTCTAGCAGGTAGAACTTATTTAAGTTCAGATATAAACGGCGATGGCAAAGACCAAGACAGAAACGGTAATAATATCACCCCGTATTAAAATTAATGCAATTAAGTAAATGCTATCAATATAATACCAATTCAGTTAAATTATTGACCACTTCTACTGGCTAAAATTATTCATGACTGCGTTGCTTTCAATCACACACGCCCGCTATTGGTCAATCTAGCGCCTTGCCTTGAAATATTTTTACTCAGTACAACAAGATCAGGAACTTATCGGAATTGGTATAATTAACAAAGCCTAATTCCAGCAAATATAACCTTGTTAATTACTTTATTGCATCATAATTTATTTCATAACTATCCGCTAACGTGGTGTTTTCTTATCTAGTGATTGCGCCTTGAGGCTAGTAAATTTATCCCTCTCTAATACACACTCATAAGCTTTATATATTTTAACTTTATCTTTAGACTTTTGTTTTGTCACTTTTTTTCCAACAATATGCTTGGCTAGCTTTGATAAGCCCTCAGACTTAATGTGCCAAAATTGAATTATCTCGCTACCACCAACGAGTTCGACATGACACTTGGCATTAACTTTTTTATTACTGTCGCCTCCCGGCTCCTCTACAGTCTTTACAGGCTTAGCTGCTTGAACAGAGAACAAAGCAAGCAAAATAACACACGAGATTGACACACTGAAACCTTTCATATTACTCCTCCCAACAAATAAGGGGTAATTTTTTACCCGTATCGGTTAATGTAATTGCAGAGCAGGCAGCATCATTAGTTGCTTGTGTACCTTGTGCTGTTGCCGTTAATGTAAAAGTACTATTCACAACCACTGATGAAATTTTATAATACCCGCTTGGCGTTTCCCATACTGCAACACTACCAACACCGAGCTCACTAATATTCGCAGTATAGGCTCTACTATCAACAAATAATTGCTCTTGTAAGTTAGCTAAACGTACTAGTTCACGAGGCGCTTCAGCTCGATTATTCCTAACTACAAAATCATTGTATGAGGGGTAAGCAACACCAGCTAAAATACCAATAATAGCCACGGTGATAAGTAACTCGATTAAAGTAAAACCATAGCTTTTTTTCTGTTTATTCATGATGTCTGTCCCATAACATTAAATTTATACCTTTAACTTATTGCTCTTCTGTAACATAAAGGTAAGTACGCATTGTTTTCAAATCAAAGTCTACACCGATAATTTTTCGACCAACAATAAGGTTACCAGTAACTTCGGATTTAGGATCATCAGGGTCATCAGGCAATACAATTAAGGTAGGCGAGCCTAAGAACTGCTCACTAATTAGTGCGATTCTATCGGATCTGTTATCAGTGTCCTCCGAAAGCCAATTATACCTTTTAGTTCCTAACGCTAAATCAACTGCATATAACCAGCCTTTGCCTGTTGGCGGTTTACAATCAACCAATTCAGCTGAAAACTCTGGCGGTGTGAATGAGGTGTAATAGGCAATACCATTAATAACTATAGCCGCTGATGTACTCTTTTCACCTGTTTGAGTGAAATCAATAAACCAACCAGACTGTGCACTGACCTCTATCGCTAAGGTCTCTCTTGCTTCGTCAGTCATTGTCGCGGCAAAACGATCAGTGGTAAAATTAAATAAATTAGATTCCGTAATTACTGTTGGCGTTGGTGGTGTACTATCAGCCGAAAATGTTTGTGTTTTTATATGTTCATCTTTAATCATAAAAAAACTGTCAGCAGTATCAGTACCTAACGGGTTGGATCTATCACCACTACCAATTAATACCGCATCATATGGTATTTCTTGGTGTACGGTAATAGTCGTTGTTACACCATCTTTGTCTGTTACTTCAGTCTCTAAGGTTTCAGCAATAAAGGTTCTTACAATAGAAGGCTCGTAAAAGAAACGTCTGTCTGTTGCATTAGTATCACCACCTAAACTCGCTAATTGAAACACTGAGAAATCATCTGTATCATCACCTGGCATATCAACACGCCAAACATTACCGCCAGTATCTCCAGTATATAACCTATCAACTAGGCCATTACCATTACTGTCTAATAAACCGATACTTGAAGGAATACTATCCGTTCCTGCAAAAGTAGTGTCTGCGCCACTAGGTGCCATACTCCACTTTAATTCACCTGTTTTAGCATCAACCATGTATACAGAGTGACCTTTGGTATCGCTAGTACCTGCGTTCTCACTGTCTTTATTGGGATCATAACCACCACCAAAGAAAAGTACTGGACTAGCAACTTTACCGCTTAGATTGAGTTTTGAGAAACCAACTTTAGGCTGTGACCACGTTTGGCCTAAGCCCTCAAAGTCAGTACTGCCACCTTTTATATGCCACATTAAGCTTGGCGAGTCTGGACTACTGATATCTAAAGCATAATATGAATCACCTCCTCGACGTAAACCAAAGAATATCCATACCGTATCTCCTGTTTCGATAATACCATCACCATCCTTGTCATTTACATAGGAAGTGATTTGACCATCAACACCATAAATTTTGCTAGCTGAAGAAAAGTTATCTCGTAAACCAGTGATGTTTGGAAAAAGCTCTTTTGGCATGAAGGCCCATTTTTCTGAGACAGTATCTCCTGCATCTTCAAACATATGCAATGCGCCCGCATTAGTACCTATGACAATGCGAATACTTGTACCATAGTTAACAACTAAGGGTTTTGAATGCAGTGGGTCACCAAAAACATCCGCCCGCATATCAGTTATGTTACCATCCTTATCTTCATCATCGACATCCATGCCTAAATTCCAATTAAAGTAATCAGTAACGTCAGCTAAAGCTATACCTAAATCATCTGCAAAGGCCTGCTCATTGCCAGTTAAGGCCGCTGTATTTAACAAAGCAAGTGCACCATCAACATCACTATAAACAACGCGATCCGCAACATTTTTTGTTGCAAACCAACTAGCAACACCGCCTTCGGCAACTAAATTACCATCAACAGTTGGTGACCAGTAACTTTGCACTGTGGTAGAAAAGTGCCCAGTGTCTTCATCAAGCGCAGGTACATTATTAGCACCGATTTGAACACTATCAATGACCTTATACTTCTTTAAATTACCTTGCCAACGAGGACCATTTCGCGGGTCAAACATTGCATAATAGACAGAATTTAACGTTTCAGTTCTATCAAAATTATTTGCCGCTACCGACGCAGAAGTTAGACTGTCATTTGCTGGCGTTAAATTTCGTAACGTACTTTGTAACGCTGCAGTCAACTGTAGTCCATCACTTGCTGCAAAGTACTCTCCACCGCCTCGTGCAGCCGTTTCAATTAATAAAGGTGCGGCGTCAGCAGCACCTTCACTAAAACCAATAGTATGAGTTGATACAGTTTGCACACCATCAAGGGTTAAGTTGACATCGTAGGTGTTCATCCATCCTGCTAATGCTGGTAAATAGCTAGATCCGGTGTTATACCATTGCTTGTCATACACAAAAGTAGCGTTGTTAAAATTTTCATGAGTTCCCGTAAAAGTCACATCTTTAAATACAGGATTGCCATCAACATCTACCCCGTTTGCTTCTTTAGACGTTAACCCTTCAATATCACTATCTGCCGCTGAATCGAATGAAGGTACTCCGTCGGTAATTAAAATAATATAGGCTTTGTCTGTACACTCATCAAAAGGGGTTTTGTATTCATTAGAGCTATTGATAATTGTAGGGTCAGCTTTAGGTCTAGAAGAATCCTTAGCATCATCACCATATTCAACCGTTTTACCCGCAAAATATTGCTGTGCTTCATAGGTCGATTCACATAAAGGGGTCCACGGACCTGCCGTTAGGTCATTGTCAATGATACTGATAAGGCTAGCTTCATTAGTCGTTGTCATCTCGTCAATACCAAAGACTACTCGGCCACCATTATTAGCTGAAGCACCATCACCATAATTATTATTAAATATTTCTAAACCAAATTCGATACCATCGGTTGTTTCAATAACATTAGTGATACTTCTTATTGCTGTTTGTAAACGAGTTTCAGTTATTTCATCTTTAAGGAGACTATGATACCAACGAAGGTAATTTGCTGTATATAAGGTAACTAAAGGGCCAGACCAAGTAACATTTAGCTTGGTTGTATCTGTCGTATGGTAAACCGGATCCTTTTTTGTACCTAAATTATCAGCAGGATAACCTGTAGGAAGGCTGTCAATATTCTCTAAACTACCGGCATTTATTACATTGCCGTCTTCTTCTATTCTGATATCCTCTTGACAGTCAAGCACTTCAATATTCAAACCATTATTATCAGGTATTTCTTCCCAAGTACCACTATTCCCCTTAATAGTATATTCACGAATGTGACCAGTATAATAACCTTTCATTCTTAACGATTCTTTAGAGCTTTCACAACTATTAATAGCCGCTAAAAAACGGCGTCCATCACTAGGGCTATCGGGTATAGCAGAAAAACCATCAGAACTACCTTTATTAAAATAGGTCGCATCATCATTGTAGGCATGAGATGCGCCATCAGGGGGGTAATAATCAGGTACAGTGCTTTCATCTAGATTATAAGGCTTATCAACGGTATGCGGAGTTCCCATACTGCCAGAATTATCAAAAATAATCAGTACTTTAGACTTCTTTGCCGACTGCTTCACGGCATCACTAACGTAGAGTTCTATATCTTCAGCAAGCGACAAAGATGTCGTCATCAGTGCTGAAATAGTCAGTAAACTTAACGTAATAAACTTCTTCATAATAAAACCCCAAATATAAACATAATCAGCCAATTCAGCATTGATTAAAACTCTTGTTTTATTTCAATAAATGCTGGGCTATACCTGAATTCACTTCCACAGTACTCGTTTTATTACGGCCATAATCTCTGCTTATCTGTATGCGTAATATGTTACAAGTAAACACCTGCGCTGATGAAGCAGACCTAGAATGGGGGCAATCGGCTTCAAGCTTAAACTCATTGTTGGCAACATCGAGCGATGCAGCATTAATATCGCCATGTTTGTTAGCATTAGTTAACTCAGCTTTGATATTTTTAGCACCGTCCTTAAAGGTTGCTATCGACTTAGCAAAACCATTATTACCTGTACCTCCGGTAACTTGTTTGAAGATAAATTCATCTACCGCACTGACCACTTCTTGATCTGCAACCATTTTTTCTTCGCTAGCACCTGACATTTTCATATCTGTTGTACTATTTTGCATTAATGCTGCAGCAACAGCAGTTAAGGCAATTAAAAAAACTAAGGAAACAACTAGCACTACACCTTGCTGTTTACCTTGTTTCACGGCCTTATTCATTTTATAAATACGACTTACCATAAATCGATCCTCGCATTATACAATGTCACTGTTGAACTAAATAATAGGCGACGGTAATTATCATTAAAAGTCACCGATAAATCGCCTAACTGATAAGTATTATTATTGGTATATTTGTTATCTGCAGCTATATTCCGCGCCAGAACAAAGATTTTAACCGCTATGATTTTAGTCCCCCCAGCATCATTCCACAGTGCTTCTGTCATGTCATCTGCAGAAATAAAAGCATCTACTATTCCATAACCAGCAGCTTCTGGGTCCGTATCAGCGTCATAACCATACATGAAATGAATCATTTCAATACCATCTATAATGGGTGCAAAAGACATTCGTGTTGTCAATCGCCCTTGCATTAATACGGGTACCGTATTACTACCTAGTGTTTCTTCTCGAACATAATAGACATGATGCTGATATTGCCAAACTCGACTATTCTCAACTGCTGGCACCGCCCCACTGCTAAATAAAATGCCATCATTACCGTTAGTAACCAAATGGTAATTTCCTGCAGCTGCGTTTGTTATAGGGATTTGATTGCCATCAACATCAAGAATGGGACTGCCATCTGCATCTCGTTGAATTAAATCACCTGCTAATACTCTTTTCACTTGGATTACATCAGAACCAATTTTCGCGTCACTAAAGCAGCCCATGGGGTTTGAACTTGCAACAGTATCGCCCCAAAGGGTTCGAAAATGTCCTACAGCTAAAGGAAATGATGCATTGTTAACCCCTGCTCCAACACAGTCATTTCCCGGTGCTACAAGAGAATGACTTATACTGGATATATCAAAAGTCCCGGTATAGTCCCCCCACAAATCTTGTCTAAGTAAGTCATCAGTCAAAACACTTACAGCAAATCGACCATTCTCTTGCAACTCACCATAACTAGATGTTTCGGCGGTAGTAGTACGCATGCCAACAAAAACACTCATAACACCAGCAAAAAGGACTAAACCAATGGATAATGAAACCATTAGCTCAACTAAGGTGAAACCTTTTGCCGAAGGGTAAACACGTTCAACCACTAGGACTTTCATATTTAGTTTACTTCCATAACCTTTCATATAATAAAAGCTTCAACAACGACTTGCCGTCTTTTCGTGCCAGCGGTACCACAAGTACCGCTTTTTTTGCTGTCTTTAATTTCAGTTCTTCCTTGCCAACTTACAACGACACTGACTGAATCTCCATTTCCAATGATACATCCTAGACCGCCAACTAATCCCCCAACGCTCTTTTTATCTGTTCCTACGGTAACATCTCCTCCCATAATGGCTAATTCCCACTCATATTTATCATTGGCGAGCATTAAGGCTGATGAGCAATTAGAATTAACTTGATCACATCGGTTTGGCTCTGAAGCGACATAATCACCTGATCCATAATCTAATCCTTCATAGTCAGCTAATACCAAAAAGTCGTTAGCCCTCATTCGTGCAATAATATCTTGTGCTAAACTCGACGCTAGGGAGCGCTGCATAGCATCAAAACTAGCTTGCTTAGCGGTAGCTTGCATCGCAACAGCACCTAAAATACCTGTTACCATGATCACTAAAGCGACAAGCACTTCAAGAAAGGTCATACCCTTTTGAGTACTTCGGTAAATAGGTTTTATGAAAAGCTTATTCATATTTACTCCATAAGAGATTCAAATTTATTTTATAAAATAATAAGGAAGAAATAGCTTTATTTATAGAGATGTACTGAAAAAAATTCAACGAGGGAGGTGTACTGTAAAGCAGTATAAATAGAAAAAATCGCTCCGTGATATAATTCACGATTAATGAGTTTACATCAGATGGTAACCACATATTTCACTACCCTGCCATTTCCATGGTCATCAATAGCTATACTGAATAAAAAACAGCACAGCTCATTAGGAGTAGCTTTCCAACACCTTATTATTATTTTAATGTGTACAGCGACTACTCTCGGCGTCAACCTTAACCACAGTCAAATACACACTAAAAAGTATTTAATTAACAATAAGATAAAGACTAACAATACAAATTAACCGACGACTGTACATTAACGCCATACCCATTAGGTTGCAGAAAGGCGTTAGCATAACGAGTTATTTAAATTTTCTGCTGGTAAATTAAGACTAGCGCAATTCAGCTGGTACTGCAAATACTATGCTTTCTTCTTTACCTGGGTGCTCAATAACTTGATGACCACCATAGTTTTTTAGTGCCTCAACAACTTGCTTTATTAATATAGCAGGGGCTGATGCACCCGCGGTGACACCTACTTTATTAATACCAGTTAGCCAGTCAACATCAATATCTTCTGCTGTATCGATTAAATAGGAGGTAACACCCATTTTACTCGCTAACTCTTTCAGTCGATTAGAATTAGAACTATTTTTAGCTCCAACAACCAACATTAGATCAACTTTATCCGCTATTTCACGAACAGCATCTTGACGATTTTGAGTGGCATAGCAGATATCATCTTTACGTGGCCCTTCAATCAATGGGAATTTAGCTTGAAGCGCTGAGATAACATCCATGGTATCGTCTACCGACAAGGTAGTTTGACTACAGAAATAAAGCTTTTCTGGATTCTTAACGACCAAGCTAGCAACATCCTCAGGAGATTCAACTAAATAAATACCTGCAGAGTCACTACTATACTGCCCCATAGTACCTTCGACTTCAGGGTGGCCTGCATGGCCAATAAGAATACATTCGATATCTTTACGACTCACACGAGAAACTTCCATATGGACTTTTGTTACCAATGGACAAGTTGCATCAAATACTTTTAAATCTCGCATTTTAGCTTCTTGTCTAACAGCTTTAGACACGCCATGAGCGCTAAAAATAACTGTATTATCATCGGGTACTTCATCAAGCTCATCGACGAAGATTGCGCCGCGCTCTTTTAAGCCATCAACTACAAATTTATTGTGTACTACTTCATGACGAACATAGATAGGTGCGCCAAATAAATCTAAAGCGCGCTCGACAATACTAATGGCTCTATCAACACCTGCGCAGAAACCACGAGGGTTAGCTAAAATAATTTCCATACATTTCCTTCAAAATAAGCGATAAAAAATACTGTATTCATACCAATAAATTAGATGGTTGCACATAAGCTATGGCGTAAATATTCTACGTCCAATAGCTATATGATATTTCATACTTAGCGCATTTAACTGATATGGCATTATATCAATGAAACTACTTAATTATATATATATTAACGAATGTTGTTTAAATGATAAGAGGAACCGAGGAGTAGTGAGAGGGAATAATATAGGGCTAGCCAATGAATAGCTTGCCCTATTTAATAAAGATCGTGGCTGTGTATTATAAACCTAACTTTTTAAACTCTTTTGCGACAACTTTACTTGGCAAAGGTATGTAACCATCTTTTTCCACAATGGCTTGACCTGATTTAGACAAAATCATTTTCAAAAATTCAGCTTCCATCGGAGGAAGTGCTTTATTTGGGTGTTTGTTAACATAAACATATAAATAACGTGATAGTGGATATCGACCTGAAATAGCATTTTCCATATTTGCTTCAATGAAGCTTGTTCCTTTTTTAGCGAGTGGTAAAGCACGTACTCCTGATGTACGGTAACCAATACCCGAATATCCTATGCCATTAAGTGAGGCAGATACCGACTGCACCACAGATGCTGATCCTGGTTGTTCATTAACACTATTTTTAAAGTCGCCTTTACATAAAGCTTTCTTTTTAAAGTATCCGTAAGTGCCGGAAACTGAATTACGCCCATATAATTGAACATCCCTGCCCGTCCACGCACCTGATAAGCCAAGATCTCCCCAACGGTCAACATCCTTTTCAGCACCACACTTACGATTATTAGAAAAAACTGCATCGACTTGTGCAATAGTTAAACCTTCTAACGGATTATCTTTATGAACAAAAACAGCTAAGGCATCTATAGCAACACGCACGCGTGTAGGTTTATAACCATAACGTTTTTGAAAAGCCTCTATCTCACGCATTTTCATTTTACGGCTCATTGGCCCAAGGTTAGACGTAGCCTCAGTTAATGCTGGCGGAGCAGTAGATGAACCAGCAGCTTGAATTTGTATATTTACATTTGGGTAAGTACGTTTAAAGTCTTCTGCCCAGAATGTCATCATATTTGCGAGGGTATCTGAGCCAACTGAAGATACATTGCCAGAAATGCCACTGACTTTTTTATATTCCGGTAGTTTTTCATCGAGAGCTAAAGCAGAGAAACTGATCAGACTTGATAAACTAATAATACTTATAACTTTTTTTAAACTCATGGTTGTCTCCGATAAGAGCTTGAACTATTTGATTGTTCACACTATACGAAGTGAACATGACAATTATATGGATGTTTTATGACAGAATTATGACTAATACCAAGTACATTAATTAATTGACCACTTAGCGAGAATTAAAAGGCTTAGAGGCAAGGCATTGATTGAAGAGAATGG